>NZ_JBFASO010000006.1:0-424080 GCF_040677775.1 Micromonospora sp. NPDC053740
TCTGCGGCACCGAGGTCAGCCGCGGTGAGCTGGCCGGCCGCAACCTCTACTGGTGCCGTACCTGCCAGCCCGGCTGAGCCCAGCCCCACCCCCGGGGCGGGGGCCGCCGGCCCGGCCCCGGCCCCCCCGGGGGGGGGGGCCGCGCCCCCACGACGTGACGTGGCCCGGCCGGGATCACACCGGCCGGGCCACCGATCAGGACTCCAGGCGTCGACGCCGGGCCAGGAAGAACGCGAACGCGCCCAGCACGACCATCACACTCCCGACGCCGGTCAGGGCCGGGACCGCACCGCTGCCGGTGACAGGCAGGATGGGTTGCTTGCCGCCGCCACCAGGTTGACCGGGTGCGCCAGGGCTGCCTGGTGCTCCAGGTGCTCCGGGGGGCCCGGACGGACCAGGTGCTCCGGGGCTGCCGGGTGCTCCGGGGCTGCCGGGTGCTCCCGGGCTACCTGGTGCGCCAGGCGCTCCCGGGCTACCGGGCGCTCCTGGACTACCGGGTGCGCCGGGGCTGCCGGGCGCTCCTGGACTGCCGGGTGCGCCGGGGCTACCGGGTGCGCCGGGGCTGCCGGGTGCTCCTGGACTGCCGGGTGCGCCGGGGCTACCGGACGGGCCGGGCGGACCGGTGGGCCCGGGCGGGCCGGTCGGTCCGGGCGGGCCCGTCGGCCCGGCGCAGATCGGCGCGGTGATGACGTTGGTGTCGAGGGTGACGGCGGCGGTGCGCGCCAGCGCGCGGCCCTGCAGGGTCGCGCCCGTGGCCATCGTGATCGCGGCCTGAGCCATGATGGTGCCCACGAAGGTGGTGCCGGTGCCGATCGTCGCCGAACTGCCGATCTTCCAGAACACGTTGCAGGCCGAAGCCCCATTGATCAGGACCACGCTGCTGTTCGACGCCGTTGTCAGCGAGGAGTCGACCTGGAAGATGAACACGGCCGACGGGTCACCCTGGCCGTTGAGCGTCAACGGTCCGGTCAGTTGGGCGGCCCCGATCCGGTAGACCCCTTCGTTGAGCGTGTTGCCACCCAGCTCCGCCGGGAGGTTGGTGAACGGGGTCCGGCCGGCGGCGTCGTTGAAGGCGATGGTCAGGTCGCTCTGGGCCTGGAGCGCGACCGCGTCGCCGAGGTGTACCTCGCCGCCGATGGTCGCCGTACCGAAGCCGGACGCGGTGCTTCCGGGGAACCGCCCGAGGCTCTGGGCCAGGAAGCTGGGGCCGGTGTTGGTCGGCTCCGCTCCGGCCAGGACGGAGAAGTCGGCCGCGGTTCCCAGGTTGACCGGTGCTTCCTGCGCGTTGGCGGCGGTCGAGCTGAAGAGCAGCAGGCTGGCTGCCACTGTGGCGGCTGCGCCAGCCGCGAGCGACGGCAGGACCACCCGCCGCCGTAGCCAGTGTTTGGGTTTAGCTGTCACAGAACACCCTCCGTGGGTACTACTCGCAGGAGACGTCCAGCGAGTGGCGTCCTGCGTGATACGGCCGTATGGCGCGCCGAGAAGCGCGCTGATTACCACATCACGTCAGGTGTTCAAATGAGAGCAAAACGGGACAATAGCCGGCGGGCATCTATCTGAATTGGACCGACCCTCGCGTTCGTGTTCGCCGCTTCCGTGACAGGCGGGCGGGTGCGCCCAGGCGGTCGAGCGAACCTCGGCCTACCGACGGATGGCCGGGACCGGCCTGATCGCGCGGCCGAGGACGCAGGGGGAGGAGGGGCTGTTACTGGTGGCCGGGAAACGGAACCTGCGCAGCTGCTCCACCTCGAAGCCGGCCGCGCCGATGGCGGCGACGGTGTCGCGGTTGGTGTGGCAGCCGGCGAACAGCTTCGGCCACAGCGTGGCGTCGAGGAGTCGTTGGGCGCGGTGCAGACCGGTGGCCTCCTCGGCGGCCACGTGCTCGAAGAACCGCACCTGGCCTGTGGGGCGCAGCACCCGGCTGATCTCGGCCAACGCGCTCGCCTGATCGGGCACTGTGCACAACACCAACGCGACCACCGCCGCGTCGAACTCGCCGTCCCCGACAGGCAGCGCCTCGGCCAGACCGTCGACGACAGTGACCGGGACCGGCGCGGTCGACGCGGCGCGCTCGGCAGCGGCACGCAGACGCCGCTCCGGCTCGACCGCGAGGACCTGGGTCACCCCCGGCGGGTAGTGGGCGAACATCCGCCCGTTGCCCGCGCCGATCTCGATCACCCGGCCGGACAGGCCGGCGACCAGGTCCCGCCGGAACGCCGCCGTGCCGGCACGGTCCATGGCGACGCTGAGCCGCTCGTAGACCCGGGCGAACACCGGGTGGGACACAGTTGCCACGTCGACCTCCTCATCTCCGTCGAACTGTTCTCCGGCGATTGTCCTGCATCTGTGCACGCTTTCCGTCTTACTGGTTGGCAGCACGATTCAACCCAGTGCAGACAGGACGTGGTGCGACCATGAAGATCGTCGTCATCGGGGGCAGCGGCCTCATCGGTTCCAAGCTCGTGGACCGCCTCGCCGCCCAGGGCCACGAGGCGGTGCCGGCATCGCCGAAGACCGGCGTGAACACCCTGACCGGCGAGGGAGTTGCCGATGCGCTCACCGACGCCGAGGTCGTCGTCGACGTGTCGAACTCGCCGTCGTTCGAGGACACCGCCGTACTGGAGTTCTTCGAGACCTCGACCCGGACGCTCCTCGCCGCCGCGTCGGACGCCGGGGTGAACCACTACGTGGCGCTCTCCATCGTGGGGTGCGACCGGATCCCGGACAGCGGGTACATGCGCGCGAAGGTCGCCCAGGAGAAGCTCATCGTCGCGTCCGGACTTCCGTACTCGGTGGTGCACGCCACCCAGTTCTTCGAGTTCCTTCAGGGCATCATCGACACCGCCACGGACGGCGACAGCGTGCACCTCGCGCCGGTGCTCATCCAGCCGATGGCCGCTGACGACGTCGCGGCCACGGTCTGCGAGGTCGCGCTCGGCGCGCCGACGAACTCAGTGGTCGAGGTCGCCGGCCCGGAGCAGTTCCGCCTCGACGAACTGGGTCGATCCCTCCTCGCCGACACACAGGACCGTCGGTCGGTGGTGGCCGACCCCGACGCCCGGTACTTCGGCGCCAAGCTGGGCGAACGCTCGCTCGTCCCGGCCGACGGTGCCCGCCTCGCCGGCACCGCCCTGGACGACTGGCGTACCCGGGCGGGCCGGGGGCACTGAGCCGGCCCGCTACCCCGGCGTCCCGGGCGGACCGGCCCGCCCACCGAGGCGCCGCACCAACTCCTCTACCGCCTCGGTGAACGGCTCGTCGGACTCGCCCGGCCAGTGCCCGTGGATGGGTGGGGCGACGCTGTCCCCTGGGGGTGCCACCACGTCACAGGGGTCACGCTGTCGACGATCCACAGCGGCGGCCGGGTCGCCGGTGGTGGCCGGCGCGGGTGCGGAATGCGGCGAGAAGATCCAGCCACCGATGGGGTCGGTGTCGCGCCACAGGTTCACCCAGCGCCAACCCACCCGCCGGCCGATCTCGTGCAGTGCCGCGTCGTCGACGTACGCGGGGAAGAGCCGTGCGTAGAGGCGGCGCAGCGGGGATCCGTGGGTGAGCAGGGCGACCCGGGCGCCGACCTGCGGTGGCAGTTGGAGCACCGTGGCGGCGAGCAGAACCGAGCCGTGGCTGTGCCCGGTGAGCAGCACCGCGTCGCCGCGCTCGACGAGATAGGTGATTCGGCGGGCCAGTTCCGGCACGGCCCGTTCCGAGTAGCAGGGCGGCGCGAACGGGTGGGCGGCCCGGGGCCAGAAGGTGCCGAGGTCCCAGAGGACGCCGACGTGTCGGCGGTACGGCTCGGTCCGGTACGCGAAGATTCCACCGATGATCAGACCGAGGATGATCGCCGCGATCACCCAGCTACCGAACGCGATGGTGAACGTGACCGCCGCCGCCGGCAACCCGATGTTCGGCTCGATGAGGTCGCCCGGGAGGTGCGCGAGCAGGCCGATCGTGGTGGTGGCCGTGCCGAGTCCGGCGAGGCAGCTGTAGACCACTGCCAGCGGCATCAGCTTCTCGGTGAAGCGAGCCCGGGCTATCGCGTCTCGGACCTGCCCCAGTCGGGGTCCTGCCCCGGCCGGCGGGTTCGGGAAGTCGCGCGCGACGATCGCCGCCGCGGCCCGGCGTCGACTCCGGCGGGAGAGCAGGATGACGAGGCCGGCGACGATCGCGGTGCCCAACAATGCGCGGAAGAAGCCGTGGATCGCCCAGGTGTAGGCCGCAGGTGGTCCGGTGGCGATGCCCTCCTCGGTCGGCACGTCGCGATCCAGGAAGTCCGCCACCCGGTAGACCAGCTCGGCGGAGTACGCCACCGCAATGCTGATCCCGGTGGCGACGACAACGAGAGCGCCCAGCCCGAACAGCGGGGTGGCGCCGCGTTCCCGGCGTCGGTGCCAGAGCAGCACCACGCCCAGGGCGGCCAACAGTGTCGTCTGAGCCGCGAACAGACCGGTCAGGGTCCGGTCGTAGCCGGGAAGCCCGTGCTGCTGCGACCACGGCCGTGAACTGGTCGGCACGTGTGCCACGACGACCACGGTCAGGATGATGGCAGCGTTCCGGAGGGTGCCGGTGATCCGGTCGAGCCGCCGGTCGCCGGGGGACCGGTCCATCAGCGGTGGTGTGCAGAGCAGCCCCACGCAGCCGGTCAGGATCACCCCCGTGATCGCCGTCAGCGCGATCGTGGCCGCTGACGCGTCGTTCGCGCCCTGGGCCAGGAGCAGGACGAGGTCCAGCGTCGCGAACGCCGCGGCGACGTGGATGGCGCGTAACCGCCCCACCAGCGGCTCGGCGTCCCACTGGCCGACGGTGCCGAGCCGGGGCGCGGCGCTGCCCTGGTCGGGTGCGCGAAACGCCTCGAAGGTCCGCCCCGGACGGCAGCTGACCCGCCAGATCAGGCCGATCGCGGCGACCGGGACCAGCGCGAGCACCGCCAACCGCAGGCCGACCGGCCGCCCACTCAGCCAGGACAACCAACTGCGTCCGGCGTGGCAGTCCGGCGAGGCCAGGCACTGCCAACCGACGAGATCCAGGGCGACACCGGCGACGGCGAGCACGTAGAGCACGGTGAGCGTGAGCGCCAGCACCCGGCACAGGGACTTGACCGCCGCCTCCGACCCGGGGTTCGCCGGGCGCATCCAGATCGCGACGTTGACCAGCATGAAGGGGAGCAGGAACACCACCGCCAGGGTGCGGGCCACGGTTCCGGAGGGCAGATCACCCCAGCGGTACGCCTCAAGCGTCACACCGTTCGCGCCGGTGCTGTCCGAGTACGGGGGGCGCGGCCGGTAGAACCCGCCACTGCGGTCACCGGCGACCTGCCCGATCTGTTGCAGGTCCAGCACCTGTGCGGCGCTCGCGCCGGAGACCCCGTGCACCCGCAGCTCCACGACGTTGCCGGAGTCGTCCGGCCCGCTCAACCGCGCTGATCCATCCGACGTCCCCCCGAGGCGTCTCGCAGCCCTCGTCCCGCGACCCGGCCCGACGTCACGCTCGGGGCTGCAGAGCCGGGTCTACCCGATCCGGCTGCCCTCAATCTCGGCCGGCAGGGGCGCTACCGCCCAAGCCGTGCTCGACCGGCGGGCACTGTCGGTTCGGGTACGTCGTTCCGGCCCGCCTTCGCCAGCTCGCTGCGGTAGGCGCGTGGCGAGAGGCCGGTGGTGCGCTTGAAGGCCACGCTGAGCGCGCTCTCCGAGCCGTACCCGACGGCCTGGGCGATGGTGGCGACAGTGTCGGAGCTGTGCCGGATGCGGTCGGCCGCGAGTTCGATCCGCCACCCGGTCAGGTACTCCAGTGGGCCCACCCCGACGACCCTCTTGAATCGGGCCGCCAGCGTCGACCGGGAGACGGTGGCCGCGCGGGCGACCTCGTCCACCGTCCACGCGTGCGCGGGTCGCGCGTGCATCGCGCGTAGCGCGGGGGCGACAACCGGGTCGGTGAGGCCGGCCAGCCACCCGGTGGTGGGCTGTTCGTCGCGGGCCAGGTGCAGCCGCAGGACTCGGATCAGCAGGACCAGCGCCAGGTGCTCGGCGACGAGGTGGGAGCCGAGTCGCGTGGACCGCAGTTCCTCGTCGATCTCGCCGAGGGCCCACCGGACGGTACCGGCCTCCGGGGTGTCGGCGGGGACGTGGATGACCGGCGGGAGGTTGTCCAGCAGGAGGCTGCGCGCCCGTCCGCCCAGGGTGAAGGCACCGCCGATGAGGAACACGTCGTCACCGTCGCCGACGTGCGCCACACCGTCGGTGGCGGCGGCGAAGATCGGGTACGCGGGCTGGACCGGCACATCGGGGTCGCTGAAGAGGGTGTAGGCCGCCGGTCGGGTCAGCAGGAAGCAGTCGCCCGTACCGAGGTTGATCGGCTCGGCGTGGCCGTCGACCCGTAGCGAGCATCGGCCCCGCCGGACGGCGTTGAACTTGGCCCCGGCGGGAGGGTCGAAACCCACGGCCCAGCGTCCGCCCCCGACCAGGCCGGCGGAGACGTGGCTCGTCGCGCCGAGCAGGGCCAGCACATCCTCCAGCGGATCCATCCCCACCTTTTCTGGACGCTCACGAAAGTATGAAGGACCCCAGACTATAGGCAGTCCGGTCCGAGCGTTCGTAGCCTGGGTTTCATGACAGCGAGCGCACGCCTCACCACCCCGTTCAACGCCCGCACCACCGCCGCCGAGGTCCTCGACGGTGTCGACCTCACCGGACGCCGGATGATCGTCACCGGGGGTGCCTCCGGCATCGGTGTGGAGACGGTGCGCGCGCTGGCCGGGGCCGGCGCCGAGGTCACCATCGCGACCCGGAATCCGCGGGCGGCCGACCGGCTCGCCGAGGAGTTCGCCACCGGTGCCAGACCTGGCACGGTCCGGTCGTCCGCCCTCGATCTTTCCGACCTGGCGTCGGTCGACGCCTTCGTCGCGGCCTGGCAGGGCCCGCTCGACGTGCTGGTGGCCAACGCCGGAATCATGGCGATCCCGACCCGCCAACTGACCGCCGTGGGCTGGGAACTCCAGCTCGCGACGAACCACCTCGGCCACTTCGCGCTGGTCCGGGGACTGCACGACAACCTGCGGGCCGCCCACGCGGCCCGGGTCGTGATGGTCAGCTCCGGGGCACACCTTGCCGCGCCGTTCGACTTCGACGACCCGCAGTTCGAGCGGCGCCCCTACGACCCGTGGTCGGCCTACGGCCAGTCGAAGACCGCGGAGGTCCTGCTCGCGGTCGGCATCACCCGCCAGTGGGAGAGGGACGGGATCACCGCGAACGCCCTCAACCCCGGGTACATCTTCACCAACCTCCAGCGCCACATCGACGACGACACGATGCGCGCGATGGGCGCGATGGACGAAGCGGGCAACCTCATCGAGGCGGAGTACTACAAGAAGCCCGACCAGGGCGCGTCGACCACAGTGCTGCTCGCCGGCTCACCCCTGCTCGACGGCGTCGGCGGCCGGTACTTCGACGACAACCAGGAGGCCGAGGTCATCCCCGGTGGCCCCGACGCCACCGGCGGAGTCGCCGCCCACGCGCTGGACCCGGCTGCGGCGGACCGGCTCTGGGCGTACGCCGAGAAGGCGCTCGCCTCGCGCTGAGGGCGGCCGGGCGTGCCGGCGATGATTGATCCGGTCGTGGCGGGGTAGGTGCCGCCATGGTCGCTGCCGGTCGGCGCGGAGCGGACGCGGGCCCGTCGACCGTCGCCCGGTGGGGGGACCGCCTGGTGGTCGCGTTGCGCGACCGGGTCCGTCGGGTCCGAACCATCGGCGGCCTCGCCCTACAGGCCGGCCTGGCCGCGGCGTTGTCCTGGCTGGTGGCGCATTCGCTGCTGCATGTGTCGCAGCCGGTCTTCGCGCCGATCTCCGCCGTCTCGACGCTCGCCGCGTCAGTCGGCCAGCGGTTGCGTCGCACCGTCGAGCTGATCATCGGTGTCACCGTCGGAGTGCTGATCGGCGACCTGCTCCTCCTGGTGATCGGCACCGGGTGGTGGCAACTCGCCCTGATCGTCGTGCTGGCCATCGTCGTCGCGCTCTTCCTCGCGGGTAGCGCGGCGGTGGTCATCCAGGCGGGGGCGACGGCGGTGCTCATCGCCACGCTCAGCCCGACCGTCCGGGACCTGGAGATCCCCCGGTTCGTGGACGCGCTCATCGGGGGAGGGGTGGCGCTGCTGGTCACCGCCGTGTTGCTGCCGTTGAACCCGCTGCGGGTGCTCAACCGGGCCGCGCGGCCGGCGTTGGATCTCCTCGCGACCCAGCTCGACGCCACCGCCGAGGCGCTGACCGAGCGGGATGCCGCTCGGGCCCGTACCGCCCGGGGTGAGCTGCGGCAGAGCGCGGGCCGGTTGAAGGCGTTCGTCGAGGCAACCCAGGGCGCCCGGGAGGCGAGCACCCTGTCACCCGTGTACTGGCATCAACGGCGTGGGCCGGTGGGCCGCTACGCGCAGGCGGCGGAGCCGATCGACCGGGCGGTGCGCAACAGCGGCACCCTGATCCGACGGTCGGTGTCGCTCATCGAGGACGGCGAGCCGGTGCCGGAGTCGTTGCCGACGGCGGTGGCCGATCTCGCCGAGGCGGTCCGCCTGCTCAAGCGGCAGTTCGCCGCCGGCGCCGAGCCGAACCGGGCCCGCGAGCAGGCGCTGCGGGCGGTCCGGACGGCTGGGCACGCCTATCGGGACGGCGTCGGCTTCTCCGGCGCGGTGGTGGTGGCACAGGTCCGGACGACAGTCAGTGACCTCCTGGTCGCCACCGGGCTGAGCCAGGAGGACGCGAATCATCTGGTCCGGAGGCTCTTCGGCGACCTCTCAGAGTCGGCTGACCCCGGCGGAGCCAGGTAGCGGCATCTTCCTGAGCCACGTCTGTTGCATTGTGAGCCAAAGTGGTGCCATCATGATGCCATGGAACTGAGGTCATACGTCGAGAACCTGCGTGACGAGTTCGCCGTGGCCGCTGAGGGCGTGGACCCGGAGGCCCGGGCGCTGGCCGAGCGACTTTTCGCGCAGTTGGAGGCGGCCACCCGTCTCACCCTGCTCGAAGCGCTCTCCGACGCGGCCGACGAGATCACCCGTGACCTCGCGCCGGGTTCGGTGCACGTCCGGTTGCGCGGGCGCGAGCCCGACTTCGTGGTGACGCCGGCCAGCCCGCCGGTCGAGGTGGCGAGTGAGCCCAGTGGCCCGCCACCGCTGTCGGTGCCGGTGACCGCGCCCGACGGTGACGACGGCGGCACCTCGCGGATCAACCTGCGGCTCCCCGACCACCTGAAGGCCAGCGTCGAGGACGCCGCCGGCCGCGCCGGGCTGTCGGTCAACGCCTGGCTCGTGCGCGCCGTCGCCGGTGCCATCGGGACGGGCGACACGCAGCGCCGTCCATCCCGCCGGGTGGAGCCGATCTCCGGCCAGCACTTCACCGGCTGGGCCCGCTAACTCCCCGTACCCCTTCCACCACCACGCCGCTGACCAGCGGCGACCTCCGCCGACCACCTTTCGGGAGACCACCATGCCTGTTTTCGAGACGCCAGAACCGATTTCCGTCCAGATCGAGCTGCCTATCGGCGATGCCTGGATCGCCGCGAGCGACCGCACCGACACCGTGGTGACGGTGCGGCCCCGCGACCCGTCGAGCAAGGCCGACGTGAGCGCCGCCGAACAGAGCACAGTCGAGTTCGCCGCCGGACGACTGGTGATCCGGGTGCCGAAGAGCTGGCGCCGCTACGCGTTCGGCCCCGGGCCGTCGGTCGACGTCCAGATCGAGGTGCCGACCGGGTCACGGGTGTACGCCGAGGCGGCGTGGGCGGCGTTCCGCTGCGAGGGTCGGCTCGGCGAGTGTCGGATCAAGACCGGCAGCGGCATCCGACTCGACGAGACCGGGCCGTTGGAGATCGACAGCAGCCACGGCGAGGTTGCTGTCGAGCGTGTACTGGGCTCCGCCCGGGTGAAGGCCTCGTCCGGCAAGGTGCGCATCGGCGCGGTCGACGGCACCGCCGAGATCAAGAACTCGTCCGGCGACTGCTGGATCGGCCGCAGCGGCGGCGACGTCCGGATCAACACTGCCTACGGCGACATCACGGTGGACGCCTCGCAGGCTTCGGTGACGGCGCGCACCGCCTACGGCAACCTTCGGCTGGGTGAGGTCACCCGCGGCGCTGTCGACGCACAGACCTCCTACGGCGCGATCGAGGTCGGCATCCGTCGCGGGACCGCCGCCTGGCTCGACGTCAGTTCCAAGCACGGCCGCGTGCACAACGCGCTGGAGTCGACCGACAGCCCGGCGCAGACCGACGAGACGGTCGAGGTCCGGGCGAACACCTCCTACGGCGACATCATGATCCGCCGCGCCTGACCCACCGCCCCGCCGACCACAGAGGAGGAGACCATGACCAGCTCCATGAACCCCGCGATCGTCGCCACCGACCTGCGCAAGTCCTACGGCGACAAGGTCGTGCTGGACGGCATCGACCTGATGATCAC
Source organism: Micromonospora sp. NPDC053740 (assembly GCF_040677775.1). Classification (NCBI taxonomy): domain Bacteria; kingdom Bacillati; phylum Actinomycetota; class Actinomycetes; order Micromonosporales; family Micromonosporaceae; genus Micromonospora; species Micromonospora sp. NPDC053740. The sequence continues at coordinate 10,435 of NZ_JBFASO010000006.1, forward strand.
CGAGGGCACCATCTTCGCGTTGCTCGGTCCGAACGGCGCCGGCAAGACCACCACAGTGCAGATCCTCTCCACCCTGATCGACGCCGACGGCGGTGACGCCCGCGTCTTCGGCCACGACCTGACCCGGGAACCCGACGCGGTACGCGCGCTGATCGGCGTCACCGGTCAGTTCTCCGCCGTCGACAGCCTGCTCACCGGTCGGGAGAACCTGACCCTGATGGCCGACCTGTGTCACCTGGAGAGGGCCGCCGGTCGGCGGCGGATCGCCGACCTGCTCGACCAGTTCGACCTGACCGACGCGGCGGGCAAGCCGGTGTCCACGTACTCCGGCGGTATGCGTCGTCGGCTCGACCTCGCGATGACCCTGGTCGGCGAACCCCGCGTCATCTTCCTCGACGAGCCGACCACCGGCCTCGACCCGCGCAGCCGCCGGGCAATGTGGCACATCATCCGCGCGCTCGCCGCCGAGGGCGTGACCATCCTGCTCACCACGCAGTACCTGGAGGAGGCCGACCAGCTCGCCGACCGGGTGGCGTTCCTCGACCACGGCCGGTTGATCGCCGAGGGCACGCCGCGCGAACTCAAGCGGCTCATCCCGGGCGGCCACGTCGTCCTGCAGTTCGCCGACCAGGAGGGTCTCGACTCGGCGGCCCGGACGTTCGAGGCCGCCACCCGGGACGACGCGGCGCTCACCCTCCAGGTGCCGAATGACGGCGGGGTCGGGTCGCTGCGATCCCTGCTCGACCAGCTCGACCGCGCCTCGATCAGCGTGGCGGGCCTCTCCGTGCACACCCCCGACCTCGACGACGTCTTCCTCACCCTCACCGGTCAGCCCGACACCCGGGCCAGCCGACCCGACCACGAAAGGGCTCCCGCGCGATGAGCACCCTCTCCCTCGCCGTCCGCGACTCGAGCACCATGCTGCGGCGCAACCTGCTGCACATGCGGCGGTACCCGTCGATGACGTTCCTGCTCATCGGCATCCCGATCATCATCCTGCTGCTCTTCGTCTACGTCTTCGGCGGCACGCTCGGCGCCGGCCTCGGCCCGTCCGGCGACCGTTCCCAGTACGCCAACTACGTCACCCCCGGCATCCTGCTCATCACAGTGGTCAGCGCCGCGCAGGGCACCGCCATCTCGGTCGCGATGGACATGACCGAGGGGATCATCGCCCGGTTCCGCACGATGTCGATCTTTCGACCGTCGGTCCTGACCGGTCACGTGCTGGGCAGCCTGGTCCAGACCATGCTCAGCCTCGCGGCCGTCACCGTCGTGGCGCTGCTGGTGGGGTTCCGGCCCACTGCCAACCCTGTCGAATGGCTCGCCGCGATCGGCGTCCTCGCCATGATCACCTTTGCGCTGACCTGGCTGTCCGTCGCCCTCGGTCTGGTCAGTGACAGTGTCGAGACGGCCAGCAACCTGCCCATGCCGCTGATCCTCCTGCCGTTCCTCGGCAGCGGGTTCGTCCCCACCGACTCCATGCCGACCGCCGTACGGGTGTTCGCCGACTACCAGCCCTTCACGCCCGTCATGGAGACCCTTCGCGGCCTGCTCCTGGGTACCGGGATCGGCGCCAACGGGATCATCACGGTCGTCTGGTGCGCCGTCATCACGGTGGGCTGCTTCCTGTGGGCCAAGGCCCTGTACAACCGCAACCGGACGGCCTGATCCGACCGGCGCGTCTCGTCAGCACCGCAACGGAGAGCCGGCGGCTCGGCCCACAGGGGTCGGGCCGCCGGCTCGTGGCGTCGTGCGACCGGCGGTGAGAGCGTGTGATCGGGTGGCAGGTCGGTGGCGCGGGCGCGTGGTGGGGCGGCGGAGTTGGTGGCGCGGGCGCGTGGTGGGGCGGCGGGGTCGGTGGCGCGGGCGCGTGGTCGACTCGGATTTCGTGAAGTCGGCCGATCACTCCGCCGCGGACCCCGCGACTCCGGCGCGCACTAGTAGATCTTGCCTTCGGGGGCCGCGCGACGCCCCGTTGGGCGCACGGGTCGACCGGGCGGTGCGGGCACACCAAGACGTTGAATGTTATCGATAACACAGGGCTGCCGCCCGGCTTCACGCCGGGTGTGTCGCCCCTCCGGCGCGCTCAGTCAGGAGCGCGCATGGTCGTCGATGGCTGCCTGGCCGATTCGAGCACGCGACCGCGACGGCACGGGAATGTTATCGCTGCCATCATCGCCGGGGGAGAAGTGGTCGCTATCGGACGGCGTTGTCGCAATGTGCGGCGCACTGGACCTGTTGCACCCGCCGGTCGACGGGTCTCCGGGTGGCACTCGTACCCGACTCAGGCCCCATTCGTCGGATGGTTACGGCAGTTGAGGGCCGAATGTTGAGGTTTGCACCGGTTCGCTACCTACCCTCCCGAGTCCGTGCGCCTTTCGCGTTCCGTTACGGAGCTGTTGCGGGTAGATGTCTTGACGAGCCTGGATGTGAGCGTTAACACTATCCCCGTTAACGGTGGAGGTGAACATGAACCGTGTGGACGGAGCTGACGACCGCTACGTCGTCGGTGTCGATTACGGCACCCTGTCCGGGCGAGCTCTGGTGGTCCGTGTCGGCGATGGTGCCGAGTTGGGGACCGCGGTGCACGAGTACGGCGATGGCGTTATCAGCACGGCGCTTCCGGGAGGTCGAACGCTGCCCCCGGACTGGGCCCTGCAGAACCCGCAGGACTACCGCGACGTTCTGCGCTACGCCGTCCCGGCGGCGGTGTCCGCCGCGGGGGTGGACCCGGCGGCGGTGGTCGGCATAGGCATCGACTTCACCGCCTGCACCGTGCTGCCGACGCTCGCCGATGGCACCCCGCTGTGCGAGACCCCCGAGCTGCGCGACCGACCGCACGCCTGGGTCAAGCTGTGGAAGCATCACGCCGCGCAGCCGCACGCCGACCGGATCAACGCGCTCGCCCATGAGCGGGCCGAGCCGTGGATCGGCCGGTACGGCGGCAAGATCTCCGCCGAGTGGCAGTACGCCAAGGGCCTGCAGATCCTGGAGGAGGACCCGGAGGTCTACGACCGGGCCGAGCGCTTCATCGAGGCGGCCGACTGGATCGTCTGGCAGCTCTGCGGCACCGAGACCCGCAACGTCTGCACGGCCGGCTACAAGGGCATCCTGCAGGACGGTCAGTACCCCTCCAAGGGCTTCCTGACCGCGCTCAACCCCAACTTCGGCGACTTCGTGGCCAAGCTGGACGGCCCGTTGCTGCCCCTCGGGGCCAGGGCCGGTGCGCTCACCGCCCAGGCCGCCGCCTGGACCGGCCTGCCGGAGGGGATCGCGGTGGCCGTCGGCAACGTCGACGCGCACGTCACCGCGGCGTCCGCGCAGGCGGTGCAGCCCGGTCGGCTGGTCGCCATCATGGGCACCTCGACCTGCCACGTCGTCAACGGCGCGGAGGTCGCCGAGGTGGCCGGCATGTGCGGTGTGGTGGATGGCGGCATCAGCCCCGGCGCGTGGGGTTACGAGGCTGGGCAGAGCGGTGTCGGCGACATCTTCGGCTGGTTCGTCGAACACGCCGCCCCGGCCGGCGTCGACTCGCACGAGCGCCTCACCGAGCTGGCCGCGAGTCAGCCCGTCGGTGCGCACGGCCTGATCGCCTTGGACTGGTGGAACGGCAACCGTTCCCTGCTTGTCAACCACGACCTCAGCGGGATGATCGTCGGCATGACCCTGGCCACCCGGCCAGCGGACATCTACCGGGCCCTGCTGGAGTCCACCGCGTACGGCACCCGGATGATCATCGAGGCGTTCGTCGACGCCGGAGTTCCGGTGAACGACCTGGTGATCGCCGGTGGTCTGACCAACAACGCGCTGCTGATGCAGATCTACGCCGACGTGACCAGGCGACCGCTGAACATCATCGCCTCGGCGCAGGGGCCGGCGCTCGGCTCGGCGATCCACGCCGCCGTCGCCGCCGGTGAGTTCCCCTCGATCCACGAGGCGTCGCAGGCCATGGGTCGGGTGCACGAGGCCGTCTACCGTCCGGACCCCGAGCGGGCCAGCGCCTACGACGCCCTCTACGCCGAGTACCGGGCGCTGCACGACCACTTCGGACGTGGCGGCAACGACGTCATGCTCCGGCTGCGGGCGATCCGCAACGCGGCGGTCGAGACCGCCGCGACCCCGCACGAGGCCCCGCTGGAGGTGGTGGCGTGAACGCCGAGGTGACCCGACAGATCGCCGAGCTGCGCGAGACCGTCGCCCGCCAGCACGCCGAGCTGACCCGGTACAACCTGGTCGCCTGGACGTCCGGCAACGTCTCCGCGCGGGTCCCCGGCCAGGACCTGATGGTGATCAAGCCGAGTGGGGTGAGCTACGACGACCTCACCGCGGCCACCATGGTGGTGTGCGACCTCGACGGTGTTCTCGTCGAGGGCGACTTCGCCCCGTCCAGCGACACCGCCGCCCACGCCTACGTCTACCGGGCCATGCCCGAGGTCGGTGGGGTAGTGCACACGCACAGCTCGTACGCGACCGCCTGGGCCGCGTGTGGGGAGTCGATCCCCTGCCACCTCACCGCCCAGGCCGACGAGTTCGGTGGGGAGATCCCGATCGGGCCGTTCGCGCTGATCGGTGGTGACGACATCGGCAAGGGCATCGTCGCCACGCTCTCCGGGCACCGCTCGCCAGCGGTGCTGATGCGCAACCACGGCGTGTTCACCATCGGCCGCGACGCCCGCGCAGCGGTCAAGGCGGCGGTCATGTGCGAGGACGTGGCCCGTACCGCGCACCTGGCCCACACCCTCGGGCAGCCGGTTCCGATGGCGCAGGCCGACATCGACTCGCTCTACGACCGCTACCAGAACGTCTACGGCCAGCAACCAGTCGCACCGACGGGCTCCTGACCCTGCACCGATAACCCGGGACCCGTCGGTCTGCACCACGACGCACCAGCACGCACCACCCGCGTACGCCGCTCTTTCGCACCTCGGCGGTTGGCGCGGTTACCCACCACATCCAGCCAAGGAGATTCGATGGGAAAGATGCGAACGCAGTCCGCTCCGTGGCGCGCTGCCGCGGTCCTCGCCAGCGTGCTGCTGGTCGGCGGCGTGGCGGCCTGCGGCAATAGCGACACCGGCGGCGGCGGCACCAAGGACGACGGCAAGATCACGATGGGCTTCTCCCAGGTCGGTGCGGAGAGCGGGTGGCGTACCGCGAACACCATCTCGATCAAGGAGGCCGCCACGGCAGCCGGAATCGAGCTGAAGTTCGACGACGCGCAGCAGAAGCAGGAAAACCAGATCAAGGCGATCCGCAACTACATCCAGCAGAAGGTCGACGTGATCGCCTTCTCGCCGGTGGTGGAGTCCGGGTGGGACACCGTGCTCAAGGAGGCCAAGGACGCCGGCATCCCGGTCATCCTGACCGACCGCTCGGTGGACTCGGCCGACAAGTCGCTGTACAAGACCTTCCTCGGCTCGGACTTCGTCAAGGAGGGCCGGCTCGCCGGTGAGTGGCTGGTCGAGCAGAAGAAGACCGCCTCGGGTCCGGTGAACATCGTCGAGCTGCAGGGCAGCACGGGCGCGGCACCCGCGAACGACCGTAAGAAGGGCTTCGCCGAGGCGATCGCCGCCAACCCGAACCTGAAGGTCATCGCCTCCCAGACGGGCGACTTCACCCGGGCCGGTGGCAAGCAGGTCATGGAGCAGTTCCTCAAGGCCAACCCGAAGATCGACGTGCTGTTCGCGCACAACGACGACATGGGTCTGGGCGCGCTCGAGGCGATCACCGCCGCCGGCAAGGTGCCCGGCAAGGACATCACCATCATCACGATCGACGCTGTCAAGGACGGCATGCAGGCTCTCGCCGACGGGAAGTTCAACTTCATCGCGGAGTGCAGCCCACTGCTCGGCCCGCAGCTGATGGACCTGGCCAAGAAGGTCAAGGCCGGCCAGGAGGTGCCTGCTCGGATCGAGACCGAGGAGACCACCTTCACGTCCGAGCAGGCCAAGGAAGCTCTGCCCAACCGTAAGTACTGATCGACGACGGGGCCGCCGCGTTCGCGTGGCGGCCCCGCCGCGTCGCTTCCCTACCCGAAACGGACCGGGCTTGGCCCGCGACGACCTCCGTACCACGCCCGCCTGAGCGCCCCCAGGGGCGACCGGGCGGGCGTGGCGGGAGCGTAGCGGCCCTTCCGTGTCGACAACCCAGAAGAGGTCTGATGGGATGACGGATAGCCGTCCGGTCCTGACGATGACCGGGATCAGCAAGTCCTTCCCCGGGGTGCGTGCACTCCACGACGTCAACTTCCGGCTCTTCCCCGGCGAGGTGCACGCCCTGATGGGCGAGAACGGGGCCGGCAAGTCCACCCTCATCAAGGTGCTCACCGGCGTCTACGACACCGACCAGGGCGCGATCACCCTCGACGGCGAGCCCGTGTCGTTCACCGGGCCGATGCAGGCGACCGCCGCCGGTGTGAGCACCGTTTACCAGGAAGTCAACCTCTGCACCAACCTCTCGGTGGCGGAGAACATCTTCATCGGCCGTGAGCCCCGGGTCTTCGGCGCCGTCCGTTGGGGTGAGGTTCGCCGCCGCGCCCGAGCCCTGCTGGCCAGCCTCGACCTCGACCTCGACGTCAGCGCGCCACTCGGCTCGTACTCGCTGGCGATCCAGCAGATGGTCGCCATCGCCCGCGCCATCGACATCAAGGCCCGGGTGCTGATCCTGGACGAACCGACGTCCAGCCTCGACGCCGGCGAGGTGGCGCAGCTGTTCCGCATCATGCGGCAACTGCGCGACGAGGGCATCGCGATCCTGTTCGTGACCCACTTCCTCGACCAGGTCTACGAGATCTCCGACCGGATCACGGTGCTGCGCAACGGCGGGCTCGTCGGCGAGTACCTCACCACCGAGCTGCCCCAGCTCTCCCTGGTCGAGAAGATGATCGGCAAGGAGCTCGACGTCCTGGAGGGCATCGAGGAGCACTCCCGGCGGGACCTGGCCGCGCTGGAGGAGGGCACCCCCCTGGTGGCGGTGTCGAACTTCGGTCGGGCGGGTGCTGTCGAGCCGTTCAGCCTCACCATCCACGCCGGCGAGGTGGTGGGCCTGGCCGGCCTGCTGGGCTCGGGGCGTACCGAGGTCGCGCGGTTGTTGTTCGGTGCCGACCGCACCGACGGCGGTCAGGTGGCGATCGACGGCACGGCGAGCAGCCTGCGCACCCCCGCGCAGGCCATCGACCACGGCGTGGGCTTCTGTTCGGAGAACCGCCGGGCCGAGGGGATCGTCGCGGACCTGTCGGTCCGCGAGAACATGATCCTCGCCATGCAGGCGGCCCGCGGCTGGCTGCGGCCCATTCCGCGTCGCCGCCAGGACGAGCTGGTCGACAAGTACGTCAAGGCCCTCAACATCCGGCCCGCCGACCCGGAGGTGCCGGTACGCAACCTCTCCGGCGGTAACCAGCAGAAGGTGCTGCTGGCCCGGTGGCTGATCACCGAGCCGCGGCTGCTGATCCTCGACGAGCCGACCCGGGGCATCGACATCGGGGCGAAGACCGAGATCCAGAAGCTCGTGACGCAGCTGTCCGACGGGGGCATGGCGGTGCTGTTCATCTCCGCCGAGCTGGAGGAGGTGCTGCGCCTCAGCCACAAGGTGGCAGTCATGCGCGACCGGCAGATGGTCGCGCAGCTCGCCAACGACGAGAGCCTGGACGCCGACCGCATCATGCAGACCATCGCCAGCGGATCCCACCGGGAGGAGGCAGACCGATGAACGACACCATGAGCCGCTATCGGACGATGATCGGTCACCGGCTGTTCTGGCCCGCCGCCGTGCTGTTCGTCATGCTCGCCGCCAACACGATCTACCGGCCCGGCTTCCTGTCCATCGAGCTCAAGGACGGGCACCTGTACGGCACGCCGATCGACATCCTGCGGCTGAGCGCACCGCTGATCCTCGTCGCGCTGGGCATGACCCTGGTCATCTCCACCGGCGGCATCGACCTGTCGGTGGGCTCGCTCTGCGCGATCAGCGGCGCGATCGCCTGCATGTACATCAGCAAGCAGCCCGACCAGAACAGCCTTGGCGTGGTGGTGACCGCCCTCGCGATGGCGATGGGTGTCTCGCTGGTGCTCGGCGCCTGGAACGGGGTGCTGGTGGCCGTCATCGGGATCCAACCGATCATCGCCACCCTGATCCTGATGGTCGCCGGCCGGGGTCTCGCCCAGCTGATCACCGAGGGTCAGATCATCACCATCAACTCCGAGCCGTACCGGGCGATCGGCCTGGGCCACGCGTTGACACTGCCGCTGGCCATCTTCATCGCGCTCGCCGCGGCCCTGCTGGTCGCCGCGTTCACCCGTCGCACCGCACTCGGCATGATCATCGAGTCGGTGGGTGGCAACGCCATGGCCAGCCGGCTCGCCGGCATCCGGTCCGGTCGGGTCATCTTCCTCGCGTACGTGATCAGCGCCGCCTGTGCCGCGGTCGCCGGTTTCATGATGACTGCCAACGTCTCCAGCGCCGACGGCAACGCCGCCGGCCTCTGGGTCGAGTTGGACGCGATCCTCGCTGTCGTCATCGGCGGTACGTCCCTCGCGGGCGGCCGGTTCTTCCTGAGTGGCACGATCATCGGCGCGCTGATCATCCAGACCCTGACCACCACGGTGTACGCCATGGACATCTCGCCGCAGACCTCGCTGCTGTTCAAGGCGGTCGTCGTCATCGCCGTCTGCCTCATCCAGGCGCCGGCCTTCCGGGCCCGGTTCAGCCGGCGTAGGCGCAACGTCCCGCCGCCCGCCACCATCGCCGACAAGCCGAAGGAGCAGGTGCCGGCATGACCACTGGAACGCTTACCGCCGCCGGTCGTACCCGGTTCCGGCTGCCGAGGAAGCAGATACCGGTCCTGGCGACGCTCGCCCTGCTGCTGGTGATGTACGGCATCGGCGTCTCGCAGTACACGGCGTTCTCCAACGTCCAGGTCATCTTCAACGTCTTCATCGACAACGGCTTCCTGCTCGTCGTCGCGGTGGGCATGACCTTCGTGATCCTCACCGGTGGCATCGACCTGTCGGTCGGTTCGGTGGTCGCCATGACGGCGATGGTGTCGGCCGCGCTGCTGCAGGACGGCATGCCGGCGGCGCTGGTGCTGGTCATCGCCCTGCTCATCGGTCCGACGCTCGGCCTGTTGATGGGCTGCGTCATCCACTTCTTCGAGATCCAGCCGTTCATCGTCACGCTCGCCGGGATGTTCTTCGCCCGGGGCATGTGCACCTTCATCTCCGGCGCGTCGATCCCGATCACCGACGGGTTCTGGACCTCGATGTCGCAGGAGCGGATCGGGGACCCCCGGGGCAACTTCGTGTCGATCAGCGTGCTGATCGCCTTCGTGGTGGTCGTCATCGCCGCGTACACGCTGGCCTACACCCGGCTGGGACGCAACGTGTACGCCATCGGCGGCAACCCGCAGTCGGCGCTGCTGATGGGCCTGCCGGTGGGGCGGACCCGGATCGCCGTCTACACGATCAGTGGTCTGTGCTCGGCCATCGGCGGGATCCTGCTGTCCTTCTACACCCTCTCCGGCGCGCCGCTGATCGCCGTGGGGATGGAGCTGGACGTCATTGCCGCCGTCGTCATCGGTGGCACGGTGCTCACCGGCGGCGCGGGTTACGTCTTCGGCACGGTGCTGGGCGTGCTGGTCCTCGGCGTGATCCAGACCCTCATCACCTTCGACGGGAGTCTCAACTCCTGGTGGACCAAGATCGTGATTGGTGGTCTGCTCTTCGCGTTCATCCTCCTTCAACGCCTCATCGGAATCCGTTACAAGTGACCGCCCCTCTCGCGGAAGGCAACTCCATGGCACCACACACCGAACCCGAGATCTGGTTCCTCACCGGCAGCCAAGGCATGTACGGCGAGGAGACGCTCCGCCAGGTGGCCGAGCAGTCTCGCCAGATCGCGGCAGCGCTCGACGACTCGCCGCAGATTCCCGCCCGCGTGGTCTGGAAGCCCGTCCTGACCAACAGCGGTGAGATTCTGCAGGTCTGCCGGGACGCCGCCGCTCAGGGTGCCGTCGGGGTCATCGCCTGGATGCACACGTTCTCGCCGGCCAAGATGTGGATCTCCGGTCTGGACGCGTTGCAGACACCGCTGCTGCACCTGCACACCCAGGCCAACGTTCTGCTGCCGTGGAACGACATCGACATGGACTTCATGAACCTGAACCAGGCCGCCCACGGCGACCGTGAGTTCGGGTACATCCAGACCCGTCTCGGTGTGGCCCGTAAGACGGTGGCCGGGCACGTCAGCGACCCGCGGGTGACCACTCGGATCGGGGCCTGGGCCCGCGCCGCGTTGGGCTGGTCGGCGATGCGGTCGCTGCGTCTGGCCCGCTTCGGTGACAACATGCGCGACGTCGCGGTCACCGAGGGCGACAAGGTCGAGGCCGAGCTGCGGTTCGGGGTCTCGGTCAACACCTACGGCGTCAACGACCTGGTCGAGGTGGTCGGCGAGGTCACCGACGCGCAGGTGGACGACCTGGTCAAGGAGTACGAGGACACCTACCGCATCGTCGGCGAGCTGCTGCCCGGCGGCGAGCAGCACGACTCGCTGCGGTACGCGGCGCGTGTCGAGTTGGGCATGCGCGCCTTCCTGGACGCGGGCGGGTTCCGGGCCTTCACGACGAACTTCGAGGACCTCGGCGGGCTGCGTCAGCTGCCGGGCATCGCCGTGCAGCGGTTGATGGCGGACGGCTACGGCTTCGGCGGTGAGGGCGACTGGAAGACGTCGGTCCTGGTTCGCACCCTCAAGGCGATGTCGGTGGGCGTGAGCGGCGGCACGTCGTTCATGGAGGACTACACCTACGACCTCACCCCGGGCAACGAGCTGGTGCTCGGCGCCCACATGCTGGAGGTCTGCCCGACGATCGCCTCCGACGTGCCCAACGTGGAGATCCATCCGCTGAGCATCGGTGGCCGTGAGGACCCGGTCCGGCTGGTGTTCGACGCCGCACCCGGGCCGGCCGTGGTGCTCGGGTTGTCCGACATGGGGGAGCGGTTCCGCCTGGTGGCCAACGAGATCGACGTGGTGGCGCCGCCGCAGCCGCTGCGCCGGTTGCCGGTTGCCCGTGCCGTCTGGCGTCCGCGTCCCGACCTGCCGGTCTCGGCCGAGGCGTGGATCACCGCGGGCGCGCCGCACCACACAGTGCTGTCACAGGCGGTGGGCGTGGAGGAGCTGCACGACCTGGCGGAGATGAGCCGCACCGAGCTCGTCGTCATCGACGCCGCCACGGAGCCCCGCCGTTTCGCCGACGAGCTGCGCTGGAACCAGGCCTACTACCGGCTGGCCCGCGGCTTCTGATTCGCGCGGTCGGATCGTCCGGAAACGGGTGGTCCACCCCTGCCTGCGGGCGGGGGTGGACCACCCGTTCGCGTGTGCGCCAGCCGGGCCACGAGGCGGTTGTGTTACGCCTTGACTAACAGCATGTTATCGCTCACAGTCTATAACCAAGATGGTCGATGTCGTTGGCTGGTCCGGCCGCGCGCGCGTCCTACCCCGCGGTTTCGGCACCTCGTCGCCGCGACGGTCGGGCGATCGGTGTTAGCGATCACATGGCCGGGCGTGGTCAGCTCGGTGCCCCGCCCGGTGCCGCGGACGCCGACCCAGACCGCACGGTTCGCGTCAGCAGAGGAGGATCATGCTTTCCATCGGTCGGGTTCCCCGGGGTGCGCCACGACGGCGCGGGTGGCTGTCGAGACTCGCCGTCGCCGCGATGGTGCTGGTGGTCGGTGGCGCGGCTGTGGCCGTCGCCTCGTCGCCCGCGTCAGCGGCCACCGTCGACACCAACGCCTGGTACGTGTTGGTGAACCGCAACAGTGGCAAGGCCGTGGACGTGTACAACCTGGCCACGAACGACGGTGCGCGGATCACCCAGTGGACGCGCAACAACGGTAACCAGCAGCAGTGGCAGTTCGTGGACTCCGGAGGCGGCTACTACCGACTCAAGTCGAGGTTGTCGGGCAAGGTGCTGGACGTCTCCGGCCGCTCGACCGCCAACGGTGCCAGCGTCGTGCAGTGGAGCGACAACAACGGCACCAACCAGCAGTTCCGGCTGGCCGACTCGGACGGCGGCTACGTCCGGTTGATCAACCGCAACAGCAACAAGGCGATGGAGGTGCAGGGCGCCTCGACCGCCGACGGTGGCAACATCGTGCAGTACGACGACTGGAACGGCACCAACCAGCAGTGGCAGCTCGCTCGCATCGACGGCGGGACCGACCCCACGACGCCGCCCCCGTCCAACGGCACGTATTCGAACCCCGTGGTCTGGCAGGACTTTGCCGACGTCGACATCATCCGGGTGGACAACGCCTACTACATGTCGGCGTCCACAATGCACTACTCGCCCGGCGCGCCGGTCCTGCGCTCGTACGACCTGGTCAACTGGGAGTTCGCCGGTCACTCCGTGCCCAAGCTCGACTTCGGGTCGAAGTACGACATGAGCGGTGGTAACGCCTACGTCGATGGCATCTGGGCGTCGACGTTGAACTACCGGCCGAGCAACCGGACCTACTACTGGGCCGGGTGCATCGACTTCGCGCAGACCCACATCTACACGGCGTCCGCCGTCGACGGCACCTGGAGCAAGCACACCACCATCCCCAACTGCTACTACGACGCCGGGATGCTGATCGACGACAACGACACCATGTACGTGGCGTACGGCAACGGCACGATCAGCGTGGCGCAGCTGTCCGCCGACGGGAAGTCCCAGGTCCGCGCCCAGCAGGTGTACCAGACGCCGTCGAGCATCGGGACGCTGGAGGGCGCGCGTTTCTACAAGCGCAACGGCGCCTACTACATCTGGCTCACCCGCCCGGCCAACGGCCAGTACGTGCTCAAGTCGACGAACGGCCCGTTCGGCCCGTACGAGCAGCGGCAGGTGCTGCTCAACCTGCCCGGCCCGATCTCCGGTGGCGGTGTGCCGCACCAGGGTGGGCTTGTGCAGACCCAGAACGGCGACTGGTACTACATGTCCTTCGTCGACGCGTACCCCGGTGGTCGGATGCCGGCCATGGCGCCGATCACCTGGACCGGCGACGGCTGGCCCGTGCTGCAGACGGTGAACGGCACCTGGGGCAGCTCGTACCCGAAGCCGAACCTGCCCGCGCCGCCCCGCGCCGTCAAGCCACTCACCGGCACCGACACGTTCGCCGGCACCACGCTCGGACCGCAGTGGGAGTGGAACCACAACCCGGACAACAGTAAGTGGTCGGTGAACAACGGGCTAAACCTGCAGACCGCCACCGTCACCGGCGACCTGTACAAGGCGCGCAACACGCTGACCCACCGCATCCAGGGCCCCACCTCGACCGCGACGATCGAGTTGGACTACTCCACAATGCGCGATGGTGATCGCACCGGCCTGGCGGTGCTGCGTAACTCGTCGGCCTGGATCGGAGTCCGACGGGACAACGGGTCCACCCGGCTGGTCATGCAGAACGGGCTGACGATGGACGGCAGCTGGAACACCACAAGCACCGGCAGCGAGGTGGCGAGCACCGCCGTCTCCGGTGGCCGGATCTGGTTGCGGGCCAACGCTGACATCAGACCCGGATCCGGTCGGCAGGCCCGTTTCTCGTACAGCACCGACGGGGTGAACTTCACCTCGTTCGGCAACGCCCTGACGCTGGCGAACAACTGGCAGTTCTTCATGGGCTACCGGTTCGCCATCTTCAACCACGCGACGCAGTCGCTCGGTGGCGCCGTCACAGTGCGGCAGTTCAGCCTGACCACACCGTGACGCCGGTCACACGACGATCGCTCTGACCGGTGGCGCTGGCGACGCAGCCCTGGCGGCATGTGAAGTCCGCGCCACCGCGTCAGCTTCCCGCCGGCCTGTTCCACGCTCTGTCAAGGAGCGAGGGCAGGCCGGCGTACCACACCAGGACCGTGTCCCGGGTGGGTTGGTTGGGGACTTCCGACGGGTACCGCCTCGTACGGCTGCGGCGCGTCGAGCGGTCCCCACACAGGCGTGCCGTGTTCGGGGTCGTTGCTGGCGTAGACTGTCGGCGATCCAGCGCTGGTCACCTGGGATTCAGCACCGGCGTGGTGACTGAGCGAGGGGGATCGGGCCGGGCCGCTCCAGTCGACGTCGACGGGCTGCGGGCCGGCGATGTAGCGGGGGGAGTGAAATGGCCGTCCACGGTCCCGCGATGACGGACGTTGCCCGTCTCGCCGGTGTCTCCCATCAGACGGTGTCGCGGGTGCTCAACGGGCACCCCAACGTCCGTGAGCAGACCCGACTTCGGGTACGCGCGGCGATCGCCGAACTCGGCTACCGCCCCAACGGCGCGGCACGCGCCCTGGTGACCGGTCGATCACAGGTCATCGGTGTGGTCGCGCAGAACACGACGCTCTACGGTCCGGCATCGCTGCTGGCCGCCCTGGAGCAGACCGCCGCCGAAGAGGGCTTCGCGGTCAGCGTCGGCAGCGTGCGAAACCTTGACCACCGCTCCATCTCGGCGGCCGTCGAGCGGCACCTGTCGCACCGGGTCGCCGGCATCGTGGTCATCGCCCCGGTCGAGTCGGCCGGTGAGGCGCTGGAGCGCCTTCCCAAGGATGTCCCGCTGGTCACCGTCGACGGTGACCCGAGCCGGCCGGTGCCGCTGGTGACTGTCGACCAGGTGGCGGGCGCCCGGGCGGCGACGCAACATCTGCTCGACGCCGGACACCGCACCGTCTGGCACGTCTCCGGCCCGACCGACTGGTTCGACAGCGTGGGGCGGATCGACGGATGGCGGCAGGCGTTGCTGGCCGCCGGGCTGGATCCGCCGCCGCCGATGCCGGGGGACTGGTCCGCGGCGTCGGGTTACCGGTGCGGGCAGATGTTGGCGCGGATGCCGGAGGTCACAGCGGTCTTCACCGCCAACGACCATCTCGCGCTGGGCGTGCTGCGGGCGCTGCACGAGTTCGGTCGACGGGTGCCGCACGAGATCAGCGTGGTCGGCTTCGACGACGTACCGGAGGCGGCGTACTTCATTCCGCCGCTGACCACCGTCCGACCGGACTTCGACGCGGTGGCGCGAGCGAGCCTGCAGATGCTGCTGTCCCAGATCGAGTCGGGCACCGGTGGGGCGCTGCGGCAGACCATCGCACCCGCTCTGGTCGCCCGCGAGAGCGTCGCCCCACCTCGCCACTGACTGTCGACCAACCGTAGGTCGCCCCGCATGGTGCGGGTAGTGGTCCCGCTGCCGTCCCGGCCCAGCGGTGCACGCGCGTGCGCGTAAGCGCCAGCACGCGCCAATTTTTGGCTTCCTCACCCGATAAGACGCGACTCGATGGGTTGCTGAGCGTCACCAATCGATGGCAAGCGATACGGCGCGGTGAAGGTATTGAACCTCGTGAAATGTCGCCGTAACATGATGGGCGTCTCTGTTAACGCTAACAAAAATGGCGTCCAACTATCGGCGTACCGACCAGAGATCGTAATCACGGGCGGGCGTCACCGACAAGGAGGCTCGATGAACCGCAATACCCGAGGTCGTCGCTGGGGGAGCGCACTGGCGGCCGGAATTCTGCTCGCCGGTGCCCTGGTCGGCCTTCGCGCTCCGACGGCGCAGGCACTGGACAACGGCGTGGCGCGCACTCCCCCCATGGGTTGGAATTCGTGGAACTCGTTCGGCTGCAACATCAACGAAGGGCTGATCCGGCAGACGGCGGACGCGATCGTCAGCAGCGGCATGCGGGACCTGGGCTACAACTACGTGGTGGTCGACGACTGCTGGTTCAACCCCAACCGGGACAGCTCCGGCAACATCCAGGGCGACCCCGGCCGGTTCCCCAGCGGCATGAAGGCGCTCGGCGACTACCTGCACGCCCGGAACCTGAAGTTCGGCCTGTACCAGGTGCCTGTCGACAAGACCTGCGCCCAGTACTTCGGCGCCTACCCCGGCGCGACGGGCAGCCGTGGCCACGAGGTGCAGGACGCGCGCCAGTTCGCGGCCTGGGGTGTCGACTTCCTCAAGTACGACTGGTGCTCGCCGGAGGGCAGCATCAACGACCAGGTGACCACCTTCGCCAAGATGCGTGACGCGTTGGCCGCCACCGGCCGGCCGATCGTCTACAGCATCAACTCCAACAGCATCCACTCCAAGACCGGCCCGCAGCGCAACTGGGGCGACGTGGCGAACATGTGGCGAACCACCGAGGACATCACCAACGCGTGGGACACCGGCCAGAGCAACGGGTACCCGATGGGCATCCAGAACATCATCAACGTGACAGTTCCGCTGGCGTCCTACGCGAGGCCGGGTGGGTTCAACGACCCCGACATGATGGAGGTCGGCCGCGGCGGCATGAACGACACGGAGATGCGCAGCCACTTCGCGATGTGGGCGATCATGGCGTCTCCGCTGATCGCCGGCAACGACGTACGGAACATGAACACCGCGACGCAGACCATCCTCAAGAACGCCAACCTGATCGCGATCAACCAGGACTCGCTCGGGTTGCAGGGGACGCAGGTGTCGTTCGACGGCACGCGTCGGGTGCTGGCCAAGCGGCTCGCCAACGGTGACGTCGCCGTCGCCCTCCTCAACCAGGGCGGCTCGACGACGACGATCTCGACCACGGCCGCGGCCATCGGCAAGTCCGGCTCGTCGTTCAACCTGGTGGAGGCGTGGACCGGTGGCACCAGCACCAGCAGCGGGACCATCAGCGCCAGCGTCCCCGCGCACGGCACCGTGGTGTACCGGGTCAGCGGTGGTGGAACGACTCCTCCGACGACGCCGCCGCCGAGCACGTCGAGCGCGTACGCCAGCGCCGCCTCCGGCCGCTGTCTCGACGTGCCGAACAGCAACACGACCAACGGCACGCAACCGGTCATCTGGGACTGCAACGGCGCCGCCAACCAGCGCTGGACCAGCAGCGGTCAGACCCTGCAGGCCCTGGGCAAGTGCCTGGACGCGCCGATGAACGCCGCTGCCGGCTCCAAGGTGCAGATCTGGGACTGCAACGGCGGGACCAACCAGCAATGGACGGTCAACGCCAACGGCACGATCAGCAACGCGCAGTCGGGGCTCTGCCTGGACGTCAACAACAACGCCACTGCCAACGGCACCACGGTGATCCTCTGGACCTGCACGGCGGCGGCGAACCAGCGGTGGTCGCAGCGGTAGCCGACCGGGGTCGCCGACCGTCGAGGTCGCGGCGACCCGCCTGATCCGACGGTAGTGCCGGTGCCCGCGGACGACAGACGTCGTTCGCGGGCATCGGTCTGTAGAGTGCTGCGGACGACCACGCTGAGTCGCCGCGTCCTACCCTTCCGACAGATCGGCCACATGGCTACGCTCGCCTGGATGCTCCGTTACGAGACCGTGACACCGGTATTTCGGATCTGGTGTTGACGCAATCTATGTGAGCGCTAACACTACCCGAAAGATGATACTTGGCCCCGGCAGTCGGCGGGGGAGTCCAGAGAGGAGAAGCCCGTGGGCAGGAAATTCCTGGTTGCTCTCGGCGGCGCGGCACTCGCGCTGAGTTTGGCGGCGTGCAGCGGCGGGGGTGCGGGCAGCGGTGAGAAGTCCGGCGACGAGAAGCCGAGCGATCTGACCATCGGCGTCTCGATGCCGACGCAGACCTCGGAGCGGTGGATCGCCGACGGCAACGCGGTGAAGTCGAAGCTGGAGGCCAAGGGCTACAAGGTCGACCTCCAGTACGCCGGCGACGACATCCCCACGCAGTCGCAGCAGGTCGACCAGATGATCACCCAGGGTGCCGATGTTCTGGTCCTCGCGGCGATCGACGGCACCGCGCTCAGCAGCCAGCTGCAGGCCGCCGCGGCCGCGAAGATCCCGGTCATCTCCTACGACCGGCTGATCCGTGGCAGCAAGGACGTCGACTTCTACGTCAGCTTCGACAACTACAAGGTTGGCGTCGCCCAGGGCACCGCGCTGCTCGTCGGTCTCGGCCTGCTGAACAAGGACGGCTCGAAGGGCACGGCCAAGGGGCCGCTGAACGTCGAGCTCTTCGCCGGGTCGCTGGATGACAACAACACCCAGTACTTCTTCGGCGGCGCGATGGACACGCTGAAGCCGTTCATCGAGAACGGCACGCTGGTCGTCAAGTCCAAGCAGACCACCCCCGAGCAGGTAGCCATCCTGCGGTGGCAGCAGGAGACCGCGCAGAAGCGGATGGAGAACCTGCTCACCTCCAGCTACAACGACGGCTCGAAGGTCGACGGGGTGCTCTCGCCGTACGACGGCATCTCCCGCGGCATCATCACCGCCCTGCAGAACGCCGGTTACGGCAAGGGCGCGAAGAAGCTCCCGGTGGTGACCGGCCAGGACGCGGAGATCGCCTCGATCAAGCTGATCAACGACGGCGTGCAGAGCTCCACTGTCTTCAAGGACACCCGGCTGCTGGCCGAGCAGGCCGTGAACGCTGCCGAGGCGTTCCTGCAGAAGAAGCAGCCGCAGGCCAACGACACCCAGACGTACAACAACGGCGTCAAGGTCGTCCCGGCGTACCTGCTGCCGATCGCGACCGTCTACAAGGACGACATCAAGGCGACGCTGATCGACTCCGGCTACTGGACCGCGGACGAGGTCGCCGCCGGTCAGGCCAAGAAGTAAGCCACTCGTCGGGCCCGGCGGTCACCCGCCGGGCCCGACGCCTGGGCGCGTACCACGTCCAGACCTGACGGAGGACAGTGACAATGGACGACACCATCCTCGAGATGCGTCGCATCACCAAGACCTTCCCCGGCGTGACCGCGCTGGAGGACGTCACCCTCGCAGTGCGCCGCGGGGAGATCCACGCCATCTGTGGTGAGAACGGCGCCGGCAAGTCCACCCTGATGAAGGTGCTGTCCGGCGTCTACCCGTCCGGCTCGTACGACGGCGAAATCCTCTTCGACGGCAAGCCGATGCAGTTCCGTGGCATCCGCGACAGCGAGGCCAACGGCATCGTCATCATCCACCAGGAGCTCGCCCTGGTGCCGTACCTGTCGATCGCGGAGAACATCTTCCTCGGCAACGAGCGGCGCGGCCGCAGCGGGCTCATCGACTGGAACTTCGCCAACGCCGAAGCGGCGAAGCTGCTGGCGTCCGTCGGGCTGCACGAGAACCCGGTCACCCCGGTCATCCAGCTCGGCGTCGGCAAGCAGCAGCTCGTGGAGATCGCCAAGGCGCTGTCGAAGAAGGTGCGCCTGCTCATCCTGGACGAGCCGACGGCCGCGCTCAACGACATCGACTCGGCGCACCTGCTCGACCTGTTGCGGGCACTCAAGGAGCAGGGCATCACCTGCATCATGATCTCGCACAAGCTCAACGAGATCACCGCCATCGCCGACTCGACCACAGTCATCCGCGACGGGCGCGCGGTGGAGACCCTCGACATGAGGTCCGACGAGGTGACCCAGCAGCGGATCATCCGGGGCATGGTCGGGCGCGACCTGGACAGCTTCTACCCCGACCGCGAGTCGTCCCCCGGTGACGAGGTCCTGCGCATCGAGGACTGGACGGTGCGGCACCCGGTCCAGGACCGGATGGTCGTGGAGGGCGTCGGCCTGTCCGTACGCGCCGGTGAGGTCGTCGGCATCGCCGGCCTGATGGGGGCCGGACGGACCGAGCTGGCCATGAGCGTCTTCGGTCGGTCCTACGGGCGCGACATCCGGGGCCGACTCTTCGTCCACGGGCGGGAGGTGCAGGCACGCACCGTCGCCGAGGCGATCGACAACGGCATCGCGTACGTCACCGAGGACCGCAAGCGCTACGGCCTCAACCTCATCGACGACGTGCGGCGCAACGTGTCCGCCGCCGCGTTGGACCGGCTGTCCCGCCTGGGCTGGGTGAACGGCAACGAGGAGATCAAGGTTGCCGAGTCGAGCCGCAAGGAGATGAACATCCGGACGCCGAGCGTCATGGCGGTGGTCGGCAAGCTCTCCGGCGGCAACCAGCAGAAGGTCGTGCTGTCGAAGTGGCTGTTCACCGACCCGGACGTGCTGATCCTCGACGAGCCCACCCGCGGGATCGACGTCGGCGCCAAGTACGAGATCTACACGATCATCAACCGGCTGGTGGCCGCCGGTAAGGCGGTGATCGTCATCTCCTCCGAGCTGCCGGAGCTGCTCGGAATGTGCGACCGCATCTACACCCTCGCCGCCGGCCGGATCACCGGCGAGATGCCGGTGGCCGAGGCGACTCAGGAGAGCCTCATGGAGCTGATGACCAAGGACAAGGAGCTCGTCGGATGACCAGCATCAAGACCCCTTCGACGGAGCGCCCCACGCCCCCGGACAGCCCGCCCACCGCCGCCCTGCACAGCGGGACGAGCGACCTGCGGGCGCTGGTGTTGAACAACCTGCGGCAGAGCGGGATCTACGTCGCCCTGGTCGTCATCGTCGCGCTCTTCGCGGTCCTGACCGACGGGGTGTTGCTGAGCCCCGGCAACATCACCAACATCGTCCTCCAGTACTCGTACATCCTGGTCCTCGCGATCGGGATGGTCATCCTGATCATCGGCGGGCACATCGACCTGTCGGTCGGATCGGTCGTCGCGCTCACCGGAGCGGTCTCCGCCGTCCTGGTGATCCAGCAGGGGCACCCCTGGTGGATCGGCGTCCTGGCCGCGCTGGTCGTCGGCGTAGCGGTCGGCGCGTGGCACGGGTTCTGGGTGGCGTACGCCGGCATTCCGGCCTTCATCGTGACCCTGGCCGGCATGCTGCTGTTCCGGGGTCTGACCCTGCGGGTGCTCGACAACATCTCGCTGTCGCCGTTCCCGTCCGAGTACCAGCAGGTCGCGGCGGGCTTCCTCAACGGCCTGCTCGGCGGGCAGGGCTTCGACGCCTTCACGTTGCTGATCGGCGCCATCGCCGTGGCCGGCTACGCGGTCAGCGGCTTCCGTACCCGCGTGGCGCGGATCCGCTACCAGCAGCCCGTCGAGTCGTTCCCGCTCTTCGTCGCCCGGGTCGTGCTGGTCGGCGCGGTCCTCATGTACTTCGCCTGGCAGTTGGCGCACGCCCGAGGGCTGCCGATCGTGCTGATCATCCTGGCGGTCCTGGTGCTGGTCTACGGCCTGCTCACCCGGCGTACCGTCTTCGGTCGCCAGGTCTACGCGATCGGCGGCAACCTGTCGGCGGCGGCGCTGTCCGGGGTGAAGGTCCGCACCGTCAACTTCTGGATGTTCGTCAACATGGGCTTCCTGGCGGCGGTGGCCGGCGTCATCTACTCGTCGCGGTCGAATGGCGCTCAGCCCGCCGCCGGCAACATGTTCGAGCTGGACGCGATCGCCGCGGCCTTCATCGGCGGCGCGGCGGTAACCGGTGGCGTGGGCACCGTGGTGGGCGCGATGGTCGGCGGTCTGATCATGGCGGTGATGAGCAACGGCATGCAGCTGATGGGCATCGACCAGTCGACCCAGTCGGTGGTGAAGGGTCTCGTCCTGCTCGTCGCGGTCGCCTTCGACGTCTACAACAAGCGTCGCGCCGGCACGGCCCGCTGACGACTGACGGTTCGACCGTGCCCCCTGCCCGCCTCGCGGACAGGGGGCACGCGTCCGTCAGTGGCAGGTGGTGGTGCCGCTGTCGGTGTAGGTCTGGCCGGCCACCGGCACGAACTGCCAGTCATAGCTGTTGGAGTGCAGCGTGAACTTCAGTAGGCCCCACGCCGAGCTGTTGCGCGCCTCGCTGTTGGGCTGGATGGTGCCGAAGCCGTAGTGGCCGGCGCCGCCCATCCCGGCGACGAAGCTGCGCAGACCACGGCTGGTGTCGGCGCCACCGGCCGGGTTCATCGGGGCGAACCGCTCGTAGACGTGGTTGTGCCCCCAGACCACGACGTCGGCGTTGTAGTCGTAGAGGGCCTGGTACAGCGGGCGCGTCGACGTCGACGGGGCATGGTTGGAGCTGGACGTGAACAGCGGGTGGTGCCAGTACGCGATGGTGCACGGCTTGCTGCTCGCGGCCAGGTCCCCGCGCAGCCACTGCTCCTGCGTCGAGCCGGCCGACATGCTGATGTTCGAGTTCAGCGACACGACGTGCCAGTTGCCGAGGTCGAACGAGTAGTAGCCGCGACCGCTCGGGCCGGCCGACGTACCGAAGTAGTTGTAGTAGCCGGTCGCGCCCGACGTGTTGTAGTCGTGGTTGCCCGGCGACGGGCGGGTGCGGGACTTGTGCCGACCCCAGGTGGGCTCGTAGTAGTTGTTGAACTGCGACGCCGTCCCGCTGTCGTAGACGTTGTCGCCGGTGGTGAAGACCGTTCCCGGGATGCTGTCGAGCAGAGTCGCCGTGGCGCTGTCGCCGGAGCCCGAGTCGGCGATGTCGCCGGCGCCGACGAACACCGGGTCGCCCGACGGGGGTGTCGTGGTGCTCCCGGTGGTGACCACCAGTTGCGGAGCGTCGGCGCCACTCTCGCGGGTGTCGTAGTAGGCGCCGTCGCCGCTGGTCGAGGTGGCACCGAAGCTGTACGTGCCGTTGCCGGTGACCGCGGCCGTGACGTCGACCTCGTACCAGGTGTTGCCGCTGACCGCGCCGATCGTGCCGAGCGTGGCCCCGTCGATGGTCGGCTGGTTGTTCCAGGTGGTGCCGGTCTCCGACCAGGTCGTGTTGGACATCCGGCGGAACGTGCCACCGGCGTCGCTGCCGCTGTTGCCGCTGATCGTGCGCAGTCGCAGCTTGGCGCCGGTCACAGTGCCGCTGACACCGCTCACAGTGAAGCGCAGGAACGAGCGCCGCACTGGCGAGTTGTCGACGACGACCTGCGTTGACGTGCCGTAGTTGGTGGTGGCCGCGTCGCTCTGGACGTAGGTGTCGGCGACGGGCGTGAAGGTCACGCTGGCCGCCGACGCCGCGCCGGCGCTTGTCACGACGACGGCGGCGGTCGCGGCGACGATCACCGTGACCACCCCCAGCGTCACCGACGGACGGGGGAATCGAATGTCCATCCAGGACTCCTTACCTCGTGGGAAGAGCGCAAGGAATGTAGGAAGGTCGATGAGCCGGGAGGCGACGGCCGGATGAACACCACGTCCCGGCAGGCGAACACCTCACTGTTGGGAGCTCGTTCACCCGTCCCACGCCCGGACGCCACTCGCGGTCCGTTGTGCGCCCTGCACTGAGTACGGACGATGGCAGCCCGTCGACTGCCGATCAGAGGAGATGCTCGTGTACCTGTCGACCGTCTCCCGACCGGTCGCCGACCAACCGGGATCGGGGCCTCGACGCCGCCGGCTCGCGATGGTCAGCGGCAACGTCGTAGCGCTCGGCACTGTCAGTCTGATCACCGACGTGTCGGCCGAGATGGTGGCCGCGGTCCTGCCGCTCTATCTGGTGCTGGGCCTGCACCTCAGCCCGGTGGCCTTCGGTGTGCTGGACGGCGTCCACACCGGCGCCACCGCGCTGCTTCGGGTCGTCGGCGGTTTCGCCGCCGACCGGTTCCGGCGGCGCAAGCTGATCGCCGGCGTCGGGTACGCGCTTTCGGCGGTCGCGAAGCTCGGCCTGCTGCTCGCCGGTCGGTCGATCCCGGCGATCGGTGCCGTCATCGCCGTCGACCGGCTCGGCAAGGGGGTGCGGAGCGCGCCGCGCGACGCGCTGATCACGCTCTCCACGCCACCCGAGGCGCTGGGTCGGGCGTTCGGAGTGCACCGGGCGATGGACAGCGTCGGCGCGTTCCTCGGGCCGCTCGCCGCGTTCGCGGTCCTGCTGGTCGTCGGGCAGTCGTACGACGCGGTCTTCGTCACCAGTTTCTGCATCGCGGCCCTGGCCGTCGTGGTGCTGGTGCTCTTCGTCCGGGAGCAGCCGCCCGGCGAGGCGGCGGAGGGGAGCAACGACCCGAAGGTCTCCGTCCGCGAGGCGCTCGGGCTGCTGCGCCGCGGACGGGCCCGGCGGTTGGTGCTGGCCGCCGCGCTGCTCGGCCTCGCCACCATCGGCGACGGCTTCGTCTACCTGCTGCTGCAACGCCGAATGGACCTCGGCCTGCGCTGGTTTCCGCTGCTCGCGGTGGGAACCAGCCTGGCGTACCTGCTGCTGGCCGGCCCGGTCGACGGTTGGCCACTGATCGCCCTGGCGCTGACGCTGTACGGCGCCTTCTACGCGGCCACCGACGGCGTGCTCATCGCGCTCGCCGGTCCGGTGCTGCCGGCGCGCCTGCGGACCACCGGGATCGCGTTGGTGCAGACCGGGCAGGCGCTCGCGTACCTCGTCTCGTCGGTGCTGTTCGGTCTGGCCTGGCAGGCGTGGGGGCCCCAGACCGCGATCCGCGTGGCGGCCGTGGCCGTCGCGGGCGCCCTCGTCGGCACGCTGTTCCTGCTGGCCACCCCATCCCGACTCACCACCCGGAAGGTGCCCCGATGACAGCGATGTCGACCCGAGCGAAGCTCGGCGTGGTGGTCGCCTCGACAGTGCTGTTGGGGGCGGTGGCGGCCGGCTACGCCGCCACCGCCGCGGAGGCTCCCGGGACACCGCCATCCGCCGGCGGCGAGCAGGCAGTCACCCTGACGTCCGGGCCGCGCCTGCTGGCGATCACCGACCGGCACGTCTCCACCGTCGCCGCGACCGACCCCGGCGGGCCGCGCACCGTCGCCGGCCTGGAATGCCTCCGGGTGTACGCGGCGGCCGGCACCGGCGTGTGCCTGAAGCCGGAGACCGCGTGGTCGTACCAGGTTGTCGTGCTCGACGCGATGCTGCGCCAGACCCGGGCGGTCAGTGTGCCAGGGCTGCCGAACCGGGCCCGGGTCTCGGCCTCCGGCCGGATGGTCTCCTGGACGACGTTCGTCGGTGGCGACTCGTACACCGCCAGTGGCTTCTCCACCCGCACCGGGATCCTCGACACCCGCACCGGCACCACTGTTGCCTCGCTCGAAGAGTTCGCCATCACCCGGGACGGCCGGGGCTACCGCAACGCGGACGTCAACTACTGGGGTGTCACCTTCACCGCCGACGACAACCGCTTCTACGCGACGATGGCGACCGGTGGTGAGAGGTACCTCGTCCGGGGTGACCTCGCGGCTCGTACTGTCGAGACGCTGAAGGAGAACGTCGAGTGCCCGTCGCTGTCACCGGACGGCACCCGGCTCGCGTTCAAGGAGGCGGTCGACGCCGACCCGGCGAAGGGCTGGCGGCTGTCGGTTCTGGACCTGTCGAGCATGCGGGTCACCGCGACCGCCGAGGTGCGCAGCGTCGATGACCAGGCCGCGTGGCTGGACAACGGCGAGCTGGCCTACACGCTGCGCCGGGACGACGGCCAGCCCGACGTCTGGAGCGTCAGGGCGGACGGGGCCGGCACACCGACGTTGGTGATCCCCGGCGCGGAGTCGCCGTCCCCGCTCACCTGAAGGTCCGTCCCCGGCCCCGGCGGTCCGGACACCTGAACGCCTTGGCGCGGACAGCATTCCGTCATGTCGGATTCCTCCCCGCAGCCATCGCCGTTCATCGACGTTCCCGAGGCTGTTGACCATGACAAGGCTGAGCCGTCGCATATTCGTCCTCAGTGGACTCGTCACCGCCGGAGTCGCGGTGACACCCCGTCAGGGTGCCCGCGCCGCGGTGCCGTACCCCTTCAAGCTCGGTGTGGCGTCCGGTGATCCGGCCCCCGACAGCGTGGTCCTCTGGACCCGGCTGGCACCGTCCCCGCTCAACGCCGACGGGCAGGGCGGCATGGCCAACGCCGACGTGACGGTGGAGTGGCAGGTGTCCGCGACCGACCGGTTCACCTCGCTGGTCGCCTCCGGCTCGGTGGTCGCCCGGTACGCCGACGCGCACTCCGTGCACGCCATCGCGGGCGGGCTCGCCGCCGACTCCGACTACTACTACCGGTTCCGGGCCCAGGGTCAGATTTCGCCGGTCGGGCGGACCCGGACCGCCCCGGCGCCCAGCGCCTTCGGCCGCGACCTGGTGATGGCCTTCGCCTCCTGCGCCCACTACGAGGCCGGCTACTACACCGCGTACCGGCGGATGGCCGAGGACAACCCCGGCCTGATCCTGCACCTCGGTGACTACATCTACGAGGGCGGCGTCGGCAGCTCCACTGTGCGACAGCACCTCGGCGCCGAGATCGTGTCGCTGGCCGACTACCGCCGCCGGTACGCGCTGTACAAGTCCGACCCGGACCTGCAGGCGGCCCACGCGGCGGCACCCTGGCTGGTGGTGCCGGACGACCACGAGGTGGAGAACAACTACGCCAACATGGTCCGCAACGACAGCAGCCCGACGCTGACAGCAGCCCAGTGGACCGCCCGGCGCACCGCCGCGTACCGGGCCTACTACGAGAACATGCCCCTGCGACCCGCGTCCGCCGCCAACGGCAACGGCATCCCGCTGTACCGACGGGTCCGGTGGGGGCAGCTCGCCACCTTCCACATGCTCGACACCCGCCAGTTCCGCGACGACCAGGCGTGCGGGGACGGCTGGAAGGTCTGCGCCGACGCGGACCTGGCCTCCCGGTCGCTGACCGGCGCCAGCCAGGAGGCGTGGCTGCTCGACGGGTTGGCCCAGCGCTACGGCACCTGGGACATCCTCGGCCAGCAGGTCTTCTTCGCCCAGCAGCTCGACGCGAACGGGGCGGCGAGCATGGACGCGTGGGACGGCTACCGGGCCTCCCGCAGCCGCATCCAGACCGGCTGGCAGCAGCGTGGGGTGCGCAACCCGCTGGTGCTCACCGGCGACGTGCACCGGTCGTGGGCCAACGATCTCAAGGCCGACTACGCCAACCCGTCCTCGGCCACCATCGGCACCGAACTGGTCTGCACCTCGATCAGTTCCACCGGCAACGGCAGCGGCAGCACCACGGTCCCGAACGCGGCGGCCAACCCGCACCTGAAGTTCTACTCGGACCGGCGCGGCTACGTCCGTACCACGATCAGCCGCAGCCAGGTCCGCGCGGACTTCCGCGCGGTGAACACCGTGACCGAGCACGGCGCGGCGGCGTCCTCAGTGCGCTCGTTCGTCATCCTCGACGGCCAGCCCGGCCTGCAGGCCGGGTAAGGGAGAGAGCCACCATGACCGTGATCACCGCACTGCTCACCGCGTCCCTGCTGGTCCCGAACGTGGTTCCCGGCCCGACCGCGATGACCGCCGAGGCGGTCACCTGGACCACCGCGAACAGCGTCGCCACCGGCGACCAGGACCTGCCCTCCATCGCCATGAACCGCATCGGTCACGTCGCCGTGGTCTGGGAGGACGACCGGGACAGCGCCGCCCCGGAGGACGACACCCACAGCGAGATCTACCTGCGGCTGTTCCGCGACGGCACCCCCGCGTACGAGCTGAAGCTCTCCACCGGGGGGACCAGCGGAGCCACCTGGCGACACCTCAGCCCCGACGTGGGGCTCGACGACCGGGGCAACGCCGTGGTGGTCTGGGCCGCCGACGGCGACGGCAACGGCGTCTACAACATCCAGTACCGGGTGGTGTCACCCACCGGCGCGGTGCTCGGCTCGGGACAGGCCAACGCCAGCGACGCCGGGCAGCAGATCTGGCCGAAGGTCGGCGTCGACCCGGACGGCTCGCCCACCACCGCCGCCGTCGCCTTCACCGTGGTCTGGGAGGACGTGCAGGGAACCGCTCCGGCCACCGTCAAGGCCGCCGGCTTCACCGCGGCCACCACCAAGGCGTACGAGGTGACCGCCTCACAGACGACGGGCACGCACCACCGTCCCGACGTGGCGGTGTCCGCCTCCGGCGAGGCGCTGGTGGTCTGGGACGAGGACGCCGACGCGAACGGCTCGTACAACATTGGGCTGACCCGGTTGGCCCGGTCCAACGGCGCCGTGGCGCTGTCGCGGCGGACGGCCAACGCCCAGAGCGGCGGGCAGCAGCAGCGTGCCTCGGTCGCGGCGAACTTCGCCGGTGACTTCACCGTCGGGTGGGAATCCGACCATCTCGGCACCCGTGGTGTCTGGGCTCGATCGTTCACCGCGACGGGTACGGCCCGGCACGCTGAGGTGCCGGTCTCCACCGGCACCGGTGCCGTCGCTCCCGCTGTCGGCATCGACGACCAGGACAACGTCGTGGTCGGCTGGACGGTGTCCGGCACCAACCCGGACGTCTGGGCGCGCGGCCTCAACCCGGACGGCACGTCCACCGGCCGGCTGGCGGCTCAGGCGCTGAGCCAGACCACTACCGGTCGCCAGGAGCACTTCGCGGTCGCCGCGTCGCCCTGGGGTGAGGTGAGCGGTTGCTACACCGACGACAACGACGGCAACTCCTTCGACCAGGTGCTCCTCGGCCTGGGGACGACGAACTCCACCTGGCTGATGTCCGCCGACGAGCTGCGCCGCCTGAAGGCACGGGGCACCCCGACCCACTGAGCCGGGCGTGATCCACTCGGGTTCGGTGAAGTCGCGGTGTCCCCGGTAGTGGGACACCGCGACTTCCGCAAAACCGTGTCGATCGCACGAAGTAGAGCCACCACAGGCACACGGTCGCGGCGAGGCGCAGGGTCTGCCGGCGACACTGCGGGTTGATGTAGGAAACCTTCGATGGGTGCGTTGACTTTGATGGTTTACTACACAACAATCAGCTTCAATATTTACGCCCATCTCTTTTGTTGGCCGGTAGCCCCTGCTCAATCCCGCCAGCACACCCACCCCTCAGCGGCCGCGTGCGCTCCATCGCTCCGGCCTGGACCCCATGGAAAGTGAGGCCACGATGAGACACGGTCGGCGACTGGTCGGCGGCGCAGCCGCGGCCCTGTTGATGGTCACGAGCCTGATCGGGGCGGCGCCCAGCGCCGCTGCCGCGGCGGCCACCCCCGCGCTCACCGACGCGGTGACCGCCAAGCTGCTCGGCGGCGCGAAGGTGTCCACCGCCGCGCGACCGGAGACCCGGGTCACCGTCAGCCGCACCAGCGGCAGGTGGGCGTTCGGCACCGCTGTCGCGCTCGCGCCCCGCCAGGAGGACGCCCACCCGACCGGGTCGATCTTCATTGCCCGGTCCGAGCCCGCCGGGTGGCGGATCGCCTTCGACGGCGAGGCCGCCTTCGGCGAACTGGCCGCCGCGTCGCCCCTGACGACGGCGCAGGAGAGGAACGTTCTCACCACCACCCCGACCCCGATGTACGCGGGCGGCGACTACCGGACCGGAATGGCACTGCCGTTCGGTGTCGGCCAGACCTGGACGCTCACCAGCGGCCCGCACGGCTGGGGCGGAACCGAGTCACCGTACAGCTCGGTCGACCTGGCCGGCGGCGACCAGGTGGTCCGCGCCGCCCGCGCCGGAGCGGCGTACACGATGTGCCAGGGGTGGATCCGGGTCATCCACGACCGGGGCTACTCGACCGACTACTACCACCTGTGGAACAGCATCTCCGTCAACGGCGCCAGCGTCGGCCAGGGTGCCGTCCTGGGCAACACCGGCACCGACGTCACCTGCGGCGGGGCCGCCTACGGCCGGCACGTCCACTTCGGGCTCCGACAGAACAGCGCGTACGTGCCGATCGCCGGCCACGACATCGGCAAGTGGGTGCTGAACAACGGCGCCGCCGCGTACCAGGGCGGGGCGCGGCACGGGTCAGCCTGGGCCGGTGCCGGCGGCGGCCTGTACAACTTCGGCGCGCTCGGCTTCAACCAGGGGGTGGTCGACGCGAACGGCGGCGGGGTGCTCACCCGACGTGCCGGGCCGGGGACCGGCTACGGCTCGCTGGGCTCGGTGGCCGACGGCGCCACGGTCACCATCTCCTGTTCCGCCAACGGCACCTCCCACACCGGGCGGTACGGCACGACGGCGCTCTGGAACCGGTTGAGCGACGGCAGTTGGGTGTCCGACGCCTACCTGTCGACAGGTGTGAACGGCCCGATCAACGGTTGGTGCTGACGAGGTTCATCCCCGCGGGTTGGCGGCCCACCGGCCGCCAACCCGCAGTAACCGCAAGGAGGGCTCATGTCCGTTCGCACCTTCCACGGAGGCCGGCTCCTGCTCGCCCTGACCACCGCCCTGACCGGAGTCGTCGCGGTCGCCTCACCGGCTGTCGCCGCCCCCGGCGGTACGCCAGCGCCGGCCGCCCCGCTGGCCGTCGCGTTCGACACCGCCGCCGCGCGGTACGACGTTCCGCGCGACCTGCTGGTGGCGCTGGGGTACGCCGAGTCGCGGCTGGACATGCACGCCAGCACACCGAGCGCGGCCGGCGGCCACGGGCTGATGCACCTGGCGAGCACCCCTGGCGTGCGCACCCTGGACGAGGCTGCCGCGCTCACCCGGCTCAGTCCGGCCGCGCTGCGCACCGAACCCGCGGCGAACGTGCTCGGGGCCGCCGCCGTGCTGCGCTCATACGCCGATCAGGCGGGTCTCACCGCCGCGACGCGCGACGACGTGAACGTCTGGTACGGACCGGTCGCCCGGTACGGCGCAAGCAGCGAGGCGCCGGTCGCGCGGCTCTACGCCGACACCGTCTACGACCTGCTGCGGGTCGGGTTCACCGGGCGCGGCGAGGCGGTGGCCGGGCGTCCGGTCGCGCCCCGGCGGGGTGGCCTGGAGCGGGCCGCCGTGCTCGGCGGGATCGGCACCCTCAGCACCGACTACGGGCCGGCCGCGTGGGCGCCGGCCAGCACGAGCAACTACACGGTGGCCAGCCGACCGGGCAGCCACCCGGTGACCCACATCGTCATCCACACCGCGCAGGGCTCGTACTCCGGCACCGTCAGCTGGTTCCAGAACCCGGCGGCCCAGGCCAGCGCGCACTACACCCTCCGGTCCTCCGACGGGGCCGTCACGCAGTCCGTACGGGAAAAGGACATCGCCTGGCACGCCGGCAACTGGACCTACAACACCCAGTCGATCGGCATCGAGCACGAGGGGTACGTCGACAATCCCGCCTGGCTCACCGACGCGATGTACCGCGCCTCGGCCGCGCTCACCCGCAGCCTCGCCACCAAGTACGGCATCCCGAAGGACCGGGCGCACATCATCGCCCACCACGAGGTGCCGGGCGCCACCCACACCGACCCGGGCCCGAACTGGAACTGGACCTACTACCTGCAACTGGTGAACGGGGTCACCGGCATCGGCTCCGGCACTGTGATCGCCTCCGCGTCCAGCCTCAACGTGCGTTCCGGCCCCGGTGTCAGCCACCCGGTCGTCGGCTCGGTCACCGACGGCGCCACAGTCGCCGTCTACTGCCAGGCCGTCGGCAGCACGGTCACCGGCCCGTACGGCACGACCGCCGTCTGGAACCGGATCGGCACCAACCGCTACGTCTCCGACGCCTATCTGCTGACCGGCCACGACGGGTACATCCCGAACGTGCCGCGCTGCTGAGTGGGCGCTACGACCAGCACCGCTCAGTCTTCGAAGAGCAGGTCGAGGTGGGCGTCCAGCGCGCCCAGCGCCTGTTCGGCGGTGTACTGCCCACCCAGCAGGTAGACACCGAGCCCCTCCATCAGGGCCAGCAGGCCGGAAGCGGCGGCGGTGCCGTGGCGGTCGGGCAGGACGCTGGCGATGAACCCGGTGAACTGTGCCGTGTCCTCGTGCAGGCTGGGCGCGGCCGACGGTCGCACCGCCGTGTAGGCCAGGAACGCGAGCGCCACCCGCCCGTTGTCGCGGGTGCCCTCGTCGAGCGGCAGCAGCGCGGCGAGCATCGTGCGCAGCAGCAGTCGAGGCGACGGGGTCTCGCCCAGTCGTGCCACCGCCTCGGTGACCCGGAGCTGGCTGCGCTCACGTACCACGCTCAACGCGAACGCCATCATCTCGTCCTTGGTCCGGAAGTAGTGCTGGACCATCCCGGCGGACACCCCGGCCTCGGCAGCCACGTGTCGGAGGCTGACGGCCTCCAGGCCCTGATCCGCGGCGACCCGCATCAGCGCGTCCGCGATGAGGGTGCGTCGCTCCTGGTGATCGACCTTCTTGGGCATGGCCTCGATCGTTTCACAGTGGGTGGCCCGGAGACTCCGCCAGCGCGGCGGTCACCGGCTGACGGTCCGGCTGACCGGGGTGCCCCGCGCGCTGCGCAGCAGGCCGTCCGGGTCGTCGGCGTACAGTCGCAGCTCGTTCACCGGCGTGGACCCGGTCTTGGGCAGGTCGAAGGTCAGCGGCCGGCGCAGCAGGACGTCGATGCTGGTCTGGCTGCCGACCGAGATGGACACCACCCGCCGGTCGCCCTCCTGCTCGACCTGCACCGATCTGCTCGACGGTAGCGAACGGTGGCGCTTGCGCAGCGCCTCGACGTCCGTCCACGGGATCCAGATGTCGATGCCCCAGCTGAGCCGCACCCGCAGGCCGCGGTCGCCCACGACGTGGGGGTGGATCGTCATGCTGGCGAACAGGCCGATCATCCAGAGCAGACCCCAGATGCCGAGGCCCAGCACAATCCAGCGGGCGGGCCGCCACGGCACCACGTGGGTGACCACCACGTCGAAGATCGGGATCTCCACTACCGACAGGCCGATGAAGATGCCCAGGATCGGCTTGACCACGCCGAGATAGCCGAACGGCTCGTCGCCGGGCCCCAGCGGCAGTGGACGACGCCGCGCCCACACGTACAGGCTGCGCCACGTCGCGGCCTCGGCCTCGGCCGCCCGACCCAGCAGCGGGCCCACCCGCGCCCTGGTCGGTGTCTTCGTGTCGGTCATGGTCGTCCTTCTTGATCTTGAGCTGCCGGTCCGTGCGGCGTGACGGTTCCGGCGCCGCCGTCCACCGTGACGAGCTGCCCGGTGGTGATGGTCCGGGTGGCGTCCGGCACGCAGATGACTGCGGGAATGCCGTACTCACGGGCCACCGTCGGACCGTGCGCCATGATCGCGCCGGTCTCGGTGACCAGCGCCGCCGCGGTGAGGAACAGCGGGGTCCAGCCGGGGTCCGTGGTAGCGGCGACCAGGACTTCGCCGGGCTCGATGTGGGCGGTGCCCGGGTCGTGCACGACGCGGGCGGGGCCGGTCACCCGGCCCGCCGACGCACCCACTCCGGCGAGCGTCCCGTCGCCTGTCGATGCCGCCGGCAGGACGGTCTCGACATCCGTGCCGTCGGAGAGCAGTGCCACCGGCACCGTCCGACGCCGCAGCTCCCGGCGGTGCACGGTCCGTCGGGCGGTGACGGTGCCGCGCAGGTCAACACCCTGGTGTACGGAGCTGTGCACCTCGTCGAGGGTCAGGAACATGATGTCGTCGGGCTGGTCCAGCAACCCGCGGCCGTGCAGGTCGGCGCCGATGTGCAGCAGTTGGCGACGGGTCTCGCGCAGCGGGTACAGCCCGGCGAACTTGCCGGCCTCGCGCAGGCCGGCCAACGACCGCGCCCGGCGCAACAGGAAACCGGCGATCCTGCCCCGCACCGGCCGCCGACGGCGAGCCCGGGTGACCAGTTCCTCCAACGCTGTCTCCGCAGCCGAGGCGGCCCGCTGGAAGCGCTGGTCGGGACCCTGTTGCGGATCGGTGACCCGTAGGTAGTTGGCGATCGCGGCGAAGACCGGCGTGGGGTCCTCCGCCCAGCGCGGCACCCCGAGGTCGACTTCGGCGACGCCCCGGTGCCCGTAGGCGTCCAGGAAAGCCGTCATGCCGATGTCGGGCAGCGTCCCGCGCAGGTGGCGTGCGGCCAACTCGGCCGGCGGGGTGTCGAGGAGAAGCTGGCGGTGGTCGCCCACGCCCTGGGCGAGCCGCCACAGGGCCAGGTCCATCTCAATTGTGACGTTGTGCGGCATGCCGCCGAGCACCGTGTGGACCTCGTCCGGGCCGGCGATGCCCTTGAGCAGGGCGGTCGGCAGGGCGGCGGCGAGCATCCCGGCGACGATCGGCCACATGATCGCGTCGGCGCTGTCGTCGGTGTCGTCGTCCTGCGCCTGCACGAAGCGCAGCCGGTCGGCGGTGGTGAGCAACTCGGCGGGGGCGGCTGAGCTCACCCTCAGCTGCTCGATCGCCTCGAACATCCGGGTCCGCGCGGCCTCGGGACGGGCCAGCGCCCGCAGGATTCCCACCACCGCGCGGCGGGCCGTCCGCAGCGACGCGCCCCTGGTCGCTCCACCGCGCCGGACGCCGCCGCTGGTCGCGGCGAACCGGGGATCGGCCAGCACGTGCTGCATCACCGCCTGGGCGCGCGGCCCGAAGTCGACAGCCAGGAGCTTCACCAGTCGCTTGCGGGACGACCGGTCGCGCGCGAGGTCGGTCAGGTCGCCGTAGAGGCGGCCGCCGATGTCGACGATCTCGACCCGCACCCCGAGCGCGGCGAGCATCGCGGCGATCTGCGTCCGCAGTGTCGACATGCCCATCGGGGTGACAGGTTGCAGCATGCCCTGAACGTGCCCGAACTCCAGGTAGACGCGGGGGAGGGGCTTCTCGCTGACCGGCGGTGCGGGGAACAGGCTGGTGATCGGCCGGGACTGGAGGAGCCACAGCACGTCGTCAGCGTCGATCGCCCACTCGACATCCTGCGGGCAGCCGAAGTGGGCCTGCAACCGCTCGCCGGTGGCGCGCAGGCCTGCCAGTTGCGCGGACGTCAGGCATCCGGCCTCGGTGCGCGTGACGCCGTCGAGGGAGTAGTGGTCGACGGCGGTGGCGCCGTCGACCACTGTCGTGCCGAGGCCGGGGGCGGCGTCGACGGCCATCTCGTCGCGACGCCCGGTCAGCGGGTTCGCTGTGAACAGCACTCCCGCCACGGCGGGTGTGACCATGCGCTGCACGACGACGGCCATCCGTACCGTCTGGTGATCGATGCCGCGGGCGTCGCGGTAGGCGGTCGCGCGGTCGCCGTGCAGCGAAGCCCAGCATTTCTCGACGGCGGCGATCAGCTCGGCGGTGCCGGTGACGTTGAGGACTGTGTCCTGCTGCCCGGCGAAGCTCGCGTCCGGCAGGTCCTCGGCGGTGGCGCTGGAGCGCACCGCCACCGGGCCCGCGCCGAGCCGCTGGTACGCGGTGACGATCTCGGCAGTGGGCACGACGCCGAGCCGGTGTGCCTCGGTGGTGACGCAGAAACCGTCGGGGACCCGCTCGCCGTGCCGGATCAGCTCGCCCAGCCCGGCCGCCTTACCACCGACCAGGGCACTCATGGCGGCGGTCACCTCGGACAATGCGATCACCTGCATGGCAGCTCACTCTCATTGCAATACAACTGCATTGCGTCCGACGGTATCTCGTTCACGATTCGACTGCAATGTCAAAGCTGTGTGCGGGCGACCTCGAAGCCGGGATGTTGCCGCTGTCTGCCATGCTCGGGCCGGTGACGACCGGTCGCCCCACCAGATCCCGCTCCCACCGCCGCCCTCGAAGCCGTGCCATCCGCGCCCTGCTCGTGCTCGTCGCGGCGGCGGCCGTTCTGGGCGTCGTGGTGGTCGCGGTGCCGATGCTGCGACCGGCCGGGCCGCGCCCGCTCTTCCAGATGCCGGTGACCTGCGGCGAGACGTGGCAGCTCAGCACCTACCCCGGTCACGACGACTACGACGTCGATTTCTTCCCCGTCGAGGGCGAGACGTGGGGGCGGCCCGTGCTCGCCTCGTACGCCGGCACGGTGACCGTGGCGGGCATCAACGGCTCGCTGGGCGGCCGGACCCCGGAGGACCCGGACGGCCCACGGGGACGCGGCGGCGGCTACTGGGTGAAGATCGACCACGGCGGCAAGTGGGAGACGCAGTACCTGCACATGCTCGAACCGCCACTGGTCACTGTCGGTCAGAAGGTCGCCCAGGGTGACCAGATCGGGCGGCTCGGCAGCACCGGCAACTCCGGAGCTCCGCACCTGCACTACGAGCAGCGCCGCGGCTGGGACAAGGTGGAGACCCACTTCGACGGCAAACCGTCGGGCATCACCACCGACGAACGCGAACAGATCCTGCGGCGGGTGAGCAACAACTGCCCGGCCGTCTCCTGAGGACCGCGGTTTGCCCGGCCCGGCTCGGGGCACTGATTGGGGGGACAGTGCAGACGCAGGGAGGGAGCCGGCCATGGTCAAGGGTGATGTCGACACGTACCACGAGGACGGGCAGTGGAAGAACAAGCCGGAGGGCCAGGAGCGGGCCAGCAGCACGCATGACGTGAAGGCTGACGCGCAGGCCCAGGGCCGCGAGATGGCGGCCGACCGCGGCGTCGAACACGTGGTCAAGAAGCAGGACGGCACGATCGGGGAGAAGAACACCTACCCCCGCAGCCGCGACCCTCGGGACATCGAGGGCTGACAGCTTCCAGTCTCAGCGGACCGACCTCATCGGCGTGATCGAGGGGGTCGGTCCGCTTCTGCGCGGTCGGGTACCACGACGGCTTTGCCGCTGTCCGAGAAATATGGGCGTTTTGGGGGGATATAGTCCGTATCGGGACTGGAGTGAACGCTGGGAGTAGGCATGTCGTTTCGGGGCCGGAGTCGGCCGATCAGCAGCGCAGCGCTGGTGGCGGCCGTGATCGCAGGGGTTTTCGCGGTCGCGTCGCTCCCCGCGTGGGCGGCCGGGTCCGTGCTGTTCGACCAGCCGTTTCACAACAACACCCCGGACGGCGTCGGCCCGGTGACAGTGCCCGGCGTGCCACTCGCGACCGCGACCAACGTCGCCTGCCTGAGCGCCGCCGGCAACTCGACCATCGGCCCGCTACTGAGCTGCCCGACGGCGACCGATCCGCAGGGCTCGGGCAAGCTGCGGCTCACCCCGGCTGTCGCGAACCGGCAGGGCGGAGTGTTCGGTGCGGTGAGCGTGCCCACCTCCCAGGGGTTGCACGTCACCTTCAACACCTATCAGTACGGCGGGATCAGCACCGGAGCGGACGGCCTGGCGTTCACGCTGGCCGCTGTCGACCCCGCCAACCCGCGGTCCCCGGCGGTGATCGGCCAGTCGGGCGGATCACTGGGCTACTCGGCGGCGTTCAACGGCGGCTCGGTGGGTCTGTCCAACGGCTACCTGGGCATCGGGCTGGACGTCTTCGGCAACTTCAGCAACAGCCTCTACCAGGGCACCGGCTGCACGAATCCGCCCTACATCTCGACCACCAACACGCGGGTCCCCGGCCAGGTGGTGATCCGGGGGCCGGGCCGTAACGGGGTCGGCTACTGCGCGATCAACAGCACCGCCACCAACACGTCCTCGGCCGCGCTGCCGTTACGGGCCAGCACCCGGGCCGCCTCGGTGGTGCCGGTCGAGGTGGTCGCCAACACCACCGCGTCGCCGTTCACCACCGACACCGGCATCACCGTGCCGGCCGGGGAGTACCGGGTCAGGTTCACCCCGGTCGGCGGGTCGGCGCGGACCCTGGCCGGCAGCCTCCCGGTCGTGTCGCCGAGCCTGTACCCGTCACCGACCTGGCTCAACGCCAGCGGCTACCCCCGGCAACTCGCCTTCGGCTGGGTGGGCTCCACCGGTTCGGTCACCGACTTCCACGAGATCGACAACGTGCGGGCGGTCAGCTTCAACCCGGTGCCGGACCTGAACGTGTCGCAGACCAGCGCGGTCGGGGCCGCACCGCAGCCCGGTGATCCGGTCACCTACTCGATCACCGCCGGGGTCGATGCCGGGACCGCCGAGACATCGCCGATCTCGGTCACCCAGACCGTGCCCACAGGTGTCGTGCCGCGTGGCGCGTTCGGCTCCGGCTGGGTCTGCGCCGCACCATCCGGACAGAGCGTCACCTGCACCAACAGCAACGGCCCGTTCGCCGGCGGAACCTCCCTGCCGCCGATCACGGTCGTGGCGACCGTCACCGGCACCGGAGTGACGCCGGCACTGATCCAGACCGCGACGGTGGCGACGTCGTCGTCGATCGACGCGAACCCGGGCTACTCCTCCGTCGCCACAGCGGTTGCGCCGGCCACCGCACCGAGCGGCGTGACCGTCACCCCCGCGCAGAGCACGATCTCCGGGGGCATCGCGGTCACCGTCGGCGGCAGCAACCTCACCGGCGCGACAGCGATCACCATCGGTACGGCCGCCGAGCAGCAGGCCGGCACCTCGGTGGTGCTGTTGCCGTGCAGCTCCGGCCCGGCCGCCGGCTGCTTCACCGTGAACCCCGAGGGCACCCTCGGCATCTCCAGCATGCCGGCCCGGTCCAGCCCGGCGACGGTCACGGTCAGCGTGGCCACCCGAGGCTCCACCGGATCGGCGACCTACGTCTACGCGGCCGCGCCGAACAGCCCGGCCACACCCACCGCGACCGCGGGCGTCAGCAGCGCCACGGTGAGCTGGATTGCGCCGGCGAGCAACGGCAGCCCGATCACCAGCTACCTGATCACCCCGATCCGGGACGGCGTCACCCAGCCGACCCTCACCTTCGACGCCTCCACCACCAGCCGCACCCTGACCGGGCTGACCGTCGGCGCGTCCTACACCTTCCGCGTGGCGGCGGTGAACGCGTACGGCACCGGTGCGGCCAGCCCACCCTCGGCGGCGGTCGTCCCGTACACACTGCCCGGAGCGCCGACGAACACCTCGGCCACCGCGGGTACCAACGCCGCCACGGTGAGCTGGACCGCCCCGGCCAACGGAAGTTCACCGATCACCGGATACACAGTGACGCCCTACCTCGGCGGGGTGGCGCAAAGCCCGCAGACCTTCGCCGGGACCGCGACGACCCAGGTCGTCACCGGGTTGACGGCCGGTGCCGCCTACACCTTCCGCGTGGCCGCGACGAACGCCGCCGGGACCGGCCCGCAGTCGGTTCCCTCCGCGTCGGTGACGGTCAACCCGCCGCCGACGCTGACCTTCCCACCGCCGCCACCCGGCAAGGCGTACGACCCGTACCAGTACCAGCTCACGGTGACCGGCGGCACCGGCCCGTTCGCCTGGTCGGTCAGCGCCGGGAGCCTGCCCGCCGGGCTGACTCTCGACCCGGTCACCGGCCTGCTCTCCGGCACGCCCACCGTGTCCGGCACGTTCCCGTTCACCGTCCGGGTGACCGACTCGTTCGATCAGTCCGCGACCCGACCGGTCGACCTGGTCATCGCCCCGCTCGGTGGGCTCTCCATCAGCGTCCCGGCGATCTCGGCGCTCGGCACCGTCGCCTCGGGCACGACAGGCGTCTCGGGCCAACTCGGCCCGGTGACCGTCACCGACGACCGCGGGCCGTTCTCCGGCAACTGGGTCACCGTCGTCTCGAGCACGAGCTTCACCACGGGCTCTGGATCGGGCGGCGAGACCATCCCCAACAGCAACATCACGTACGCCTCCGGGGCCGCCCTTGCCAGCACCGGGGTCGGATCCTTCGTCCCGCAGCCCGGGGCGGTGCTGAACACCCCGCGTAGAGCCGCCGGCTGGTCCGGACAGACCGGAGGCCCGAACACCGTCACCTGGAACCCCACCCTGTTGGTGAGCCTCCCGTCCGAGCTGGTGGTCGGCGACTACGTGGCGGTCGTGACGCACTCCGTCATCTAGCTCAGCCGGCTGTTCATTCCCGGCCCACGCCCCAGACGTCGCTGCCCGGCCGCTCCCTTCGGAACGGCCGGGCAGTCTCTGGTCAGGGAACGTCAGGCCAGCTGGGTCCGGTGCCGGCGGACGAGATACCAACCACCGAGGGCGACCAGCACCAGCAGGGCGATCCCGCCGACCGTGTAGACAAGCCAACTCGGCCCGCTGGAGGCCGAGACCGTCATCGGCGCCGCGACGGGCAGGACGATCTTCCCGGTCGCGGTGCGTTCCACTGTGCCGCTGGCGAGCTTCGCGTGCACGTCCCAGGTCCCGGCGGGCAGGGCCTGACTGACCTCGATCCGCACCTGACCGCTCTGGCCGGGCAGGATCGTCACGCCGTTTGTCACAGTGAACGGTCCGGCCTGGACCGCCGCCTTGGTCAGTGACAGGGTGCCGGTCATGTCCAGTGCGCGTTCGCCGGTGTTGGTGACCCTCGCGGTGACCACGGGGAACTCGCCGGTGCCGGGCTCCGCGGCCAACCCCTCGATCCGGAAGTCCGTTGGCGGCTCGCCACCCGGACCGACGTCGAGGTAGACCCGGATGCCCACGCGGTGGATCTGGGTGACGTTGCCGGTGCGTTCCTTCGCGCTGGTGACCTGCGCCCAGATCGCGCCGTACCGCTCGCCCTTCGATGCCTTCTCCGGCACGGCGAGCTCGACCTTGACCGGTCGTCGCTCACCCGGGTCCAGCTCCATCGTGGCGGTTCTCAGCCGGATCCACCCGCTCAGCTCGTTGCCCGTGCGGCCCTCGGGCACTG
The DNA here is from genome assembly GCF_040677775.1 of Micromonospora sp. NPDC053740. Classification (NCBI taxonomy): domain Bacteria; kingdom Bacillati; phylum Actinomycetota; class Actinomycetes; order Micromonosporales; family Micromonosporaceae; genus Micromonospora; species Micromonospora sp. NPDC053740. The sequence goes on from NZ_JBFASO010000006.1 coordinate 50,404, forward strand.
TGAAGGCGTTGTTCTCGACCGACGCCGCGCCGGCATAGAACTCGATCTTCTGCGTCTCGGCGGAGGTGTTCCGCACCTCGACCCGGCGATTGATCGTCGTCCCGGGCTTCAGGTGATCCACGATGTAGACCTGGGCCCGGGGGTCCTGCACCCGACTGGCCGGGATGTCCAGCATCCGGATGCTGATGGCGGCTTCCTCGGTCGGATCCTGTCGCTGCTCCCGCACGGCAACGGCTGGCGCCGCCGAAACCCCGAGCGCCACGAGGGCGACCGAGGCCAGCAGCACCAGCCGGCCGAGCGGCTCAGAACACCGAATGTGTCACCGTCCCCGTGTAGACACCCTGGACGGTGCCGACGGGCACGTTCACCACCAGGGTGGGGTTCCAGGTGGCGAAGTTGTTGCCGGTGCCGCCGGTGTGGGCCATCGCCGTGCGGGGCACGTTGATGATCACCTGATCACCGGAGGTGGGCTGACCCGGCGTGAAGGTGCCGCCGCCGGCGGTCGCCGTCGCGGGGCCGGACCAGTACAGGACGTTGATGTTCGGGATCGTCTCGCCCGAGGAGCCACCGCCGGTGGTGAAGTCGGTGGAGATGACGTTGGCTGTCCAGTTGGGGGTGAGCGCCCCGCGCTGGTCCAGCACGGTGACCGGGCCAAGTTGGCCGGAGACGGTCGTGCCCTCCACGCCGTTCCCGATGTTGGCGGTCGCCGGCACCGTGATCGACAGACCACCGGCGGCGTCGACGGTGAGGGTCACGACCGTGTCGCCCGTCGTGTCCGCGGCGGCTGGTCCGGCGAGCGCGACGACGGCGGCGACACCGGCCAAGCCTGCGAGAATCTTTCTACGCATCGAGTCTCCTTTGTCCCAAACAACCCATAGCAAGCAGTTCAGAGACTAACTACGCAAAACGCCCACAGGGGCCTGAATGACTCGAGCATCACCCGGTGGTCGGCAGGTGTTCGTTCTCGATCCTCGGTGTGGTGGCGTCGCGGGAGCGGGAAGGCCTCTTCCCGGAATCGAGCGTTGTCTCGGATGGTCCGGGACCGCGCTGGTGGCCGTCGCGGAGGGTGCGCACGACAAGGGCTCGGCGCCCTGCCGGCCGCCGAGCCCCGCGAGCGGATTTCAGGCCGCGACCACGTACGGGAACGTGGCGGAACGGGCGGCCTTGGTGACGTCCGAGGTGAGGCCGGAGGTGGTGCCGGTGTTGAGAATCAGGGAGAACATCACCTCGGGCACGTTGTCGGCCAGGGTGCGTCCGTTGCGGACGGCGAAGCCGAAGTTCGCGGCCGTGCCGACCTTGTACGACAGCAGGTCGGGGTAGAGCTGCCGGGCGACGCTCCAGCCGTACGCCTGCGGATCCGGTGCGGTGCCGTTGGCCTTGACCACGCCGGCGACCGCGTTTGCGATCTCCTCCCCGCCCTCGGTGAGGTCGTTGCCGGGGTGCCGGAAGTTGGCGGGGTCGGAGAAGTCGGTGTCGTGGGGCCAGAAGATCGGCCACATCATGGGGTGGCCGGCGCGGTTGATCTGGCGCCATCCGCCAGCGTCGGTGGCCAGCATGGTGCGACACCACACGCCGATCTCGGTGCCGTCGCGCAGCAGCGGCTCGTCGTGGGAGACCTCGAGGACGATCGACTCGACTGTGGTGCCGGCGAAGCTGTTCCTGGCCTGGTCGGCCCGCCATGCCGAGCGGTCCACCGGCGAACCGTTCTTGACCGCGCCGTTGATGGTGGCGAGTTCGTCGAGGTCGATGAAGAAGGGGTCGGTGATCCGGCCGGCCCAGATCCGGACGTTGCCGCCGGTCGTCACCTCGCCGGTTCGCCCCTCGGCGATGGGGGTGCCCATCGCGGCGTCGTCGCGGGCGTCCGCTCCGGTGAGCTCGTACAACTGGAGGGCCTGCCGGGCGTCGCCGTCCGGCTCGCCGAAGGCGAACCGGTAGGTCAGGTCCTCCACCTCGGCGCCGTTGATGTGAATCTTGATCTCGTAACGTGCCTCGGCGTGGAAGCCGCGCTTGATGTCAGCCTTGGTCACCGAGCTGTTGACGTCCATGACGAACACGGTGGCGCGGTCACCGTTGAAGACGAACAGGTCGTCGATGTAGAGCTGACCGCCCTGGGCGGCCAGGGGCGTATCGAGGTGGTGCGACATGAGCTCACTCCCGGAACTGCCGGATTTTGGACTAATCCGAACATAGTGGGCGTGAGCCGGGCCTCCCCGCTCATCGCGCCAATCCGGTCCGCGGGACCCGCGTACGGCGGTGGGCCGCCCGAGTTCTCCTCGGACGGCCCACGCTTTCGTGCCTGACGATCAGATGCGAGACCACTTCTGGTTGGCGGCGCCGAGGCAGTCCCACAGGTGCAGCTTGCCGCCGTTGTTGGGGTTGGCCTCCCGGACGTCCACGCACTTGTTGGCGTTGAGGTTGACCAGGTCGCCGGCGGCGTTGAGGGTGAAGCGTTGGGCCGTGTTGCCGTTGCAACTGACCAGGTTGACCTCGGTGCCGTTGGCGGTGCCGGCCCAGGCCGGGTCCATGCACTTGCCCATCGCGCGGATGGTCCCGTCGGAGGCGAAGGTCCAGCTCTGGGCCGCCGTGGTGTTGCAGTCCCAGATCTGGAGCTTGGCGCCCTCGACCGGGTTGGCGCCGGGGATGTCGATGCAGCGACCGCTCTGCGCACCCCGGATCCGGTTGGTGCCGGGAGTCGGGTCGCCCCCGCCGCCCGAGGTGTAGCTGGACACCCGCACGTAGTCGACGAGCATCTGCTGCGGGAACTGCGTCGAGCCGTCCGGGTAGCCGGGCCAGTTACCACCGACCGCCACGTTGAGGATCATGAAGAAGGGGTGGTCGAACACCCAGCGGTTGCCGCCGAGCCGGGCGGGATCGACCCGGTGGTACTGCACCCCGTCGACGTACCAGGTGATGACGTTCGGCTCCCAGTCCACCCGGTAGGTGTGGAAGGTGTCGGCGAGCGGCGCACCGAGGGTGCGGCTGCCCGTGATGCCGCCGCCACCGGAGTAGCCAGGCCCGTGCACGGTGCCGTAGACGGTGTTGGGCTCCCGGCCGATGTTCTCCATGACGTCGATCTCGCCAGCGTCGGGCCACCCGCCGCCGGTGCCGAGCATCCAGAAGGCCGGCCAGATGCCCTGACCACGCGGGATCTTGATGCGGGCCTCGAACCGCCCGTACGTCTGGGTGAAGGTGGCCGCCGTCAGCAACCGCGCCGACGTGTACTCGCAGCGCCCGTAGTGGCACTGGTAGTTGGCGGGATTGTCCCGGCGGGCGGTGATGACCAGGTTGCCCTGGCCGTCGTGGACGGCGTTGCTGGTGCTGTTGGTGTAGTACTGCCGCTCGTTGTTGCCCCAGCCGCCGCCGCCGATGTCGAACCGCCACTTGTTCTGGTCGACGGGCGTGCCGGCGGGGGAGTTGAACTCGTCCTGCCAGCTGATGGGGCCGATGGCGGCCTCGGCCCGGTCGGGGTACGCCGGGACGACGAGCGCCGTCGCGGTCGCGACGAGGGCGACAGCCAGGAGTGCGAGGGGACGGAAGCGGAGGCTGGGCCGGGCTGTGAACACGGGAGGCTCCTCAGCTTGGGGTCAGTGGAGGTGGTCTACCAGGATAGAGAGCGCTCTCTAAAGCGAAGCATGTCGATATGGTGTCTTTCTGTCAAGAGTGTTTCCAATATCACGACCGTCCGTTACCGCCCGATGCTGACCAGTGAGCGGCGAAGCGCCGGGGCCGGTCGACGCCGGTGGCATCGCTCGATGTCTCCGAGTTGGACGACGCCGACCCATCGAAGGAAGTTCGGCGCCGCCGAGGGTAACTCGATAGCGGTCGAATCGACCCGTCCTATTGCCGTGGGGCGTCCACGCGGGACAGGATGACGAGGCGTGCCGGAAACGTTCCCGTAACCTGCGCGCTGCTGGTCTCTGTCACAAGGAAGTGGGAGTCAGTCATGAGCGAGGCGTCGACGGCGCTGGGTGTGCGCCTCTACCCGGATCTGGTCGAGCGGGGTGGCCTGGCCCCCGCGCTTGTTGAAACTGCTGCCCGCCATGGGCTCGACATCGGCCGGGTGACCGCGCCGGAGCAGGGGCGGGCCCGGTTCACCTGCGCCGAGCTGCACTCCGACGAGGGCGTGGTCTGCGTCGGGCTGGGGTCGCAGGCCCGATACTTCATGATTGACCTGCGCGTCTCGGGAGAGGTTCTCGCCCGCGGCGACGTCATGGATCTGGTGCAGGTCGCCCAGGTGGCCGCGGCCTGGCGGGCCGGCCTGACGTTCGCCGAGCTGACCACCCGGTTCCCGTTCATGGAGGAGATCAAGCACCGCCCGGCGCCGGTGGCCCAGGTCAGCTAGTTGGCGGGGTCGGGCAGGTCAGCAGCGCAGCCGAGGTGGCAGTGGTGACTCCGTACCGGCACCCCGGTTGAGGTAGGTCGACTGGACGAAGTCGACGAGGCGCTCCGCGTCGGCCGCAACCGAGGCCAGTCCGAACGAGACGCGAACCGCGCCACCCGTCGGTAGGCCCAGCACGGCGAGGTACTTGTCGATCGTGTCGACCCCCGCCAACAGCCGCTGCCGCATCGACGTCCGGCTCATCCCGAACGCGCCCTCGGCCGCGCCCGGGTTGCAGAAACAGCCGGTACGCAGGGCGATTCCGACCGCCGCCGCCTCCCGCGCCACGAGCCGTTCGTCGACCAGCGTGCCGTCCGGGTGGCGGAGGTTGAAGGTCACTGTGCCACCGCGCCCCGCACCCGTCGTCGGCCCGTACACCTGGACCAGCGGCCCGCCGGTGTCGTGCCGCATTGTGGCCAGCCGCTCCAGCAGCCACCCGGTGAGCAGGCCGACCCGGGTGTGGACGAGGTCCACGCCGATCGAGTCGAGCCAGCGCAACCCGAACTCCACGTCCGGGATGCTCAGAAAGTTGAGCGTGCCGTCCTCGAACGCCGACTCGTCGTCCATCGGCCGGTGCCAGTCGCCCTGCACGCTCACCGCGCGGATCGTGCCGCCGGCGAACCACGGCCGGCGCAAACGGGCCAGCGCCGAACGGCGAGCCAGCAGCGCGCCGACCCCGGTGGGGTAGCCGAAGAGCTTGTACCAGCTCAGGCAGACGAAATCCGGCCTGACGACGCTGAGGTCCAGCCGGTTCGTCGGCGCGAAGGCGGCAGCGTCGAGCAGCACGTCGTAGCCGCGCTGGTGGGCCAGCTCCACCCAACCCAGCGGGTGCTGTACCCCGGAGAAGTTGCTCTGCGCCGGGTAGGCGAACAGCCCGCGCCGACCGGGCCGACCCCACCGACGGGCCAGGCCGCCACTGCCGGCGTCGAGCGCCGCGACCAGGTCCGACTCGGCGACCCGCAGCTCCGGCCCGGTCAGCGGCAGGTAGCGCACTGACGCGCGAGCCGACCGGGCGTACTCGCGAATGCCGTTCACCGAGTTGTGGTTGTCCCAGGTGAGCACCAGCGGCGCGGCCCTGCCGAAGTCGTACGCCTCGCCGACCAGCCGGCAGGCCCCGCTGGCGTTCGCTGTGAAGATGACCGCGTACTCGGCCGGGTCGGCGCGGAAGAAGTCGAGCACCGCGCGTCGCGCCGACTCCACCAGCGAGCCCGCCGCCACACTCGTGGGGTTCTCCGAGTGGGGGTTGCTGTAGAGGCCTGCGAGCAACCGGTCGTGGTGGGCGCGAACCTGCGCCTGGGCAGCCACCCCGGCTCCGGCGTAGTCGAGGTACACCTGCCCATCGGTGTCCAGGTGTCGGTACTCGGTGGCGCGCAGCTCGTCGATCCGGCCGGTGGCGGCGTATCCCGGCAGCCCCGTGGGGGAGGCGTGCGGCGTCGGGTCAGGACGCACGACGGGGATCCCGTCGGAGCAGGACCGCCCAGGCCGCGCCAAGGAAGAGCAGCACGAAACCGCCGAGCACCAGCCAGTCGATCCACACCGGCCGGGAGAAGCTGTCGCCGTACGTGGCCAGCAGCGGCGGGCCGAGCGGGGAACCACCGTCGCGCCAGAGCCGCTCCACTCCGGCGGTGTGCCCCAAGCCCTCGAACGCCCACCGGTTGGACATCGCGTAGCTGAGCCACTGACCGCCGACCGCCATGGCCGGCACCGGCAGGATCGCGCCGACGAACAGCACCTGTGGGAAGCAGAGCATCGGCAGCATGAGCGTCGCCTGGGCCGCGTCGGACACGGCCGCCGAGCAGAGCAGACCGAGGGCGAGCGCCGCCGCCGAGGAGAGCAGCAGCGTCGCGTACAGGGCGGCGAAGTCGGCGCCGCCGACCGGCGGCAGCCGGTCCATGCCGCGCAGCACCCCGAGCAGTGCCAGGTCCACCACTGCCAGCAGCGGCAGCAGCACCGCGACCTTCGCCAGCAGGTACGGGACCAGCCGGACACCGGCCAGCCGCTCCCGGCGCAGGATCGGCAGCTCGGTGCAGATCTGGAGGAGCCCGTAGGTCAGCCCGAAGAAGAAGCCGCCGAACGCGATCCAGAACAGGATCATCACGGTCACCGTCGGGCTGGGTCTGGTCGGCTCGAACGCCCCCGGGCGGAACAGCAGCGCGAACATGCCGAGCACCATCAGCGGCGAGCCGAGCAGGATCGCCTGGGTCAGCCGGTTACGGACGACGATCTCCGCGTTGCGCGCGCTGAGGACCGCCCACTGGCGCAGCCGGCCGACGCGCCGCGGCGACGTCTCGGCGACGTCACAGTCGGTGCTACGGGGCGGCGGCTCGGCCGGGCGCTGCTCGGCGAAGCGATCGGGCCACTCGGCGGGTTGCGTCGCTTCGTCGAGCCGGAGGTGCACCTCGAGCAGGGACCGCAGGCCGAAGAACTCCCGGGCGGCGGCCGGCGCGCCGGTGAACGCCAGCCGGCCCTGACGGGTCAGCACGACGACCCTGTCGCAATGGTCCACGTCGGTGACCTGGTGGGTGGTCAGCACGACTGTGGCACCCGTGTCGGCGAGCGCGCGGAGCGCCCGGAGCAGCTCCACGGCGATCGCCGGGTCCAATCCGGAGGTGGGCTCGTCCAGGAAGAACACGCCGGGCCGGGTGAGCAGCTCGACGGCGATGCTGGCGCGCTTGCGTTCACCGCCGCTGAGCAGGCCGACCGGCGTGCCGGCCCGGTCGGTGAGCCGCAGCTCGGCGAGCACCTCCGCGACCCGGTCACTGATCTCGGCCGGCCCGGTGGTGGAGGGCAGGCGCAGTTGGGCGGCGTACCGCAGGGTGCGGGCCAGGGGTAGCTCGCTGTGGATGATGTCGTCCTGCGGAACGACACCGATGGTGCCGGCCGTGGTGGTGCCGTCGTACGTGACGGTGCCAGCCACCGGTCGCTGTACCCCGGAGAGGATCTCCAGCAGGGTGGTCTTGCCGGCGCCGCTGGCGCCGATGATCGCGACCAGTTCGCCCGGCGCGATGCTCACTGAGATGTCGGTCAGGATCTGGCGAGCGCTCCGGACGCTCTGGCCCAGCCCTTGAGCGGCGATGCCGACCCCGGCACGCGGGGGAGACGTGGTCTGCTCGGTCGTCATGTCGAGTGCTCGATCCGGTCGGGGAGTGGTCCGCCTGAAAATCGTGCCTCGTCGATGCTACTGAGCGGCCGCGCGGTGTGCCCGGAGTGGACGGTCAGCGACCGCCGTCCGTTCAGCCGGTGGTGGTCCGCGCCCGCGCGGGCGCCTGGAGGAGATCGAGGCAGTTGCGCCACAGCGTCTCCAGCTGGGTCGGGTCGTTGAGCAACTTCGCGAGCAGGACCCGCCCCTCGATCTGCGCGACGATCGATCGGGCGGCCTCCCGGCTGTCGACCGCCGGGCCGGCCAGGCCGCGCTCCTTCGCCTCGACGACCACCTGCTCGATGAGGCTGATCTGCTCCTCGAAGATCTCCTGGAGCCGACCGCGGATCTCCTCGGCCTGGTTGCTGAGTTCGAGGGCGAGGTTGCCGAACAGGCAGCCCGCGACCACGCCGGCCTTCTGCTGGCCGACGCGCTGGACCTCCTCGGTGGCCTCGAACAGGTCCCGGAGCCGCTGTAGCGGGTCGCGCTCGCTGCCGAGCAACTGCTCCCACTGGCGTCGCTGGGTGACCCAGTGCTCGTCGATGACGGTGCGGGCGAGGGCCTGCTTGGACTCGAAGAAGTAGTAGAAGCTGCCCTTCGGCACGCCTGCCGCCGCGCAGATCTCGGCCACGCCGAGCGCCGTGTAGCCGCGCTGCTCGATCAGCGTGGCGGCCGCGTCGAGGATCTTGTTCTTCGCGTCACTGGTTCGACCCATGCCTCGACGATACACGACCGGTCGGCTAGCTTTTAGTAGACCAGTCGTCTAGTGAAGGTGATTCCCTCATGAACAGCAGTCAGAACCAGAAGGTCGTTGTGATCACCGGCGCCTCCCAGGGCATCGGCGCCGACCTCGTGGCCGCCTACCGCAAGCTCGGGTACGGCGTCGTGGCGACCTCGCGCTCGATCGGCGCGTCCGACGACCCGGAGATCGTCACCGTCCGGGGCGACATCGCCGAGGCCGACACCGCCGAGCGGGTGGTGCGTGCCGCACTGGACCGCTTCGGGCGGATCGACAGCCTGGTGAACAACGCCGGCATCTTCGTCGCCAAGCCGTTCACCGACTACACCGACGAGGAGTTCGACACTGTCACCAGGGTCAACCTCGCCGGCTTCTTCCACCTCACCCGACGCGTGCTGCCGCACCTGCTGGCCGGCGGTTCGGGGCACATCGTCAGCATCACCACCAGCTTCGTCGACCAGCCCAGTTCGCACGTTCCGTCGGTGCTCGCGTCGCTGACCAAGGGCGGCCTCAGCTCGGCCACCAAGTCCCTGGCCATCGAGTACGCGGCGCGCGGCGTACGGGTCAACGCCGTCGCGCCCGGCATCATCAAGACCCCGATGCACCCGGTCGAGACGCACCAGACGCTCGCGGGCCTGCACCCGGTCGGCCGGATGGGCGAGACCAGCGACGTCGTCGACGCCGTCCTCTACCTCGAGTCCGCTCCGTTCGTCACCGGCGAGATCCTGCACGTCGACGGCGGGCAGAACGCCGGTCACTGACTCCACCCACACCGAGAAGGGAGTAGCCGATGCCGATCGTGACCATCCAGATCACTCGCGAGGGCAGCACCGCGGGGACGTCCGCGGCGACCGCCGAGGAGAAGGCCGCCCTCATCAAGGGCGTGAGCGAGCTGCTGCGCGACGTCCTGAACAAACCGTTGACGTCGACCTTTGTGGTGATCGACGAGGTCGAGACCGAGAACTGGGGTCGCGGCGGCCTCCCGGTCGAGCAGTTCCGGCAGCGGCAGGTGCCCGAGTAGACGCGCTGCCCCCCGTCGGCCGGGTTCAACGCGCCGGCAGCGGGACGGCTCCATGGCGGCGGCCGGTGTGCCACCGGCCGCCGCCGGCGTTCGGGCGGGTTGGGTCAGACCGGCGGGGCCTCGGCGAAGAACTGCCGCAACGCGTCGGCGACCATTGTGGGTGCCGTCATCGTCACGAAGTGCGACTGACCCGGCCAGACGACGTAGCTTGCCGCTGGAATCGCCTTCGCGAGGGCGTTCATCGTGGTGGGCATCGGCTCCCAGGTGTCCGCGCCGGCCAGCAGGAGAGTCGGCACGGCGATCGAGGACCACCGGCTGATGTCGGTGCTGTCCTGCGCGAGCGCCTCCAGATCGTGCAGCCAGCCGATCGCCGAGCGGCGCGCCTCGACCGGGTCGGGCACCCGATCGCCCGCGCCGGCGGCCATCGCGGCGACGATCTCGGCCGGAACCCGCGTCACGTCGTTCAGGGCCGCTGCCATCGCGGCGGCATCGTCGCGCTCGAAGGCGGCACGGTACCGGTCGAGCAGCGGCGCGACCTGCGCCCCGGCCGCGTAGAGCGGCGGCTCGAAGATGGCCAGGGAACGTACGTCGCGCGGATCAGCCACTGCGGTGTGCAACGCCAGTGTCGCTCCGTAGGACGCGCCGACGAGATGGACCGGCTGGCCCGAGGATTGCCGGGCGGCCTCGATGACGGCGAGCAGATCGGCGGTCTCGGCCCGGAAGGACTTGGTGCCGGCCGGGACGTCGCTGGGACCGTATCCGCGCCGGGCCGGCAGCCATAGCTCGTGCTCCTGGGCCAGGTGCTCCGCGACGGTGGCCCAGGAGTGCAGCCCGCCACCCGAGCCGTGCACCAGGACGACGGGGTCTCCGACGCCCAGTCGTCGTGCCACAAGGTGGGTCCCGTCGGCCGACTCGACCGTCTGATCGTGGCTGTTCACCGCTGCTCCTGTTTCTGGGTTGGCCAGTTGCTCAACGTGGTGTGCACCGCGTCGAGGATCGACTGCCACGACGCGTCGACAGCGCGGGGATGCCCGAAACCGTCGACCGTCTCAAGGCTTGCGAAGCCGTGGAAGGTGCTTCGGACGAATCGCATCGCGTCGGTCAGGGCCGGCTCGTCGAGCCCGTACCCGCGCAGCATCGCGTAGCTCAGCTCGATCATCCGTAGGTGCCCGGCCGACCCTGTGCCGACCTCGGGCGGCAGCTGAAGCTGGGTGGCCGCGTACTGCCCCGGATGGGCGACGGCGAACGCGCGCCAGGCGTCGGCGAACCCGATCAGGGCCTGGCGGCCGGCCCGCCCCGCCACCGCTATCGCGAGCGCGTCGGCGAACGTGGCCGCGGCCCGGACCGCGACGTGTTCGATCAACGCGTCGCGACTGCGGACGTGTACGTACAGGGCGGCGTCCGAGACCCCGAAGTGCCGGGCGACGGCCGCGACGGTCAACCGGGACAGGCCCACCGAATCCGCCAGCTCGGCTGCGGCGGCCGAGACGCGCGAGCTGGTCAACCCCTGCCGTGGCATATCGAACCTTTGCTTCGCTAGGAAGAAACTTAGGGGTCCTAAGATAGCACCGCCACTTGCCGCTGGGTCGGGCAGGCATGAACGGCCCAGTCGGGGGAAGACCGGCCGTTCCACAGCCGAACAGGAGAGCCGGGATGAGAGCCGTCGTCTACGCGGACGTCCGGACGGTCGCGGTCCGGGAGGTGCCCGACGCGACACTGGAGGCGGAGACCGACGCGCTCGTGCGGATCACCTCCACCGCCCTGTGTGGCACCGACCTGCACATGTACGACGGACGGACCAGCGCCGAGCCCGGCCTGGTGCTCGGTCACGAACCGCTCGGCGTGGTGCAGGAGGTGGGCGCCGCGGTGCAGACCGTCCGACCGGGCACCCGGGTGGTGATCCCCACGCACCTGTTCTGCGGTACGTGCGTGATGTGTGCCCGCGGGCTCTCCGCAGCCTGCCTGCGGGCCCGGGCCGAGGGGCCGGGCGCGGCGTACGGGTACGCGGGGATGGGTCCGTACCGGGGCGCGCAGGCCGACCTGCTGCGGGTGCCGTGGGCCGACGCCAACTGTGTACCCCTGCCGGGCGAGCCGGGGGACGGGTACGAGGACGACTTCGTGCTGCTCGCCGACGCGTTTGTCACCGGGTGGCACGCCGCCACCCTCGCCGAGGTCGGGCCCGGTGACACGGTGGCGGTGTTCGGCGCCGGCACCGTCGGTCTGCTCGGCGCCCACGCGGCGCTGCTCCGAGGGGCCCGGGTCGTGTACTCCGTCGACGGGGTCGACGCCCGACTCGACAAGGCCGGCGAGATCGGCGCCGTGCCGATCGACTTCCGACGGGGCGACCCGGTCGAGCAGATCCGCGCCGACCGGGCCCGGACCGGGCTGCCGCTCGGCGAGGAGAAGCTGGGCGGGGTCGACAAGGTCATCGACGCGGTCGGGTTCCAGGCCCGCGACCGGGAGCACCCCGACCGGGAGCGTCCGAACCAGGTCATCACCGACGCGGCCCGGCTGGTCAACGCCGCTGGCGCGATCGCGGTCGCCGGTGTGTACCCGGACCAGGATCCACACCCCGCGCCCGGTGCGGACGGTCACGAGGATGTGGTCGCGCCGTGGGGAGCGCTGTTCAGCAAGGGGGTGGCCGTCCGGTTCGGTCGTACCCACGACCGCCGCTACACGGTCCTGCTGCGGGACCTCGTCGTCGCGGGCCGGGCCCGGCCCAGCATGATCGTCACCCACCACGGCACCCTCGCCGACGCCCCGGAGTTGTATCGCCACTTCGACCGCCGGGAACACGGCGTGATCAAGGCGGTGCTGCACCCGAGCTGAAGGACCTGGGCGGCTGCGGTGGGCCGTCACGAACCGCGCTTAACGGACGCCAAGGCATGGACCCGCCGTCAGGTGCTCGCCGCTCCGTGACGGTGACCGTCGATCTGTCCGGCCGGCAGAGGCGTGGGTCACATCAGTTGTCCGAGACCCCTGGGCGCGCCGCTCGTACGACGTTGGGCCTGGTGCCGATCATCATCGCTCGATGGCACGGCGGGTGCGCTGTGTGACCGGCCCGATCCTCCCCAGCGCGTCTTGCCTGGTGGGAAAGCTGCGGGTAGCGGCACGGGTCAATCGGCGCGTTGTCGCAGGTCGGCGTGGGTGCCGTGCTCGAGCCGGGGTGCCGGGAGGGGCTGCGGTGGCCGCTGTGGCAGGCGAACACTGTGCCACATCTATATTGCCGGATTGTTACCTTTTCAACAGTCCCTCGCCTTGCGGATGGCCCTCCGGCCGCAATACGTTGCCGTCAACAACAAAACCAAGTGAAGGTTCAACCTTCCGGAGGCAACCGATGACGTTGGCGAGGTGGTACTAGCTATGAGCGACGTGCCCACCCTCCTTGAGATGCGCTCCATCACCAAGGAGTTTCCCGGAGTCAAGGCCCTCTCCGACGTCAACCTGGTGGTTCGCGCCGGCGAGATCCATGCCATCTGCGGCGAGAACGGCGCGGGCAAGTCCACCCTGATGAAGGTGCTCAGCGGGGTGTACCCCCACGGCACCTACGACGGCAAGATCATCTACCAGGGGTCGGAGAGCAAGTTCTCCGACATCCGGGCCAGTGAGAACGCCGGCATCGTGATCATCCACCAGGAGCTCGCGCTCATTCCAGGGATGTCGATCGCCGAGAACATCTTCCTCGGCAACGAACCGCGCAAGCGGGGCGCGATCGACTGGAAGGCCGCGAACCGGATGGCGCTGGACCTGATGGCCCGGGTCGGTCTGGAAGAGGACCCGGACACCCTGATCAAGGACATCGGGGTCGGCAAGCAGCAGCTCGTCGAGATCGCCAAGGCGTTCGCCAAGGACGTGAAGCTGCTCATCCTCGACGAGCCCACCGCGGCGCTCAACGAGGCGGACTCCAAGCACCTGCTGGACCTGCTGCGCGGGTTCCGCTCCCGTGGCATCACCTCGATCATGATCTCGCACAAGCTGAACGAGATCGAGGCGATCGCCGACCAGATCACCATCCTGCGCGACGGCCGGACCGTGGAGACCCTCGACGTCAAGGCGGACGGGGTCGACGAGGACCGGATCGTGCGGGGCATGGTCGGCCGCGAGCTGAGCAGCCGGTTCCCGGACCACACGCCGAAGATCGGTGAGGTCTTCTTCGAGGTCCGCGACTGGAACGTCCGGCACCCGATCTCCGCCGAGCGGCAGGTCTGCAAGAACGAGAGCTTCGTGGTGCGCCGCGGCGAAATCGTCGGCTTCGCCGGTCTCATGGGCGCAGGCCGCACGGAACTCGCGATGAGTGTCTTCGGCCGCTCCTACGGGGTGTTCGAGTCGGGCACGATCATCAAGGACGGCAAGGAGATCGTCCTGAAGTCGGTGGCGGATGCCATCGACAACGGCCTCGCCTACGTCAGCGAGGACCGCAAGGCGATCGGCCTCAACCTGCTCGACGACATCAAGACGTCGACGGTGGCGGCCAAGCTGTCCAAGATCTCGCACCACGGCGTCCTGAACGAGGTCGAGGAATACCAGGCGGCTGAGTCGTACCGCAAGGAGTTGCGGACCAAGGCCCCGACGGTCGACGAGAGCGTCTCCAAGCTCTCCGGCGGCAACCAGCAGAAGGTCGTGCTGGCCAAGTGGATGTTCACCGACCCGGACCTGCTGATCCTCGACGAGCCGACGCGCGGCATCGACGTGGGCGCCAAGTACGAGATCTACGGCATCATCCAGCGGCTCGCCGACCAGGGGAAGGGCGTCATCGTCATCTCCTCGGAGCTGCCTGAGCTGATCGGACTGTGCGACCGCATCTACACAGTGTTCGAAGGCGCCATCACGGGCGAGATCGCCCGGGCGGACGCCACCCCGGAAACCCTCATGAAGCAGATGACCTCGACGAAGAAGATGGCCACACGATGAGCCGATTGAAGGACCTTCAGAAGAACCTGTTCGGAGGCACCACCTCCAACGCTCGCCAGTTCGGAATGATCTTCACCCTGGTGGCGATCGTCGTTCTGTTCCAGATCCTGACCGATGGCCTCACCCTTCGGTCGGACAACCTGATCGCGCTGTTCCAGCAGAACTCGTACATTCTGATTCTGGCCATCGGCATGCTCATGGTGATCGTGGCCGGGCACATCGACCTCTCGGTCGGCTCGGTCGCCGCCTTCGCCGGCATCCTGGTGGCCAAGTCGATGACCGAGTGGGACCTTCCCTGGCCCGCTGCCATCGTGTTCGGCCTCGCCATCGGCGCGGCGATCGGCGCCTGGCAGGGCTTCTGGGTGGCCTACATCGGGGTGCCGGCGTTCATCGTCACCCTGGCGGGCATGCTGCTCTTCCGGGGCGGCAACCAGTTCATCGGTAACGCGAGCACCGTCCCGGTGCCGGAGGGCTTCCGGGAGATCGGCTCAGGCTTCCTGCCCGAGTTCGGTCCGAACACCGGCTACAACAACGCCACGCTGCTGCTCGGCCTGGCCGCGGCGTTGGCGGTGGTGTGGCGCGAGATCCAGTCCCGCAAGACCCGACGGGCCATGGACGCCGACCCGGCGCCCATGTGGATCTCCATCCTGCGGATGGCCATCATGGTCGGCGTGATCGCCTTCGCGGCGCTGCGCTTCGCCAGCGGTCGCGTCGGCACCAGCTTCCCGATCTCCGGCATCATCCTGCTGGTCCTGGTCATCGCGTACTCCTTCTACACCCGCAACACGGCCGGTGGCCGGCACATCTACGCGGTGGGCGGCAACTCCCGGGCGGCCGAGCTGTCCGGTGTGAAGCTCAAGCGGGTCAACTTCTTCGTCATGATGAACATGTCCGTCCTGGCAGCGCTGGCCGGCATGATCTTCGTGGCCCGCTCGGCGGCCTCCGGGCCGCAGGACGGCAACGGCTGGGAACTGGACGCCATCGCTGCCGTCTTCATCGGTGGCGCTGCCGTCGCCGGCGGTATCGGCACCATCAGCGGCTCCATCGTCGGTGGTCTCGTCATGGCCGTGCTCAACAACGGCCTGCAGCTGATGGGCGTCGGCACCGACCGCGTCCAGATCATCAAGGGTCTGGTCCTGTTGCTGGCCGTCGCGATCGACGTCTACAACAAGAGCCAGGGGCGCTTCTCCATCATCGGGAGCCTGATGCGGCCCTTCCGCCGCGAGGATTCCGCCCCACCCGCCTCACCGCCGGACGCGGAGCGCGAGCCCGCCAAGGCAGCGGTGTCCGGCTGACGGCCACCGACCTCACTACCCGCCTCACCATCTAGAAAGGCAAGTCCTCACCATGCGTAAATTCTTCGGCACGTCGGTGGTGGCCATCAGCGCCGCCGCCATGCTGGCCCTCGCCGGCTGCGGCTCCGGCCGCGACGGCGACTCCGACACCAAGGGCGGCGACGCCAAGGGCTTCGCGGCGAACTCGCTGATCGGTGTCGCTCTGCCGGCCAAGACCTCGGAAAACTGGGTCCTCGCCGGTGACCTGTTCAGCAACGGCCTCAAGGAGGCCGGCTTCCAGGGTGACGTGCAGTACGCCGGCGCGTCGACCACTGTGGCCGACCAGCAGGCTCAGATCACTGCCATGGTCACCAAGGGCGCCAAGGTCATCGTCATCGGCGCGACCGACGCCGCGCAGCTGTCGACCCAGGTCGCGGCGGCCCACACGGCCGGCGTGAAGGTCATCGCCTACGACCGGCTCATCACGAACACCCCGGACCTCGACTACTACGTCGCCTTCGACAACTTCAAGGTCGGCCAGCTCCAGGGCCAGGCCCTGCTGGACGGCATGAAGGCCAAGAAGCCGAACGGCCCGTACAACATCGAGCTGTTCTCCGGCTCGCCGGACGACAACAACGCCGGTGTCTTCTTCAACGGCGCGATGGACGTGCTCAAGCCGGAGATCGACAAGGGCAACGTGGTCGTCGCCTCGGGTCAGAAGGACGTCAAGCAGACCGCCATCCAGGGCTGGAAGGCCGAGGGTGCGCAGGCCCGCATGGACCAGCTGCTGACCTCGACCTACGGCAACAAGGAGCTGGACGGCGTCCTCTCCCCGAACGACACGCTGGCCCGCGCCATCCTGACCTCGGTCAAGGGTGCTGGCAAGCCGACCCCGATCGTCACCGGTCAGGACTCCGAGGTTGAGTCGGTCAAGTCGATCGTCAAGGGCGAGCAGTACATGACGATCAACAAGGACACCCGCAACCTGGTGAAGGAGACCATCAACATGGTCAAGGCTCTCCAGGCCGGCGACAAGCCGCAGGTGAACGACACCAAGTCCTACAACAACGGCAGCAAGGTCGTCGACACGTACCTGCTCCCGCCGGTCGCCGTCACCAAGGCGAACGCGGCTGAGGCGTACGCCACCGACCCGAAGCTCGCGCCGCTCACCAAGTAATCACCGCACGGTAGGTAGTAACGCCGATGGGTCCCGGGTCTCCTCTACCGGGACCCATCGTCGTCCCTGCACCCCCGCACCAACCGGCCTCGACCCGGAAGGAGGTCTGACCGTGGCGACACCAGTACGGGCCAGGCCAGCCGGCGTCGGCCGCAACGCCGAATCCCCGCTGCCGTCGGTCCCCGGCGCCAGCCAGGAGGAGATCCGGCGGCAGAACCTCGGCGCTGTGCTGCGCTACGTCCACCTGCACGGACCGACGTCCCGCGCCGAGCTGACCAGCCGGCTCGGCCTCAACCGAAGCACCATCGGCGCCCTCGCAGCCGACCTGGTCACCAGCGGCCTGGTCACCGAGGAGGCGCCGACCACCGCTCGCCGCGCCGGCCGTCCCTCGCTGGTGGTCAGCCCCCGCTCCGACCGGGTCTACGCGCATGCGTTGAGCATCGACGCGGATCGGCTGCGTGCCGCCCGGGTCGGCCTCGGCGGGCAGATCCTCGATCTGCGGGAGATCCCCCGACCCAGCGGCATGTCGGCGATCGAAGCCGTCGGGCCCCTCGCCGGCCTGGTCCGCGACATGGAACGCGCGGTGGCGGGCGACGCGCTGCTGGTCGGCGGCGCCGCCGCGGTCACCGACACCACCCGCGACCCGGACGGCAGGCTCCGGATCGCCAGCATCGACGAGACGCTCGGCGCCGCGCTGGAGGCGGAGTTCAGCTCCGGCCCCGGCTTCGTGGCAGGAGACCTGGCCGACATCGCCGCCCTGGCCGAGCACGTCCGGGGCGTCGCGGTCGGCATCGACGACCTCATCTACCTGCACGGAGACCTGGGCATCAGCGCCGGCATCATCGTCGGTGGCCGACTGGTGATCGGCCATC
The DNA here is from genome assembly GCF_040677775.1 of Micromonospora sp. NPDC053740. NCBI lineage: Bacteria > Bacillati > Actinomycetota > Actinomycetes > Micromonosporales > Micromonosporaceae > Micromonospora > Micromonospora sp. NPDC053740. The sequence continues at coordinate 67,915 of NZ_JBFASO010000006.1, forward strand.
GGGGTCACAGCGGCAAGGTCGGCCACATGGTCGTCAACCCCAATGGCCTGCCCTGCGGCTGCGGTTCACGCGGCTGCTGGGAAACCGAGATCTCGGAAGCCGCGCTGTTGCGGCACGCCGGCCGTGACCCGAGCGACCGCGCGGCGGTGGCCGAGGTGCTGCGCGCCGCGGCGGCCGGCGATCCGACCGCCCGCGCGGCCGTCGAGCAGGTGGCGGACTGGCTCGGCTTCGGCGTGGCGAACCTGGTCAACGTGGTCAACCCGGACGCCGTGGTGTTCGGTGGCTCGCTGCGCGACATCTTCACCGCCGGTGCGGACGTGGTCCGGGACCGGCTCGACACCATGCCGCTGCCCGCCTCCCGCGAGCACCTGCGGTTGCGCGCGGCGGCGCTCGGCCGCGACGCCGTCCTGATCGGCGCCGCCGAGTTGGCGTTCGACAAACTCCTGGCCGACCCGTTGAACGTCGGCGTCGCGGGCCAGGTCGGGACCGCCGAGCCCGCGTAGTCGCGCGACTTCCCGCCCGGTGTCGGCCCGGCTCCGAACGGGTGGCGTGTGACCCCACCCACCCTGCCGGCCCCGGACCCCGACACGGCGGCCACACGACGTGATCGACTCGGGTTCACGGAAATCGCGGCGTCCGGGCGCCGGGGACACCCCGACTTCATGAAACGCGAGTGGATCACGCCCGTCTGCACCGTTCGGCCGCCCCGAACCGGTCCGAGGCGGGACAGCGCCAGGCAACAAGGCCGCTACATCCACAGTCGACAGCGACGGTTATCGCCGGCCCTTCATGCGTCTGTCCGTACGCGCTATCGTACGTTGTACGGTAGTGCGGGAAGACAGTTTCGGGAGGGGAGCGCTGTGACGACAAGAGCCGACGCGATAGTGGCGCAGGGGCTGCGCAAGCGGTATCGGGACCGGTACGCGCTGGACGGGTTCGACCTGCGGGTGCCGCAGGGAACGGTGTGCGGCCTGCTCGGCCCGAACGGGGCCGGCAAGACCACCTCGGTACGGATCCTCTCCACCCTGCTCCGACTCGACGAGGGTCGCGCCGAGGTGGCCGGCTTCGACGTGACCCGCCAGCCCGACCAGGTGCGCTACCGCATCGGGCTGGTGGGGCAGCATCCCGCCCTCGACGAGGCGCTGAGCGGCCGGCAGAATCTGGTGCTCTTCGGCCGGCTGTTCCACCTGGGTCGCCGCCGGGCCCGTCAACGGGCGGTCGAGCTGCTGGAACGCTTCGGTCTCGCCGACGCCGCCGAACAGCCGGTCAGCACGTACTCCGGCGGTATGCGCCGACGGCTCGACCTGGCGGCCGGCATGATCCTGGCCCCCGCGGTCCTCTTCCTCGACGAGCCCACCACCGGGCTGGACCCGCGTGGCCGCAACGAGGTGTGGGAGTCCGTCCGGGAGTTGGTACGCACCGGCACCACCGTGCTGCTCACCACCCAGCAACTGGACGAGGCCGACCAACTCGCCGACCGGATCTCGGTGGTCGAGGCCGGCCGGGTGATCGCCGAGGGAACTCCGGACGACCTCAAGACCCGCCTCGGCGGCGATCGCATCGAGGTCGTCGTCGCGGCACCGACCGACCTCGCCGCCGCCGTTGCCCAGATCCGCCGGGCGGCCGACGACGAACCGACTGTCGACGTGGACCGGCGGATGGTGAGCGTCCGGGTCGGTCACCAGGCCGGTGCACTCGTCGACGTGTTGCGGGCGCTCGACGCCGTGAACGTCCCGGTGGCGGACGTCGCGCTGCGCCGCCCAACCCTGGACGACGTGTTCCTGCACCTCACCGGGCACCGCGCGGCGACCGTCGAGGTGGCGGCATGAGCGCGGTGACCATGCCGGCCCCGCCGGTGGATCTGACGCCCGGCCGGCCCGCCCTCCTGGCCGACAGCGGCACGCTCATCTGGCGCGGCCTGGCCCGGTGGCGACGCGATCCTGGCCCACTGATCGCCTCGCTCGGCTTCAACATCCTGATCGTGTTGATGTTCGCCTACCTGTTCGGTGGCGCGTTGCAGGTGCCCGGCGGTGGCAGCTACCGAGAGTTCCTGATGCCGGGCATGTTCGTGATGACCATGGTCTTCGGCATCAGCCTCACCACGATCGCCGTTGCCGAGGACCTGGAGCGCGGGGTGACCGACCGGCTCCGATCGATGCCCGTGTCACCGCTGGCGCCGCTGGCGGCCCGGGCGGTGGCCGACATGCTGTTCGCGCTGGTCACCCTCGGGGTCCTGCTGCTGACCGGTCTCGCAATCGGGTGGCGAACACACGGCGGGATCGGTGCCACGCTGGCGGCGGTGGGACTGATCCTGCTGCTGCGCTTCGCCCTGATCTGGGTCGGCATCTTCCTCGGGTTGGTCGCCCGTGGGCAGACCGCCGTGGTGGCCGTGCAGACCCTGGAGTTTCCGCTCGGCTTCCTCTCCAACGCGTTCGTCGCACCGTCCACCATGCCCGCCTGGCTCGGGGCGGTGGCCGCGTGGAACCCGCTGTCGGCGACCGTCGGCGCCACCCGTGAGCTGTTCGGGAACCCCGGTTGGGGCGGCGACTCCTGGGCGGCGCAGCACTACCCGTTGCTGGCGGTGCTCTGGCCACTCGTCCTGGTCGCGGTCTTCCTGCCGCTCTCGGTCGCCCGGTACCGACGGCTGGCAGGCTGAGCCCGCACGGGCGCGCGGTTTGACCCTCTGGGCCCGATCGGTGTCGGTGGTCGTCGTTAGGCTCACCGGCGTGGGTGTGCACCGACTCGATCGGGCCCAGGCGCGGCGGATCGCCGTCCGGGCCCAACTGCTGGCCGCTCCGCGTCCGACCGACCTGATGACCGTGGTCCGCCAGTTGACCCTTGTGCAGATCGACCCGACCGCGGCCGTCGCGCCCAGCGCCGACCTCGTCTGCTGGAGCCGGCTCGGCTCGTCGTACCAGCCAGCGCAGATGCGCGAGGCCCTCGAACGGGACCGGACGCTCTTCGAGCACCAGGCGATGGTGCGACCGATGGACGACCTGGGGCTCTTCCTCGCGGCGATGGTGGCGTCGCCCGGTCATGAGCGCCACCGCGAGTGGCTGCGCGCCAACGACTCGTTCCGGCGAGATGTCCTCGACTTGCTCGGCCGTGCCGGTCCGCTGCTCTCCCGCGACATCCCGGACACGAGCGCCGTGCCCTGGCCGTCGTCGGGCTGGACCAACAACCGCAACGTCACCCAGATGCTGGAGTTCCTGGTCCTAGGCGGCGAGGTCGCGATCGCGGGCCGCCAGGGCCGACAGCGGCTCTGGGACGTGGCCGAGCGGGTCTACCCGGCCGAGGTGCCCGTCATCGAGCTGGAGCAGGCGCGCCGGCTCCGCAACGAGCGACGGCTGCGGGCGCTGGGCATCGCGCGGGCGAGGGCGGTGATCGTGCCCGGCGAGCCGGCCGAGGTCGGTGACGCCGGCGAGCCAGCGATCATCGAGGGCGTCGCGGGGGAGTGGCGGGTGGACCCGGCCGCACTCGGGCAGCCCTTCATCGGGCGTACGGCGCTGTTGTCACCGTTCGACAGGCTGGTGCACGACCGGGTCCGCCTCGCTGACCTCTTCGAGTACGAGTACGTGCTGGAGATGTACAAGCCCAAGGCGGCCCGACGGTGGGGCTACTTCGCGCTGCCGATCCTGCACGGCGATCGGCTGGTCGGAAAGGTGGACGCCACGGCCGAGCGTCGGCGCGGCACGCTCACTGTGCACGCCGTCCACGAGGACGTGCCCTTCACCCCGGAGGTGACCCGGGCCGTGCACGACGAGGTGCGCGACCTGGCGTCCTGGCTGTCGTTCACCGTCGAGGGCCTGCGCTGACGGGTGATCGCCGAGGCCCCCGCTCCCCGACGAGCACCCGTCGCCCAGCTAGGCGATCCGGCGGATCCGGCGCACCGCCAGGTAGAGCAGGAGCACGGCGAGGGCGACGAAGATGCCCGTCTCGATGCCCTGGAACAGCCAGAACCGGTCCGCCGGCTGGTAGAGCTGCCAGTTGTACGCGCCCGGTTCGAGGCCCAACTCGGCGCCGCAGACCCGACCGTCCGGCCCCTTCCCGCCCGGCGGGCACTGGATCCGGCCGCCCTCCGAGATCATCGTGCCGTCGGGGTTCCGGACGCCCTGCGCGAGGACCCAGTCGCCCCGGCTGACCTCCGGTGGCCCTTCCCCCTCGATCGGGAAGGTCTGGGTGCGGGCCGGCTGATAGTGCCGTCGGGCCAGCAGCTCCACCGCCGCTCGTACACCGATGTAGCCGGCGAGAGTGATGCCCATGGCGGGCAGCATCCGCTTCCAGACGGTGCCAGCGAAGACGCCCAGCGCCACGGCGAACAGGGTGTACCCGATCGGGACGATGCCCTGCAGATCAAAGACGATCATGCCGAACCGGCCCTCGTGCGCGGCCTTGGTGAGCGGGTCGACCCACCAGGACATGCCCAGCCCGTAGACCGTCGCGAGGATCAGGACGGACCCGCTCACCAGACCGAACTTCACCAGGGCCCAGCGGGTCCGGCCGACGCCCTGGGTCCAGACGAACCGGTGCGTGCCCTGCTCCACCTCGCGGGCGACCAGCGGCGCACCCCAGAAGAGGCCGACCAGCACCGGCAGGGTGATCAGCAGTACGGCCACCAGACTGAGGTTGCCGTACTGATTGCCGAAGCGCCGATAGCCCGCATCGCACGTCTCCCGGGTCGCCTGCGCCACGTCGGCGCGGGCGAGTTGGCTGGCGCAGTCGGTCAGCCCGAGGTCGGAGAAGGTGTGCCGCATCGCCAGGCCGATGGGCACCAGCAGGGCGGCGAGCGCCGCGAGCCCCAGCAGGGTGTAGAACGCCTGCTTGCGGTGTTGCCGCCAGGTCAGCCAGATCATGCTGCCACCCCCCACTCGCTGTGACTGGTCTGCGTGGTGCCGTCGGCCAGGTAGGCCAGCACGACGTCCTCCAGGCTGACCTCGCGGACCGTCCAGGCCGGATCGGTGACCGGACCGTCGGTGCGGACGAGCAACGTGGACTGACGGTCGGTGTGGCTGGCCCGGATCACTGCGGCGACGCCCCCGATGACGCCGCCGTCGTGTCGTGGCCCGACTAGCTGCCGGTGCTCGGCGACCAGGTCGTCGACCGTGCCGGTGAGCTGCACCTGGGAGGCGTTCAGCACGATCAGGTAGTCACAGACCCGTTCCAGGTCGGCCAGTAGGTGCGAGGAGAGCAGGACGGTGGTGCCCGACTCCGCGACGCTGCCCATCAGCGACTGGAGGAACTCCCGTCGAGCCAGCGGGTCGAGGCTGGCGACCGGCTCGTCGAGCAGCAGCAGCCGCGGCTGCTTCGCCAGCGCCAGAGCCAGCGCGACCTGGGCCCGTTGCCCACCGGAGAGCTTGCCGACCGGCTTGTCCGGTGGAATGCCGAGCTGCGCCAGCCGTTGGCGGGCCAACGCCGCGTCCCACCGCTTGTTCAGCTTGCCGCCCGCGATGACCAGCTCGGCCGCGGTGAAGTCCCGATACAGGGGGGTGTCCTGGGCGACGAAACCGATGTCGGCCAGGCCCTCCGTGTCGCCGTACGGGGACCGGCCGAACACCCGGACCGTGCCGGCGTCGGGCTTGAGCAGCCCGACGGCCAGGTGCAGCAGCGTGCTCTTGCCCGCGCCGTTCGGCCCGACCAGCGCGGCGATCCGGCCGGCCGGCAGATGCAGTGAGCAGTCCCGCAATGCCCAGGTGCTGCCGTACCGCTTGCCGAGCCGGTCTGCTTCCAAGACCATGTCCATCCCTTGTCCTCTCGTTCCGTTCACGCCACTGCTTCGCGGTCGCGCGAGCGCTTGCGGTGCCTCATGGTTCGTTCGGTCTGCTCGCTCACGCGGGCTCCTTCTGCGGGGCGTCGTCGGCGAGGGTGGCGCGCAGCGTCGTCTCGACCAGGGCGATGACGTCCTCTGCGGTGAGGCCGGCCGCTTGCGCCCGGTGCAGCCAGGCGACCAGGTCGTCGCGCAACTCGGCCTGGTTGGGCAGGGACGCGCTGGCCAGGGTGCGTTGGACGAACGTGCCCACCCCGGGTCGGCCGCCGACCAGACCCTCGATCTCCAACTCCCGGTACGCCTTCAGCACCGTGTTCGGGTTGATCGCCAGGGATTGCGCGACGTCCCGGACCTTCGGCAACTGGTCGCCCGGTGTCAGCAGGCCAACCCGTAGCGCCTGTTTCACCTGCTGCACGAGCTGCATGTAGGTGTTCACCTTCGACCGGCTGTCCAGTACGAACTCGATCACTCCCGATGATCCTTCCTGTTGTCCTACGACAGTAGGACTAATAGACAGCTTCATCGGTGACCCACCGGCTGTCAAGCCCGGCGCGGCAGGTCCTGTTCGGGCACGGCGCGTCTCGTTCGGCGCGCCGCGTGCTGGCCGGCGGCGCATCGGGTCCCGCCCGGCGCGCCGGTGCCGACCCGGTGGCACCGGCAGGCCACCGGTTGGCCCCCAAGGGTCAACCGGCGGGGAAGGGACCGGCAGCGATCCGCGTGGACGGGAGGTGTTCGATGGTCACCAACGAACTGACGACGTCGAGGGCGACTCCACTACAGGCCGCTCGCGCCCGGGGCCGCGTACGCGGACGGTTGATCCTGCTCGGCCCGGCGTTCGTCGCCGCCGTCGCGTACGTCGACCCCGGCAACTTCGCCACCAACTCCGCCGCCGGCGCCCGCTACGGCTACCTGCTGGTCTGGGTTGTGGTGGTGGCCAACCTGATGGCGATGCTGGTGCAGACGCTCACCGCGAAGCTGGGTCTGGCCACCGGGCGCAGCCTGCCCGAGCTGTGTCGGGAACGCCTGCCCCGGCGGGTGAACCGGGTGATGTGGGTACAGGCCGAGCTTGTCGCCATGGCCACCGACCTGGCCGAGGTGATCGGTGGCGCGGTCGCCCTGTACCTGCTCTTCGGCATCCCCCTGCTACCCGGCGGGATCATCATCGGCACTGCCGCGTTCGCCGTGCTCGCCCTGCGCTCGCGCGGGTACCGCGCCTTCGAGGTCGCCATCGCCGTCCTGCTCGGAGTGATCGTGCTGGCCTTCGCCGCCAACCTGCTCGCCTCCGGCTCCGATCCCGGCTCGGCCATGGCCGGCATGGTGCCGCGCCTACAGGGCACGGACAGCGTGCTGTTGGCCGCCGGCATCCTCGGCGCGACAGTCATGCCGCACGTCATCTACGTGCACTCTGCGCTCACCCGCGACCGCATCCCCGCCGCCGACGACGCCGAGCGTCGGATCCTGTTCCGCGGCCAGCGCACCGACGTGCTGCTCGCCCTGAGCGCCGCCGGCGCGGTCAACCTCGCCATGCTGCTGATCGCCGCAGCCAGCTTCCGGGGCGGCGGCCCGGGTGGCGCGGACAGCCTGGAGGGGGTGCACGCCGGGCTCGGCCAGACCATCGGGACCGCCGCCGCGTTCGGGTTCGCCGTCGCGCTGCTGGTCTCGGGGCTCGCCTCCACCAGCGTCGGCACCTACGCCGGAGAGGTGATCATGCAGGGCTTCCTGCGTCGGCGGGTGCCGCTGCTGCTGCGTCGGCTGGTCACTCTGCTGCCCGCGCTGGCCGTGCTCGCCATCGGCCTCGACCCGACCCGGGCGCTCGTGCTGTCCCAGGTCATCCTCAGCTTCGGCATTCCGTTCGCGCTGATCCCGGTGGTCGCCTTCACCCGCCGACGCGACCTGATGGGAAACCTGGTCAACCATCCGCTCACCACCGCCGCCGCGTCCCTGGTGGCCGTGCTGGTGGTCGCGCTCAACGCGTTCCTCCTCTGGCAGGTCGTCGCCGGCTGAGCCGGCTGGTCAGTGTCGCCGGCTGAGCCGGCTGGTCAGTGTCGCCGGCTGAGCCGGCTGGTCAGTGTCGCCGGCTGAGCCGGCTGGTCAGTGTCGCCGGTTGAGCCGGTCTGGCTGCCTGGGCACGGACACCCCTACGAGCGTGATGCCTGTGAGTCATCGTTATGACTCACAGGCATCACCCGTGAAAGACCATGTCGGGCCCGGACCCCGGTGGGTGGCCGGGCCCGTACTGAAGCCCGCACCGCCTTGGCGGCCGTAGCCGGCGGGGTGGCCCGGGTCGGCCTGGAGCGGGTGTGATCAGGTGCGACGTCCTTCGTCGCGGGCCGGGATCTCCTGGCGCTGTTCGAGGGCGTCCGCCGGGTTGGCGTCGGCCGGCAGCGATGTCACCTCCTCGAGCGTGCCCGCCGGGAAGGCGCCCTGCTCGGCCAGGTCGGCCTCGGCCGCCTCCGGGTCCACATCACCCGACACCCGGTCCGGCGGTCCGACGTCGAACGCGTCCTGCCGTTGTTCCAGGGCATCCGCCTCCGGCGGAGGGAACGTTCCGCCCTGTTCGTCCCGGTACGTGCTCATCGGAGCCTCCCACCCGGCGGGTGTCGACATGCCGCCGGGCCGCTGCCTACCCGCCAGCGACGCACTCACGCCGCCCCGCTGCTCTGATCGTCATGTCGCCGGCGGCAGGGCGCGACGGCAGTGGCCCGCTGCCGGATTCCGCACCGTGGTGGGTGCCCCCAGGTCGACAGGGGTCGGGCCGACCGAGCAGGTCAACGCGCTTACCTCGCCGCCAGCGAGGATGGGTGCCGATGCGGTGCCGGTCAGCGCCAGCGGCCCGGCCACCCGGGACCCCACCATCGTGACGTGGTCGCTGGTGGCGGTCAGCGTCACCGCGCCGCGTACCTCGGTGTTCAGCACCTCGACGGCAGTGGCGCGGGACGCCGTCAGGTCTCCGGCGATCGAGGAGCCCTGGGCGACCAGTGCGGCGCCGGGCGCGACGGTGACCGGGCCGGTCACGGTGGCCGCGCGCAGGCAGGTGACACCGGCGGCGACGGTCAGCGGGCCGGCGTGCCGGCCGGTGACCACTGTGGTGCAGGCCGGTGGTGGCGGGATCAGCGTGGCCACGAACGCGCGGGCCGGCCCGACGTTGCCGACGGCGTCGATGCCCCGGTACTCGACGCGGTGCCGGCCGTACCCGGGAGACCGCTCGGCGAACGGGGACACTGACAGGCCGCCCGAGCCGAGGTTGCCGTAGACCAAACCGTCCACGTCGGTGCCCGTGGCGGTGAACAGGAACGGGGATCGGGCGTCGGTGGGCCAGCCGTAGTAGTTGTGCCATCCGTCGCCGTCGAGCCGGAACTCCGAGGTGACCTGGCCGGTGCCGTCGTCGGTGCCGGTCAACCCCATGGTGAACGGGCCGTTGTACACGTACTCGGTGGGTCGGCCGGGCCGGGTCGTGGTGAGCAGTGGCTCGGAGAGGGCGTACGCCGCGTCGGGCCGCGTCGCGTCGACCGTCCAGGTGCGGGTCACCGCCCTTCCGGTGCCCGGCTCGCTGACGCGGGCGGTCAGCCGGTGGGTGCCCCGCGACAGGCGCAGGGCGCTCAGGTCCACGTCCCGGTCGGTGCCGGTGTCAGCCACCGGTCGGCCATCGAGCGTCCAGCGCACGCGTGGCGCCCGATCGGTGGGCTGGCTGGTCCGCACGTACACCACGTCGTGCGCGCCGACCGGCCGGTCGGTCGCTGTGGACGCGGTGATCGCCAGCGGCGACTCCACCGCCGGGGTACGCACCGCGGTGTCCACGGTCCAGGAGCGGGTCTGGGTCAGCGCCGGTGAACTGCGGACCGCCGGGTCGCGGACGAACTCCGTCGGGTCGGTCACCGTGGCGGTCACCGTGTGCCGGCCGGGGGAGAGCCGTAGTTTCCGCAGGTCAAGATGGCGGGCGTTGTCGGTACGCGGCACCGCTCTGCCGTCCACCGACCACGTCACGGTCAGCGCGTGGCTCACCGGGTGCAGGGTGTCCACCCAGAGCAGCCGGTCCGCGCCGACCACCTGATCGGTGGCCGTGCCGCCCTGCACGATGCCGACCCGGGCGGCGATCCGTTCGGTCATCCGCTCCCGGCCGACCTGGTCGAAGTAGAAGCCCAGTGACTTCATCATCGAGTGCCGGCTCGGCCGCCACACCCCACGCTGGAGGTACAGGCCGCCCTCGTAGCGGCCTATCGTTCCGCCCGCCTCGCTCGGCTCACCCAGCCAGCGCCACCACTTGGCCCGGGTGTCGCGCATCTGCCGCTCGGTCAGCACCGTGTGGTGCACCGAGTCCGGTTCCGGCCCGCTGTAGGTGTCGCCCGGCACCCCACGGCCGTAGTAGTCGTACTCGTCCTGCAAGCCACCGAGTGAGTGCCCCAGCTCGTGCGGGCTGATCAGCGCGGAGAGCGCGTTGCCACCGGAGGCGGTGGCGTCGCTGCCGCCGGCCCCACCGTAGGTGCCGCTGTTGGCGAGCGCGATCAGCTGGCGGTTACCGGGGTTGGTGCCGACGGCCAGGTCGGCGTACGCGTTGGCGGCGGTGCCGTCGACAGTGAGCAGGCGTTGCACGCTCGCCGGGTTGCAACCACCCCAGAAGCCCATGCCCAACGCGGTGTCGCGCTGCGGGGCGGACAGGCCAGGGTCACAGTCCACCCCGGACTCCGCCGAGACGATCTCGACGGCGTAGACGTTGAAGTAGCTGCGGTAGGACTTGAACGGCTCGATCGTCCACAGGGTGTTGAGGTGCCGATCCACGTGTGCTCGGAAGGTGGGCAGGTCGGCCGCTGTGTAACCGTCGCCCAGCAGCACCAGGTTGAACCGCGTCGCCGGGTCGCCGGTGACCTGGATCGGCACCACGGTGGCCTCGGCCACCGGGACGGCGGCCGGTGTGGCGGCGGCCGGTGTGCCGACCGCCAGCCCCGCCGCGACGAGCGCCGCGACACACAATCCCGGTCTGATCCGCACCCTGTGCCCCTTCCATGGCCGGTCGGCCCGGCGGTGCCGGGGCCCGGCAGGGGCGCCGTCGTCCGGGCCTGCCGCGACAGTGGACATCTCGGACCGTACCGGTCTGCGCACCGACTGGTAACCCTCGGCGGTCAGTCGGCGGTCGCCTCGGGCGCGCTGTTCCGGCGGGTACCGGCGGCCAGTCCCAGCGCCATCAGCACGCACACCGCGCCGACCAGGAAGAGCAGCGAGGCGGCCGGCTGGCCCAGCCACTCCCAGTACGGGTGCCAGGCCGGGTGCGGCTCGCCGAGGTGGTGGTGCAGCCACTGCGGTGCGGCCAGCAACACCGGCAGCCACCACAGCACAGTGGCCACACCGATCAGGCCGTTCACAGTGCCGCGGCTACGGCGTCCCTCGGTGCGTCGGCTGGCCCAGCCGAAGACCAGCCAGCCGGCCACCGCGCCCAGCACCGTGCCGAGCATTCCGGCGGGGATCACCAGTGGCGGTGGCGCGCGGTGCAGCTCGACCGAGAGGTAGCTGGCGTCGACGGCTGTCTGCGAGGAGATCGAGGCGTTCAGGATGGTGTCGCCACGTCGGGCGGTCAACGCGGTGTCGGTGACCGCCCGTGGGGTGGCGCACACCTTGTCCGCGCAGCTGACCCGGTCGGACACCTGCGGCTCGTACACCCGCCAGCCGGCACCCGTCAGGCGCTCCCGGGCCACTGAGACGATCTGCTCGGCGGGCACCGGCGGCGCGCCGAGGGCGCCGGCGCCGGTGGCGCTCTCCTGATACTCGCCGCCGTCACCGAACACCAGGGTCTTGACGGTCCCCAGGCGCAGCGCGTGCCCGTAGACGACGAAGAGCGCCGGTGGGGTGTCGATCTCGCCCAGGTCGTGGCCGGGAAAGACCTCGGTGAGGATGGCGGCGGCCTCGGCCCGGTCGGGTTGCGGTCGGGACGTCTCCCAGGCGGCCCGGCTGGCCAGTGCGCCGGTGAAGAGGCCGCAGACGACCGCGGCGAGCGGCACCCACGCGACGGCGGCGCCATCGGCCGGGCGGCCGAGGCGGCGCAGCAGCCGCCGTCCGAACCGGGTGGCCGGCGCGGTGTCGCTCACGGACATGTCCACCCTCCGGCTTGAAGATCAGGCGGAGCGACAGTACATCGACCAGGGTTCCGGCGCGTCCCCCCGTTGACCGTCGGCCGTGGCCGGGATCGGCCAGGATAGGCGGGTGGCCGGTCACGGCCGCGACGAGGAGGGTGGGCGATGCGGGTACGCGGACGGTTGACCTGGGGGCGGCGTGCCCGTGCGGGGGCGGTGGTGACCGCGTTGCTCGCGGGCCTGGTGCCGCCGGCAGTGGCGCTGGTGCCGGGCGCCGCCACGGCGGGCGCGGCGGCGGGGACGCCGGTCTGCCAGGTGCGCGACGACCGGCTGCGCGAGATCTCCGGGATGGTCGCCACCGACGACGGGTACGTGGTGATCAACGACGGGGCCGACGACGAGGCCCGCCGCCGGATCTTCTTCCTCGACCAGCGCTGCGATGTGGTGCGCACCGTCTCCTTCCCGTCCCGGCCCCGCGACACCGAGGACCTGGCCATCGGCCGGGACGGCACCGTCTGGGTCGCCGACATCGGTGACAACGACCGCTCCCGACCGACTGTCGGGGTGTGGCGGCTCACGCCAGGGGCGAAGCAGCCGGTGCTGCACCGGATGACCTACCCGGACCGTCCGCACGACGCCGAGGCGCTGCTGCTCGACGCGTCCGGTCGGCCGCTGATCGTCACCAAGGGCGGCAGTGGCACTGTCTTCCTGTACGCGCCGGCGACAGCGCTACGGCCGGACGCGACGACGCCGCTGACCGCGCTCGGCCAGGTGACAGTGCCCTCGACCACTACCAGCAACCCGTTCTCGTTCCTGGGGCGCGGCGTGATCACTGGCGCGGCGACCGCGCCGGACGGACGGCGGGTGGTGCTGCGCAGCTACGCCGACGCCTTCGAGTACGACGTGCCCGACGGCGACGTGGTCCGGGCGTTGACCACCGGCACGCCGCGGATCACCCCCTTGCCGGACGAGCCGCAGGGCGAGTCGATCACCTACAGTCGCGACGGTCGTTCGTTGCTCACCGTCTCCGAGTCCGCCGGTCAATCAGCCGGCACCCGTTCGACGATCCTGCGCTACCCGGCCACTGCCAGCACTGTCACCGCCGCGCCCGCCACGGAGTCCGTCGACCCGGTGTCGCCCACTGCGGTCCGTCCGGCCGCCGGACAGGTCGGCGGAGGGAGCGGTCGGACCTGGCCGTTGGCCCTCGGCGCGGGAACACTGCTGGTCCTGCTCGGGTTGGCAGGCGCGCTGCGGTGGCGGCACACCGCGCGCCGGTGAGCGGGCCGGGCCTGCGGCAGGATGGGGGGATGTCCGTCCTGTCCACGTTGCGCCACCCGATCATCGCCGCCCCGATGGCTGGTGGCCCGTCCACGCCCGCGCTGGTGGCCGCCGTGTCCGCAGCGGGTGGGCTGGGCTTCCTCGCCGCCGGGATGATCGACACCGGCCGACTGCTCGCCGACGTCGCCGACGTCCGTGCGCGTACCGATCGGCCGTTCGGTGTGAACCTCTTCCTGCCCGACCCCGGCGGCGTCGACGAGGCCGCCATCAGGGCGTACGCCGAACGGCTCGCCCCGCAGGCCGCGCAGCGCGGCGAGCGCCTGGGCGAGCCGGTGGGCGGCGACGACGCGTACCCGGAGAAGCTGGCCGCGCTGCTCGCGGACCCGGTCCCGGTCGTGTCCTTCGTGTTCGGGCTGCCCGACCGGGCGGCGGTGACCGCCCTGCGCGAGCGGGGCACCGAGGTGTGGGCCACCGTCACCCGCCCGGACGCCGCGACCGCCGCCGCCAACCTGGGTGTGGACGCGGTGGTGGTACAGGGCACCGAGGCCGGTGGGCATCGCGGCGGCCTGCCGGACGACGACGACTACGGGTTGCTGCCGCTGCTTCGGCTGGCCGCCGCCCGCTGTGACCGGCCGTTGGTGGCCGCGGGTGGCCTCGTCGACGGCCCCTCGGTGGCCGCCGTGCTGGCTGCCGGCGCCGCCGCCGCGCAACTCGGCACGGCCTTCCTGCGCTGCCCGGAGGCGGGCAGTTCGCCGATGCACCGGGCGGCGGTGGCCAGTACCGCGCCGACCGCGTTGACCCGGGCGTTCACCGGTAAGCGGGCCCGTGGCGTGGCGAACGACTTCCTGCGCCAGCACGACGCTGTGGCACCGAGTGGTTACCCCCAGGTGCTGCACCTGACCCGTCCCCTGCTCGCCGCCGCCCGGCGCGACGCGGACGCATCGGTGGCCAACCTGTGGGCCGGGCAGGCGCACCCGCTGGCCCGGGACGTGTCGGCGGCGCAGGTGGTCGCCGAGGTGAGCGCCGACGCCCGGGCCGCGCTGGCCACAGTGGTCGAGCGGTCCAGCCGCTGGGGCTGACCAGGACGCCGGCAACCGGCTCGGGCGGGCGGGACAGGCCGGTCGGGCAACCCGTTAGAGTCTCGCCGTGATCGAGATCGGTGCCCAGGTCGACCTGTCCCACCCGGCTGAGCGGGTCTGGCGCGCTCTGACCGATCGGGAGTTGCTCGGCCGGTGGTTCGCCGAGGCCGAGATGGTCGAGGGCGTACCGGACCGGATGCTGCTGCACACCGCTGGTCTGCCCGGCTTCGAGGCCAACGTCGAGGTCGAGGTGACCGAGCGGCAGGAGCCGGACCTGCTCGTGCTGGCCTGTGACGAGGCCGGTCGGCTCAGCGAGCTGACCTGCACGGTGACGACGACGAAGCAGGGCTGCCGGCTGGAGCTACGGGAGGTCAGCACGCACGGCGCGTGGTCCGCCGAGCAGCACGAGCCGCGCGAGCAACAGCTCCGGCAGGCGCTGACGGTTCGGCTGCCGGCCATCCTCGACTGGCTCGCCTTCCAGCAGGTCGACCTGCGCCGGGCCGACGGTGGGATGACAGCGGAACTGCCGCTGATCGGCGTACGCGGCAAGGCCGGCCGTAACCCTCGTCGGCGTCGGACGCTGGTCGCCGTGGTCGCCGGGGCGGTACTGGTGGCGGGGACCGCGGCATGGGTGACGTTGCCGCCCGACTCGAAGCCGACCGCCGCGCCCGCGCCGACCGCGACCCCGTCGCCGACCGTGGCGGCGGCCAGGACCACAGTCGCGCCCACGGCGACCCCCTCGGCGCGTGGCTCCCGGGCCACCGCATCGGCGACCACCCGGCCGAGCCGGACCCCGTCGGCGAAGCCCTCGCGGACGCCCGCGTCGGCTGCGCCACCTCCGCCACCGGCGCCCGTCACGGCCCGCTACAAGACCGAATCCGACCGACTGTTCGGCTACACCGGCGAGATCGTGGTCGGCAACCCCGGCGGCGCACCGGTGGCGGACTGGGCTGTGGTGGTCACCCTCGCCGAAGGCACCACCGTCGACGACGTCGACGGCGCGAACTGGCGACAGGACAGGCGGGTGATCACCTTCACCGGGGGCGCCCTGGCGGCCGGGGGGTCCCAGACGATCAGCTTCGACGTCCGCGACAGCCGGCCGAAGGCCCGGGAACCGGAGAGCTGCACCATCGGCGGGCAACAGTGCGCGGGCCTCTGACTAGGCTGCCGTCATGGCACTGCTGCACAGGGCGACCCTGCACCCCACGAAACTGGACCTGCTGACGGCCTGGCTGCCCGACCGACAGTGGTTCGCCGGACCGACCGGCGTCGAGGTGGTGAGCCGGGGCGCCTACCGCTTCGACGACCCGGCCGGCGAGGTCGGCATCGAGACGATCCTGGTCGCCGCCGGCGACGGGCCGGTCCACCATGTCCCGCTCACCTACCGTGCCGCGCCCCTCGACGGTGCCGACGGCTGGCTGGTCGGCACCACCGAGCACTCGGTGCTCGGCCGACGCTGGGTGTACGACGGCTGCGTCGACCCGGTGTACGCCGCCGCGCTCGCCCACGCGATCCTCACCGGCGGCGGCCAGGCGGAGCAGTACTTCGAGGTCGACGGCCGGCGCGAGGTGCGTGAGCCGACAGTGACCGTCGTCGTCGACGGCGCTGCCGACGCCCAGGTGCCGGCCGTCGGCGCGGTGCGACGGGTGGTCGACGAGGACCGCACGCTCATCGAGACCGACACCGTCGAACTGGTCGTCGTGCGCCGGCCGGGACCCGGGGCGGACGGGCCGGCCGGCGGCACGCTGAGTGGCAGATGGGACGGTCAGTCCACGGCCGTGCCGCTGGCGTACGCCAGGACGCGCTGATCTGTACTCGGTGGGCGGCCCGAGCGATCGGGCCGCCCACCGCTGTCACCACTGCGTCGGAGGCGGGGGCGGCGACACGGGCGGCCGGTCGTCGCAGGTGATGGTGTTGGGCAGCAACCACGGCGCGAGCCACCCGCCGTCGTTACCGCCCAGGTCGGTCACCGTGAACTCGGAACCGGCCGGGGTGAAGTGGAACGATCCGCAGTTGTTGACGCCGACCGCGCCAACGTTGCGGGCGTCCACGTTGGCGAACGAGGCGGACCCGGCCGCGCGGGCGCTGACCACCGAGGTGCCGGTGCCGTCGACCCGGACGTCCCGGAACCGGGCATCGGAGATCGAGTAGAGATCCTTCACCGGCCAGTCGCTGACCAGCATGATCGCGTTGTACGTGTTGTCGAGGTACGCGTCGCCGGTCACTTCGATGGGCGCCTCGATGCTGCGATCCAGGGCGAAGACCCAGATCGCGCCCAGCCCGATGTTCCAGTTCAGCTCGTACGTGCCGGCGCGGGCGGTGGTGTTGTTGGTGAACCGCAGGTGCCCGGTGAACGGCTCCGCGCCGAAGCGGGCCCCGGCGTGCAGGGCACTGCCCTCGCGTACCGGGTCGGCGACCAGGTTGTGCGAGACGGTGGTGTCGGTGCCGCCGTAGATGGCGATGCCGTTGGCCAGGGTCGGTGACTGCACGGTGTTGTGGTCGAACGTGTTCCGCGCGTTGGCCGTCTTCTCCGACCACATCGCCAGGCCGTCGTCGCCGGTGTTGCGGACGAAGTTGTGCGCCACGAGGGAGTCGGTCACGCCGGTGTGGAAGTTGAGCGCGTCGGCGATCTGGTCGACGATGATGTTGTTGGTGACCCGGACGTTGCGCATCGGGCCGTCGAACCACAGGCCCGCCTTGGTGTGGCGCAGGTGGAGCCCGTCGATGGTGGAGTCGCTCATCGCCCCGCCGATCGCGTTGACCTGGTCGGTGTCGATGCGCTCCCGCACGTCGCCCTCGATGGCGAAGCCGGAGAGGTGCACGTTGCGGCTGCCGCCGTCGGCGGCGTCCCGACCGTAGAACCCGACTCCGGTGTGTACCGAGCCGTCCGGCGCGGGAGTCGGCAGGGCGACCTCGCGGCCCTTGATGGTGGTGTACCAGTTGCCGGCGCCCTCGATGGTCACGTCGTCGACGATGATGTGCCGGTTCACCTGGTAGGTGCCCGGCGGGATGTAGACCTTCAGGTGGGCGCGCCGAGCGAACGCGATGGCCCGGTCCAGTGCGGCGGCGGAGTCCCGCCGGCCGGTGGGGTCGGCGCCGAACGCGAGCACGTTCGCGGCGAGCAGCCGGACGTGCGGCGGCGCTACCAACTCGGAGTCGAGCAGGTCGATGACGGTCCAGGCGGCGGCGCTACCGGGCGGCGCGGTGAGCCGGACCTTGTCGCCGGCCCGGTAGGTACGTCCGAGCAGCAGCCGCTGCTCGTCGTAGAAGTGGGTGGGCCGGAACGGCTTGTCGATGCTCGGGTACGGGGTGGTGGCCGACGGCACGCACTGGCACTCGGTGATCCACCAGTCCGGGTGCAGCAGCCCGGCCTGGGGGTCGTTGGTGAACGGGTACTGGTTGTAGAGCCACGAGTACTGCGACGTGAGCGTCATGGTGCGCAGGTGTTTGCCGTTGACGGCGACCCGCAGCGGCGCGGTGATTCCACCGCCCTGCGGCGCGTCCGGGATGCTGTAGCGGACGGTGATCCCGTTCGCCGCGCTGGGCAGGACGAACTCCACGTACTCCCCGGGGGTGAGCCGGACCGCCCGGCGGCCGGAAGCCTCCGCGGGCAACGTGTAGGCGGTCCGGTCGGGCCCGATGATCTCGCCGTTGGTGCGGGCGTTCTCCGCTTCCTGCTCGAGGAAGTCGACGTCCGCGCCGCGTCCGGCGACCAGCGCCGGATCGAGGGCGGCCCGGGTGACCACGGGCTGCGCGCCGGCGGACGCCTGTGGACTGGCGGCGGCCACTGTGGGCCCGGCGACCAGTACGGCGAGACCGGCAGCGAGCGCGACGGCGGTGCCGCCGGGCCGGCCGGGGCGTCCCCGCGCCGGCGTGAGGCTGCGAAACATCGGTGACCCTCCTGGGTGGGTGGTGGTGGAGGTCCGCCCGGCGTTCCCCCGACGCCCGACATTGATCGTCATGATGCAGCACTAAACAGGGCACTGCAAGACGCCTATCGAACAACGAAAATAAACGACTGTCAGGCCGCAAGAAATGGACGGTCGTCGAGTTGAGGTGTCGCGCGTCGCCCGCCCCGACCAGCTCGCGCCCGGCGTAGGCTGATCCGCGTGGATCAAGAAGACCGGATTGCCCTCTTCCTCGACTACGAGAACCTCGCGTTGGGCGCGCGCGACCATCGCGGCGGCGCGGCCTTCGACTTCCGGCCCATCGCCGACGCGCTGGCCGAACGAGGTCGGGTGGTGGTCCGCCGGGCGTACGCCGACTGGTCCTACTTCGACGAGGACCGCCGGATGCTCACCCGGTCCCACGTCGAGCTGATCGAGATCCCGCAGCGGATGGGCGCGTCCCGTAAGAACGCCGCGGACATCAAGATGGCGGTCGACGCGATCGAGTTGGCATTCGAACGCGACTACATCTCCACCTTCGTGATCTGTAGTGGTGACAGCGACTTCACCCCGCTGGTGCACAAGCTGCGCGAGCTGAACAAGCGGGTCATCGGCGTCGGGGTCGAGGGGTCCACCTCAGGGCTGCTTCCCCCGGCGTGCGACGAGTTCCTCTACTACGACCGGCTGGAGGGCGTGGACATCCCGCCGGCCCGTGGCCGGCGCGCCCGTCCCACCACCCGGCAGGCCGGCGCGGAGCAACGCCCACCCGAGCCGGAGCAGGAGGTGGACCGTCGACAGCAGGAGGCGGAGCCCGACCGGGACGTGGACGCGCTCGCCGTGCTCGTCGCGCAGTCCGTCGCCGGGTTGCAGGGCAGCGCCAACGGTGAGGTCACCGCCTCCCGGCTCAAGCGGACCCTGCTGCGCAAGGACCCGACCTTCAGCGAGTCCGACTACGGCTTCCGCACCTTCGGCGAGCTGCTGCGCCACCTCGCCGAGCGCAACGTGATCGAGTTGGCCGAGGGTCCGGCGAAGGGTGACCCCGAGGTCTCACTGCCCGAGCACGGCGACCGGGAGGTGGCCTTCGGCCTGCTCCGGGGCGTCGTGGCGGACCTCGGTAGCGGCGGCAACCCGGTGGCGTTGTCCGGGTTGAAGAACCAGGTACGCCGGGCCCGCCCCGACTTCAGCGAGAAGAAGCTCGGCTACCGCAGCTTCCTTCAGTTCTGCAAGGCCGCCGCCACCGCCGGCGTACTGGAGCTGCGCTGGAGCCCCGAAGCCGACGACTACCTCCTGACAACCCAAACCTGACCTCCCGCCCCGTCTCGACATCGGCTGGGGATGGGAGTTGCGGGGAGGGTGCAGAGTGGGGCGGGGTTCCTGATTCGCAAGTCAGGAGCGGGAGAACCGCCCGTTATGGTTTCGAACCGTCAACGGTTGGCCCGAAATGCGCCGGGATTGTCGCCCTTGCCCCGGTCCGGGCATACCTGCGCCGTACCCTCGGCGCGGGAATTGCTATACGGTCGGCGAATGAAGGTGGAGGAGCACTGGTGGAACGGAGACACGACCCCGCGCGGGCGCCGGGACGTGTACATCCGTACTGACGGGCAGGGTTGGGAGGTCCGCGCCCAGATCGGTGGGGCGTCGGGTCGTGAGCGGGTGCAGCAGTGCCCAAGCCGGGCCTCGGCGGCCATCCTCGCCGACGCCTGGCGCGGCACCCACCCATCCTGGCGCGAGCTAAAGCAGCGCTGATCCGGCACCGGGCCGGGTCGGCAACGCTCCCGGGCTCCAGCCCGGCGCGCCGCCGACCGGCCCGGCGCTCGGTAGCACTTACCAACTCGGCTGAAGTCAGCTCGCAGGTCATCTCTTCTGCAGCATGACGGCGGGGCAGCGTCTGATCACATGATGAGGATTAGTTCCTGGTGGGCCGGCTCAACTACTCATCAAGTGATCAAGTGATCAAGTGATGAAAAGTAGGTCCCGGGCAGCGGATTGAGCTTTTTTCATCACTTGATCACGGGATTGCGGCGGGTCGCCGTGTCTCCGACCTCAGGCGGGGTACCCGGAGGTCCGCCGGTCGCGCCCGATGGAGGTCCCCATGTCGCAGGGTCCCGACGAGGAGAACCCGAAGCTCGACGAGGAGATCCGGGAGGCCGAGCGGCGGCTCGCCGACCTCGCCGCCTCCTCGGACGACGCGTTGACCGACGACGACGCCCGGGCGCCGGACGAGGCCCGCTCCGAGCGGAATGCGGACTAAGAAGGCCCGAACCGGACAGCACGCGTGATCCACTCGACTTCGGTGAAATTGCGGTGTTGGAGGCGGTCTGACACCGCGTCTTCACGGAAACCGAGTCGATCAACGTGCTGGTCACTAAAGGAACTGCCCAGGGCCTGCCCGGCGTCGTGTCGGACAGGCCCCCAGAGGGCGGGTCAGCGCTTGAGCGTGAAGGCGAAGTCGCCGGAGAGCTTCCCGCTCATCCGGACCGCCGAAACCACCTTCCCCTCCGTGATCAGTCGACCGACTTCGCCCCGTGACAGACCGAAACCGTCAGCGATCAGTCGGGTCGGCCGGACCGGGATCCGCGCCGCGTTGCGGACCGCGACGTCGATCACGTCGAGTTCCAGGTGATCCGATCCGCCGGTGTCGAGACGCCAGGCGTCGTCCCAGTCCAGGGCGAATCGGTTGCGGTGCTGGACGTCCGGATCCTGAAGCAGTTCGGCGATCAGGCCGCGATCGTTGGCGTGGAGCCGGTCCAGCAGCTCGGGTGGGATGGTGCGCACCGTCATCCGTTCCAGAACGGTGAGCTTCGCCGTCTCCCCGCACTCGGTGCAGAGCACGAGAAGCCAGACGTCGATGAGCTTGTGGTTGGCGTTGACCCGGAACTTGCCGCTCGCCCGAAGGCATCGGGAAGCGCACGCGTGGCAACGGCGGCGAACGATGGGCAGGCAGGTGGGCACGACGGCCCAATGAATGAGCACAGAGGTACACCGGTTTCAGTGAGAAAGTCCGCAGCAAAAAGGAGCGCGGCGCACAGGCGCGACGCGCGACAGATCAGCTCTCGGGAGGTCTCACAGGGTGTACAACGGCACGTCCTTGCCTAGACGACCTGGTTGCGCAGCACGGTAACGGCGCACGGCGGCGCCGCTCCACTGGTTTTCGCGTACGCGTCAGGAGCCCGGGTGGCGGGACGCGCGAACCGCTCAGGCGGTCGGGACCGGCAGCACCACGCCCTCGGCCGCCGACCGGTGGGCCAGCTCGATCAACTCGACAGTGTGGACGGAGTCCCGTGGGTCCACCGGCATCGGCGCGCCGTCGCGCAGCGCAGCCGCCACCTGGGCGTAGAAGCTCTGGTACGCGCCGGGTTCGGTCGGCACCGGCCGCAGGTCACCGTCGACGCCGAGCAGGCCGTAGCGGTCCGGCGGGACCTCGCCCCAGCCCGGCTGGTCCGGTCGGCCACCGTCGTGCAGCGCCGCCTCCTGCACGTCCAGCCCGTAGCTGGTGTAGCCGGCCCGGTCGCCCAGCACCCGCAGGCGCGGCCCGAGCTGAGCTGTCACCGCGCCCATCCACAGATGCGAGTGGACCCCGTTGGCGTGGGTCAACGCCACGAAGGCGTCGTCGTCGACGGCCGCGCCCGCGCGGCGACGGTCCACCTCCGCGTAGACCCGCTCGACAGGGCCGAACAGCTGCACCGCCTGGTCGACGAGGTGGGCGCCGAGGTCGAAGAGGGCGCCGCCGGCCTCCTCCGGACCGGCGAGCTCCCGCCAGCCCGGCTTGATCGTCGGACGGAACCGCTCGAACCTCGACTCGAAGCGCAGCACCTGCCCCAAATCGCCCTGCTCGACCAGGCGGCGGACGGTCAGGAAGTCGCCGTCCCAGCGCCGGTTCTGGAAGACCGTCAGCGGCACCCCACGCTCGGTCGCCTCGTCGATCAGCACGCGGCCCTCCGCGGCGGTCGGGGAGAGGGGCTTGTCGACGACGACAGGCAGGCCGGCGGCGAGCGCCGCGCGCGCCATCGGCACGTGCTGCCGGTTCGGCGTCGCCACCACGACCAGGTCCAGGGCATCCGGGGTACGCCACAGCTCGTCGGCGTCGTCGACCAGGCGGGCGTCCGGGAAGTGCTGTCGCGCCTGCTCGCGTCGCTGCGGATCACGGGTCACGATGGCGTCGAGCCGCAGCCCGGGAGTCGCGGCGATCAGCGGCGCGTGGAACACCCGGCCCGCCAGCCCGTACCCCAGCAGACCAACCCGCAACGCCTTCGCCATGCCGTGCCCCCGTCTGGATGGTCGGCGCCCTGACCTGGCGCCGTACCGCTGAGAAGAATCTACGCCGGGGGCGGCCGGGCCCGATCTCGGCCCAGCGCCGGTCAGGTCACCGGGTCGGCGCGCAGGTAGGTGAGGACCGCGAGCACCCGCCGGTTGGTGTCGTCGCTGGGGGGCAGGTCGAGCTTCAGCAGGATGTTGCCGACGTGCTTGCCGACCGCTGCCTCGCTGACGTGCAACCGACCGGCGATCGACGCGTTGGACCGCCCCTCGGCGAGCAGCGCCAACACCTCGCGTTCCCGGGCGGACAGCGCGGCGAGCGGGTCGCGGGGGCGGTGCAGAAGCTGCCGGACCACGTCCGGGTCGATGGCGGTGCCGCCGCCCGCGACCCGGCGCAGCGTGTCGACGAACTCGGTGACCTCGGCGACCCGGTCCTTGAGCAGGTAGCCGACGCGCTGGCCGTCGCCGCTGTCCAGCAGCGCCGCCGCGTACCCGGTCTGCACGTACTGGCTGAGCACCACGACCGGGAGGTCCTGTCGCTCGGTGCGCAGCGTGACCGCCGCGCGCAGCCCGTCGTCGCGGCGGCCCGGCGGCATCCGAATGTCGGTCAGCACCAGGTCCGGTTGGTGGTCGCGGGCCGCCGCCAGCAGGTCCGGTGCGGAGCCGACGGCCGCGCACACGGTGAAGTCGAAGCGGGTCAGCAGCGCGACCAGACCCTCCCGCAGCAGCACCTCGTCCTCGGCGAGCACCACCCGCGTCACCGACGACATGGCAGCTCCACCCGGACCACTGTAGGCCCGCCGGGCGGGCTGGACAGCAGTAGCCGGCCGTCCACGGCAGCGACCCGGTCGGCGAGCCCGGTCAGGCCGCTGCCCCGGGCCGGGTCGGCGCCGCCGTGACCGTCGTCGGTCACCTCGACGACGAGGTCACCGCCGGCCCGGGTGAGGCGTACGTCGGCGCGGGTCGCCCGGGCGTGCCGGGCCACGTTGCCCAGCGCCTCGGAGACCACGAAGTAGGCGGTCGTCTCCACTATCTCCGGCAGCTCGTCGTGCAGGTCGGCGTGCACGGTGACCGGGATGGTGGCGGCGTCGGCCAGCTCGCGGACGGCGCCGGCCAGGCCGAGGTCCGTGAGGCTCTGCGGTCGGATGCCGTGCACCAACTGCCGCAGCATCACCATCAGACCCCGGGCCTGGTCGTGCGCCACGGCGAGTGGTCGGGAGGCGGGGGAGTCCTCGGGTACGTCCAGCCGGGCCAGCCCCAGCTGAAGGGTGAGGCTGGTCAGCCGGGGCTGCGCGCCGTCGTGCAGGTCGCGCTCGATGCGGCGGCGTTCGGCCTCGTAGGCGCCGACCAGTCGGGTGCGGGAACGGGTGACCTCGCGCAGAGCCGCAGCGTCCACCGGGTGGGCCAGCAACCACCGGGCCACGGCTGCCTGGACGGCGGCGAGCAGACCGATGGCGTACCAGAGAACCGGGATCAGCAGCACCCCCACGATCGCGTACGGAATGGCTTCGCCGGTGCTGTCGATCGGCTGCCAGATCACCACCGGCTGGTTGGCGTCGCCGGCCAGCCAGGGGCTGGAGATCATCCCGAGGTCGAGCAGCACCAGCACCAGGAACACCCAGTACGCGACCGGCGTGAACCCGCCCAGCCAGAACAGGTACGCCACCTCCCGCCAGGTGGCGGCGCTGCGGTAGCGGGCGGTCAGGCCCGGCCACGGCGACGAGGGCAGTGGACGGTTGTCGACGAGCCGGACCCGCCACCGCTCGACGGCGGCCACCGGGAAGCTCACGATCGGGGCCAACGCCAGCAGGGTGAGGCTGCCGATCGCCAGGAACAGCAGCAGCGCGATGCTCGGCGGTCGACCGTGCAGGCGCAGCGAGTTGGCGGCGGCCAACAGGGGTGCGCCGATGACGAGCAGCCCGACGCCGAGCACACCGGCGATCGGCACCGTGGTCACCAGGTAGGCCAGCGCGCGCCAGGGCCACGCGGAGACCAGCCAGCGGCGGCGGCGTAGCACCTCGGCCAGGTGCGAAGGGTGTTCCGTGGTCATGCAGCAGACGCTAATCGGGAGCGACCGGGTGCCCCAGCCGTCCAGATCCACTCTTCGGGGTATGCCCAGCACTACCGGCGAACGGGTGTGCGGGGTCCGGAAACGGGAAGAACGCGCCGTCACGCGCCCCGCGTGACCTGTGCTGGCGGCGGCTGGAGAGACATGGGTGCCAGAACCTTCGTGGTGGTCGGCGGGACCAGCGGTCTCGGCCTCGCGGTGGCCCGACTGCTCGTCGACGAGCATCAGGTGGTGGTGTTCGGCAACGTGCCGGCCGAGGTCGCCGCCGTGACCGACGAGCTGGGTTGCGA
Source organism: Micromonospora sp. NPDC053740 (assembly GCF_040677775.1). Classification (NCBI taxonomy): domain Bacteria; kingdom Bacillati; phylum Actinomycetota; class Actinomycetes; order Micromonosporales; family Micromonosporaceae; genus Micromonospora; species Micromonospora sp. NPDC053740. The sequence continues at coordinate 92,597 of NZ_JBFASO010000006.1, forward strand.
CGGCGCCGTCTGCGACATCTCCTCCTACGAGCAGGTCCGCGACTCCTTCGCCGAGGTGGTCGAGCGCTACGGCGCGATCGACGGGGTGGCGGCCTGCGCCTCCATGTGGGCGGGCGGCGACCTGGGGGACCTGTCGGTGGAACACATCCGCCGGGCCGTGGAGATCAACGTTCTGGGCATCACGTACCTGCTGCGGGAGGCGGTGCAGCACCTGCACCGGCAGGGTCACGGCAACGTCGTCTACATCGGCGCGCTGGCGCTGGCGGCCCCCCGGCCCGGCATCCCCGTCTACCGGGCCACCAAGAGCTACGGCAACAGTCTTGTCGATTCGCTGGCCGAGGCCCAGCACAGCAACCGGGTGAAGGTGATGCAGCTGCATCCCGGGCCGATGCCGACGCGGCTACAGGAACGGGTGGGCGCCGAGTTCCTGGACGAGGTGTACGCCATGCCCGAACAGGTCGCCACCGAGGTCGTCCGACTGCTGCTGCTCGAACCCGACGACCTCTACGTCTCCGGTGAGCGCGTGCTGCGCGCGGATGGGCGGTGGTGACTGCCGCAGCCGGACCCGCCGACCGTCCGGCCTCGGCCTGGGCGCCGCTGCGGACGGCGGTCTACCGCAACCTGTGGCTGGCCCTGCTCGCCGCCAACATCGGCACCTGGATGCAGACCGTCGGCGCGCAGTGGCTGCTGATCAACCATTCCAACGCCTCCACACTTGTCGCGTTGGTGCAGACCGCCAGTCTGCTGCCGGTGCTGCTGCTGGCGTTGCCCGCCGGGGTGCTGGCCGACAGCTTCGACCGCCGGCACCTGCTGATCGCCGTGCAGCTGTTCCTGGTGGCGGTGGCGGTGGCGTTGACGCTGCTCACGCTGACCGGCCGGATGCCGCCGGCACTGCTGCTGACCCTCACCTTCGCGTTCGGGGTCGGGCAGGCGCTGACCCTGCCGGCCTGGGCGGCGGTGATCCCGGAGCTGGTGCCGCAGGAGCAACTGCGGTCGGCGTCCGCGTTGGGTTCGATCAGCGTGAACGTGGCGAGGGCGGTCGGGCCCGCGGTGGCCGGTGTGCTGATCGCCCGGACCGGCGTCGCGCCGGTCTTCGGCATCAACGCGGTCGCCTTCGGGATCTTCGCGTACGCGCTGTGGCGCTGGCGGCCCGGCAACGCCCGCGCGGTCGAGGTGCCCGAGCGGTTCACCGCCGCATTGCGCGCCGGCAGCCGCTACGTACGCCACTCGCCGACCGTTCGCCGCCTGTTGCGCCGTGCGCTGGTCTTCGTGGTCCCGGCCAGCGCGCTGTGGGCGTTGCTGCCGTTGGTGGCGAGTCGGCGGCTGGGGCTGGGCTCCGGCGGGTACGGGGTGCTGCTGGCCGCTCTCGGTGTGGGCGCCATCGCGGGTGGCGTGCTGCTGGCGGTGATCCGCACCCGGCTGTCGGCCAACCAGCTCCTGCTGATCGCCGGGGCGCTGTTCACAGTGGCGCTGACAGTGGTCGGCACCGTGCGGGCCGTGCCGCTGGTGCTACTCGCCCTGCTGCCCGCCGGGATGGCCTGGGTGACGGTGCTGGCCAATGTCAACGCCGAGATGCAGCTCTTCCTGCCCAGTTGGGTACGGGCCCGGGGCCTTGCCGTCTACCAGGTGTGCTTCGCCGGTGGCCAGGCGATCGGCGCGCTGCTCTGGGGGTTGGTGGCCGAGATGGCCGGGCTCGTCCTCGCGTACCTGGTGGCGGCGGTGCTGATGCTGATCGGCACCCTGACGAGTCGGATCTGGCCGCTGCCGGACCTGCGGTCGGTGAACCGGGAACCGGCGGCGTACTGGCCGCAACTGCACCTGGCGCGCGAGCCGGACCCTGGGGTGGGGCCGGTGCTGGTGACTGTGCAGTACACAGTCCGGCCGGAGCGGGCCCAACGGTTCCTGGCGGCGATGGACCTGGTGCGTGGCGCGCGGCAGCGGACCGGCGCGATGCGCTGGGGGCTGTTCCGCCCGGCCGAGACGGTGGACCGGTTCGTCGAGGTGTACCTGGTGCCGTCCTGGGACGAGCACCTGCGCCAGCACGGTGGCCGGTTGACCGGTGAGGACCGCGCCGCCGAGCAACGGGCCCGGGAGCTGACCGACGGGGAGCCGGAGGTCCGACACCTGGTGCCCGCCGCCGCCGGTCCGACGCTGTCCGACGACAGCGAGGCGCTCTGACAGCGCGCGGGGACCGGGGAGCAGCCCGCCGGCCGTGCGGGCGTACTGCGTACGGCTGCGTTGTTAGGATGGCCGCACCATGGCTAGTGAGCGCAAGGCGACCGCGGACCCGGCCCGCAGCCTGGCCCTTCTCTGGCGCACCCGGGAGCCGACCAGCCGCAGCGCCGGTCCGGCGCTCAGCGTCGACCGGATCGTCCGGGTCGCTGTCGACATCGCCGACGCGGAAGGGCTCGACGCGCTGACCATGCGCCGGGTCGGTGAGGCGCTGGGGGTCGGCACGATGTCCGTCTACACCTACGTGCCGGGCAAGGCCGAACTCGTCGCCGTCATGATCGACACCGCGTACGGCGAGATGCCGCGCCCCGCCGTCGAGGGCGACTGGCGGACCAGGCTGGAACGGATCGCCCGCGACAATCTGGCGCTCTACCAGCGGCATCCCTGGATGCTGCGGGCCGAGACGACCCGACCGGTGCTCGGCCCGCACCTGATGGCCAAGTACGACTACGAGCTCGCCGCGATCGTCGACATCGGGCTCACCGACGTCGAGGTCGACGCGGTGCTCACCCTCGTGCTGGGTCATGTGAAGAGCGCCGCCCGGGCCGCCTCCGAAGTGGTCGACCTGGAGCGCGAGACCGGCATGACCGAGGGTCAGTGGTGGCAGTCGCACGCGCCCTGGCTGGAGACCTTCCTGAAGCCCGGCGCCTACCCGACCGCGTCCCGGGTCGGCACCGCGGCCGGCCAGCAGCACGGTGCCGCGTACGGCCCGGAGTACGCGTTCGAGTTCGGTCTGCAACGCGTCCTCGACGGGATCTCGGTGGTGGTTGCCGAGCGGGCGGCCAACCGGTAGCCGGCCCCGGGTCGGGGAGCCGGCGACGCTAACGTGCTGCCCGTCGGGCCAGCCGGGCCAGCGAGCGCGCCGACGGGCTGTCCGGCTCGGCGTGGTAGACCACCAGCGACTGGGTGGTGCCGCTGATCGTGAGCTTCTCGTAGCGCAGCGCCAACTCGCCCAGCTCCGGGTGCTGGAACACCCGCACTCCGCCGCCCGCACGGGCCGTGACGTCGTGCCGGGCCCACAACCGTCGAAACCGTTCGCTGCCGGCCGTCAGCTCCTCCACCAGCTCGATCAGGCGGGGGTCGTCCACCTCGGGGCCGACCTGTGCGCGCAGGCCGGCCACCGCGTTTGCCGCGACGGCCGTCAGAGCCGGGTAGAGCGCCGGCACGCTCGGGTCCAGGAAGACCGCGCGCAGCAGGTTCACCCCGGCGCTGAAGATCGGCGCCAGTGCGGTAGCGGCGGTGTTGGCGAAGAGCACGTCCAGGTGTCGACCGTGCACGAAGGCGGGCGTCTCGGCCCAGGAGCCGACCAACTGCCTGATGCCCACCGGCACCCGCTCCGATGGTCGCGCCGCCCGGCGGGAAGGCACCGGCCGGGCCAGACCGTGCAGGTGTGCCGCGGCGTCCGCGTCCAGCCTCAACGCGCGGGCCAGCGCCTCGACCACCTGTGTTGACGGGTGCCGGTCACGCCCCTGCTCCAACCGCAGGTAGTAGTCGGCGCTGATGCCGGCGAGCAGGGCGGCCTCCTCGCGCCGCAGGCCGGGCACCCGCCGACGGCCGTGCGCGGGCAGGCCGACGTCACCCGGCCCGATCAGCTCGCGCCGGGCACGCAGGTATTCGCCCAGCGGGCCGGCCGTGCTCACCCGCCCATCGTAGGAGCCACCACCGACCGCCCTGCCTGGTCCTGCCACTACCAGGAAAAACAGGGAACCGGCTAGCACCTGCCACGGGGGTGACAGTGTCGGGGTAAGCGTGATCGAGAGACGGGACAGCAATGACAGAGCGCATCACCACCCCCTTCGGTTTCGCCTCGACCGCCGACGAGGTCATCGCCGGGGTCGACCTGACCGGCAAGCGGGCCGTCATCACCGGCGGTGCCGCCGGTATCGGCATCGAGACGGCCCGTTCGCTCGCCGCCGCCGGCGCCGAGGTCGTGCTCGGGGTCCGTCGGGTCGCGGCGGGTGAGCAGGCCGCCGCCGACATCGCGGCCAGCATCGGCGCGGAGCGGGTCACCGTCCGCGCCCTGGACCTGGCCAACCAGGATTCGGTACGCCAGTTCGTCGCCGGCTGGGACCAGCCGCTGCACATCCTCGTCAACAACGCGGGGATCATGGCGTTGCCCGAGTTGGAGCGCACCGCCGAGGGCTGGGAGATGCAGTTCGCCACCAACTTCATGGGGCACTTCGCGTTGACCGTCGGCCTGCACGACGCCCTCGCCGCGGCCGGCGGCGCCCGGGTGGTGTCGGTCAGCTCCAGCGGCAACCTCTTCTCCCCGGTGATCTTCGACGACCTGCACTTCGCGTTCCGGCCATACGACCCGCTGCTGGCCTACGGGCAGTCCAAGAGCGCCGAGGCCCTGCTCGCCGTGGAGGCCACCCGCCGCTGGGCCGGCGAGGGAATCTACGCCAACGCGCTCAACCCGGGCGCGATCGCCACCGGGTTGCAGAAGCACACCGGTGGGCTCAAGTCGCCCAAGGAGATGCACAAGACCCCGCAACAGGGCGCCGCCACCTCGGTGCTGCTCGCGGCATCCCCGCTGCTCGACGGCGTCGGCGGTCGCTACTTCGAGGACTGCACGGAGGCCCCGGTCGTCACCGAGCGACCCGCTGACTACAGCGGCGTGGCCGCGTACGCGGTCGACACCGGCAACGCCGAGCGGCTCTGGAGCGTGGCGTCCGACCTGATCTCCGAGCGGACAGTCACCACGGGCCGCTGACCCGGATGGTCGGGCTCGCCGGAACCCGCCCGTACCCGGTCGTGCAGGTGGTACGACTGGGTCGGCGGTGGCCGCTGCGGGCCCGGAAGGATGGCGATGGCGAACGGGCTTGCGGAACGGTTGCTGCAACGGCGGGAGAGTCCGCACAAGGCGTCGTTCCTGGAGCTCTTCTTCGACCTGGCGTTCATCTTCGCGCTGACCCGGTTGTCGCGGGCCCTGCTCGACGATCCCAGCCTCAACGGCGGTTTCCAGGTGTCGCCATGACGATCGACGATCCGGGCGAACGCGACTCGGGGCGGTTGGCGGTTGGCGTCATCGGCCCCGCGCTGTTCCTGACCGCCCGGATCCGGCTCGCGGCGCTTGTCGACGGCAGCCGGCCCTGGGCGCGCCTGGTCGGCGTGCCGGCCATCATCGTGGGCGGGCTGGCCAGCGTACGGTTTTCGCAGCTCGTCAGCAGCGCCGTCGTCGCCGGAGTGTTGCTGCTGATCGTCCTCCTCGACGCGATGCCGGGACTGTGGCGGTTCATCAGCGAGTCCGCGGAGAGCGACCAGCCCGACCAACGGCGATCCGGATAGCTGCCCCGATGCCGGAGCAGAGACCGCGACACGCCGACCAACAGCGACGACATGACGTTGTGGAGTTGCGGGTGCACGGCGTCTCCGGGGCGGACCCCACTGTCATCCTCGACCAGCCGCAGGTTCGGCAGGTCGCCGGCGACGGCAGCGGGGGCTTCCACCGGGCCGCCCGCTCGGGCGGCGTGGGTCCGGACGGGGTGACGGTTGAGGCGTACCGCTGGGGTGATCTGCCCACCGGCACCGTCGGTCGGACGCTCGCCATGGTCTTCCTGCTGCCGTTCATGCTCAGCAACGTGGCGGTGTGGATGCGCCCCACCGGCCGCCGCCGCGCCGCCGCAGTCAGCGTGCTGTGTCGACTCCTCGCGCTCAACCTCACAGTGCTGTACGTGGTGTCCATCGCCGGGGTCGCCCTCGACCTGCTCGCCTGGCGGTGCCTCGGCGCGGCCCGCTGCCGCCCGCCCTTCGACACCATGGGCGGGCTCGACGGCCGGCACGTCGGGCAGCGGCTGGCCGTGTTGGCGCTCCTGCCGATCGCCGCCATAGCGGTCCTGCGCCTCCTCGGCACCCGGCGGCCAGGCCCGGCCGACAACCCACTGTGGGCGGTGGAGCCGCTGGTGCATCGACTGCGCGCGATCCACGTGGCCGCGGCGCTCGCCGTACTCAATGTCGTGCTGCTCACGGCCCGTCGCGCCACCGGCGCGACGTTCTCCACGACGCTGCTGCTGGCGCTCAGCGCGGCGGTGTTGCTGGCCTGCGTCGGTCTGCTCGCCACTCCGGGGATGATCGACCGGGCGGCTACCGCGCGAACTGCCACCTGGACCGCCCGCACAGCGGGTGTGGTGGCGGCCGTCCTGAGCGTGGCGACCCTCATCACAGTGGCCAGCGACCGGCGGGACTGGTCGTCGGCGGGCGGACTTCCCGGCTACGGCGGGATCGCCGGCGGGGCGCTGCTCGGCCAGATGGTCCTGCTGGCGCTGCTCAGCGGGGTGGTGCTGGGGCACCACGGCCGGGTGGGCGGCCGGGCCGCGCTGCCGGGTGGCCTGGGCGCGGCGGTCCTCGCCGCCCTCGCGGTCGGCCTGACCGGCGCGCTCTCCGCCGGCCTCGTCTACCAGACGGGGGAGTTGCTCGGTGGCTACCGCGGTGACGGTGGGCCACCGCTGCCGTACCGCTGGACGCTGCTGGCCTTCTTCCTGCACGTGGTCGCGGCGGTGCTGCTCTGCGGCGCGATGTCAGTGGTGTCGCGGCGGCGTCGGCGGCGTGCGGCGGCGGCGATCACCGCCCGTGACTTCCCGGTAGTGCCACCGGAGGCGGTCGGCCGGCTACGGCTGACGACGAAGACCATCGCCCGGGCGCGGTTCACCGAGTGGTTGGGTCTGCTGGCGGCCACGTACGCGGCGCTCGCGGTGGTCGGAGTGATCACGAGTCTGGTGGGGAGCACCGGTCGCGAACCGGAGGAGTTGACCCGGCAGTTGCTCGGGCTGCCGGCCGGCGCCGTCCAGATGGGGCTCAACTGGGGCAGCTATCTGCTTGCCGCGTTGCTGCTCACGCTGTTGGCAGGTGGCGTGTTCGCCTATCGGACCGCGTGGTTTCGCCGGCACGTCGGCATCCTGTGGGACCTGGGCACCTTCTGGCCCCGGGCCGCGCACCCGTTCGCCCCGCCGAGCTACGCCGACCGGGCGGTGCCGGAACTGGCCGACCGGATCAGCCAACTGGCCGAACGACACGACGGGGTGTTGCTCTGTGGGCACAGCCACGGGTCGGCGCTGCTCGCCCTCGCGGTGCTGCGGCTGCCCCCGCGGGTACGTCAACGGGTCGCACTGCTCACCTACGGGTCACCGCTGGACCGGCTGTACGCCCGGCTCTTTCCGGCCTACCTCAACGAGAAGGTGCTGCGCGAGGTGGGGGAGCGGGTCGAGTGGCGGTGGATCAACCTCTGGCGGGACACCGACCCGGTCGGCGGCTGGGTCTTCGCCGCACACCGCCCCGGCGATCCGGCCCCCGATCCGGCCGATCCGGCCGGGCAGGTCGACCGGCGGTTGCGGGACCCGGCGCACCTGCTGGCGGCACCGGGGGAACGGTCCGCGCCGCCGCTGCGGGGGCACCATCCGGGCGAGACCGACCCCGAGTTCCGGGCGGCGGTGCGCGAACTCACCGAACGCCTTCGTGGTGCCGGCTGAGCCGGCCGGCCGTGAGTCGGGCCGTGGCGGGACACCACTTCCGTCAATGGTCCATTTCGGGGATCCGGTCGGACTCCGCCACCGTCATCCGGACCTTGCGCAGTGTGGCGTCGGGGGCGCGGATCGCGGTGCGCCAGCGGTCCAGCGTCCGGGTGAGCACCCTGACCACGAACTGCAGCTGGTTGACCTGTTCGCGGAGCGTGCCCAGCTCGGACCGGGCGCTGAACGCCTCGCCCTCCAACTGGGTGATCCGGGTCTGCAACGGCTGCACGAGCGTGAGGGCGGCCTCGGTGAGCGTGTCGGCGGCATCGGCCTTGAACTTGCCCCGCTGCACCACGACGGTGGCGATCGCGGCCAGGCCGGTGCCTCCGCCGAGGATGCCGAGCACGCTGAGCGCCACCTGCACCCAGTGCGGTGCGGTTGGCGCGGGTGCGGTAATCACGTGACACCTGCCTGCAACTGTTCGTAGGTCACAAATTCGCACGCACGGGCCAGGCGACGAAGGTCGATGGCGATCTGCGTGGCCCGCCAGAGTGACCCGACGGTCACCGCTATCACGAACGACGTGGCGACGAGGGAATTTCGGCCTGCCATGACCAACACGGCTACCGCGTACATGCCGGTGATCGTGCCGAGCACCAGCACCGACGCGAGTTCGAGGCCGAGCCCGGTGGAGAGCCGGCCGGGCCACAGGATGCCCAGTAATCCACCCACGCCCACAGCGATCAGACCCAGCTCCCAGGCGACCTGGATGGGCGCCGGCATCGACACCTGAACTGACGTCGGCCGGACATCGAGGGTCATCATCAGGATGCCGCAGAGCGGTGCTGCGGCCAGGACAGCGATCTCGTACGGCTGGTGACGGGATCGGATTCGTAGGGTTCCCACGGCAACTCCTTGGTCGAGGACCGGCGTCCGGCAGCGCTCGGTGGACCAGTGCCGTTCGGTGGGTCGCGACGTCGAGGCGCGGTTCGTGCGGCCAAGCCCGGTGGTGCGTTGCCTGTGGACGGTCGTTGGGCGAGAAGATGGAGCGACACGACGTCGTTGGCTGCCGGTATCTGCCTGTGTAGCACCGATGGCCGGTTGCCGTCCACCTGGTGCAACGTCGCGTTCCCGCAGGTCAGAGCCCGTTACTGGCTGGTTTTGGACACCGGGGCGGTGAAGCGCGGCGACCCGGCCCGCACTGCCGCCCCATGACGCCGAGTGTCGGATATCTTGCACAGGGTGAGCGGGTTGGGTCGGGTCGCCGATCGATCAACGGGCGAGCAGGGCGCGTAGCGCCCGGAGCACCTCGGCCGGGGCCTCCTCCGCCATGAAGTGTCCGCAGGTGACCGTCTGGTGGTCCAGGGCCGGCGCCCAGGCCCGCCACACCGCCGCCGCGTCGTAGCCCAGCGCCGCGCCCCAGTCCTGCTGGAGCACCGTCACCGGCATCCGCAGCTGGTTGCCGGCCGTCCGGTCGGCGGCGTCGTGAGTGACGTCGATCCCGGCGGACGCCCGATAGTCGGCGACGATCGAGGGAACGGCGTCGCGGGATGCGCGCAGGTACACGGCCCGCACCTCCGCCGGCAGGGCCTCCGGATCACGGGTCCAGACGTCCAGGAAGTGACCGAAGAAGGCGTCCGGGCTGCCGGCGATCAGCTCTTCGGGCACGCCGGGCGGCTGCGCCATCAGGTAGAGGTGAAACGCCACAGCGGCGCTGGCGCCGTGCAGCACGTCCCACATGTCCAGCGTGGGCAGCACGTCGAGCAGGGCCAGGTGACTGATCGCCGCCGGATGGTCGAGGCCGGCGCGGAACGCGACCAGGGCGCCCCGGTCGTGCCCTGCCAACGCGAACCGATCGTGACCGAGCGCGCCGGCCAGCGCCACGATGTCGGCGGCCATGGTGCGCTTGGCGTACCCGGTGCCGTCGGTGTCGAGGGGCTTGGCGCTGTCGCCGTAGCCGCGCAGGTCGGGGCAGATCACCGTGTGGTCGGCGGCCAGATCGGCGGCCACGTGCCGCCACATGAGGTGGGTCTGCGGAAAGCCGTGCAACAGCACGATGGCCGGCCCGGAACCGCCCACTGCGGCGTTGAGCGTCACGCCGTCGGCGACTGTGACGCGTCGGTAGTCGAATCCGTTGATCTTGGGGTCCACGGGGAACCTTCCTGGTGAGCAGTGCCGGCGGGGCGGGTGGCCCGTCGCCGTCGTACCGCACCGAGCCTGCCCGGCGGTGATCAGCAGCCGGTCAGCGTCGGATCAGTGCCGGCCGGGCCACCGGCCTAGATTGGTGCCATGACCAGGCAGCTGACGGCGCCCGTCGCGGTGACCTTCGGCGTGCTCGGGCCGGTGATCGCCGCGACCGAGCGCGGCCCGGTCCCCCTGCGGGGACACCGGCAGCGCCTGGTGCTGGGCCGGCTGTTGATCGCCCACGGTCGGGTGGTGCCGGTGGATCGTCTCGTCGACGACCTGTGGGAGGTCGCGCCGGACGGCGCGCTGGGCGCGATCCGGACCTTCGTGGCCGACCTGCGCCGGGCCCTGGAACCCGACAGACCACCCCGGCAGCCGCCCCGCATCCTGGTCACCGAGCCACCCGGGTACGCGCTGAAGGCCGCCCCGGACGCGGTGGACGCCGGACGGTTCGAGGCGGCCGTCGGCGAGGCGGCCCGCCTGCTGGCGGCCGGACGTCCCGCGCCGGCCCTGGCCGCGCTGGACGCGGCGCTCGGGCTCTGGCGCGGGCCCGCGTACGCCGACTGCGCCAACGAGTCCTGGGCGGTAGCGGAGATCAACCGGCTGGACGAGCTGCGGATGCTCGCCGTCGAGCGGCGGGCGGAGGCGCTTCTGGCGGTGGGTCGACCGGACGAGGCCGCCGCGGACCTGCCGGAGCACCTGGCCAGCCATCCGCTGCGCGAGGACGCCTGGAGGCTGCTCGCGACGGCCCGGTACCGCGCCGGCCGGCAGGGCGACGCGTTGGCCGCGCTGCGGGAGGCCCGCCACGTGCTGGTGACCGAGCTGGGCGTGGACCCGGGGCCCGAACTGCGACGGCTGGAAGCCGACATCCTGGCCCAGGCGCCGCACCTCGCCCCGGCCGTCGATCGGGCCACCACCCCCGGCCTCGGGGAACCCGTTGCACCCGTCCAGGCGGAGCAGCGCCCGTTCGTCGGCCGCGACGCCGCGCTGGAGCGGCTGCGGCGCGCCGCCGAGGCCGCGTCCCGCCGCCGCCAGCCCACGCTCGCCCTGCTCGGCGGCGACCCGGGTGCCGGCAAGACGGCGCTGGCCGAGGCCCTGACCCGGCGACTCGCCGCTGAGGGCTGGGTCACCGCGTGGGGGCGAAGCCCGGAATACGAGGGGGCCCCACCGGCGTGGCCGTGGACCCAGATCACCGACGCGCTCGCCGCCCCCGCCGCCCCCGCCGCCGCCCCCGCCGCCGTCGCCGACCCGGAAGACGGTTCGGTCGACGGTTCGGCTGACCCCGCCAGCGTGCGGTTCCGTCGACACCGGGCGGTGGCCGCACTGATCTCGACGGTCGCCGACCGCGAGCCGGTCCTGCTGGTCCTCGACGACCTGCACCGCGCCGACGGCGACACCCTGGACCTGCTGACCGCGCTGCTCACCGGCCCGCAGCCGGCCAGCGGGCCGGTGCTGATCCTCGGCACCTACCGGGCCACCGAGATCAGCCCGGAGCTGACCGCCACCCTGGCCCGCGCCGCCGGGCTGGAACCGGTCCGGGAGTATCTTGCCGGCCTGCCCGCGTCGGCGACCGGCGAGCTGGTCGGCGCCATCGTCGGGGCGGACCCGGACCCGGCCACCGCCCGGGCGATACACCTGCGCAGCGGCGGCAACCCGTTCTTCGTCCGCGAGCTGGCCCAGCTGTTCGCGAGCACGGGGCAGGCGGGGTTGGCCGCCGTGCCGCCCGGGGTACGTGACGTGATCCGGCACCGGTTGGCGCAGCTGTCCGCCTCGACCCGTACCGTGCTGCGGCTGGCGGCAGTGCTCGGTCGGGACCTCGACCCGGACGTGCTGGGCGCGTTGGCCGGTGACCCGACGGCAGCGCTGGACGCCGTGGACCGCGCCCTGGCGGCCGGGTTCCTCACCGAACGAGAGTCCGACGGGCGGCTGCGCTTCACCCACATCCTGGTCCGCGACACGCTCTACGCCGACCTGTCCGCGCCGCGCCGCGCCGCCTGGCACGCGGCCGTCGCCGAGGTGCTGCGGCAACGGGAACCCGTCGAGCCGGCGGCCCTCGCGTACCACCTGCTGCGCGCCGGCGGGCCGGCCCGCGCCGCCGAGGCGTCGACATACGCCCAGGTGGCTGCCGAGCGGGCCGAACGGGGCGGCAACCCGCACGAGGCGGCCCGCCTGTGGGGCCAGGTGATCGAGGCGTACGACAGCGCCGGCGGGGTCGAGCCGCGTGGGCGGGTGACAGCGCTGCTCGGCCTGGGGCGGGCGGTGGCCGTGACGGGCCGGCTGGCCGAGGCGCGGCTACGGCGTGCCGAGGCGATCACCGTCGCCGAGTCCACCGGCGACGCCGTGCTGATCCAGGAGGCCCTAGCCGGCTTCGACGTGCCCGCCAGTTGGACGCGCAACGACGACGACCTGCTCTCCGGGCACATCGTCCGAGCCGCCGAACACGCCCTGACCGCGCTCGGCCCGACCGGCTCGGCGCAGCGCAGCCGGCTGCTGAGCACCCTCGCGCTGGAGCTGCGCGGCACCACACATGATCGGGGCCGCAGCGCCGCGGCCGAGGCCGAGACGATCGCCCGCGACATCGGTGACCCCGGGCTGTTGGCCTTCGCGCTCAACGCCCGCTTCATGCACGCCTTCCACAGCGTCGGTCTGGCCGACGCGCGGGCCCGGATCGGCGTGGAACTTGTCGAACTGGCCGCCCGGAACCACCTGGTGACCTTCGAGGTGCTCGGCCACCTGGTCCTGGTCCAGGCCAACTCTGCGCTGGCCGACCGGCCCACCGCCGACGCGCACGCCCGCGCCGCCGACCGGCTCGCCGAACGGTACGAGCTGCCGTTGGTCGGTGTCTTCACCCGGTGGTACGCCGCGCTGCGCCTGGCGCTCGACGGCGAGTCGGACGCGGCGGCGCGGGCGTACCGCTCGGCTGCCGACAGTGTGAGCGCCGACGGCATGCCGGGGTTGACCCAGGGGTTGCTCCCGCTGGCCCTGCTCGGTCTGCGGCTGGCCGACACCATCGGCGGCGACCGGCCGACCGCCGGGCTCGGCGCGGACGACTGGGCGGACCTGGACTGGGGTCCGCACGAGCCGTGGGTCCGACCGTTGCTGCTGGTCGCCGCCGACGAGCGGGACGCCGCCACGGCCGCCCTGCTGGCGCTTCCCGAGGGGCCGCACGATCTGCTGCGTGAGGTACGGCTCTGCCTCGTCGGTCGGGCGGCGTGCGCCCTCGACGACCGGGCCACGATGAGCCGGGTCCACGCCGAGCTGCTGCCGGCCGCCGACGAACTGGCCGCCGGCAGCGGGGTGCTCACCGTGGGCCCGGTGGCCGGGCACCTCGCCGACCTGGCCGCCGCGCTGGGTCGGCACGAGGAGGCAGCCGAGCACCGTCGTACGGCTCGTGCGGTGACCGCGCGCGCCCGCGCCACCGCCTGATCCGATCCGAGGCCACGGCGACTTGCCGGTTTCCGCCGGAACCCACCGGCGGGTGCGGTCAGATGGAACCACCGGCGCGCGCACCGTCGGCAGTGGTCAGAGGGGGGGTAGGCGTGGAGGCGCTCATCCTGATCGTGGCGCTGGGCGTCACAGTCCTCGTCGGCACCACTCTCGGCGGCCGGTACCGGGTGGCCCCGCCGGTTCTGCTCATCGCGTTGGGCGTACTGCTCGGACTCACGCCGCCGCTGTCCGAGGTCGCCCTGGAACCCGACCTGGTCCTGTTGATCTTCCTGCCGGCGATCCTGTACCGGGAGAGCCTCACCATCAGCCTGCGGGAGATCCGGGCCAACCTGCCGGTGATCGGGCTGCTCGCCGTGGTGCTGGTGGTGCTCACCATGGTCACTGTGTCGTTCGCCGCGCAGGCGTTCGGGGTGAACCCCGCCGCCGCCTGGGTGCTCGGCGCGGTCCTCGCGCCGACCGACGCCGCCGCGGTCACCGGCCTGGCCAAGCGGCTGCCCCGGAAGCTGCTCACCACCCTGCACGCGGAGAGCCTGATCAACGACGGCACGGCGCTGGTGGTCTTCGCGGTGGCGGTGGGTCTGCTCAGCCACAGCGCCGACCCGGGCGTGCTGGGCGTCGGCGAGGAGTTCGTCGGCGCCAGCGTCGGCGGTGTGACAGCCGGTCTGCTGGTGGGGGCCGCCGTGGTGCTGATCCGCAAGCGGCTCGACGATCCGCTGCGCGAGGGCGCCTTGAGCGTGCTGACACCGTTCGGTGCCTTCCTGCTCGCCGACTCGGTGCACGCCAGTGGGGTGCTGGCGGTGGTGGTCGCCGGCCTGGTGCTGGCCTACGCCGGCCCACGGGTGATCCGGGCCCGGTCCCGGGTGCTGGCGTACGCGTTCTGGGACCTGTCCACCTTCCTGATCAACGGCGGTCTGTTCGTCCTGCTCGGCACGCAGATTCCCCGCGCGGTCCGGGGCATCACCAGCACCTCGCCCGGGCGGGCTCTGATGATCGTGTTGGTGGTCACAGTGGTCGTGATCGGCACCCGGCTTCTCTTCGTCTACCTGACCGCGCAAGCCGCGAGGCTGGGGCGGCGCCGCATCATGGACCCGAGCCAGGGGCCGTCCGCCTGGCGGGTGGGGACCGTCGCGGGCTGGTCCGGTTTCCGGGGCGCGGTCTCGCTGGCCGCCGCCCTGGCCGTTCCGACGGTGATGGTCGACGGTCGACCGGTGGTCGAACGCGATCTGATCATCTTCGTCACCGCGCTGGTGATCGTGCTGATCATGCTGCTTCAGGGCACCACACTGCCGTTGGTGGTCCGCTGGGCCGGGCTCAGCGGCGACCCGGAACGCGTCGACGAGGCCCGCAACGCTCGGCGGCGCGCCACCGAGGTGGGCCTGGCCGCCCTACCACGGGTCGCGGCGGAGATCGGTGCCCAGGATGACTCGGTGCGTCGGCTGGAGGCCGAGTACCGGCGGCATCTGGAGGACCTCAACGAGAGCGGCGGGAACACCGCCGAGGAGCGCCGGTTGGAACGCCGACTGCGCCTCGGTGTCCTCGCCCACAAGAGGCGGGAGGTCACCCGACTGCGCGACAACCGGGAGATCGACGACCTGGTGCTCCAGGAACTCCAGGCCGCGCTGGACAACGAGGAGATCCGGCTGCTGGGGCGTGGACCCAACGAGTGACCGAGGGCTCAGAGCACCTGGTCGAGGAACCGGCGAAGCCGCTGATGCTCGGCCCGCTCAAAGATCGCCTCGGGTGGGCCGGCCTCCAGCACCACGCCCCGGTCCATGAAGGCGACGGTGTCGGCTACCTGCCGGGCGAAGCCCATCTCGTGGGTCACCACCACCATCGTCATGCCGGCGGCGGACAGGTCGGCCATCACCCCGAGGACGCCCTTGACCAACTCCGGGTCGAGCGCCGAGGTGGCCTCGTCGAAGAGCATCACCTCGGGCCGCAGCGCCAGCGCGCGGGCGATCGCCACCCGCTGCTGCTGACCACCGGAGAGCTGCGCAGGGCGGGAGTTCGCCTTGCCGGCCAGCCCCACCAGCTCCAACTGGGCCCGGGCGACGGTCTCCGCCTCGTCCGCACCGAGCTTGCGCAGCCGGCGTAGCGCCAGCGTGACGTTGCGCAGCACGCTCATGTGCGGAAAGAGGTTGAACTGCTGGAACACCATGCCCACCCGCTGCCGCAGCGCGTCCGGGTCGTCGCCCAGCACGCTGCGCCCGTCCAGCAGCACGTCGCCCCGGTCCGGTTCGATCAGTCGGTTGATGGTGCGCAGCAGTGTGGACTTGCCCGACCCGGACGGCCCGATGACGCAGGCCGTCGCGCCCCGCGGCACCGAGAGGTCGACGCCGCGCAGCACCCGGTTCGGTCCGAAGGCGAGGTGCACGTCGCGTACGTCGAGGCTGACCGAGGTCGTCGTGGCGGTGGTCATCGTCGATCTCCTTCCGTCGCGGCGTACGACGGGATGTCGTCGTCGTCCTCTTCGGTCGACACGGTGGCCGGCCGACCGTTGCGCAGCCGTCTGTCGATCCAGTTGACGACGTGCGTCAGCGGGACTGTCAACGCCAGGTAGCAGAGCCCTGCCAGCAGCAGTGCCGACTCGTTGCCGGTGGTGGCCGCGTAGTCCTGCCCGATCCGGAACAGCTCCCGCTGGCTGGCCACCAGGCCGAGGAAGTAGACCAGGCTGGAGTCCTTGATCAGCGCGATGAGCTGGTTCACCCAGGCCGGCAACACCCGCCGGATGCCCTGCGGAATGATCACCAGCCGCATCGAGTCGGCCCAGGAGAAGCCGAGCGCCCGGGCGCCCTCCAACTGGGCGGCCTCCACCGACTGGATGCCCGAGCGGAAGATCTCCCCGATGTACGCGGCGGCGATGAGCGACAGCGCCAGGATGCCCAACGGGTAGGGATCCGGCCCCCAGACCTGCATGCCCAGCGGGGCCAGCCCGACGCCGATCAGCAGGATCGTCGCCGCGGCCGGCAGCCCCCGGAACACGTCGGTGTAGACCCGCGCCGGCCAGCGCAACCAGCGGCTGCGGGAGATGCCCGCCACGGCCAGCAGCAGGCCCAGCACCGAGCCGAGCAGGGCGGCGGAGACCGCCAGGATCAGCGTGTTGGGCAACCCGACCGTCAGCATCTCGGGCAGCGCCTCGCGCATTGCGTCCCAGTCGAAGAAGGTCTCCCACAGGGTGCTCAACGGATCCATCGGTCGCTCCTACCGCCCCGCTCGCTCGTCACCGGTTCAGGAAGCGGTCGACGCGGACGCCGACGGCCCCGTCGGCACAGCCGACACCGACGGCGTGGCCGACGCGGACGGGGCGTTCACAGTGCCGCTGCCCGGTGTGAAGTCCGCCGGGATCGGCCGACCCGGGTAGTACTGCGCCTGCAACCGGCTCCAGGTGCCGTCGGCGATGACCTCGTCGAGGCTCTTGTTCAGCGCCTCGCGCAGCTTGTCGTTCCCCTTGGCCACCGCGTACGCGGTCGGTGCCGGGCTGAGCTGCTTGGCCGCCACGGTGATCTTGCCGTTGCTGTCGGCGGCCGACTTCTCGCCGATCTCCGCCGGGGCGATCCAGGCGTCGGCGGTGCCCGCCTTGAGCTGGTTGATCGCACCGTTGTAGTCCGGCACCCGCACCGGGTTGAGCTGCTTGCCGGTGGCGTAGTCGTCCTGGACGGTGCCCTGCACCACCACGACCCGCTTGCCGGTGAGCTGGTCGAAGCCGGTGATCGGCGAGCCGGCCGGGACGTCCAGGCCGAAGTAGCCGAAGTCGTAGCCGTTGCCGAAGTCGACTGTCTTCTTGCGGGCCTCGGTGATGGTGATCGAGGAGCTGCCCACGTCGAACTTGCGGTTGTTCACCTGGCTGAGCAGCGCGGAGAAGTCGGTGCCGACGAACTCGACGGTGAGGCCGAGCTTGCCGGCCACGGCGGTCAGCAGGTCGTTGTCGAAGCCGGTGAACCTGCCGTCCTTGAGGTACACGTTCGGCGGGGCGTCGGTAAGCGTTCCGGCGCGCAGCACACCCGCCTGGGCCAGGCGGTACGGGTTGGCGGTGGCGTCGGACGAGCTGTCGTCGCCGCAGGCGGTGAGGGTGGTGGCGGCCAGGATCGTGGCCGCGCCCAGGGCGGCGGCACGGGTCAGGGCAGGAAGGAATCGCACTGGTGTCTCCGAATGTGGTGTCTGGGCGCGTATCGACGTGCGCCACCGACGGCACGCCCGATGGGCGTACCGGTGGGAAACGAGCTGGGGAAGGGGGTGCTAGAGCGCGGTGCCGCGACGACAGGCGGCGCTGCACATTCGCATCATGTCCACGTGCCGCCGCCGGATCAGTGCGGGCGAGGGTCGACCGGTGCGGGAGTCCGCGGCGTCGGTCGGTGGGGCGGTGCTGAGGATGCGCATGGTTCTCCCGGGTCTGTGCTGACCTGGGTGCCAGGCCACGCTTGCACCGACGTCCTGCCGGTGCCTGGTCTTCACCCGGGGCACCCCACCGCGGAGGAGGGTTGCCGGCCAGCGAGCCGGGGCTTCGCGCTGGCGCTCATGACCTGCGCCGAGGCTAGCAGCACGAACGGGTGGATCGTCCAGTCGGTATGACCACGCTCACTGTGCGCGACGGGCTGTCGACTCGCAGGTCAGCCGGCGTGCACGTGCGGTCGACGGTGCGGGTCGGGCTCCTGGCGGCGCAGGATCTCCCGGGTCACCGAGGCGATGGCGCCCTGTCCGAACGCCAGGTAGCGCAGGAAGTTGCGGGTTGGGCCGCCCTCGGACCACTCGAAGTAGATGTGGGGGCGGCGACGGCTGCGGTCACGGATCTCCAGCAGCAGGGCGGCGAGCGCGGTGGGCACCGACGAGCTGGCCAGGCTGAGCACCGGGAAGCGGCCGTCGACCACGCTGCCGCGGACCAGCAGCTCGGTCTCGAAGTCGGACGGGTCGGTGACAGTGACCTCGACGAAGATGACGTCGCTGTCGTCGGGAAAGTCGTTGTCCGCCATGGTCTGCGCCAGCTTCGCGTGGTACTCCGCCTCGTCGCGCCGGTCGGGTTCGTGCGCGATGAGGCGGATCCGCCGTCCGGCGCGCTCGTCGATCATCCGGGCCGCGGCGTGGTCCAGCTCAACGTGGTCGACGCGCAGCTCGTAGGCCCGCCTCAGCCGGGACAGCGCCGACACCAGGATGATCCCGCCGATGAAACAGCCCGCGATCTTGACGCCGCTCGGGCGCTCCACCACGTTCGCCAGCGTGGTGTAGACGAAAATCACCGCGATGACCCCGAACGCGATGGTGCGGCCGCGCTGACGCTGCCGGAGCGCCGCGAGCGTCACCGCCGTCGCGGCCGAGGTGATCAACACCAGGACCCCGGTGGCGTACGCGCCGCCCTGCGCGTCCACGCTGGCCTCGAAGATGATCGTGATCAGGAACGCCACGGCGGTGAAGACCAGCACCAGCGGCCGGACGGCTCGCGCCCAGGTCGGCGCCATGCCGTAACGGGGCAGGTAGCGCGGCACGAGGTTGAGCAGACCAGCCATCGCGGATGCCCCGGCGAACCAGAGAATTCCGATGGTGGACAGGTCGTAGATGGTGCCGAACACCTCGCCGAGGTGGGCGTGCGCCAGGTAGGCCAGCGCGCGCCCGTTCGCCGGCCCGCCCGGCTGGAAGGCCTCCGGCGGAATGAGCACTGTGGTCGTCACACTGCTGGTGATCAGGAAGACGCTCATAATCACCGCCGCGGTGGTGAGCAGCCGGCGGGCGCCACGGATCCGGCCCAGCGGTTGGGCCTCCGAGTCCTGCGGGTCACCCCGTACGCTCGGCATGACCGCCACCCCGGTCTCGAAGCCGGACAGACCCAACGCCAGCTTCGGAAAGACCAGCAGCGACAACCCGACCACCAGCCACGGATCGCCGTGCCCGGTGGTCAGCGCGGTGGTCCAGTCACCTACCGCGCTCGGGTGCGTCACCACCCGCCACAGCGCGTCGGCCACCACCACGGCGTTCAGCGTCAGGTAGACCGCGACCAGCACGACGGCGATCCCGATGGCCTCGGCGAATCCCTTGAGGAACACCGTGCCCAGCAGCGACAGCAGCAGCAGCGTGACCAGCACCTCGTGACCCTTGAGCCCGCTCGGCCAGAACGGGTTCTCGTCGATGTGCGCCGTCGCGTCGGCGGCCGAGAGGGTGATGGTGATGATGAAGTCGGTGGCCGCGAAACCGAGCAGCACCAGCACCAGCAACTTGCCCGGCCAGTAGCTCAGCAGGCGTACCAGCATCGCGATGGAGCCCTCACCGTGCGGGCTCTCCACCGCCACCCGCCGGTAGACCGGCAGCGCCCCCAGCAGGGTCACCAGCACCAGCACCACCGTCGCCACCGGTGAGAGCGCCCCGGCGGCCAGCGCCGCGATGCCCGGCTGGTAACCCAGCGTGGAGAAGTAGTCGACGCCGGTCAGGCACATCACCTTCCACCACGGGTGGTGCCGGTGCTCCGGCGGGCGCCCGTGCGGCCCCGGGTGCTGCACGGCCTGGTCCGAGCCGGCGTCGAGCAGCCACCCCCGCAACCGGCCGGCGCGTCTGTCGACAGTCACCGGCGCGTCCCCCGTCATCCCAACCCCGGTCACCGTGAGTATCCGCCCGCCGGGCCGGCCCCGTCCGCCGGTGTGCGGAACCCAGCCGACGCCACTGCGGGTTTCAGGGCCCAGGACACTGGGGAAGCAGCGCCCCGGGCTGGATGGGACGGCACCCGGGGGAGGGGACAGGGCATGGTCGGCGGCCGTCGCTTCCGCCCGGGTGATGGCTTCGGACGCCAACTCGACGAGTACGAGACGACTGTCGGCGTGGCGCCGTCCGCGGAGTCACCCGGCGCGTCCCACGGCGGCCTGGTGGACAGCGCGGTCTACCTCCGGGGGCACCGGTTCGCCTCGCCGTCCGGCCTCGCCGAAACGTACCGCTGTCTCCAGGAGCAGGACGGCGCGATGGCCTGGATCGGGTTGTACCGGCCGGACATCGAGCAGATCACCTCGCTGGCGCGGGAGTTTCGGCTGCACGACCTGGCGGTCGAGGACGCGATCAACGCCCACCAGCGGCCCAAGCTGGAGCGGTACGGGCACACCCTGTTCGTGGTGCTGCGCGCCGCCCGCTACGACGACCTCCGGGAGGAGGTCGAGTTCTCCGAGCTGCACCTGTTCATCGGCCCGGGCTTCGTGGTCACCGTGCGACACGGCGAGGCGCCCGACCTGGCCGCGGTGCGGCGGCGGCTGGAGACCGAGGCGCAGATGCTCGCCCGGGGGCCGGAGGCGGTCCTCTACGCGATCCTCGACCAGGTCGTCGACGGGTACGCGCCGGTGGTGGCCGGACTGGAGAACGACATCGACGAGATCGAGACCCAGGTGTTCGGTGGCGACCCGAACGCCAGCCGGCGCATCTACGGGCTCAGCCGCGAGGTCATCCAGTTCCAGCGGGCCGCCCGTCCGCTGCTCAGCGTGCTCGACGCGCTGGCCGACGGCGCCGGCAGCGCCAGCGCCGACGAGGAACTGCGCCGCTATCTGCGTGACGTCACCGACCACCTGACCCAGGTGGTGGAGCGGGTGGACGGTTTCCGGCACCTGTTGCAGAACATCCTCACCGTCAACGCCACCCTCGTCTCGCAGCAGCAGAACGAGGAGATGCGCAGCCTCACCGCGGCCAGCTACAGCCAGAACGAGGAGCTGAAGAAGGTCTCCTCCTGGGCGGCGATCCTCTTCGCTCCCACGCTCATCGGCACCGTGTACGGCATGAACTTCATCCACATGCCGGAGCTGAACTGGCGCTTGGGTTACCTCTTCGCGCTGCTGCTGATGCTGCTGGTCTGCGGCACCCTCTATGTGATCTTCAAGCGGCGCGGCTGGCTCTGAGCCGCGCGGCCGGGATCACTCGATGCCGCGCAGGATGTGCCGCTCGTCCTCGACGTCGTCGTCGCCGGCACCGATCCGGCCGAGCAGTACGGCCGCCGCCCAGATAGTCAGTGGCGTGGCCGCCCCGGTCATTCCGCCGCCGGTCCGGTCGTCCCGGGTCTGGCTCCGCTCCGTGCGCGGTGGCCTGCGCTGAGCCTGCATGGGCCCTGCCTCTCCTCGTCGAAGCCGCCGTGGGCGGCGCGGGGTGACCCCGCGCCACACCGGCCGGGCGGACCGCCTACGAGCAGCCCACCACCGGTACGACAGCCACTCGAACCTTCCCACGCCCGGCCACATCCGCACCGCTTGTTTTCGGGTTTCCGACTGTCGCCCGCCAAACCGGACATTACGCCTCGATGGTCGAGGCGCGGTCAAGGCAGCGGGTAGGCGATGCCGCGCGCGTGGTCGGTGAGCGCCGCGCCGACCACTGTCGCGGCCAGCGGCAACACCTCCAGACAGCGGCGCACTGCGGCGGCCATCAGCGTGTTCGGCACCCGCATGGAGAGCGTGCAGTGCGGCACCCACCGCCCCGGCTGGTAGTGCTCGGCGAGGGCGATGCCGGCGGCGGCGAGCCGGTCGTGCACCAGCCGGTGGTGCGCCAGCAACTCCGGTGTGGGTGCCGGGCCGAGCCAGAGCACCCGACCGACGAACTGGCCCGCGTACTGGAAGTCGAGCCGCAGCGGGGCGGCCACCACCGTCCCTTTCAGCGCCTCGGCGACCTGCTCCCTGTCGAACCGGGGTGCCACCATGAGCGAGACGTGCGGACGGTGGCGCTGCTCCAGCAGCGAGCGCATGCTCTGCACGCCCTCGGCCTCCAGGGCGTCCCAGAGCGCCCGGATCCGCCGGGTGGCGTCCGGGTCCAGGTACAACTCCACCGCGGCGACCATTCGATCACCGTAGCGGCCGAGGTTTGCCCGTCCGGGGCCGGCGGTACCTGTGAGGGAACCGACCAGGAAAGGCGTACCCGTGGACGTGAATGACCTGCTGACCGAGGCGTATGACCGGCTGCCCGACCTCGTCCGCGCGGCCGTCGACGGCCTCAACCCCGAGCAACTGCGCCACCAGCCCGCCCCGGGCGCCAACTCGGTCGGCTGGCTGGTCTGGCACCTCACCCGGGTGCAGGACCACCACGTCGCCGACCTGCTCGACGCCGAGCAGATCTGGGTGAGCGGCGACTGGGCGGGTCGGTTCGGGCTCGCCGCCGACCCCGACAACACCGGCTACGGGCACTCGCCCGCCCAGGTCGCTGCGGTGCGGCCGGAGAGCGCGCAGGCGCTGATCGACTACTACCAGGCGGTCGCGGCGCGTACCGGAAGCTTCCTGGCCGGCCTGGGTCCGGCGGACCTGGACCGTGTGGTCGACGAGGCGTGGGACCCGCCGGTCACTCTCGGCGTCAGGTTGGTCAGCATCGTCGACGACGACCTGCAACACGTGGGCCAGGCCGCCTACGTGCGCGGCCTCATCGAGGCCGACTGAACGCCGGGGTCACGGCACGATCACCGCGCGGCCCTCCAGTGTGCCGTCGCGCATCTGGCGGTACGCGTCCAGAGCGTCGTCCAGCGCGAAGGTGGTGGTCTTCGGACGGACCAGGCCCCGGGCACCCAGGTCGAGCACCTCCACCAGTTCCGGGCGGCTGCCCCAGTAGGTGGTCGCGATGCTCACCTCGTAGGGCACGGAGAAGAACGACACCCCCACGCTGCCTCCGCCGATCCCCACGATGGTCAGGTCGCCAACGGTGCGGGCCGCCGCCACGCCGAGCGCCAGGGTGGTGTCCGTGCCGACGAAGTCCAGCACCACGTCGGCGCCCCGCCCCCCGGTGGCGTCCCGGATCTCCTCGGCGGCGGTCGGTCCGGCGGTCACGGTGCGCTCGGCGCCGCACTCCTCGGCCAGCCGCAGCGCCTCAGCTCGGGTGTCCACGGCGACCACGCGCGCGGCTGTGGTGGCCTTGAGGATCTGCACACCCACATGCCCCAGCCCGCCGACCCCGATCACGACTGCCGTGCTGCCCGGTGGCAGCTTCGGCCAGGAACGCCGGATGGCGTGGTACGGGGTGAGTCCCGCGTCGGTCAACGGTGCGGCTTGCGCCGGATCCAGGCCCTCCGGAAGAGGCACGACGTGCCGCGCGTCCGGGACCAGCTCGAACTCGGCCATGCCGCCGTCCAGTCCGAGCCCGCCGCCCCCGCTCGGTACCGGCGCAGCGGACGGGTTCTCGCAGTACGGGTCGACCCCGACCCGGCATCGGGCGCAGGTGCCGCAGCCCCACGCGCCGAAGACGGCGACCGGTTGGCCGACGGACAACCCGGTCACCCCATCGCCGAGGGCGTGCACCCAGCCGGCGTTCTCGTGCCCGAGGGTGAACGGTGGGTTCCAGGGCATCGTGCCGGGCTCGAACTCGTCCATGAGGTGCAGGTCGGAATGGCAGGCGCCGGCACCGCCGACCCGGACCACCACCTGACCCGGCCCCGGCGTCGGATCGGGAACCTCGACCAACTCCGGTTCCGACTTCCACTCCCGCAACCGCAGCGCGCGCATACCGCTACTCCCGTCCGTCTCGACTGAACCATGGGCTGCCCACCTCGTTCCAGAACAAACAAGCCGAGGCCAGGACAGATCTGGCACCTCACCCGTTCCGGGTGAACCGGGCTCACCCCGACGCGGGTGATCCTGCGGGAAACCGTGGGGAGGGGACCCGATGGGCGCGACGGCGGAGCAGTACCTGCGACAGCTGGACACCGGTCGGAGGCCCGACCTGCCGGAGACCACAGCGGGGACGCTGCGGTTGGATGTCCGCGACGACGGCAGCACCAATCACTGGTACCTGACCATCGCCGACCAGCAGGTCCGGGTGACCCGCTCGGCCGACGACGCCGAGCTGGTGGTGCGGGCCGACCGGGCGGTCTTCGACCGGATGGCCCGCGGCGGGCTGCACCCGGGCGCGGGCCTGTTGCGCAACGAGCTGACCGTGCAGGGCAACATGCAACTGCTGATGCTGCTGCGGCGGATCTTCCCCGGGCCGGACGGCGCCCGTCATCCGCACGAGCTGGGCCGGGCCGCGCTGGCCGGCCGGGCCGGGCACGCTGGGCCCGAGACGACCGCTCGGGATGAGCGGTCGTGAAGCAGGAACTGGTGCACCTCATCGCGGGCAACGTGTTCGCCATCAGCGACGCCCAGGGCGACATCGAGGCCGAACCGCAGGCTCCGTCCGGACTCTTCGCGTACGACACCAGATTCCTGTCCCACTGGGTGCTCAGGATCGACGGTGAACGGATCAACGCGCTCTCCCGCGACGACCTCACCTACTTCGAAACCCGGTTCTTCCTGGTCCCCGGTGCGGCGAGCCACTACGTCGACGCCGACGTGTCGATCATCAGGCACCGCTCGGTGCACGACTGCTTCCACGAGAACATCACGGTGCTCAACCACTCGTCGCAGCCCGCCGAGTTCACCGTCCGGGTGGAGATGGCCAGCGACTTCACCGACATCGTCGAGGTCGGGCAGCTCGGGCAGCTCCGGCAGCGGGCCATCGAGGTCACCGCCGACCCGGCGCGTCACCGCCTCGTGCTGCGCTACCAGCGGGACCGGTTCGTTCGCGAAACCACAGTGCGCAGCACCGTCCCCGCCGAGGTGGACGAGCGGGGGATGACGTTCCGGATCCGGATCGAACCCGAGGGGAAGTGGGAGACCGATCTGCACGTCAGCGTGACAATGGGTGGCGCGGAGGGCCGGGATCTCCGCACCGACCTGCAGTCGCACCAGCAGACCGTACGGACGGGGATGCGCGAGGACCTGGCGCAGTGGCTGGACCGGGCGCCGCAGCTGGTGGCCGAACGCAAGGGCCTGGAGGAGCTCTACCAGGGCAGCCTCGCGGACCTGGCGGCGCTGCGCTACCAGCCGCTGTCATACCGCGAGCGGGTGCCCATCGGTGGTCTGCCGTGGGCGATGGGGTTGTGTGGCCGGGACGCCCTCATCACCTGCCTCCAGACGGTGGCCTTCACCCCCGAACTGGCTCCGGCGACGCTACGGATGCTGGCGCTCATGCAGGGCGGCCAACTCGACGACGCGTTGGACGAGGAGCCCGGCAAGATCCTGGCCCACCTCCGGTACGGCGAGACGGGGGCGTTCAGCGACCGGGTGAGCGCGCTCTACTACGGTGCGGCGGACACCACACCGCTCTTCGTCGTGCTGCTCGACGAGTACGAGCGCTGGTCCGGTGACGCGGACCTGGTCCGCGAGCTGCGCCACCCGGCCCGGATGGCGCTGGACTGGATCGACGAGTACGGCGACCTGACCGGGGACGGCTACCTGCGCTACCAGCGCCGCAACGAGCGCGACGGCACGATCAACCAGTGCTGGAAGGACTCCCCGGACGCCATCGTCGACGCCCACGGTCGGCAACCCGCCTTCCCCCGGGCCACCTGCGAGTTGCAGGGCTACGCGTACGACGCGAAGCGGCGTGGCGCCCGGATGGCCCGGGAGTTCTGGGGCGACCCCGCGTACGCCGATCGGTTGGAACGGGAGGCGGAAGCGCTGAAGGAGCGCTTCAACACTGACTTCTGGCTGCCACACCGGGAGTACTACGCGTTGGCGCTCGACCCGTACGGCGAACCGGTCGACGCGCTGGCCTCCAACATCGGGCATCTGCTGTGGAGCGGGATCGTTGCGGACGACCGGGCGGAGGCGGTCGCC
Organism: Micromonospora sp. NPDC053740; assembly: GCF_040677775.1. Taxonomy (NCBI): domain Bacteria; kingdom Bacillati; phylum Actinomycetota; class Actinomycetes; order Micromonosporales; family Micromonosporaceae; genus Micromonospora; species Micromonospora sp. NPDC053740. The sequence continues at coordinate 118,485 of NZ_JBFASO010000006.1, forward strand.
GGGCACCTGGTCGGGCCGCGGCTGTTCAACGGGTGGGGGGTACGCACGTTCGCCACGGGGCAGCGCACGTACAACCCGGTGGGCACGCACCTGGGCGCGGTGTGGCCGTCGGACAACGCGCTGATCGCGGCCGGGTTGCGCCGCTACCGCCTCGACGTGCAGGCGGCCCGGATCGCGGACGGCATCTTCGACATGGCGCAGACGCTCGGTGGCGCGGCGCCGGAGATGATCGCCGGCTACGAGCGCAGCCTGACGACCTACCCCGTGCAGTTGGCGACGAGTTGCCGCCCGCAGGCGTGGTCGTCGGGAGCGTTGCTGATGCTGCTCGGCACCATGCTGGGCCTGCGACCCACCGGCGACAACCTGTTGGTGAACCCGGCGGTGCCGGAGGGGTTCGGTCGGCTGGAACTGCTGGACATCCCGGGCCGTTGGGGTCACTCCGACGCCTACGCGAGAGACCGGACCACCGAACGCCGGCACGGTCTGCGGTGAGGCGGTGCGGCAGCGCTCGGCCCGGCGACGGTCGGTGTCGGAGTCAGCCCATGGTCTTGGCGCCGTCGATCGACTCCCGCAGGATGTCGGCGTGCCCGGCGTGCTGGGCCGTCTCGGCGATCAGGTGCAGCAGCACCCGGCGGATCGTCCAGCTCGCACCCGCCTCGAACCAGGGCGCCTGCGGCAGCGGGTGCGCCGCGTCCAGGTCCAGGGTGGCGGCCAACTCGTCGGTCTGGGCGGCGACCTCCTGGAAGCGCTCGACCAGCCCGGCGAGGGTCTCGCCCGGCAACATCTGGAACTGACCGACCCAGTCGATCTCCTCGCGGCCCATCGCCTCCGCGCCGCCGACGGCGAAGAGCATCCAACGGTGCTCGACGCCGGACACGTGCTTGATGAGGCCGCCGAGGCAGAGCCCGCTGACGGTGGGGCGGCTGGCCGCCTGCTCGTCGGTGAGCCCGTCGACCGTCTGCAGGAGGAAACCGCGGTGCCTGCGGAGTGTCTGCAGGAGGTCGGTGCGCTCACCGGTGAGCTGCTCAGTGCTGGTCATGCCGCCACCCTTCGTTGATGTCCACCCGGTGCCACCGTAGGGCGCGGCACCGACACTTTGCGGGCACGACACCGGTCGACCCGCCAGCGGTTGCCGATCGGCGCCGGCGGCGGTCCACTGGATGACATGGGTGTGATTAAGGTGGGCACGTCGTCCTGGGCGGACCAGTCCCTGCTGCGCTCCGGGTGGTACCCACGCTCGGCCAGCACGCCGGCCCGTCGACTGGGCTTCTACGCCAGCCAGTTCCCGATGGTCGAGGTGGACACGTCCTACTACGCCATACCGGTGCCGGAGACGACCCAGGGCTGGGTGGACGCCACACCTGACGACTTCACCTTCGACGTCAAGGCGTTCAGCCTCTTCACCGGTCACCCGACACCGGTCGCCGTGCTGCCCCGGGACCTGCGACCGGCCAGCGGTCCGAGCCGGATCCGCCGCCGAGACCTGCCGGAGCCGGCGTACGACGAGCTGTGGGCCCGGTTCCACGCGGCCCTCGACCCGATCGCGGCCGCCGGCAAGCTCGGCGTGGTGATGTTGCAGTTCCCGCCGTGGCTGGTGCGCAGCCCCGCGGCCGAACGCCGGATCGTCGAGCTGGCGCAGCGCTGCCGGCCGTGGCGGGTCGCTGTCGAGCTGCGACACGGCTCCTGGTTGGACGACGACGGCGCGGCGGACACTCTGGACCTGCTCCGCGCCCACGACCTGTCAGTGGTCTGCGTCGACATGCCACAGGGGCACCCGTCGTCGGTGCCACCGATCCTGACCATGACGGCGGAACCGGCGATCGTCCGGTTCCATGGTCACAGCGACGCCTGGGGCGAGGGCGACAAGCAGGAGAAGTTCCGGTACGCGTACGCCGAGGACGAGCTGCGGCACTGGGCCGGGCTGCTGGCCGAGTTCGCCGATGCCCCCGACGAGCTGCACGTGCTGTTCAACAACTGCTGTGCCGGGCAGGCCCAGCGCGATGCCACCAGGCTGGCGCAGGTGCTCGCCGAGACGATGCTCGTCGAGCAGGCCGTCCCGGCGACCGGCTGATCGCGGCACGGGCCGCCCGGCCGGGCACCGGTCCGCTCAGGACCGTCGTCCCCGGCTGCGCAGGGCGTCCTGGGTCGACTCGCCGATGTCCGCGTCGTCGGGAAAGCTCCGACCGCTGGGGGCGGGATCGGGTGGGGCACCCGGCCCGGCCATCGTCGTACGGGTCGGCTCCACCGACCCGAAGCCGTGTCGTCCCGCCGGGTCGGACCGGCCCGCCGGAGCACCCGCGCGTCGCTCTCCGCGCCGCCCCTCGGGCACCGCGGTCTCCTCGCTGCCCTCGTCCATCGGTGAGTCGTCGCCAGTGCCCCAGGGCGCGTCGGCGTCGAAGCCGTCGCCGGTGCCCCACGGCTTGGTCGCCTCCGGCTCCAGCCGGTCGTTGTCACCGCTGCGTCCCTTGTGCGCCGTCATGGCCACCCCGCTCGTCGGTCCGCCGCCGCCGGCGGACGATGTGCCCTGCCCAGGCCGGGACAGCCGGCCCGAGTGCGGCGTACGACAGGTCGCCGGCACGCCGCCGCGCGCGGGATCCGTCGTCGCTCCGGTGCGCGCGTAGGGCCGGCCAGCGCCCCGCCGTCGAGGTGGCGGCGGGACGCCGGCCGGCCCGACGTTCAGCGTCCGGCCATCGCCATCGGCCGCTTGCCGTTGCTCATTCCCGCCATCTTGATCATGGTCTTCGAGGCGCCCTTCATCCCACCGGCGCGACCGAGCATCCCGCGGAACACCTGGCCGGGCTTCTGCTGCTCACCCATGTACGCGGTGACCACCACCAGGGTCCCGGTCAGCGCCGGAATGGCCCACTGGAGCAGCTTCATCTGCCGCTGCGACGAGGCCACGCTGGCCGGGGTCTGGTGGTTCGGCTCGGTGGCGCCGCTCACCGACGGACCGCCCGCCTTCTCCAGCCGCATGCCGACCAACCGGCTGTAGCCGGTGACCGCCAGCGCGCCGATGGTCAACGCGGTCTTGATGGCGCTGGCCCGGCCCACGCCGGACTGGGCCGCCACCCGTGGGCTCTCGGTCACCAACTCACCGACGGCGCCGGCGAGGTGGGCGCCGATCGCGGCCGCGTTGACCGGTGTCCACTTGGACCATCCGGCCGAGGCGACCGGGAGCCGCTGGGTCGAGTCGCTGATTTTCGCCGCTGCGCCGTTGACGCCGAAGGCACCCATGAGGGAGCCGCCAAACCAGGCCGCCAGGCCCAGATCGTGCATCGAGCGCAGTGCGGTGTGCCGTTCGGACATGTGATCCCCTTCCGCCGTGTCGGGCGGTGCGGCTTACCCGCCGGTCGGGCAGCTAACCCCGCCCCGCCTGGGCCGATGCGGCCCGTGGCGGGCAGTTACCGGACATCGGTGGCGTCGGTGGGTCGGCATGGCCCGGGCAGGAGTCGTTCGCCCGGTGGCGGGTAGATCCCGAGCGACGCCGACGAGAGGGGAACGCGATGTCGCAGCCGGACGAGAGCCGGGAGAAGACCCCCAAAACAGACGCGGTGCTCATGCACCCCGACAACGACCCACACCGGAACACCGCAGAGGTCGCGCCCCGCAAGGAGCACGGCGAGGTCCAGGTGGAACGCGACGGTGAACTGGTGCCGCTGGACCAGGACGAGTGAGCCGACCGGTCGGTACGGCTCAGCGGGGCGGCAGGTCGCCGGCGAAACCGGCGATCCGCCGTGCCAGCGGGACGCTCGCGCGAACCCAGGTGAAGTGGTCCAACGTCGCACCGGCCTGCGCCACTGAGTACCGCTCCCGGGTCACCGGCGCGCCGGCGAGCTTCGCGCAGAGGTGATCCATGGTCTCGTGCGGGGTGAACTGGTCGTCGTCCACACTGACTGCCAGCACCGGGGTCCGCACCGCGCGGACCGCCGCCTCGGTGTCCGTACCGTCGAGCCGGGGAAATCGGCCGGTCCGCGCGGTGTGGGCCCAGTCGCGCATCACGCCGCGTGCCTGCCGACCGCCGAAGCCCCAGCCCGGCCAGACCCCGAACAGCGTGGCGGTGGCGGCGATCCCCTGGGTGTAGGGCAGCACGCCGAGGCCCCGTCGGCCCGGGTAGGTCCGCCAGTACGGGATGCCGACAGCGATCAGCGCCAACCCGTCCACCTCGTCGCCGCCGTGCAGGGCGAGGTGCAGCAGTGCGGCCTGCCCGCCGAGCGAGTGCCCGAGAAGCAGTCGGGTGCGTCCGTCCAGTCGTGGTTTGAGGGCGGCCAGGACGGCGCCGACGTCGTCGGCCAGTTCGGCGTAACCGTGCCGGTCCGCCCGGCTCGGCGCGGGCGTGCTCGCCCCGGTGCCGCGCAGGTCGGCCACGACCACGCCCAGCCCGGCTGCGCGCAGCGCGGCGGCGAAGGGCCGGTAGTACCGGGCCCGGACACCCATCGCGGGCCAGATCACGACCATCGGCGCACCCGGCGCTCCGGCCGGCTCCGGGTAGACCTGCACACCCAGCCGGCCGCCATCGACCTCGACGAACTCCTGCGCGTACTCCGCATCCCCGTTCATCGGCCCAGCCTACGGCCTGACGTTACCGCCGGGTAGCAGCAGGCCACCGGCTCGGCGGCCGTTGTGCGGCTGCGCCGCGCGCTCCGCGGACACGACGGAGGGCCCCGCCGACCGGCGGAGCCCTCCGATGGACGCTGGGGTCAGGAGACCGAGATCGCCCCGTTGCTGGCCCGGACACAGGCCACCGAACGGGCGCTGGTGGAGGCCGCGCCGCTCAGGCACTGACCGAGGACCTGGTGCCCGGTGGCGTTCGGGTGCCACGACTCCTGGCAGGTCTGGAAGTAGCTGACGCAGGTGTTGGCGATCCGCTGGATGGCGATCTTGTCCTTACCGGCGAGGCTGGTGACGAAGGTGCCGGTCGCGCCGTCCTGGAGCCGGATCGGAGTGGCCAGCGCACCGCTCGGGCTGCTGGTCTGCTCGCAGAGCCGGGCGCCGTTGAAGGCCTGCTGCACGTTCAGGTAGACCAGTTCGTCGGCGGGGAACTCGGCGGCGAGAGTGTCCCGGGTGGACTTCACGATGCTGCCCAGACCCTGCGAGAAGCGGTGCCCGGGCGCCAGGCTGGCCCGGTGGATCGGGCATCCGGCCGCGTACCGCTCGGCCCCCAGGTCACGGAACTTGTCCCGGGTGTCGTCCCGGCTGTCCTCCTCGTGGAACTGCTGGTTCAGGTCCAGCGGCAGCGGGTTCGTGTAGTCCTGGAACACCACCCGGTGCTGCCCGTCCGCGTCCACCTGGTCGAGGGTGGTCAGGATCTGGCGTACGGCCGCTGTGGTCTCCGCGGTCGCGGCGCTGAGCTGCGCGGCGGTGGCCAGGTCGGCGTCGCTGCACGGCTTCTGCTCGACCGGCCCGTTCAGGTACGCCCAGAACTCCCACCAGCCGGTCCAGGCGTCGGCGATGAACCGGTTGGCGCACTTCTCCGCGACGCTGCCGAAGGTGAAGGAGCTGTTGTTGGAGCCGAGGCCGACCAGCACCAGGTCGATGTCCTGGGTCTGCGCGACGGCGCGCAGCTGACTCAGCTGCGAGGCGACGGTACGACCGTTGGTCCGCGCCTGGGAGGCGTTGGCGATGTCGTGCGGCTGCCCACCGGAGCAGGCCAGGTTGAACCGGTTCTGGATGCCCGGCAGGTTGGCCTGGTTGAGCGAGGCGTTCGCCGAACGGTGGCAGAAGTACGCGTTGTTGTTCGCCGCCGTCCAGCCGGGGAAGCCCTGGCTGACTCCGTTGACGTCGACGACAGGGGTGTACGCCCCGGCGCCCTCGCCGCTGATGAAGCTGTCCCCGAGTGCCACCGCGGCGGTGGGTAACGCGGCGGACGCGGGTGCGGGCAGCGCGACGGCGGTCGACAACGCGGCCATGGCGATCGTTAGTCCCGCGGCGAGCGCGGTACGCCGGAACCTGGGCATGGGGCCCCCATCCATCGAAAGATGAAAGATTCTCTGAGAGCGCGATCAGATCACCCCGGCGCGACGGGCGTCAATGGCCCGTAACAGATTCGTTCGACGAACGACACGCGCACGAAGGCAGGAGGGTCTACGGCGTCGAGAGTGGACCCGCGCTCCGGGTTGCCGAACCCACCGACCCGCGCCCGTCGGCGCGGAGAGTCAGTGACCGGCCGGGCGGTCGCGGCGGTGCAGCAGGGCCGTGCCCACGGCGTTCAGACCGACACCCCAGACCAGGAGTACGCACAGCCACTGCACCCACCGCAGCGCGCTCATCTGCCCCGAGAACAGGTTGCGCACGCTGCCGAACGGGGTGAGCCACGGCTGCGCCGGACGGAGGGCGTCCACGGCGCCCAGCAGCGTGAACAGCCCCAGCGGCAGGATGATCGTGGCCAGGAACGCCACCACCACCGAGCGCAGCAGCAGGCCCAGGCCGGTGCCCACCAGGCCGGCGGCGATCTGCACCAGCACACCGCCCACCGCGGTCGTCCCGGCGAACCGCCACGGGTCGTCGGCGACATCGGCCGGGGTGAGCGCCAGCGTCGCGGCGCAGATCAGCACACCGGCCACGCCGATGACGACCGCTGGCAACCCCACCGCAAGCACTGTGGGCAGGACCGGAAGGCGGACGGGCGCCCGGCGCAGGTCACGCACCAGCAGGATGCCGAAGAGCGGGGTCGCGACCGACATCAGGCTCTGCACAGTGCGTGAGAGTTCGGTGAAGCTCCGGTCGGCGGGAGCCGCCGCCGCGACCAGCGCCACGGCGGCCAGCAGCCCCGCCACCAGGGTGCCCACCAGCAGCCACCGTCGGGTCCAGGTGCCGAGGGAGCGTTGCAGGGCGTCGTGAATCGTCGCGTCCATCTCGACCGCCTCCTGATCTCCTCGACCCGGACGGCGTGCACCCCGCGCGCAAACCGGCCGCGATCATGAGCGAGCATATCGGTGACGCTGTCTCTGCGTGGTCCCGTGATCACCCGCCGGCTGTTCGTTGGCTCACGTCCGGAGGGGCGCGCGCGGCGGGTCGCGTAGGTCCTCCGGTGGTTGTCCTAGCCTCGGGCTAGGCTCGCTGCGGCGCGCCACGCCGGCTGATGTCGCCGGTGACCGGCAGCACACCGCCGAGACCGGGGAGTACGACCAGTTGACCGCAGAGCCTGACACCCTGTACGGGGCCGATGACCTCACCCACCTTGAGGGGCTGGACGCTGTCCGCAAGCGGCCCGGCATGTACATCGGTTCCACTGACAGCCGTGGCGTGGGTCACCTCGTCAACGAGATCCTCGACAACTCCACCGACGAGGGTGTCGCCGGTCACGCCAGCCACGTCGAGGTGATCCTGCACGCCGACGGCTCGGTGCAGGTCGACGACGACGGCCGGGGCATTCCCACCGACGTGCACGCCAAGTCCGGCATCTCCGGTGTCGAGTTGGTGCTGACCCGGCTGCACGCCGGCGGCAAGTTCGGCGGCTCCGGCTACAAGACCTCCGGCGGTCTGCACGGCGTCGGCGCATCGGCTGTCAACGCGTTGTCCCGCCGCTTCGACGTGACCGTCCGCCGGGCCGGCAAGGTCCACGCGATGTCGTTCCGGCACGGCGTCCCGGGCATCTTCGACGGCGACGGGCCGGACGCCCTCTTCACCGCCGGCCCGGGGCTCCAGGTGACCGGTGCCATGAAGCGCGGCCAGCGCACCGGCACCTCGATCCGCTGGTGGCACGACGCCCGTTACTTCGAGACCGGCGCTGCGCTCGACGTCGACGCCGTCCGGATGAAGCTCCGCAACACCGCGTTCCTGGTCCCCGGCGTGACCTACCTGCTGCGCGACCTGACCGGCGAGACTCCCGCCGAGGAGCGGTTCCACTACCCCAACGGGCTCAGCGACATGGTGGAGTTCCTCGCCCCGGCCGGCGACCGGCCGGTCTCCGGCACCCTGCTGGTCAACGGCGAGGGCACCTACCGGGAGAACGCCGCCGACGCCAACGGCGTCATGCAGTCCAACGTGCAGCGGCGTGCCGAGGTCGAGGTGGCGTTCCGGTGGGGCACCGGTTACGAGCGCACCGTCGAGTGCTTCACCAACACCATCCGCAACGCGCACGGCGGCACCCACCGCAAGGGGTTCGAGCGGGCCCTCGTCCGTGCGCTCGCCGACGCGATCCGCAACACCCGTGGTCTGCTCAAGGCCAAGGAGGAGCCGCCCACCCTTGACGACGTCCTGGAGGGGATGACGGCGGTGGTGCACGTGCGGATCCCCGAGCCGCAGTTCACCTCGCAGACCAAGGACGAGCTCTCCACCACCGGCATCACCAAGGTTCTCCAGTCCCTGGTCGACGCGCACATCAAGGCCTGGCTGGAGGACCGGCGCACCAAGGCCGAGGCGCGCACCGTCCTGCAGAAGATCGTCGACGCCGCCCGGGTGCGACTCACCCAGAAGCAACAGAAGGACGCCGCCCGGCGCAAGACGGCCCTGGAGGGCGCGTCCATGCCGCCGAAGCTCGTCGACTGCCGGGCCACTGGCATCGACCGTAGCGAGCTGTTCATCGTCGAGGGTGACAGCGCCCTGGGTACGAGCCGGATGGCCCGTTCCTCGGAATACCAGGCGCTGCTGCCGATCCGCGGCAAGATCCTCAATGTGCAGAAGGCCAACCTCCAGCAGGTTCTGGACAATGCCGAGTGCGCGGCCATCGTGCAGGTCCTCGGCGCCGGCTCGGGGCGCACCTTCGACCTCTCCGCGCTGCGCTACGGCCGTGTGCTGATCATGGCCGACGCCGACGTGGACGGCGCGCACATCCGTACGCTGCTGATCACCCTGTTCGCCAGGTACATGCGGCCGCTGATCGAGGCGGGTCGGCTCTACGCCGCGATGCCGCCCCTGCACAAGATCACTACCAAGGGGCGCAGCCCGCAGACCGTCTACACCTACACCCAGGCCGAGATGGAGACGACGGTCCGCAAGCTGGAGAAGGCCGGCAAGCAGATCGTCACGCCCATCCCACGGTTCAAGGGTCTCGGTGAGATGGACGCCGACGAGTTGTGGGACACCACGATGAACCCGGCCACCCGGGCCGTCCGCCGGATCACCCTCGACGACGTCGACGCCGCCGAACGCATCCTCGAACTGCTGATGGGCGAGAAGGTCGAGCCGCGTCGCAACTGGCTCATCGACTCCGCCGACCGCGTCGACCGGGATGCGATCGACGCATGAGCGCCGCTTCCGTTCCCGTTCCAGTGGAGAGCTGAGTCATGGCACGCCGTAAGGAAAACAAGGTCGACCTCTCCTCGTTCGACCAGGCCGGCGCGCGGGTCTTCGACAACCCGCTGGTCACCGAGGTCTCCGACTCCTACCTGGAGTACGCGTTCTCGGTCATCCACTCCCGCGCCCTGCCCGACGCCCGCGACGGCCTCAAGCCGGTGCACCGGCGCATCCTCTGGTCGATGTACGAGCAGGGCTACCGCCCCGACCGCGGGCACGTGAAGTCTGCCCGAATTGTCGGGGATACAATGGGAAAGTACCATCCGCACGGCGACACGGCGATCTACGACGCCATGGTCCGCCTCGCGCAGGACTTCTCCCTCAACGTGCCCCTCATCGACGGGCACGGCAACTTCGGCAGCCCCGACGACGGCCCTGCCGCCTCGCGGTACACCGAGGCCCGGATGTCCCGCGAGGCCATGCTGCTCGTCGGTGAGCTGGGCGAGGACACCGTCGACGTCGAGCCCAACTACGACGGGTCGCTGACCCAGCCGACAGTGCTGCCGGCGGCCTTCCCCAACCTGCTGGTCAACGGCGCGTCCGGGATCGCGGTCGGGATGGCCACCAACATGATCCCGCACAACCTGGCGGAGGTCGTCTCCGCGGCCCGCTGGCTGATCAACCACCCGGACGCCACCCTGGACAAACTCATGGAGTTCGTCCCCGGCCCGGACCTGCCCAGCGGTGGGGTGCTGCTCGGCCTGGACGAGGTGCGCAGGGCGTACGAGACCGGCCGTGGCGTGGTGCGGATGCGCGGCAAGGTGGAGATCGGCCCGATCGAGGGCAGCCGAGGTCGTCAGGCGATCACAGTGGTCGAGCTGCCCTACGGCGTCGGCGCGGAGAAGGTCATCGCCGCGATCACCAACGAGGTCACCAAGACCAAGCGGCTGACCGGCATCGCGGACGTCAAGGACCTCACCGACCGGGAGAGCGGCACCCGGCTCGTCGTCGAGTGCAAGGTCGGGGTCAACCCGCAGGCGCTGCTCGCCGACCTCTACCGGTTGACCCCGTTGGAGCAGTCGTTCGGCGTCAACAACCTGGTCCTTGTCGACGGGCAGCCGCGCACGCTGGGCCTCAAGGCGCTGCTGGAGGTCTTCCTGGCCCACCGGTACGAGGTGGTCACCCGGCGCACCTCGTACCGTCGGCGCAAGCGTCAGGAGCGGCTGCACCTGGTCGACGGTCTGCTGATCGCGTTGTTGGACATCGACGAGGTGGTCCGGCTGATCCGGGGCAGCGACGACGCGCAGGCGGCGAAGGACGGGCTGATGAGCCGGTTCGGCCTCTCCGACATCCAGGCCACGTACATCCTGGACACTCCGTTGCGCCGGTTGACCAAGTTCGACCGCATCGAGCTGGAGGCCGAGCAGGAGCGGCTGCGTTCCGAGATCGCCGAGCTGAGCAAGATCCTCGACGACGAGCGGGTGCTCCGGAAAGTGGTCTCCGACGAGCTGGCGGCAGTGGTCAAGCAGTTCGGCACCGAACGTCGGACGACGCTTGTCGACGGTGACCTGAAGGAGGTGCTGGCCGCGTCCGCGCCGGCCGGCCCGCTGGAGGTCGCCGACGACCCGTGTCAGGTGATCCTCTCGGCGACCGGGCTGGTCGCCCGGACCGCGGCCGAGTCGGAGGAGAGCTCCGAGGGGCGTCGCCGCAACGGCCGGGTCAAGCACGACACGGTACGCGCCATCGCGCACTCCACCGCCCGAGGTCGGGTGCTGCTGTTGACCAGCGCCGGTCGGGCGTTCAAGGTCGACGTCCTGCCGCTGCCGGTGCTGCCCGAGCAGGCGGGCACCGTGTCACTGCGTGGCGGTATGTCAGCGGCCGAGCTGGTGCCGTTGGCGGCGGGGGAGACCGTCGTCGGCCTGGCCCCGCTGGGCGGGCAGGCGGAGGGCTCACCGGGGCTGGCGTTGGGCACCCGGCAGGGCGCGGTGAAGATCTGCTCACCGGAGTGGCCGGTGCGCTCCGACGAGTTCGAGGTGATCGGTCTGCGCGATGGTGACGAGGTGGTCGGGGCGACCTGGCTGACCGACGGCACCGAGACGCTGACCTTCGTCACCTCGGAGGCGTCGCTGTTGCGCTTCCCCGCCGGGTTGGTCCGGCCGCAGGGCCTCAAGGGCGGCGGTATGGCCGGCATCAACCTGCCGGCCGGGGCGCGGGTCGCGTTCTTCGGCGCGGTGCGCACCGACGACCCGGGGCATGGTGAGCCGATGGTGGTCACCTCCACCGGCGCGACGGTCAAGGTGACGCCGTTCAAGGCGTACCCGGCGAAGGGCCGGGCGACCGGCGGCGTGCGCGCGCACCGCTTCCTCAAGGGTGAGACGGACGTCGCCGTCGCCTGGGTGGGCCCGCGACCGGTCGGCGCGACCGCCACCGGCGACCCGGTGGAGCTGCCCGCCGCGGACCCACGCCGCGACGGCAGCGGCTTCGCGGTGATGCTCGGCCCGACGGTGGTAGGCCACCTGATCGAACGCGACTGACCCGCTCACCTGCGCCGTCGCCCGGTCATGTCCGGCGTGCCAGGTCGGTCGAAGATCGTGCTCGATCCTGGACGTAGTGGTGTCACCGACGCGGTGATGCCACTCGATCCTGGATCGAGCACGATCATGCGGGGTGGGGCGTCCGTCAGCGCGGTATGGTGGTGCCCTCTGTTGTCGGTGAGGGTCCGGGTGCACCGCGAAGCGCCCCTCAACATGATTTCTTCTCTGTCCGGCGGAGTCGCCGGTGCGGCGTGAGCGCCGCCATCCGGGTCCGGCCGAGGCGTGAGCTTCGGGCCGTCCGCCGTCCCCGGCCACACCGCTGTTGGGGTCACCTGATCGCCGCGCCACTCTGGCCGCTGCACGGCGCGAACCTGGGCACCCTGTTGCGTACGTGCGACGCGGTCGGCGCCTGCCTCGCCGTGCCACCGTTCCGCTGGGTGGACGATGCCGTGGCCCGAGGCAACACGCTACGGCGGCCGGGCTGCGTCCACCGGGTCGGCAGCCCGCTGCGCTGGCTGGCCGCCGAACGGGCCGCCGGCAGCCGGATTCTCGGGGTGGAACTGGCCGACGAGGCCGTCCGGCTCGGTGATCTGCCCGCCGCTCGGGGCCGTACCGTGGTGCTGCTGGGCCACGAGGCGACAGGCATCCCGCCCGAGGCGCTCGATCAGCTGGACGCGGCGGTGGAGATTCCCATGGTCGGCCACGGCCACAGCCTGAACGTCGCGGTAGCCGGCTCCCTGGTCCTCTACAAACTGGCCGGCCTCCTCTAGTACGGCGCCCGGTCGCCGCTGGAGCAGTGGCGATCAGGCCGGAGAACCGCACGGTAGGTCCGGACAACGGTTCTGTCGCGCCCGGACCTACCGTGCGGGTCGCTGGTCACCACGCGGGGTCGGGCCACTCGCGATGTTGCTCGGTTGGCCAGACCGCCGGGTTGGGCGAGGTCAGCAGGTGCGGGAGTTGTAGGCGGCCCAGTAGGGGCCGCTGCCCTGCGGCGGGTAGAACCGGTAGTTCCCGTCGGGCGAACGCTGTAGGACGAATTGGTGCGAGCCGTACGGGCTCCGGGAACCCGTCGCCCCGTGGTAGACCACGTACAGCCACCCGTTCTGGTTGTCGTGCTGCACCAGCTTGTCGCCGGCCTTCGTCCAGCTGTTCCGGCCTGCGGAGCCATCCGCTGAGAGGCCCTTGTCGCGCTGGAAGTTCCTCGTCGCGGCATCGGTCTGGTCGCCGAAGACACCGTCGACCCCGGACGAGGGCAGGTAACCATTCGCCCAGAGAATGGTCTGCCAGAGACAGGCGACGTTCGAGTTGCGGTGCGTGGTGACGTTGGTGACGCCTTCGTCATCGAAGTCGTCAGACACCGCGCCGGTGCCATGGACGAACGCCCGGCCCGTGTAAGAGCCGCTGGCCGCGGCCGGCGTGGCGATGGTGACGTTGATGCCGATGGCCAGTGCCGCGCCGATGGCGGACACCGCGACTCTCTTGAGGACGCGGCCTGTGGATCGGTGCGACGACATGTATCTCCTCTGGTCGGGATTCACGAGGGCGCAACGATGCTGGGGCGTTGCGCCGGCCGGCGGTGTCAGACCTGGCACGACGAGGCGAGGTGGCCTCGCGCCACTGTGGACGAACGGTCCCGTCTGGCCTCGCGTCATCGGCGTGCGACGAGGTCTGGCGATTGGTGCTCTTGGATGAGACGGTGAGGACGGTAGAACCGTCCTCACCGCTCCGGGTCCCCCCATGGAGAAGGTACGGTGGGGCCGGTACAACCGCCGCACAACTCACGCACAGCTCGTCCACTCGCCCGCTTGTCCGGGTGCTGTACGCGCGGCGGCACATGGCAGCGCCCACATGTGAGGTGCCTGGTTGCGTTTCGAACTCCTTGGCCCGTTCCGGGTGTACCGCGACGGCCAGCCGGTTCCACTGGGCTCGGTGAAGCAGCGTCTCCTGCTGGCGACCCTGCTGCTGCGCCCGAATGAGGTCGTCGGCACCAACGAGTTGGCCGCGATGCTGTGGGGCGACGAAGAGCCGGCGTCGGCCGCCGCGAACCTGCGCACCTATGTGCGCGGGTTGCGGCGGTCGCTGGGCGGTGGGGCGACCTGGGACGGGATAACCGCTGCGGCCGGCGGCTACCTGCTTCGGGTGGGCCCGGACGAACGGGACGTGGATCTGTTCGACGCCGCGGCGGCGCGGGGCCGCGAGGCGCTCGCCACCTCCGATCTGGACCGGGCCGAGGCCGAACTCTCCGCCGCGGTGCGCCTGTGGCGTGGTGCACCGCTGGCCGATCTGCCGCTGCGCTCGACGCTGGCTCGGCGGGTGGCGCAGTTGGAGGAACGTCGGCTGCTCGTCGAGGAGGACTACGCCGAGGCGGTGCTGGCCCTCGGCGCGTCGGCCGACGTCGTGCACCGGTTGCGCGGCCTGCTCGACCGGTACCCGCTGCGGCAGCGGGCGTGGGGCCAACTGATGGTGGGCCTGTACCGCATCGGAGACGTAGCCGGCGCACTGGATGCTTTCCGGCAGGCCCGACAGACGCTGGCCGAGGAGACCGGCCTCGATCCCGCACCCGAGCTCGTCACGCTGTACGACGACATCCTGCATCACCGCCCGGGCCTGACGGCGCAACCGCCAACGGGGTCGGACCGGCCGGCGCCGGACACGGGAGTGGGGCCGCTCATCCAGCGCCCCGAGCAACTGCCGCGTGCGGTGCCGGAGTTCGTTGGACGTAGCACCGAGCTGGCGGGCCTCGACGGGCTTCTGGGTGGCGGGGCCGAGGGGTCGACGAGCGGCGCCATCTCTGTGGTGTCCGGCATGGCCGGAGTCGGCAAGACCGCCCTGGCGTTGCACTGGGCGCACCGGGTTGCCGACCGATTCCCGGACGGCCAGCTCTACGTGAACCTTCGCGGTTACGACGAAGCTGGCGCGGTGTCCCCGCCCGACGCCCTGTCCGGCTTCCTCGAAGCGCTCGGCGTGCCCCACGCCCGGATACCCTCCGACATGGAGGCCCGGACTGGTCTCTACCGCAGCCTGCTGGCCTCCCGGCGGATGCTCCTGGTGCTCGACAACGCTCGTGACTCCGCCCAGGTGCGCGCCCTGCTGCCCGGTGCGGGCCGCTGCATGGTCGTGGTCACCAGCCGTGACCGGCTGGGCGGCCTGATCGCCGCCGAATGTGCCACGCCGTTGACACTGCACGTGCTCACGGCGGAGGAGTCGAGAAGCCTGCTCGCCAGACGTCTCGGGGCCAGCCGGCTCGCCTCCGAGTCGGTGGCGGTGGCCGACATCATCGAGGCCGCAGGCCGGCTTCCGCTGGCACTGTCGATAGTCGCGGCGCGCGTCGCGACCCATCCCACCTTTCCGCTCAGCGCGATCGCCGCCGAACTGCACTCGGCCGAGGCGAGGCTGGACGCCCTGGCCGACGGCGACGTCCGGCGCGTCTTCTCGTGGTCGTTCTTGGCCCTGGGGGCGGACGCGGCCCGGCTGTTCACCCTGCTGGGGCTGCATCCGGGCCCGGACCTGACCACCACTGCGGCCTCGGCGCTCGCCGGTGTGCCTGCCGCTGCCGTCACGCCGATCCTGCGGGAACTGACTCGGCTCCATCTGCTGGCGGAGCACGCGCCCGGCCGGTTCGCCTTCCACGATCTTCTGCGCGCCTACGCGGCCGAGCTCGCACAGTCGTCGGAGCGCGGCGACGAACACGTCGCAGCCCGACAGCGCCTGTACGACCACTACCTGCACTCCGCCTATCCGGCCGCCCGGCTACTCCAGCCGCAGTGGCCCACGATCGAGCCGATGCCGCCGCTGCCCGTACCCGCCAGGCGACCGGTGACCGATCACGACGGCGCGCTCGCCTGGTTCACGGCGGAGCATCGGGTGCTGGTCCGGGTGGTCCGACAGGCCGCCGAGAACGGCTTCGAAACGTACGCCTGGCAGATCGCGTGGGCGCTGACCACCTTCGTGGCGCCGCGCGGCCTCTGGCAGGACCAGCTCGCCATCCAAGAGGTCGCGCTGGGCGCCGCGGAGAAGATCGACGACCTCGCCGGTCAGGCCGTCGCCAACCGCCTGGTCTCCCGCGCGCTGATCCGACTGGGCGACCGCACCACTGCCGAGTACCGGCTCAAGCGCGCGCTTGAGCTGCACGAACGTCTCGGCGACCCGATCGGCCAGGCCCAGACGCTGCACAACTACTGCGAACTCTGCTACCTGGACGGCCGGCTGGACGAGGCGCTCGCACACGGTCGCGAGGCACTGCGGCTCTACCGGCTGGTCGGCAATCACGCGGGCGAAGCCCGGACGCTCAACGCGATCGGTTGGCTTCTCGCCACCACCGGCGACTACGTCCAGGCCATCGCCAGCTGCACCGAGGCCCTCCACCAGCAACGACGGACCGACGACCGCAACGGTCAGGCCGCGACGCTGGACAGCCTCGGCTTCGCCTACGACCGCCTCGGTGAACGCGACCGCGCGGCCAACTGCTACGAGCAGGCGATCACACTCTTTCGCGACTCCGCGGACCGGTATCACGAGGCGGAGACCCTCATCCGACTCGGAGACACCCGGGAGGGGATGGGTGACCGGGACGCTGCCGCTGCCGCGTGGCGCCTGGCTGCGCGAATCTATGAGGACGTGGGCGACCCCGCAGCCGAGGAGGTCCGCCGCCGCCTCGAACGTCTGATTTCGCCCTAGTCAGGGGCCACAGTCAGGCGACGTTGTGGGGGCGGAACTGGACGCTCACCCGGGGCCCCACGGGGCGGGTGGTCTTGGGGATGGCGTGTTCCCAGGTGCGTTGGCAGGAGCCGCCCATCACGATCAGGTCGCCGTGGCCCACCGGGAAGCGCAGGCTCTCGCCACCGCCGCGTGGGCGCAGCAGCAGCGGTCGGGGTGCTCCGAACGACACGATCGCGACGACCGTGTCGGTGTGCGCCGAGCGGCCGATGGTGTCGCCGTGCCAGGCCACGCTGTCGCGCCCGGACCGGTAGAGGCACATGCCGGCGGTGACGAAGGGTTCGCCCAACTCGGGCGCGTAGTGCCCGGTGAGCGCGGCCCGCGCGGCGGTGAGCACGGGGTGGGGGAGTGGTCTCGCGGCGTCGTACCAGCAGAGCAGGCGGGGCACGTCGACCTCGGAGTCGAACATGGTGCGCCGTTCGGCACGCCAGGGCACCTCGGTGAGCAGTGTGTCGAGGACCGTGTCGGAGCCGCGCACCCAGCCGGGGAGGTGGTCGACCCAGGCGCCCCGGCTGAGCTGGTGCCGGCGGATCTGGCCGGGCAGCGGCCCCAGGGTCGGCCCGGCGTCGGCCAGGTCGAGCATCGACGGCTGGTAGGCGGCCTGCGTCATACGGCCACCCTAGCAGCACTTTCGTACACCCGTGCTAGCGGTGAATCGTGCGGGCCGGCTGCTTCTCGGCAAGATCGTGCTTGATCCTGGATGTAGTGGCCTGCCGCGCCTTCGTGGGGACTGTTTCCAGGATCGGGCGTGATCTTGGCCTGCCGCGCGGTCAGCCCGGGACGGTGGCGGCGCGTACGGCGTCGAACACCGCGTCCACCACCCGCGCCCGGCCCTGCCCGTCGACGGTGGACCAGGCGCGCGCGGCGAGGGTCGCGCGCCGCTGCGGCGAGCTGAGCAGCCCGTGCAGGGTCCGCGCCGCCGTCGCGCGGGCGGCGCGTCCGGCGACGCCGGCGGCGGTCAGCTCCGGCAGCTCGCCGAGGCCGGCGGCCAGGCCGTGCCGCACCACCCGGGTGTACGACTCGCGTTGGTTGTCGACCACGCAGACCAGTGCGCTGGGTGCGCCGAGGCAGCAGAGTTCCCAGGTGGACGTGCCGGCTGCGCTCACCACCAGGTCGGCTTCGGTGATCAGTGCCGGCAGCGAGGTGGTGGGCGGGACCGGTCTGATGGTCTGCCCCCGGCCGGGGACGACGTCGTCGACCTCCGCCTCGATCTCGGGTCGCCCGACGATGACCGTGAGGTCCATCGGGTGACCGGTGGCCGCCAGCACCCGGGTCAGGACCGGGGCCGCGCCGACCGCGTCGGTGCCGCCGAAGAAGGCCAGCACCCGGGGGCGACTGACCGCCGCAGCGGGTGGGGCGACCGGCGGCCGGGCGCTGATCACGGTGTCACGCAGCAGGGCGTATCCGCTCCCGGCGAGCAGCCGGCCGGGCAGTTCCGCCCCGGACCTCAGCCCCGGCAGTTCCGCCCCGGATCCCAGCCCCGGCAGGGCCGCCCCGGACCTCAGCCCCGGCAGTTCCGCTCCGGGCCCCAGCCTGGGCAGGGCCGCCCCGAAGTTCTGGTCGAGGTAGAGGTCCGCGACCTGGCCTCGGCTGTCGCCGTCGATGATGGCGAGGGTGTAGACGCCGGCGGCGCGCAGGGCGCCGGCTCCGGCCGGGTCCAGTTCGTAGGAGTCGAGGACCAGCACGTCCAGGTGGTGTCGGCGGGCCGCCTCGACCAGCTCGGCCGCCGAGTCCGGGCCGGGGAGTAGCGGGATGCCCCGCGCGGCCAGCTCCGCGGTTGCCCAGTCGAGCCGTTCGACGGTGCCGAAGACTGTGACGTCGGCGCCCCGGGCGAGGAACTCCTCGGCGAGCGCCAGGCAGCGGACGAGGTGGCCGACGCCGCGCCGTGGTCCGGCGTCGCAGCGGAATCCGACCCTCAGGGCGCTCAGGACTCCTCCAGGTGCTTCTGTCGTACGTCGGCGTTGAGTGCGCGCAGCCGGGGCTGACCGTCGAGCCAGTCGGCGAGCTTGGCCAGCGGCACGCTGACGTCACCGAAGTGGTCGATGATCGCGCTGACCAGCGCCCAGTCCTGCTCGGTGTCGAGGGTGAGCCGCAGCGCGGAGCGGTCCGGGGTGAGTGTCACCCCGAGCACCCGGAACAGTTCCGGATGGGTGTACGCGTACGAGGTCACGTGCACCCGGTGGTGGTCGGTGGCGAGCCGGCCCAGGGTGCGCAGCGTCTCCGCGCGGATGATCTCGACGTCCAGCCCTCGGGGCAGGGTCCGGGCGATCGACGTGCTGGCGTAGTCCAGCCCGGGGACCGCCCGGTACACCGACGCGACCACTGTGATGATCTCCGGGTCGAGCAGGGGGCAGTCGGCGGTGAACCGCATGACGGCGTCTCCTGGGTGCGCCGCGAGGGCGCCCACGAACCGGTCCAGCACGTCGTCGACCGGCCCGCGGTGGCACGGTACGTCGAGCCGCGCGCACTCGGCGGCCACCGCGTCGTCGACCGCGTCGGTGCTGGTGGCGACGACCAGGTCGGCGAGGACGCCGCTGTCCCGGGCGGCACGGACGACCCGGCCCAGCACGGAGCGTCCGGCGAGCGGGCGGAGCACCTTGCCGGGCAGTCGGGACGAACCCATCCGCGCCTGCACGATGCCGACGATCCGTGGCCCCGCGGCGGTTCCGGGCGGCGGTATGTCGGTCACTGCTGCTCCTCCTGCTTCGGGGCCAGCACCGCGGTGGCCCGACGCTTGGCCGCGCGGGCACCACGCTTGGCCAGCCGGGCCGGGGTGATGGCGAGCCGGCCCACCCGGTAGCTGAGCGACCCGCTGAGCAGGCCGATCGTCGTCTCGGCCCGGCGTAGCGCCCGTTCCCGCGAGGTGAGCAACTCTTCGGTCCACGCGGTCAGCGCGGTCAAGCGGGTGAGTTCCTCGCGCTGGCGCAGCCACGCCTCGCGTAGCTGCTGGTAGCTGTGCCCGCCGAGCGGCGGGTCGGTCGGCGCGACGGCCTGTAGTTCGGTGGCGAGGCCGACAGTGGCGTCGGCGTCCAGCCCGTGCAGCGCGGCGGCGATGGCCGCCTCAACCTCGACCGCCTCGCTGACTGTCGCCCGGTCGAGGTCGTGGCCGGCGAGTCCGCCGAGCACCACTGTCAGGCCCGCGATGTCGAGAGTGGACGACCACGGATGGGCGTACCCGCCGGTGAGCAGGCCCGCCGCGAAGCGCCACAGCCCGCGGGCGAGCACCACGTCGCCGGGCAGCTCGGCCGTGGCCCGCCAGCTGGGGTCGAGCACCGCGTACCGCTCGCCGTCGACCACCACGTTGTCGGTGCCGGCCAGCGCCGCCGCGCCGGCGATCCGGCCGTCGCTGTCGGCCTGGTCGGCGAGCCAGCCCGCGTACCCGCGCAGCAGCGCGCGCACTGTGGCCAGGTCGCGGCGCAGGGCCGCGTCGAGCAGCAACGTACGCAGCAGCCGGCCGGACGGCACCGGTCCGGACAGCGCGTCGGCGTCCCGGTACGCGGCCTCGCGGCTGGCGAACGGCGCGACGGCCGGCGTCGTCGCGTCGGTGGGCGGGACGAGTCCCCAGCGCCAACCGGAGGGGCCGTGCAGCACCTCCAGCACGCCGATCCCGGGGCGACCGGTCTGCACCAGGGCCACCGGCAGGTCCGCCTCGACGGTCGGCGTGGTCGGGTCCGTGGGTTCGGCGGGCCGGTGGGCGAGGGTCAGCCAGCCCGGTGCGAGGTCGGCGGCGCGCCCGGCGTGCAGCGCGTCCACAGCGAGCCGGGCCGGGTCCTGGAGCACTGTGGCGCTGGTGAAACCCCCGGCGCAGGCGCCGTGCAGCACCGCGTCGAACAGGCCGGAGCCCGCGTCCCGGTCGAGGTGGTCGGCGTCCAGCAGCGCCGTCGGGGTGCTGACACCGGGGTACGCGGCCCAGCACGCGGCCGGCCGTAGCCCTGCCGCGCCGAGCCGCTCGCGCAGTTGGTCCCGGTTGGCCGGGTGGGCTCGGTCCAGCACGCCGCCGATCACCCAGGCGGAGTCGTCGCGGCGGGCGTACCAGGGGGTGGTGTCGACCAGCCGGTGCAGGCCCAGGGGGTTGTCCAGGCGCAGCAGCAACGCGCCGCCCGGTCGCACCGCGGCGACGAGTCGCGCCAGCACACCGTCCCAGCCGAGCCGGGTGCCCTCCACCGACTCCACCGGGTCCAGCCCGGCAGCCGCGATCACCACGTCGTACGTCTCGTCGTCGGGCAGCCCGGCCGGACCACCCACCACCACGCGGGCGGCCCGGTGCGCCAGCGCCACCGCGTCCGGGTGGCTGCGCAGCAGGCAGGTGACCTCGGCGTGGGTGAGCTGGTCGAGCAGCGCCGGGTCGTGTGGACCGGCCACCAGGACCCGGGCGCCGGGCGGGACCAACCGGGCTGCCAGCGCGGCGAGCGGCCCACCGTTGGTCAGCCGTTCCTGCGGCAGATCCGACCAGGCCAGCATCTCGCCGCCCGGCAGGGTGATCCGGTCGGCGGGTGCCGTCTCAGTCGTCACTGTCTTCCTCTTCCTCCTGGAGGTTCACCCAACCGAGCAGTTCGCGGAGCTCGGCCGGCGTGCAGCGGTGGTCGGTACCCAACTCGGCGCGGGCGATCTCGACAGCGGTGGGCAGGTCGACGGTGGTGCCGTGCAGCTGCGGCCACTGCCGTCGGATCCGAGCGGTGCCGCCGAAGGTGGGGTCCTCGTTGGACAGGATCATCGGGTCGCCGTAGACCGCCGGCTCGCACCCGGCCGCGATGCCGTAGAAGATCGCGCTGGTCAGCCGGTTGGAAGCTACCCGGCGGTGACGGCGCAGCTCGGTGAGCTGTCGGTCGAGGAACTCCGGATCGGTGTCCTTCCACCAGTGTCCCCGGTAGCCGTGGCAGATCACCCGGAACCCGGCGCGCTCGTAGAGCCGGCGCACGTTGCGCATCCGGTACTCGTGCCAGTAGAGGCAGACAGTGACCGGGCCGGGCTCGGTGTCCTGGATGAGGGCGATCAGTTTGCGGTGGTCGCCCTTGACGTGCTGACCCTCCCAGCCGTGGAACGGGTACCAGATCGTGCCCTTCCGCTCTTCGACAGGTGGTTCCTCGGGTCGCATGGCCAACAGGTAGCTGAACGGCGCGCCGATGACGACCACGTTGCGTCGCCCCACCGACCAGGCCCGGCGGCGGGTCTGCTCCGACCAGAGCAGGCTGGGGGTGCGTTCGGCGTACGGGTGGCCGGGGGCCAGGCCGTCACCGATGTTCCAGCCGTGCTGCACGTACCCGTTGATCCGGGGTGGGTGCCGGTCGCCGAGGCCGGCGTACCGGGCCAGTACGTGCGCGTGGCCGTAGAAGTGGTTGGCGTGGTGCATCAGGTTCCCATCAGGCGGCGGGACGCACCGAGCCGCCTCGTAGCGCGGCGGTCAGCGCGTCGATGACGCGGTCCTGGTCGGCGTCGCTGAGCCCCGGGTAGAGCGGCAGCGACAGCTGCTGGGAGTAGAACAACTCGGCCACCGGGCAGGACCCGCGCCGGTAGCCCAGGTCGGCGAAGGCCGGGTGCCAGTGCACCGGGATGTAGTTGACCTGCACGCCGATGCCGGCGGCCCGCATCCGGTCGTACACCTCGCGGCGTCGTCCGTCGAGCACCCGGATCGGGTAGAGGTGCCAGGCCGGGTCGGCCCACGACCTGCGCTTCGGCAGCAGTACGCCGTCCAGGTCGGCCAGCGCCTCGTCGTAGCGGGCGACCAGGGCGCTGCGGCGGGCCGTGAACTCGCCGAGCCGACGCAGTTGGCTGCGGCCCAGGGCGCAGAGCACGTCCGGCAGTCGGTAGTTCAGCCCGAACTCGTGCACCTCCTGGTGCCAGCCGCCCTCGTCCGGGAAACGCAGGTCGTCGCGTTCGCGGACCACGCCGACGCCACGGAACCGGCGGGCCCGCTTCAGGATCTCCGGGTCCAGCGCCGCGACGGCGCCGCCCTCGGCGGTGGTCAGGTTCTTCGTGGGGAAGAACGAGAACGTGGTCAGGTCGGCGAGCGAACCGACCGGCCGACCGTGGTACGTCCCGCCGATCGAGTGCGCCGCGTCGGCGAGCAGCAGCGCGTCGCTGCCCTCGACCGACTTGCGCAGCGCGTCGTAGTCGGCGGGGTGGCCGGCGTAGTCGACAGCGGCGACGACAGTCGTCCGCGAGGTGACGGCGGCGGCGGCCGCCGCCGGGTCGAGGCAGAACGTCTCGTCGTCGACGTCGGCGAACACGATCTTCGCGCCGAGGGCGACAGCGCTGCTGGCGGTCGCCACGAACGTCATCGGCGGGACGACCACCTCGTCGCCCGGCCCCACCCCGGCCGCCGCGTACGCCACGTGCAGCGCCGCGGTGCCGTTGGAGACGGCGGCGACACCGACCCCGCCGGTCCACCGGGCGAGGTCGGCCTCGAAGGCGTCGACCTGCGGACCGGTGGTGAGCCAGTCGCCGCGCAGCACGTCCGCGACGGCTGCGACGTCGTCCTCGCTGATCGACTGCCGGCCGTACGGGAGCATCTCTGTCATCCGTTGATGCCGAGCATGTCGCGCAACTGCTCGACGGTGAGCCACTCGTCGTTGGTGTCCGACTGGTAGGCGAAGCCGTCCGGGACCGGGTCGCAGTCGACCGGCGCCTGGTAGCCCCAGGTGGCGATGGTCGGCTGGACGATGAACCGGCCGTCGGCGCGCAGCGTCCGCCGGCTGTCGTCGGGGGCGATCATCTCCTCGTGCAGCTTCTCGCCCGGCCGGATCCCGATCTCGTGGGTGGTGGCGTCCGGGGCCACGGCCTCGACCAGGTCGAGGATGCGCATGCTCGGGATGCGCGGCACGAACAGCTCGCCGCCCTGCATCTGGTCGAACGAGTCCATGACGAACTGCACGGCCTGGTCCAGGGTGATCCAGAAGCGGGTCATCCGCTTGTCGGTGATCGGCAGGCTCTTGCCCTCGGCGGCCAGCCGGCGGAACAGCGGGACCACCGATCCGCGGCTGCCCACCACGTTGCCGTAGCGCACCACCGAGAACCGGGTGGGGTGCTGGGCGGCGTAGTGGTTGGCGGAGACGAACAGCTTGTCGCCGACCAGCTTCGTCGCGCCGTACAGGTTGATCGGGCTGGACGCCTTGTCGGTGGAGAGGGCGATGACCTTCTTGACACCGGCCTCGATCGCCGCGTCGACGACGTGCTGTGAGCCGGTGATGTTGGTGGCGATGTACTCCGAGGGGTTGTACTCCGCGGTGTCCACCTGCTTCAGCGCGGCGGCGTGCACCACGTGGTCGACGCCGTGCATGGCCCGGGTGAGGCGGTGCCGGTCCCGGATGTCGCCGATGAACCAGCGCAGCCGCGGGTCGTCGCCAAGTTGCTGGCGCAGCTCGTACTGCTTGAGCTCGTCGCGGGAGAACACCACCACGCGGGCGGGGTCGGCCTCGTTGAGGATGTGCCGGAGGAACGTCCTGCCGAAGGAACCCGTTCCCCCGGTGATCAGAATGGACGATCCATTCAACTCACTCAATGTGGTGCTCCCGTGTTCGTGGATGAACGAGCGGCCCTGGGCCGGCCGACCGGGGTGACACGCTAGCCATGGCGGGTTAACTCCCCGGCGCTCGCGGGTGAACCACAACCTCTGCTCCCGTGAATGCCGAACACCGCGTAGGCGAACACTTCCGACCGCCCCGGATGTGGGCTGACCTGGCCGGATCGGGCCGCTACAGTGACCGCGCGAACGACCCGGCGGCCCGGCGCGCAGCCGGTACCCACGTTCACCCGACATCCACACCGGCTCGGTGCGAACGGGCCACAGCGGGCGTCACCGACGCCGGCCGGCAGGCCCGTCGGATCAGCGCGGGCCCGGTACGGCCGGCAATTCTGGAGGCGTTCATGGCACCCGGTAGTGACGTGACCGAACGGCCGGCGGTGGTGGTCGAGACGCCGAGCGGCCCGCCCGCCCGACGTTGGCTGGTGCCGCTGCTGCTGCTCGTCGGTTGGGTGCTCAGCGTGGCCTGGCGCATGTGGTGGTCCCGGCACATCGTGCTGCCGATCGCGCACACCGACGAGGACAGCTACCTGAACACCGCCCGCGCGTTGGCCGGCGGTCCGGGGGGCTTCAGCAGCGAGAACGACCTGCTGCGCCGGGTCGGCTACCCGATGCTGATCTCGCCGGCGTTCCTCGGGGACCGGGATTTCACCGACAGCTACCGGGTCGTCCAGCTGATCAACGCGATGGTGAACTCGACGCTGCTGCCGCTGGCGTACCTGTTCGGTCGTCGCCTGTTTCAGCTGCGCCGCTCGTACGCGCTGCTCGGCGCGGTCGCGGCGGCGACCCTGCCGGCCACCGCCTTCTACGCGGGCGTCGCCATGATCGATGCGGTGATGGCGCCTCTGGTGGTCGCCTGGCTGCTCGCCGTGCACCGCTGGATCACCCGGCCCGGCCCGCTCGCCGCCGCCACCGTTGGCCTGCTCGTCGGCGGGTTCCACCTGCTGCACTCCCGCGGCCTGGTGATCGTGGCAGTGCACGCCGGGTTGGTCCTGCTGCTGTTCGTCCGCCGCCGGATCAGCCCGCCCGTGGTGCTCGCGGCGCTGCTGCCGGTGCTCGCCATGGCGCTCGTCAACGAGGCCGCCATCCGCTACCTCGGCGGCAAGGTCTACCTGCTCGGCAGCACCCCCGGCGGCAGCACCCTCGACGCGGTCGCCTCCGCCCAGGGCGTGGTCCGGGTGAGCGCCGCGGTCACCACCCAGCTCTGGTACCTCGTCGTGATCACGTTCGGAACGGCCGGGGTGGCCTGGGCCGGTGCCGTCCGCGAGCTGTGGCGTCCACGGCACGGCGACGCGGCCCGCTGGACGATGGGCGTGGCGCTCGCGGTGACCGTCGGGGTGGCCGGCGGCGCGTCGGTGATCCTGTCCGGCATCACCGGCAAGCCGCTGGACGCGATCTACGGCCGCTACGTGCAGATGCTGGCACCGTTCTGGCTGCTGGTCGGGTTGGGGGTGCTGTTCACCGCCGGGTGGCGGGTGGTGCTGCGCCGGGCGGCGGTCGCGGTGGCGTTGCTGGTCGGTGGTGGCGCGCTGGTCGCGGCCCGACTCGCGTACGTGGCCGGCCAGGGCCACCGGTTGCGCTACGGCGGGTTCAGCGCATCGGACCTGGCGGCGTTGACCGGGGGCTGGCGGGAGCTACGACCGGTGGTCGGGTCGCTGGTCGGCGTCGCCGGCTGCGTGCTGCTCGTCGCCACGGTCCGGTTGCCCCGCCTGCGGCTGCCCGTCCTCGGTGCCCTCGTGGTGGTCAACCTCATCACGATGCAGGTGATCGACCAACGGATCGTGCGACCGACTGCTGCGAGCACCGCCCCGACACCCCGGGTGGCCGACGTCGGCGTACGCCCCGGCGAGCGGGTGTGGGCCTCGACCGGCGTGCACTACGTCCTCCGGTTCAACCTCAGCCACCAGGTGACCTGGAGCGACGTCCGGTGGTTCGGCGACAAACAGCCGCCGGCCGCGGCGCAGGTCGTGTTCGCCCGCTGGGCACCGGGGCAGGTCGACGACTGGGACGGCGCGGCGTACGGCTTCGTCCGACTCGGCGGCAACCCGGAGCAGCACTGGGCCGCCTGGCGGCGGGTCTGACCCACCGCATCCCGGTGGACACCGTTGTTCGTTAACGGCGGATGTCCACCGGGAGCACTGCCGGTTAATCGTTTCCGTCTATTGCGGAAAGGATTCGACAATCAGCGTTGGCGGCGGTCCGCCCGGGCCAGGGAAATCGGGATGACGGTGATTTCCCGGCCGCCGGACAGCTCCTGTCGCGGGGTGCCCTCGACGAATCGGAAACGCCGGTTCATCTGTCGTACGACGGTATTGTGGCCGAGCACCTCGCCGTCGAGTCGGTCCAGGTGCAGCCCGTCGAAGGCGTACTCGACGGCCTCCCGCATGACCCCCAGCCAGGCGGGCAGTGTCTCGCCCCGCCCGTCCAGCCCGTCGGCGTCGAGATAGAAGCCCCACGCGCCGGTGCGAGGGCCGTCCAACCGCAGGTCGAAGAAGGTGACCACACCACAGGGCCGGTCGTCGCGGACGTACACCAGCACTCGCCGGGACGGGTCGTCGCGGACCGCCGCCCACCACCGGTCATGCTCGTCGGCGGTGATCTCGTGACTGGTCTTGCTGACCTGCCGATTGGTTTCCTGATTACGCCAGGACAACATCAGATGAACGTCGTCCGTCGTCGCTTCGCGTAGCACGCGCGTCTCGCTTTCCTGGCTGTTCACATCGGGTTCCGGCACCTTACCCGGGCCCACCGGGAAATCAGATATGCATTCGTTGGGTTGTAGACTGCGGCGCATGAACGAATTGAGTCGCGCGCAGATCCGCGACCTCATGGCTCAGGTGCTGAAGAATCAGGACAAGGAGCTGCCCGCAGACGACGCGGCGCAGTTGCGGGAGATCGGCTTCCGGTCGCTCGACTTCTCCGAACTGGCCCTGCGGGTGGAGGACGAGACGGGGGAGGAGCTCAACTTCGACGCCCCCGGGCTGCGTCGCATCGCCACCGTCGGGGACGTCCTCGACTTCCTCGTCGAGCTTCAACACCAGTGACCGTCGCGACGTCGCGCCACCCCACCCCCGCCAGCCCGGAGCCAGCCGGTGTCGACAACCGGCTCGTCATCGGTGGCGCGGCGGTGACCTGGCGTTCGCTGCCGACGCCCAACCTGCCCGACCCGGCGGCGGTGCTCGCCCGCTCCGCAGTGCACGCGCTCACCGCGGCGCGGCAGCACGCCGTGCACGGCACCGAGCTGCTGCTCAGCACAGCGGGTCGGGTCGACGCGGTGCTGCGCACCGAGCTGCTGGAGGCCGGGTTCACAGTCGGCGTCCTCGACGACGACGGCGTGCACCCGAGCGCACCGGCCCGGCCGCGAGCCGCCGAGCCGGGCCGGCTCTGGCTGCTGACCTCGGGCTCCACCGGGCGTCCGAAGCGGGTCGGGCACACCCTCGACACGCTGACCACGGTGCGGGCCGACCAGCCTGAGCGGACCTGGCTCTGCCCGTACGCCCCGGGCACGTACGCCTGGTGGCAGGTCGTCACCCTGTCGCTGACCCAGCCCGGCCAGCACCTGGTGGTGGTCGAGCCCGACGAGTTGGACGACTGGCCCACTGTCGCGGCCACCCACCGGGTGGACGCGGCCTCCGGCACCCCGACCTTCTGGCGGCGCACCCTCTACCGCGACGCCGCGGCGCTGGCCCGAGTGCCGTTGCGCCAGATCACCCTCGGCGGGGAACCGGTGGACCAGGCGATCCTGGACCAACTGCGGGAGGTCTTCCCGACGGCCCGGATCTCCTGGATCTACGCGTCCTCCGAAGTGGGGGCATCCATTGTGGTGCACGACGGGCGGGCCGGGTTCCCTGTCGACTGGCTGGACCGGGAAACCCCGGGCCGGCCGACGCTCTCCGTCCGCGACGACGAGCTGGTGGTCACCTCCCCGTACCACGGGGCCGGTCTCGCCGGCCCGATCCGCACCGGGGACCGGGTGCAGGTGCTCGACGGCCGGGTGCTGATCACCGGCCGACGTGACTCCGACGAGATCAACGTCGGTGGTAGCAAGGTCTCCGCCGGCGTGGTGCGCGGCGTGCTCGCCGGTCATCCGGCGGTCGCCTGGGCCCGGGTGACCGGCCGCCGCGCCCCGGTGCTCGGGCGGATGGTTGTCGCCGAGGTGGTTCTCGCCGCCGTCGGCCCGTCCGGCGCCGACACCGGTGTGCCGGACGAGGCAGCGCTGGTCCGCTGGTGCGCCGACCGGCTCCCCGAGCACGCGGTGCCGCGCCGCATTCGCGTCCTGACCGACATTCCCGTCAAGGAGACCCTGAAGAGCGATGTCTGAGCCAGCCGACACCCAGCTCGTCCCGCCCAGCTCCGTGGTCCTCGTCTCCGGCGGTTCCCGTGGCCTGGGCCTGGCCATCGTCACCGACCTGCTCGACGCGGGCGTACGCGTGGCCGCCTTCGCCCGCACCGTCACCCCGGAGTTGGAGAAGCTCGCCGCCGAGCACCCGGACCGGGTGCACGTCGGCTCGGTGGACGTCACCGACCTGCGCGCCGCGCAGAGCTTCGTCCGCGAGGTGGAGCAGCGCCTCGGCCCGATCGACGGCATCGTCAACAACGCCGCCATGGGGCAGGACTCTCTGCACGCGCACACCGCAACCGACGACATCGCCCGGATCATCGAGACCAATCTGACGGCCCCGCTACAGCTGACCCGGCTGGTGATCCGCCGGATGCTCACCAAGGGGCTGCGTGGGCGGATCGTGAACATCACCTCGATCTGCGGGCAGCGCGGTTTCCCCGGCCTCGTCGCGTACTCGGCCACCAAGGGCGGCATGGACGCCGCCACCCGCTCGCTCGCCCGCGAACTGGGCGGCCGGATGCTTGTCAACTCGGTCGCGCCAGGGTTCTTCGCCTCGGAGATGTCCGCCGTGCTCGGTCCGACCCAACTCGACCAGATCGTGCGCCGCACCCCGACCGGTCACCTGACCGAGCCGGTGGAGGTCACCCCGGTCGTGCGGATGCTGCTGCGCGAGCACACCAACATCAACGGCCAGGTCATCGTGGTGGACGGTGCCGCCGCCATCTGACCTGCGGCCGGTTCCCCTGCCGGTGCGACCGGCACGGCACAGCGGGGCGGCCGTGCCGCGTCCGGTGCCGGGGCTGCTCGCCGCCGCCGAGCAGCATCTGCGCATCGGGTCGCCGGCCGCGATGGCCGACGCGGTGACCCGCAGTCACCTCGACGATGGACGGTGCGTCGGCTGGTACGGCCCACCGGCGCCCGGCTGGCGGGTGGCCATCGACGCGGAGCGCGCCGACGCCCCGGTGCCCCCGGCGCTGGCCCGCCGGTTCGGCACGGCTGACTTCTGGGCCCGCTGGACCCGGGCCGAATGCTGGTGCAAGTTGGCCGATGTGTCGGTGATGGCCTGGTGGCGGCGCCATGGTCTGGGCTCGCCGGCCGGCGGATCGGCGATCTGGCGGACCCTCGCGGTGGACGACCTGGTGGTCACCGTCGGCTTCGCCCCGACCCTCCCACCCCGCGATCTTGCACTTTCTGACGGCGAATAGCGGCTTACGCGCCTTTCGCCGGGACAGTAAACGCAAGATCGCGGAGCGGGGTGGGGTGGGTTAGATCAGGTTCCAGGTCAGGGGGGTGCCGCGGGGGACGTCGGTGGTGAAGGTGCGGCCCAGGACCCGGTCGATCTCCACGGGCGCCAGCCCGCCGGCCGGCCGGATCGAGCGGACGTTGTGCGCGGTCACCGGATCGCCGGCCCGGACGTCCTCGACCACGAAGAGCGACCGGCGGAACCGTAGCCCCTCCCGCTCCGCGGGGGTCGGTCCGACAGCGGTGCCGCCCAGCGCGTCGTAGGCGCGGCCGGACTCGGCGACCAGGGCCGTGAGCTCCGCCGGGTTCAGGGAGAAGTCCGAGTCCACGCCGCCGTCGGCCCGGTCCAGTGTCACGTGCTTCTCGATGAAGCAGGCACCGAGCGCCACCGAGGCGACCGCCACCCCGATGCCGGGCGTGTGGTCGGAGAGCCCGACCGGCACGTCGAACGCGCCGGCCAGCACCGGCAACCGGCGCAGGTTGCTGTCGGCCGGCGGAGCCGGGTAGGACGCGGTGCAGGCCAGCAGGACGATGCCCGCCGCGCCACCGGCTCGGGCGGTGCGTACGGCGGCGTCGATCTCGGCGACGGTCGCCATCCCGGTGGAGATCACCATCGGCTTGCCGGTGCTGGCCACCAGTCGGATCAGCGGCAGGTCGACCAGTTCCGACGAGGCGATCTTGTACGCGGGCGCGTCCAGCGACTCCAACAGCTCCACGGCTGTCGCGTCGAACGGCGACGAGAAGACGGTCAGGCCACGCTCGCGGGCCCGCTCGAAGATCGGGGCGTGCCACTCGTACGGGGTGTGCGCGCGTTCGTAGAGGCGGTACAGGTTCTCCCCGCCCCACAGCTCGTGCCCGCTGGAGATCCGAAACGCCGGGGTGTCGACGTCGATGGTGATGGTGTCCGGCCGGTACGTCTGGAGCTTGAGCGCGTGCGCCCCGCTCGCGGCCACCGCGTCGACGATGGCCAGCGCCCGGTTCAGATCGCCGTTGTGGTTGCCGGACATCTCGGCGACCACCAACGGTCGCTCCCCGGCACCGACCGCGTGCGGTCCGATCTTGATTGTCGCTGTCATTCCGACCTCTGCTCAGGTACGCCCGCACCGGGGTGCGGTGGTGCTGTCGTCGTCCACCCGGCGGGCGGACGACCTGGGACATCAGGGCGGCGGGAGCCGCCAGGGCTCCCGGTGTGCTCCGCCCTGGGGTCGATCACGGCAACCGGCCGACGGCCAGCGCGTCGCGCCGCTCCGGCGCGAGCCCACCCTCGCGCGTCGGCCCGGCGCTCGCCCCTCGCCCCGGGTCCTCGTCGGCGGCGAGCGAACCGCCCTCGGCGCCACCCACCGGGGCGGACCGACGCAGGAGACCAGCGACCCGGTGGGCCCGGCGCAGCGCCGAGTACGCCACCCAGTCACCCCGCCCGACGAGGCGGTGCTTGAGCCCGGTCACGCCCGGGGGCAGCGGGTAGCCACCGGTGGGCAGGTAGCGACGGTAGTGCGCGGCGGCCCGGTGGAAGAAGTCGCGTCGCAGGTGTGGGTGCAGCCGGCCGTCGTTGCCCACCACCACCAGGTAGTGGCTGATCATCAACTCGAACAGCTCGGCCTGCAACCGCTCGTCAGGGTGCTTCCGGGCGACCCAGTCCATCAGCCGCTCGTACTGGGTGAAGGCGTCGAAGTGCCGTCCGCTGCGGGTGGAGGTGATCGCGCCCTGGCGGCCCTGGCGGTACAGGTAGCAGACCCGGTCCAGCACGGAGATCTTCTCGGCCCCGATCAGCAGGGGGTGGCTGAACGGGATGTCCTCGTACCAGCCGGGGAAGAACCGCAGCTCCAGCTCGTCCATGAAGTCCCGGCGGACCACCTTGTTCCAGGCGGTGTGCTGCACCCGCAGCAGCTGCGGCTGGTCGGCCAACCGGGTCACGCCGGTGATCCCGCCCAGCAGCGGGCTGCTCGCGTCGACCTCCCGCCGGCCGTCCTCGTGCACCCGCAGGTGGTCGAGCATCAGCACGTCGGGCTGGTGCTGGCGAAGCCGGTCCAGCACCGCCGCGATCGTGCCGGGTGGCAACCAGTCGTCGCTGTCGACGAACCAGACGTACCTGCCGGTGGCCACGTCGAGCCCGGCGTTGCGGGCCAGCCCCAGACCCACGTTGCTGCTCAGGTGCACGACACGTACGCGGTCGCGGCTGACCGCGTACGAGCGGAGCATGTCGCCGCAGCCGTCCGGGGAGGCGTCGTCGACGGCGATCAGCTCGACCGCGTCCGACTCGCCCGCCGGGATGTCGGACCGGATCGACTCGAGGCACTGGTACAGGTACGCCTCGACGCCGTACACGGGCACGACGATGCTCAGCAGCGGTGCGTGCGTCGGCTCATTGACCACGTCCGCCACCTTCGACGACCCGGGTGGCCGGCCCCGGAACCTGACGTTGCCGCCGATGGTGGACTCTCTGAACTCCCGCCCAGCGGAAGGTTAACGCCGGGCCGGTGGGCGGTTTCCGGCCCGGGGAACGCGGGCTCGTGGGGCGGGTGGGATGCGTCCGGTTCACCCGGGACTGACCCGGTAGGGTGCCTCGGTGCGGCCCTGCCGGGTCGTCGTGGGCGTCGCCGTCGCGCCGTCCGACGCCGCGACGAGGAGGCTACGACCGTGTTGGTGACCCTGCCGAGCGCCGGGATCCCGGCATGACGAGCGTCGCCGCGACGTCGGCCGCCCGGCCCGCGCCGACCCTGTCCCGGCTGCCCTCGCTGACCGGGCTGCGGTGGATCGCCGCTCTGCTGGTCTTCGGCTTTCACGCCGGCACCATGCGGATCATCGCCGAGCCGGACTACAAGGCCGTCGTCGACGCGCTGTTCACCCTCGGTCTCTCCGGGGTGCAGTTCTTCTTCATCCTCAGCGGTTTCGTGCTGGTCTGGTCGGCCCGCGAGGGGGATTCCCGGCGTACCTTCTGGCGGCGACGGATCGCCAAGATCTACCCGAACCACCTGGTGCTGTTTGTGGCGACGGTTGCGGTCGCCTGGTGGTTCGCCGACCCGGTCCTGCCGGCGGCGGCGTTGGAGAACCTGCTGCTGTTGCAGGCGTGGGACCCCCGTCCGGGCTGGTTCTACAGCATCAACACCGTCAGCTGGTCGTTGTCCTGTGAGTTCTTCTTCTACCTGTGTCTGCCGCTGGCGCTGCCACTGCTGCGCCGGGCCAAACCGAAGCTGCTCTGGGCGCTGATCGTCGCGCTGCCGCTGCTGATCCTCGCGCTCTGGCCGGCGCAGGAGTTGGTGCCGGAGGTGAGCCGCTGGTGGTTCACCCAGATCTTCCCGCCGGTGCGGTCGCTGGAGTTCTGGCTGGGCGCGGTGGCGGCCGAGTTGATGCGTCGAGGGCTCTGGCGCGGCCCCGGTCTGACAGTGGCCAGCGGCATCTTCGTGGTCACCTGGGTGGCGGCCGCGCAGTGGATCCGCGCCGAGCTGTGGACCACGCTGCTCGCTGTCGCGTACCTCCTGGTGATCACCGCGGCCGCGGACGCTGACGTGCGGGGTCGGCGCTCGCCGTGGCGGTACCGGCCGCTGGTCTGGCTCGGTGAGGTGTCGTTCGCCTTCTACCTGGTGCACGTGCTGGTGATGACGAGCGTGCTGCGCTGGAGCGGGACCTGGGGGATCGGCTTCGCGGGCTGGCGTGGCCCGGCCGTGGTGCTCGGCTTCCTGGCGGCGAACCTGATCCTCGCCGGGCTGCTGCACCGCTTCGTCGAAACCCCGATGATGCGCCGGCTCGCGCCGCGCCGCGCGGCCCGTCCGGCGCCCGTCCCCCGACAACGTGCGGGCGGCGACGACGACGCACGTGACAGTGCACGCAGCGCCCGCGGCGAGGTCGACGGACCTGTCGACGAGGTCGGTCAGGCCGGCGGACGATCAACGTACGTCGACCTGCGCTGACAACGTCCACCCTGGTCAACAGGGTCGGCGCGGCGTGATCCGACACGCCCGTGGTCGGTGCGCCCGGGTCGGCGCGACGGTAGCGTTGGGGCGTGCTTCCGGTCGCGTTCACCTGTCCGCTGTGGTGGGTGGCGCGCTGGGCGACCCGGGTGCTGACCAGCCTCGCCGTCGTCGCGGCCCTGGCGCTCGGCGCAGGCCCGGCCACGGCCGCCACGCCACCACCCGGCCCGGTGCCGACGTCGAGCGCGGTGCCGGCCACTGTCGCCGCCGGCTCGCTGGCGGCCTCCTACCGGCACCCCGGGGCACCCCGAGCGGCCCGCCCGGCCCTGGCGGTGGCGCCGCAGACCGCCGAAGAGGCGATCCCGACATGGTCGATCGACGCGCCGGTGGCGCTCCCCGGCGATCAGAACACCATCGTGGCCGACGCCCTGCCGGTCCGCGCGGCCAAAGCTGACCTGCCGCCCCTCGTCGATGCCGCGAGCGGTCGGGCTTCCCGGGCCCCACCCGGGCGCTGAGCCACCGGGACGACCGTCCCGTCACCGCGCCCTGTCGACCCACCCGCTCTCTGACCCGCCGACCCGTGGCCACAGTGGCCCGCAGGTCGGCGTGGCTCCCCACCGCACTGCTCTCTCCCCGAGGTGCCGACCATGGAGACCGTCGTCTTCTACCAGTTCGTGACCGAGATGCCGCGGGCCGCCGCCATCTGGTCGACGCTGTTCCTGCTGACCCTGGGCCTGCTCACCGTGCTGGCCGCCCGCCCCGAACGGGACCGGCCCACTGACGACCCGCTCCCGGCCGGGCCCACTGCTCGGGAGTTGGCCGCCGCCGAGGCCGTCGACAGGCGCCGCTACGCCGAGGAGGTGGCCGTCGCCGCGGCAGGCGCGGCCACCACAGCCAAGCGGCGACGCGCCGCCTGGCTGACCGCTCAGGAGCAGCTGGAGCGGGCCTGGATCGGGTACGACGAGGCGGACACCGCCGCGCGTCGCTTCGCCGGCGCCGGTGCGCTGCCCACCCCGCAGACCCCGCACACCCCCGCCGAGTACGCCGCCCGGGAACGCTATCTGCACCGGGCGGCGATGGCGGCGTACTGGCGGGGCGACCTGACCATGGCCCAGCTCGGCGACGTGTTCGGGCACCGGCGCTGCTGGGATCCCCGGCGACACCCGGTCGAGCAGGAGGTGCTGATCAGCCGGGTGGTCAGGGATGCGCGGCTAACCGACTACCAGGTGGCCGCCGACAGTGAGCGGGCCGCCTGGCGCGACGCGGAGTTGGCCGCCGAGTCGGCTCGTGCCCTCGCCGAGGAGGCGTACGCGGCGGTGGCCCGGCTCCGCCCGCCAGTGGTCCCTGCGCGCCGCACTGTGGCCGGGGCGCTGCGTCCCGCCGTCGTGGCGCTGTGGCGCCCGGCCCGGGTGGGTTGAGCCCAATCCGTGATGTGAGGCCGGTCACCCAATCGTGAATTAGGACGTCCGACGCGATCGGCGGGATTGTTCCCGCGATTGTGGTCGCGTTCTTTGCGGCCTGTCCGGTTGTCGCCCATAGGCGTCGCCGTAACCGGTTGTCCCATCGAGTCACATCATCGGCAATACGCGCAGAAATTGTCTCACCGATTGGGGTTTACGCAGGTGAACCTGGCTTGGCAGGGCGCGGAGCCGCCAGTACTGTCGTCCTGTCCGATGCGGTAACCGATCGCAAGAGGCGACGCCGCATCGACCCGCTTAATCGTGATCAACGAACCGGGGACCCACCAGTAAGTCCGGGGTGAATCCGCGAGCCACGGCCCGCGGTAGGGCGATCTTCCCGCCCGAATCCGTCAGCTAACCCGGTAGGCGGTGTCGGAAGGAGTCAACTCCTCGTGCAGCACCTTTCCACCCCTCGGTTGTTCCCTCGCCTCCACGGCGCGGCGATGCACCCGCTCATTCGTCCAGTGACGGTGAGCTGACCCCCCGGGTCATCGCCTTCCCCGCCCGGCCGCGCCGGGCGTTCCCCTGAGCGGTTCACCATCCGCGGACCACGGTCCGCGCGCTGGCGCCTGCCCGGATACCGGTCCGGCCCCGGTGTGCCGCTCTCCCCCCCGATCCGTGGAGGACCCCGTGAAGCACACCCTGAAGCGTCAGCTCCGCCGCCTCGCCACCGAGCGCCCGTACCAGATCGTCGCCGCCTCGGCTGCGGCCCTCGCGATCGCCACCACCACCGGCGCCCTGCTCACCACCGCCGACGACGCCCCGGCCGGCCAGCGCACCGCGACCACTGTCGCCGAGATGCGCAGCGACGTCGCCGCCTCCCGCGGTGAGGCTCGGGACGCGTCCCCCTCGGCCAGCACCGCCCCGACCACTGCCGCCCCGGCCACCAGCGCCGCGTCCCCCGCCGCCAAGGCCAGCAGCAACCCGGACCTGACCCGTAAGCCGACGCCGCCGAAGCCGCCCGCGACGAAGGTGCTCGACTACGACTACGAGGCGCAGAACACCTACTACAACTGCGGTCCGGCGGCCACCCGCAACGCGCTCAGCGCCGCCGGCATCGACCGCACCCAGGAGCAGCTCGGCGCCAAGCTGGGCACCACCGAGATGGGCACCAACTCGGCCGAGGACACCACCCGGGTGCTCAACGCCGAGGTGAAGGGCTCCCCGTACCGGACCCGGATGTTCCCCGGCGCGCCCAGCCCGGCCCAGATGGACCGCCTCCAGGCCGACGTGGTGAAGGCCATCACCGACGGCCGGGGCGTGGTGGCCAACGTCGTCGGGGACGCCACCGACACCGACGGCGGCTGGCACTCCTACGGCGGCGGGCACTACATCGCCGTCGTGGGCTACAAGGACAACGGTCGCACCGTGCGGATCGCCGACTCGGCGAACCCGGCCGACCCGTCGTACTGGATCACCACGATCGACCTGGCCAACTGGATCACCAGCCGGGGCTACTCCGCCTGACCCGGGCACGCTGACCGCCGCGGGCGCCGTCCCCCACAAGGGGCCGGCGCCCGCGGCGTCTTCGGCTGTGCGGTCAGTAGGTGATGAAGCCGTACAACGCCTTGTGGTT
Organism: Micromonospora sp. NPDC053740; assembly: GCF_040677775.1. NCBI lineage: Bacteria > Bacillati > Actinomycetota > Actinomycetes > Micromonosporales > Micromonosporaceae > Micromonospora > Micromonospora sp. NPDC053740. Next base: position 154,956 of record NZ_JBFASO010000006.1, read on the forward strand.
CGACTTCGTCCCGACCACAGTGTGGTCGACGGCGGACGACTGCACACCGCCCCTGACGAACAAGTAGTCGATCTTGCTGGAACCGTTGGTGGCCGCCGATCCGTACCCGGTCATGCCGTAGCCGCTGAGCGTGCCGGGGGCGATGCCGGTGCGGTTCGCGTCGATGCCCACCACGCGGATCGTCGACGCGTTCAACAGCGTGGTCGCGTCCGCACCGAGGTGGATGCCGCTGTTGGCGACGCCCCGGTCGCCGTCGCCGGCGCAGGCGTTCTGCCGATTCTCCTGCGGCAGGTGCATCGTCGCGGCGAACACGCTGGTGCCGGTCGCCTTGATGGTGAAGCGCGCCGCGATCGCGCTGGTCCGCTTCCACTTGTAATAGTCGGTGCTGTCCGGGTCGCTGTTCGGCGGCTTGTACAGCGTGCACCCGGCGCCGTTCGCGTACGCCGTGCCCGGCTTGAGCCAGCCGGCGCTCCAGTACTTCGAGATGTCGCCACTGGCGAGGTTGAGCGTGCGCTTGTTCCAGATGATGGCGTTGGTCTGCTTCTTCTTCAGGTCGCCGAGCGACTGCGAGCTGCACTTGTGCGTGCTGCCCCACGGCTCCGGGTCACTCCACGCCACGATCGCCCCGTAGCTGCCCGCCGGGTAGCCGAACTTCGCCGACAGTTGGTCGGCGTACGCCTCGGCCTGGCCGGTGCCGCGCACCTGCTGCACGATCAGGATGTCGGGTGCCACCACGCCGCTGGTGCCCGTGCGACCGGCGTCGTCGACCAGGATCGAGGTCAGGTGGTCAGGTCCGGAGATCCGGGTGCAGCTCCCGTCGGAGTTGTTCACCACCAGGTTCTCGATGTTGTTGTTGTAGACCCGCAGCACCCGGTCGGCCGCCGCGGGCGCTGCGCCGTTCGGTGCGGCCACGTCCGATGGCGTCGCGGACGCCCGGTGCGGTACGCCGAGCGTGACGGCTGCCAGTGCCGCGACCAGCGCCAACCCGTACATCCTGTACACAGTGGCTCCCCTCCGGACGGAATCGACAGGTGACTCTCTCCGTCCGGCCCGGAACTTTACAGTGGATCAACCTTTGGTGGGGGCGGTGTGGATGACGGCTCTCGTACCAGGTCGTGAACCGTGGGAGACTGCGGCCGTGGTGGATGAATCGGGTGGTCAAGCCGGTCGCGGGCGGGTCCTGCTGCTCCTGCACGGGATGGGCACGACCGGGGACGTCTGGTTGCCGTGGGCGCCGCTGCTGGAGCAGCGCTGGGCGGGGCGGTGGCTGGCACCGGACCTCGCCGGCCATGGCTGGGCGGCACCACTTCAGTCGTACACCTTCGCGGGATTCGCCGACCGGATAGCGCGCGGCCTGGCACCCGGCGACCGGCTCGTCGTGCTCGGGCACTCGCTGGGCGGGGTGGTCGGCCTCGCGCTGGCCGCCCGCGCCGCCGGTACGCCCGTGGACGCAGTGGTCGGGCTGGGCATCAAGGCCGTCTGGTCACCCGACGAGCTGACCCGCGCCGCCGACCTCGCCGCCCGGCCGGTGAGCTGGTTCGCCACCCGGGCCGAGGCGGCTCGCCGCTACCTGCGGGTCTCCGGGCTGGCCGGCCTGGTCTCGCCGGACCACCCGGTGGTGGACGCCGGGCTGCGTCAGGTCGACGGCCGGTGGCGCCTCGCCATGGACCCGACCGCCTTCGCCGTCGGTGAGCCCGACCTGGCCGGGCTGCTGGCGGCGACCGACGTGCCGGTGGTGCTGGCGCGCGGGGAGAACGATCCGATGGTCACCGACGAACAGCTCAAGGAGTACGGCGTACCGGTAGCCACGCTGCCCGGTCTCGGGCACAACGCGCACGTGGAGGACCCGGCGGCGGTGCTGGCGCTGCTCGACCCGTACCGCTGAGCGGCTACGCCGGTGTGGACGCGGCCAGTGTCTCAGCCGGTGCCAGCTCCCGGCGGGCGGCGGTCAGGAACGCCTCGGCGTACGCCTCGGCCGGGAAGTCGCCCAGGTAGCGGCGGCGGGTGGCCCAGCGGGCCTCGGCCAGCGGGTCGGTGTCCAGCAGTGCGCTCAGCACCTCGTCCACGTTGGACATGTCCCGACGCAACACGTAACCCGACCCGGCCAGCGGGAACCGCTCCACGAACCGGTCGCCCTCGTCGCCCATGTCGGTGACCGCGTACGGCTTGCCGGAGTAGAGGAAGTCCGAGATCACGCCGGACACGTCGGAGACCAGCGCGTCGGCGGAGTTGACGCACTCGGTCAGGCTCAGCTTCCGAGCCGACGCGCCGACCACGTGCTGGCGGCCGGTGCGGGCCCGGTCGGCGACGAGCAGCTCGGTCAGGCGGCCCAGTTGGCGGGCCGACGCCGGGTTCTGCGTGGTGTACGGGTGGGCTCGCAGGATCACCGTCGCGCCGCGCTCCAACAGTCGGCGCAGCAGGCTTTCGGCCACCGGCAGCGAGCAGTAGTCGGCGTCGGCGTTGTGCCCGGTCCAGGTTGGCGTGTAGAGCACGGTCGGGTGCGCCAACCCTCTTGCGGGCTCCGGGCGTACGTCGATCGACTCGACCTGTGGGCGACCCACCACCACGAACTTGTCCGCCGGGATCTGCACTCCGGCGCGGGCGTACCTGTCGATCGCCGCCTGCCCGGCCACGAAGATCCGGTCGAAGATCCCCGACACCGGGTTGGCGCTCGGCGCCTTGTCGCTGTCGCCGTGGTGCAGCTGGATGTGGGTGAGCTGGGTGAAGCGGACACAGTGGCTGTTCTTCGCACCGTGGTTGACGTAGAACGCCGCCCGCAGGGTCGGCACCAACGCCTCGTCCAGCGCCCCCAGGGTGGGGCAGTAGACCACCGGCGCGTCGGTGGCCGCCGCGATCGGGGCCAGGAACTCCGGCTCACGCAGCACGACCAGGAACGGCCGGCCGATCCGTTGCAGATACGGCAGCCACATGGTGACCTGGTATTCCGAGCCGGGAGGCGCGGAGAAGTAGAGCAGGAATTCCGGCTGGTGCCGGCGCAGCGCGGCGGCCACCGACCCGCCCCCGGACCGTGGGCGGAACCGTCGCCGGGCGAGGTCCAGAGCGACCGCACCGGCGCCCGCGCCGACCAGCAGGCTGGCGGCCAGGGCCACACCGGCCGGCAGGGCGAGAGCGGCGGCGAGCGCCACGGCGGCGAGCAGCCCGAGCAGGGCCGTGCCGAGCCGGTCGGCGATCAGTGGCGTCCAGGCGCGTACCGGAAGGTTGGCCGCCCGGATCTCCAGAGCACCGGCGGTGCGCAGCGGCCCCACCAGCAGCACCAGCCCCAGCAGGACCAGCCCGGTGGCGACAAGCGCGAGGTCGAGCCCGTCGTCCAGCCGCCGGGAGTAACCGACCAGGATCGCCGCGGCGATCAACGCGGTCTCCGCCACCAGGTCGGCGCTGGGCCGGATCCGCTGCTCGGCGGCCGAGGCGGCCAGCGCGGCGACCGCCAACGCCAGCCCCCAGCCGGTGGCGCCGGTCAGCGCCAGCACGACAAAGGCCAGCACTGCCAACCCGGTGGTCAGGCACCGGGCGGCCAGCTTTCGGACCAGGTCGCCGCGCATGTCGCTCCGTTCGTGGTTCCGCAGCCGTCGACGTCAGTTGGTGGACGTCGCGCCGGCCGGTGCCTCGACCCGACCCGACCCGGACTGCGTCGGCACGCTCGGCGTGGGCCCGTCGCCGGGCGCCCGGCGTACGTCGATCACCTGACCGGTCAGGTCGGAGATCAGCACGTCCAGCGACGACTGGGCGACGGCCTCCGCGGCGAGCAGGGTGTGCTCCGGCTCCTCGCCGAAGGCCCGCGTCCGCATCGGGGTGGCGGTGCGCTCCGGGTTGATGCAGTTGACGCGGACGCCCACGTCGGCCCACTCGTCGGCGAGCGCCTGGGTGAGGTTGACCAGGGCGGCCTTGGTGGCCGAGTAGAGCGCGTAGCGGGCCCGGCCCCGGGTGTAGGAGCTGGAGGTGTAGAGCAGCAACTGGCCCTTGGTCTGCTGGAGGTACGGAAGGGCCTGGCGGGCGATGGTCACCGGGCCGACGAAGTTGACCTGGAGCAGCCGGTCCATGGTCTCCTCGTCCATCTCGGCGAGGGCGCCCTTCTCCAGGATGCCGGCGGTGACCACCACGTGGTCGATCCGGCCGGTGGCCTCGAAGGCGGTCGTCAGCGCGGCCTCGACGTCCTCGGCCCGCTCCACGTGGGTGCCCGTGCTGGAACGGCTGAACGGGAAGACCTGGGCGCCGTAGCGCCGGGCCAGCTCGGTCAACTCGTGGCCGATGCCGTAGCTGCCGCCGAACACCACGATGGTCCGGCCGGTCAGCTCCTCGCTGTAGCTGCGGTGGTCGGTGAGTCGGGGCGCCTGCGCGGCGGCGAGCTGGAAGAGCTTGTCCGCCAGGTGCACGTCGACCGGGTGGGTGACCTTGATGTTCTCGTCCGAACCGTCGATCACCTTGATCGGGGTGCCGGGCAGGTAGCGCAGCACCACGCCACAGTCGTCGGTGGCGGCGAAGTCCGGGTCGTCCTCGGCGATCTGGTACGCCGCGCGGATCGTGGGGGAGCGGAACGCCTGCGGGGTCTGACCACGGCGCAGCCGGGAGCGCACCGGGATGTCGGTGATGCAGTCGTTCTCGTCGACCTGGATGATCGTGTCCGCGGAGGGGATTGCCACGTCCACGGCGTCGTAGCTCCAGAGCGCGTTGACGCACTCGCGCACGATCCGGCCGCTGAGCAGCGGGCGCACCGCGTCGTGGAAGAGGATGTTGCAGTCTTCCGGGCCGACAGCGTCCAGCGCGATCCGGGTGGTGGCGTTGCGGGTGTCACCGCCCTCGATCACCTTGGTGACCTTGCGCAGGCCGGCCTTCTCGACGATCTGCTGGGCGTCCTCGAGGTGGCCGGTGGCCATCAGCACGATGATCTCGTCGATCTCCGGTGCCGCCTCGAAGACCGCCAGGGTGTGCTCGATGATCGGCTTACCGGCGATCTTCAGCAGCTGCTTCGGGATGCCGAGGCCCAGTCGGGTCCCGGTGCCGCCGGCCAGAACCACCGCCACTGTCCGTGCGGGCCGCCACGGTGTCGGGGTCTCCGCTTCGGCGTCCGGGCCAGGGGTCTGGTCCTGCGTCATTGCCGGATCCTCACTCTCAGGGATGCGTTAACGGAAGGTTCCGCCCGAGCGGCGACGGAATGAACCTTAACGCGCGGACCGCGTCGCCCCAACGCGGGCGACGCGGTCCTCGGGTGCCATGTCGGCGCTGGACGTTCGGCGGAACTCTACTTGCTGTTCGCGTACGCCTCGTACGCCCGGATGACCTCGTCGGTGGGGCCATCCATCCGGATGACGCCCGATTCCAGCCAGATCGTCCGTTCGCAGGTGTCCCGTACGGAGGAGAGCTGGTGGCTGACCAGGAACACCGTTCCCGCGCCCTCCCGCAGCTCCCGCACCCGCTGCTCGCTGCGCTTACGGAAGCCCTTGTCGCCGGTGGCCAGCGCCTCGTCGATGAGCAGCACGTCGTGCTTCTTGGCGGCGGCGATGGAGAACCGCAGCCGGGCCGCCATGCCCGACGAGTACGTCCGCATCGGCAGGCTGGCGAAGTCACCCCGCTCGTTGATCCCGGAGAAGTCGATGATCCCCGCGGCCTGTTTGGCAACGTCGTCGGGGTGCATGCCCATGGCCAGGCACCCGAGGACGACGTTGCGTTCGCCGGAGAGGTCGTTGAGCAGGGCGGCGTTGACGCCCAGCAGCGACGGCTGCCCCTGGGTGTGGATGGCGCCCCGGTTCACCGGCAGCAGACCGGCGATGGCCCGCAGAATTGTGGACTTGCCGGAGCCGTTGCTGCCGATCAGCCCGATCGCCTCACCCCGGTACGCGGTGAAGGAGATGCCCTTGACCGCGTGCACCTCCCGGACGTTCGGCGCATGGGTGCGCTTGACCAGCCGGCGCAGCGCTGCCACCGGCGTGGTGCCACCGGCGGCGCCCTGGTGGACCCGGTAGATGATGTGCGCGTCGTCCACGACCACTGTCGGGATGCGCTCCTGGGTGCGGGTCATCGTCGCGCTCGCCTCGGTGGGGGCGTCGAAGTGATCAACCACGGCCGTACTCCTGTTCGCCGCGCCAGAAGTAGATGAAACCGCCGATGCCGGCGACCAGCGCCCAACCGGCGCCGACCAGCCAGAGTTGGGCCAGCGACTCGTTGAGCAGCGGCGCCTCCTCGAGCAGCGCGTACCGCGCCAGCTCGATGTAGACAAGCAGCGGGTTGTACTGCACAAGTGTCGTCGCCCAGCCGGGCAGCCGGTCGAAGAGGCTGACGCTGTAGAGGACGCCGGAGCCGTACATCCAGGTCCGCATGATGAACGGCATGACCTGCTTCAGGTCGCTCGACTTGGCGCCCAGCCGGGCCACCAGCAGCACCACGCCGGCGTTGAACACCGCCTGCAGCAGCAGCGCCGGCACCAGCAGCAGCCACTCCCAGGTGAGCGGCTCGCCGGTGACCAGCACGATGCCGACCAGCACCACCATCGAGGCCAGCAGTTGCTGGAACTGGGTGATCGTGGTGGACAGCGGCAGGCTGGCCCGGGGGAAGTGCAGCGCCCGGATCAGCCCGAGGTTGCTGCTGATCGACTGGGTGCCGGCCAGGACCGCGCTCTGGGTGAAGTTGAAGATGAACAACCCGGTGGTCAGGTAGGCGATGAAGTTCGGGATGCTGTTCTGTGCGAGCACCACCCCGAAGATCAGGTAGTAGACCGCCGCGTTGGTCAGCGGGGTGAGCACCTGCCAGAGCTGACCCAGCTTGGCGTTGCTGTACGAGGCGACGAGCTTGGCGTTGGCGTACGCGGCGATGAAGTGCCGGTAGGCCCAGAGTCGGCGGCTGTACTCGACGAGGCTGGGTCGCTCACCGGCGACCCGTAGCCCGTGCCGAGCGGCCAGCTGCGCCTGGGTCAGGCCCGTGTCGGGGTCGACCAGCGCGGTGGTGGCCATGGAAATGGCGCTCCGATCTTTCGTGCAGACGGGGGTTGCTCGCGACGATCGAATCCTAGTGGGAAATTTGCGCGGGGCGCCGCCTCGTCGCTGCGAGGACAGTAGTCCGAAACACGTCGGGACGCAACCGTACCGTCGTTGCGCTACGCTGTCCGGCGTGACCTGCGATAAGAGCCCTCGATGACCACCGAAAAGAGGCGGGCGCCGGCCGGCGCCGCGGTGCTGCGTGACGAGATCACCACGGCGATCCGCCGGGCACTGATGCAGGAGCTCGCCGCGGTCGGCTACGGCCGGCTCTCCATCGAGGCGGTGGCCCGGCGGGCCGGCGTCAGCAAGACGGCGATCTACCGACGGTGGAGCTCGAAGCTCGACCTGGTGCTGGAGGTCGTCGCCGCTGCGGCACACGGCAAGCTCCCCGCACTGGACACCGGCACGCTGCGCGGTGACCTCGCGCTGCTGTTCCAGGCGGTGGCGCACGCGCTGCGCCACCCACTGGCGTCGCAGATCATTCCGGATCTCCTGGCCGAGGCGGCGCGCAACCCCAGCATCGACGCGACACTGCGTCAGGTGCTGCACGCCCGGCAGCAGGAGATCGGCGGTCACCTGGTCACCCGGGCCGTGCAACGTGGCGAACTGCCCGCCGACACGGAGCTGGACGCCGCCGTCGACCTCATCGTGGGGCCGCTCTACTGGCGGCTCGCCATCGCCCGTCTCCCACTCACCGACGGCTACCTCGACAATCTTGTCGAATCAGTGGCGGCCGGGCTGGGCGCCGACAGCGCGCTGCCCCGTCCCCGGGCGGCCCCGGTCTCCGGCTGACCACGCCCGCGACACCCCACCACACGGAAAATGGTTCGGCTACCGGTCTCCGCTACGCTGCCCCATTGACACCCGGCCGTAACCGTGCCGAAGCCCGCCCTGCTCCCCAGATGAGAAGGACACCCGTGGCCAACGTCGACAGCATCGCCGTCGCGCCCACCGGTTCGGACCCGGCACCGAGGTCCGACCAGGCTCCCCAGCCCTCCAACGGCACCGGCCGGGCCCCGACGGCCCGGGTCCGCGCGCTGGTCGCGGCCGCCCCGGTGCTGCTCACCGATGGCGCCGTGGTGGCGTTCGCGCTCTGGACCGTTCTCTACCACCTGGCCTTCCTGTTCGGCCTGGCGCCGTCGGCGACGTTCCTGATCTGGGTCGGCGGCTGCCTGGTGGTGCTCGCGGGTTGGCTGTGGCGCCGCCGCCGGGGCCGTACGTCTTCCGCCGCTGGTGGTCCTGCTGATCAGGAGGTCGTCGAGGGCGCCGCCCCGACGTATCCGCGTCCGCTGTTCGCAGTGGTGCTCGGCGCGGGCACGGTCGCCGCGGTCACGGCGGGGCTGACCACCGTCAACGACGGCGTCGGGGACGGAATCCCCTGGTGGATCCCCGGTGGCTTCGGCGCTGTCGCCGCGGCGGGGGCCATGTTCCTCGTCCGACGTCGCTGGCTCGCCACCCCGGCCGGCGACGCCCCGGCGGCCGCCGCGACCCCGCTCTCGTCGGCGTACGCGGTGATCGTTGCTGTCCTGGCCGCGCTCTCGGGGCTCTTCTTCGCGCGCAACTCCGTCGACGACGCCTTCTTCCTCGGTAAGTCGGTCTGGGTGGCCGAACGCGACGAGGTGCCGCTGCGGGATTTCCTGTTCACCGACGGCGTCGCACCGGCGATGAACTCCCAGCCGCCTGTGCCCTCGATCGAGGTCTTCTACGGCGCCTTTGCCCACGTCTTCCACCTGCACGCCGCCTCCGCCACGTGGTTCATCGTGACGCCGGTCATGTCTGTCCTGGCGGTGCTCGCCCTGTGGCGGCTGGTGCAGCGCTGGGCGCCGCGCCGCGCCGTGCTCGCCTTCAGCGTCGCTGTGGCCTACCTCTACCTGGTCGCCGGCGAGGACGCTGCCCTCGGCACCTTCCACCTGACCAGGCTGCACCAGGGCAAGACCATGTTCGTGGCGGCGGTCGTTCCGCTGATGTGGGTCTACCTGACCGAGTGGTTCGACTCGCGTTCCCGCCGAGGGCTGATCCTCATCGCAGCGCTCTCCATCGTGGCCACCGGCCTCTCCACCACCTCCGCGATCGTCCTTCCGCTGCTGGTCGGCGGCGCGGTGTTCGCGATGATGCTGGTCGGCCGTTGGCGGGACGCGATCCTGGCCGGGGCGGCCGCGCTGGTCTACCCCCTCGGCGCGACGGTCTGGTCGCGGCTCAACGCCGGCCCCATCACCGAGAACGCCGCCGCGGCCTTCTACGACGCTGAGGTCACCTACCGGCGGACCATCCTGTTCGGTGTGCTCGGCGTGATCGGTGGCCTGGCCCTGTGGCTCGGCCCCCTGGTCACTCGTCGGCGGACGCCCCAACTGCTCGTCGCGGGCAGCACACTGGCGATGAGCGTGCTGCTCTTCCCCGGTGTCCTCGAGGCGCTCAACAGCCTGACCGGCATCGGCGTCGTGCTCTGGCGGATGCCGTGGATGTTCGCCCTCCCGGCGGTGATCGGCATCCTCTGCACCGTCGACCTGCCGCGCCTGCGGGCGTTCGGGAGCGCCGCGATCGCTGTGGCACTGGTCGCTGGCTTCGCCGTCCTCGGCACGCCCATGTGGTCGCCGAAGAGCTATGTGACGGTGCACGAGCAGCCGGTCTGGAAGCTGCCCCAGCAGCGCAAGTTGATCGTCTTCTGGATGACGCGGCTCGACCGGCCCGACGGCGTGGTGCTGGCCCCGTCCACCCTCATGCACACCGCCCCGATGGTGACCAGCAGGATGCGGGTGGTCAGCCCCAACGACCGTTACCTGCCCGACTACGGCATCGACTCGCCGTTCGCCCAGGACCGGCTGAAGTTGGTGGCGCTCGCCAACGGCAAGCCGGAGCTCGCGCCGGTCCCTGAGTTGGCCGGCGCGATCGAGCGGCTCAATGTCACCACCATCTGTGTCTATTCGGGCAACCAGGTGGCCCGGGACCTGGCTCCGCAGTTGGGTTTCCAGCAGTTCGCCACCCGCAAGCGGCCGGGAGCGATGACCTGTTTCCGTCGCGGATGAGGTCTGGCGCCCACCCCTCGTGCACAGCGCGTGGCGAGGCGCGCCGGACCGTACGGCTACCGAGTTTCTGACCGGAAAGGGCATTGATACCTGAGCGGCGTCCCGATGTCCCCTCGCGTTAAGGTCATAGGTGCACGAGCGGCACGTAGGGGATGTGGTCACCGCCGTGCGGGCTGTGATGCGGGAGTTCAGACATGGGTTGAGGCTGCCAGCTGTCGACAGCTGTCCAGTTCCGCAACAGTCACTCAAGGTGATGGGCGGCGAACCGGGCGCGACGCCTCAGTTTGTCCTCGTCGGGTTATGCCGTGACGAATCCAGGCCCTGCCCGTAACCGATCTAGTAGGGAGCGAAATTCGTTGTTCGGCACGTTGACAGGACGCCTCGGGGTGGCCGCCCAGAGTGCGCTACTGGTACTGGCCTACCTGGTCATGCTCGTCGGTGGCGTATTCGGTTGGGTCGGCCTGTTCGCCGTCGCCGGGTTGGCCGCCATTCTCGGCGAGTTCGCCGTCGCCCGCTGGTCACCGCCATCGCAACTGCTGTTGGAGAAGGTGGGCCTGCACTGGTCGTACCGGCAACTGACCCGCGACCTCGCCGCCGTGTTGCTGGTCGTCGCCGAGGTACGCCTCAGCGGCGGCGAGCTGACCCTCCTGCTGGTGCTGCCGGCCGCGGTCTGGGTCGTGTCGGTCTTCGCGGGTGCGCTCTCCACCATGATCGAGCGTCGTAACCCGCTCTCCGCCATGGTGCGCAACATCGAGCTGGGTCCACTGTCCAGCGCCCCCCAGCCGCCCGCCTGGGCAGCGGCGGTCGCCGGTGACCGGATGCCCCTGCTCAACCTGCTGCTGGTGCCGGCCGGCGTGGCCGCCGCGGTGCAGCACGATCCGACGCCGTTCTTCGTGGCCGGCGCGGTGGCGGTCGTGGCGACCGGTCTGGTGGGCGCCATCATCGCGCTGACCTGGCTGCGGGGTCGGGGCGCCGGGCAGGGCCCGTTGCTGCCGGCGGTCCAGCGCTGGCTGGACAACTACCGGCCGGAGGTGGCGCTCTACTTCGCCGGCCCGGCCAAGGACGTCTACCAGGCGAACATGTGGCTCGCCCCGGCCGAGGCGCTCCAGCAGCGCGCGGTGGTGCTGATGCGCAGCCGGGAGGCGTTCCTGGAACTGGCCGACACCCGGCTGCCGGTGATCTGCGTACCGGCCGGCGTCGACTTCATGAACCTCGACCTCGGCGGGATCCGTGCGGCGCTCTACGCCGCGAACGTGGGCGCGAACATCCACATGCTCCGCGAGCCGGGCACGAAGCACGTCTTCGTCGGGCACGGCGACAGCGACAAGCAGGCCAGCGTCAACCCCTACAGCAAGGTGTACGACGAGGTCTGGGTCGCCGGCCTGGCCGGCCGGGAGCGCTACGCGCGGGCCGGCGTGGGAGTGCTCGACTCGGACATCGTCGAGATCGGTCGGCCGCAGCTCGCCGGGGTGCACACCTTCGGCGCCGAGTCGGTGGACCGGCCGTTCACAGTGCTCTACGCGCCCACCTGGGAGGGTTGGCTCGACGACGACCCGTACCACACCTCGCTGGTGCTGATGGGTGAGCGGATCGTCAAGGGACTGCTCGCCACGAATCCGCGGGTCCGCCTGATCTACAAGCCGCACCCGCTCACCGGTTCGCGGTCCAGGGCGGCGAAGGCCGTGCACGACCGGGTCGTCACGGCGATCCGCGCGGCCGGCGGCAACCCGGACGCGTCCTCGCTGGACGGCACCGAGCACCTGGTGGTCACCGGCCGCACGCCGGCGCTGTTCGACTGCTTCAACCAGACCGACCTGCTGATCAGCGACGTGTCCAGTGTGGTGTCCGACTTCGTGCAGAGCCAGCGGCCGTACGTGGTGGCCAACCCGGCCGGCCTGTCCGAGGACGACTTCCGTCGCGAGTACCCGACGGCGCGGGCCGCGTACCTGCTCTCCAAGGACTGCGGCGAGCTGGAGAAGATCGTGTCGGTCACCCGGGCTGGTGACGACCCGATGACCGAGGCCCGCCGGGAGCTGAAGACCTACCTGCTCGGCCCCGCCGAGGCGAACCCGATGGACCGGTTCCAGCAGGAGATCGACCGGCTCTGCCACTGAGCCCCGTCGCTGCGGCACAGCGCCCGGCCCGACACTGTCGGGTCGGGCGCGTGCGTGTCAGCCGGTAGGGCCGCCACGGATCAGCCCAGCAGGGCGGCCACCGCGTCGGCGGCCGGAAGGCCCGCCGGCAACGCCCGCGCCGCCACCACCGCCGCGACCGGCAGCGGGCCGTACACGTGCGGGAAGAGCTGACCGCCGCGCGACGGCTCCCACCGCAGCGCGTCACCCAGTCGCTCCTCCTCGACGCTGAGCAGAGTCAACCCGGTCGCCCCGGTGAAGTGCCGTCGCGCCGTCTCGACCACCTGGTCGGCCCCGGAGAGATGGATGAACCCGTCCTGCCGGTCGACAGCGGAACCGGTGAAGGAACCGGCGGCGAGGGCGTCGTCCCATTCGGCGCTCGACAGCAGTTTGTAGATCACCACGGCAGCTTACGGTGCCGTGGTCGGCGCGCCCGCCCGGTTTTCGCCGGTACCGCCGCGCCCGTCGCCTCCCGCCGGGCATGCTCAGGTCAAGGGCCGCGGAGGGATGGGCGATGCAGAGCTACGACGATGACTGGACCGACAGCCAGCGCGCGCTGTACGACGAGTGCTACCGGGCCGGCGGCGAGTGGGCCGATGACCCGGACACGTCGTCCGACGACGTGCAGCACGTGATCAACCTGGCCGAGGCGGACGATGACGCCTTCCAGGATGCCGAGATCGACTATCCGGCCCTGGTCGACGCGGTCACCCAGGCCAGCGGGGTCAACGTCACCAGCGTGCCGGCCAGCCACGAGGACCCGGGCTTCCGCGGGTTCACCGACGGCGTCCGGGACGCCATCGCCGACGACACCTTCGGCCTGTAGCCCACCCGGCGCGGGTGGGCGGCCTCCCGGTCCGCGCGCACTTCTGCCACCATTCGCAGAACAGCGCTGCGACGGACGGGGGCACGGGTGCGGATCCTGCTGGTGGAGGACGACCGCCGGGTGGCCGCTGCGCTGTCCTCCGCCCTCACCCGCCGGGGGTACGAGGTCGAGCACGCCGCCACCGTCGCCGCCGCGCTCTCCGCCGCCCCCTGTGACCTGGTGCTGCTCGACCTGACCCTGCCCGACGGGGACGGCACGGACCTGTGCCGGGAGCTGCGTCGGCGCAGCAGTCAGCTCGGCATCATCGCGGTGACTGCCAGGGGTGAGGAACGTGACCGGGTGCTGGGTCTGCGCCTGGGCGCGGACGACTACGTGGTCAAGCCGTTCTCGATGGTGGAGTTGCAGGCCCGGATCGAGGCGGTGTTGCGCCGCGCCGCGAACGCCGCGCCCGAGCGGCACCTCATCGAGGCCGGGCCGGTCCGCATCGACGTGGCCGCGCGGACGGTGACAGTCGACGGCCGTGCCGTCACGTTGACCCGCAAGGAGTTCGACGTGCTGCTCTCGCTGGCCCGCCAGCCCGGGGTGGCGGTGCCCCGCGATCGGATCCTGCTCGACGCCTGGGGCACCACCTGGGCCGACCGGCACACCGTCGAGGTGCACGTGGGGTCGCTGCGCGGCAAGCTCGGCGACGCCCGCCTGGTCGAGACCGTACGCGGCGTCGGTTACCGGCTGCGCGACGCGTGAGGAGCTGACGTGCGCCGTCGCCTGGTGATCAGCTATCTGCTGCTGATGGTCCTCGTCCTCATCGCGTTGGAGACCCCACTGGCCGCCACCATGGCCAGCCGGGAGACCGAACGGGTCCGCGCCGACCGGCTCGCCGACGCGACCCGGTTCGCCTCGCTGGCCGGCCCGGCGTTGCGGGACGGCGGGCCCGGCCCGATCGAGTCGGAGCTGACCAGCTACGACGACCTGTACGCGATCACCGCCGCGATCGTCGACCGGGACCGGAACATCCCGGTCTCGTCGCCGAGGTGGCAGGCCAGCCCGGGGACCACGACAGTGCTGGACGTCGCGCTGTCCGGGCAGCAGACCAGCGCCCCCGAGTCGGTCTGGCCCTGGACGACCGACCCGGTGGTGGTGGCGGTACCGATCAACGACGGGGGTGAGGTGCTCGGAGCGGTGGTGATCGTGACCCCGGCCGGCCCGATCCGCCGAGCCGTCGTCGCGTGGTGGCTGCTGCTCGCCCTGGCCGGCCTGCTCGCCGTGCTGGCCTGCGTGCTCACCGCGTTCGGGCTGGCCGGTTGGGTGCTGCGCCCGGTCACCGAACTGGACGCGGTCACCCACGAGATCGCCGAGGGCGACCGGGGCGCCCGGGTGCAGCACCGGTTGGGACCGCCGGAGCTGCGGCGCCTCGCGGCCAGCTTCAACCACATGGCCGACGTGGTCTCCGATGTGATGGACCGCCAGCGTGCCTTCGTCGCGCACGCCAGCCACCAACTGCGCAACCCGCTCACCGCGCTGCGGCTGCGGGTGGAGGAGTTGGGGCCCAGCCTCACCGACCCGGACGGCCGGTCCGAGCACCAGTTGGCCCTGGAGGAGACCGACCGGCTCGCGCTGGTGCTCGACGCGCTGCTGACCCTCGCCCGGGCCGAACGGGAGGAGAACGAGCGCGTCACAGTGGACGCCGCCGCGGTGGCCGCCTCCCGGGTGGCCGCGTGGGCGCCGCTGGCCCGGCACCGGTCGGTCGCGTTGCGGCTGGCCACGACCGACGCCCCGGCGTACGCGCAGACAGTGCCGACCGCCGTCGACCAGGCGTTGGACGCCCTCATCGACAACGCTGTGAAGTTCAGCGGGGCGGGCGGGGCGGTGACGGTGACCGTGGCGCGCCGCGACGGCGGGGTGGCGCTGGAGGTCCGCGACTCCGGCCCCGGCATGACCGAGAGTCAGCTCGGTCAGGCGACCGAGCGGTTCTGGCGGGCCCCGGACGCGCAGAACGTGGAAGGCGCGGGGCTCGGTCTGACCATCGCCGCCGTGCTGGTGGACGCCTCGGACGGGCGGCTCACCATGCGCCCGGGGGAGTCGCGGGGGCTGATCGCCGCCCTGTGGTTCCCGACGCCGACCCTTCCGGTGGAGCCGGCGGAGGAGGAACCGGCCGCTGACCTGCGACCCTCCCCGGCGCGGTGAGGGTCGGCCGTCACGGTTTGGTGGCGCGGTACCAGGACGCGGCGCCGGGGTGCAGCGTCAGCGGCGCGGTGACGATCGCCGAGCGGGGGCTCATCCGTCCCGCCGCCGGATGGGCGGCGGCCAGCTCGGCCCGGCGTTCCATCAGCAGCCGGGTCACGTCACGGACCAACGGCTCCGGCAGGTCGGCCCGGACGATCAGGTAGTTCGGGTCGGCCACTGTGGTTACCGCGTCCACCCCGTACACCGAGCGGGGGATGTCCCGGGAGACGTAGACCTGGCCGTAGCGTGAACGCAGCGGCTCGGTCCACTCGCTGAGGTCCACGATCCGGATGGCGCTGGCGTCCGCCAACTCCTCGATGCCCCGCACCGGCAACCCGCCGGAGAAGAAGAACGCGTCGATCCGTCCGGAGCGCAGCGCCGCCACCGAGTCGTCCAGTCCGAGCCGTTCCCGGCGCACGTCGTCGCCACCGAGGCGGGCCACCTCCAGCAGCCGGGTCGCGGTGATCTCGGTGCCCGAGCCGGCCGCGCCGACGGAGACTCGCCGGCCGCGCAGGTCGGCGACAGTGCGAACCGGGCCGCCGCTCGTGGTGACCAGGTGCAGTTGGTCGTCGTACACCCGGGCGACGGCGTCGACAGTGGGACTTCCCGCCGTGCTGGCGGGCAGTACGTCGGCCTGGGTGAAGCCCAGCTCGGCCCCGCCGGAGCCGACGAGTTGAACGTTCTCCGCCGAGGCGGCGGTGATCACCACGCTGGCCCGCACGTCGGGGAGTTCCCGGTTGAGGATGGCCGCCAGGGACTGCCCGAACGCGTAGTAGACAGCGGTGGGGCTACCGGTGGCGATCCGGATCGACGTCGGGTCGATCGGGGTGTCCCGGCAGCTGGCGACGGCCAGGTTCGCGATCAGCAGCACCGTCGACAGGGCGGCCAGGCCGGCGCGGCGGGACGAGGTACGACTCACGCGGTGCACTGTGCGCCGTCGGGCGGGTGCGCGCAAGCCCGGGTCGGCGATGCGCCGGACGGTCGGAACCCGATCAACACGCCGCGCGAGCTGCCGGTGCCAGGCCCGCGCCCCGCGCTGACGCCGGGGTCACCCCGCGCGCCGTCGCCGTCCCGGGTTCCGCCATCGGGGCGCGTGCCGGCTCCAACGCCGCGCTGCGCAGGATCCGTTGCCGGTCCGGGCCGTCGGCCACGCTGACCAGGAAGCAACCGGTGCCGGGGCGGAGCCGGGCCGGCACGTCGAGCACTGCCGCGCCCCGGATCAGCACAGCGGCCAGCTCCCGGTCGGTGAGCCGCACACCGAGGATGTGCCGCCGGACGTGCCGTCCGGCGGCCAGCAACGCCGAGCGCCAGGCTGCCTCCGCCAGGCGGGTCACCAACCGTCGGCGGGCCGGTGAGGCGCCGGGCAGCGGCCCGCCGAGCAGCTCGCGTCGCCCCTGCCACCAGCCCGCGTCCAACATCCGGGTGTACGCGCCCTGGTGCTCCCGGGGCACCCACAGCCGGTGCAGCTCGTAGCGGCGACGCAGGCCGCCGACGGCCACCTCGTGGGTGACCGGGATGTCCAGCCGGTTGAGCAGTTGCCGCATCCGCTGCGCGGCGTCCTCCCGGTTGAACTCCACCCCGGCGGTGTGCTCGGCGCGTACCGCGCTGGGCCGGGCGGCGGTCGGTGGCGGTGTGCACCGCAGCAGGCAGGCGGCCTCGAACGCGTCGCCCAGCGTCAGCCAGCCCAGCGGGGATGGGGTGGTCGGGGTGTGGGGCCGGTCGAGCAGGGCGGGTTCGTGGGTCAACGGAGGCTCCCTTGTCGGAGTCTGGGTTGCCCTACCGTGGCCCCTGGCACGCCGTTTCGGAACTCCTCCGGCCCAGCCTTGAGCAAATCTTGCGGCTGGGGTGCCGCTAAAGATCGGTGACCACCAGATCCACCTGGCGCACCCGGCCCGCGGCGGTGGCTTGCTCCAGCACTGTGTGCTTCAACTCCCGCAGGGTGCCCACCAGCTCCGCAGCGGTGCGCGGACGAGCGCCGGCGACGAGCAGGTCCCGGACCAGACGCCCCTTTGTCGCCTTGTTGAAGTGGCTGACCACGGAGCGGACCGGCACGCCGTCGACCTCCCGCTCGTGCAGAACCCGCACTGTGACAGTGCGCTCGGCCGCTTCACCGCGCGGCGTCCAGGTGGCCGCGTACGCGCCGGAGCGAAGGTCCAGCACCGGGCCGCGCCCGGCGGCGGCGTCCACCGCCGGCGTCAGCTCCCTGCGCCAGTACGTCGACAGCGCCCCGACGTCGGGCAGGCGGGCGCCGATCGGGCAGCGGTACGGCGGAATCCGGTCGGCCAGTCGGACCGCGCCCCACAGCCCGGAGCTGATCAGGATCGACCGGCGGGCCGCCCGTTGCGCAGTGGGCGGCAACGAGGCCAGGTCCAACGCCTCGTAGAGCACCCCGGTGTAGAGCCGCTCGGCCGGCGCGGTGGCCGCCTCCCGCAGGCGGGCGTTGCGCCGCAGCTCGCCCCGCTGGCCCTCGCTGAGGCCGAGCGCCGCTCGCGCGGCCTCCTCGTCCGGCCCGGCGCACAGCGCCACCAGGGCGTCCAGAACCCGTTGGCGGGCCGGGTTCAGCTCGGGCAGTGAGAGCCGGTCCGGGGCCCAGCGCCGTCCGGTGCCGGCGTCGGCTTTCCCCTCCGAGGGCGGCAACAGGATGAGCATGGGTCTCCTCGACTGGCGAAGCGGCGGCGCCCCACGCGCCGGCCCGGCCAGCGTACGACCAGCCCCTACCGCCAGGGCCGCACCGGGGTGTCGGGGTGGTACACGCGATAGCCGCCGACCTCCCGTACCGGCGCGGCGTCGGCCCGGTCGGCGAGCAGCCTGCGCAACCGCCGGTCCATCGGCGAGTCGATCTCCACCACGTAGCCCGGCCGCTCGGCCCGCCCCACCTGCCGCCAGTACGGCCGGTAGCGGTTCTGCCCCGGCGACAGGTCACCGTCGAGCACCCCGCAGACCACCGACTCATCCGTGTTGAAGATCAACCGGTTGCAGGTCCAGTAGTCCCCGTACACCTCGTGGGGTCCGTCGGCGCGCAGCGCGGCGGCCAACTCCCGGGCCTGGCGCTCCTCGGTCCGCGACGCCGCGGTGCCGGTGGCCGCGAACAGCACGGTGGTCACCAGGGTGATCACTGTCAGCGCGGCCAGTACGGCGGCGGACAGCGCGCCGGTGAACCGCCCCAGCACGCTGCTGGTGCCCCGCCAGGCGGTCAGCGCCGCCACCCAGAGCGGCCAGAGCACCGCCGGCAACGACAGTTGCAGCACCGACAGGTAGCGGGCGTTGTCCAGCGGGCTGGTCGCGGCGAGCGGACTGCGCACGTACGACAGCAGTGTCAACGCCGCGCCGGCGATCAGCGCGAGCTGCACGACCGGCCCGACCCGGTCCCCACGCAGCCCTCCGGCCCCGCGTCCGGCCCGCTCCCCGCGCGGTGCCCGGGCGGCGCGACGGTACGCGAGCACAGCGAGTGCGGCGCCGGCCAGCAGCAGCACCGGGTAGAGCACGCCGAACCACTGTTGCCAGCGTCCGCAGCCGTCCACCGGGCAGAGCCCGTGCGCCAGCGGCACCCCCTCCAGCAGGCCGCCCCGGATCCGGTCGGACCACTGCGGTTGCGGCCCGGCCTTGGTGCTGACCTCCCGGAACACCGACAGCGAGTCCTCACCGGGCCCGGCCCGCAGGTTGTCGACGATCATCGGGGCCACGCCGACGACCACCCCCGCCACCAGCAGCAGACCGGACCATCCGAGCAGCTCTCGCCGTACCGCCCAGACCAGTGCCAACCCGGCCACCGCGAGGTACGGCAGGATCAGCCAGTCCGACCAGACGGCAAGTCCGACGAGCAGCCCGAACAGGCCGATCGCGAGCCGACGGCGGTGCACGGTGCCGGCCGCCAGTCCCACGGTGATCAGCAGCATCAGCAGCACCGCCGGCTTCACCTCCGGCCTCCCGCCGACGACGGTGAGCTGGTCGCGCACCACCCGCTCCGGCCCGAGCGCGAGCAGACCCACCACGAAGGCGGCGAACCAAGGGGTGCCGAGCCGGCGGGTCAGCCGGTGGATCAGGTAGAGGAAGATCGCGTACAGCGCGAGCATCGGCAGGCGCAGCACCGGCCAGCTCGGCCCGGCCAGCGCCACCAGGGGAGCGGCCAGGTACGACTCCAGCATCCCCATGTAGTGCTGGCCGTAGAGAAAGACCGGGTGTTCCCGACCCTGCCCGATGTGCAGGGCCGCGAGGCCGAAGGTCGCCTCGTCGCTGTTCGACACCGGCACCGTGAACAGCGTCAGGACCAGCCGGTAGACGACACCGGCGAGCCCGAACAGCAGCGCGACGAGCGCCGGCCGATCGAGTCGCGGGCGCCGTCGCCCACTGTGCTGCTCTGGATGCGACACGACCAGCGCCCCCGTCGTCGTCCCGACCGGAGTGTTTCACGTTCGGCCGGGTCGCCGAGGTGGATCGGCGCAGCCGGGGTGGGGCCGGACCGACTCCACGGCGGGCGGGCCGCAGCGGCGCGGCCGGGGTCGGCTCGCGTGGCCGTGGCTGTCGACGTGTGGCAGGGTTGGCGCGTGCCACCCACTCCCGCCGGCCAACTGGCCGTTCCGAACCTGCACCGGGCTGCGCGGATCGAGGACGCCGTGCACCAGCTCGTCGAGCGCCGGCTGCGGCGCACCGGCTGGCGGGTCAACATCGTCGCGTACACCGGCTACGGCGCGCCGGGTTGGGTGCGGGTGATGTGTCGGGTGCTGCTGGGCCGTCCGGACACCCGCCAACGGGGTCGGCTGGACAAGGTCCGCGGCTGGCGCAGCTTCACGACGCTGCCGAACAAGCACGTCACGGTGACCATCGAGGCCGGCGGGGTGCGGCACGAGACGCGGGCCGACCGCAGCGGCTTCGTCGACACGCTGGTCGAGGCGGACCTGCCGCCCGGTTGGGGCACGGTCCGGCTCAGTGTCCCGGACGCCGAGCCGGTCGACGCCCCGGTGCGCATCCTCGACCCGGAGGTCAAGTTCGGCATCATCTCCGACATCGACGACACGGTGATGGTGACCGCGCTGCCCCGGCCGCTGCTCGCCGCATGGAACACGTTCGTGCTCGACGAGCACGCCCGCAACGCGGTGCCCGGCATGGCGGTGCTCTACGAGCGGCTGGTCACCGCGCACCCCGGCGCACCGGTCTTCTACCTCTCCACCGGGGCCTGGAACGTGGCGCCCACGCTGACCCGCTTCCTGTCCCGGCACCTCTACCCGGCCGGGCCGCTGCTGCTCACCGACTGGGGCCCGACCGCCGACCGCTGGTTCCGCAGCGGCATGGAACACAAGCGGGTCACCCTCGCGCGGCTGGCGAAGGAGTTCCCCGACGTGCGCTGGCTGCTCGTCGGCGACGACGGCCAGCACGACCAGGAGATCTACCGGGAGTTCGCCGCCGCCCACCCGGAGAACGTCGCCGGGGTGGCGATCCGCAGGCTCTCCCCGACCCAGTCGGTGCTGGCCGGCACCCTGCCCGCCCCAGCCGGCCGCCCGTCGTCGGGGCCGGTGGGGCAGAAGTGGCTGTCCGCCCCCGACGGCGCCGGCCTGTGGCAGTTGCTGCGCGACGCCGGCCTGGTCTGACGGTCCGGCCGCGTCAGCTTCGGCGCAGCCAGATCACGCCCAGTGGCGGGACCTGGAGGGCCGCCGAGGCGACCATCCCGTGCCACGGCACGTCCTCGGCGCGTACCTCGCCCAGGTTGCCCACTCCCGACCCGCCGTAGTGCTGCGCGTCGGTGTTGAGCACCTCCTGCCACGTCCCGCCGGCCGGCAGGCCGATCCGGTAGTCGTGCAGCGGCTGGGCGGAGAAGTTCGCCACGCAGACCAGCGTCGAGCCGTCCGGGGCGATCCGGACGAACGACACTGTGTTGTTGGCGACGTCGTCGCCGGCGATCCAGCGGAACCCGGCCGGTTCGGTGTCCTGTGCCCAGAGCGCCGGGGTGTCCCGGTAGACCCGGTTGAGGTCACCGACGAGTCGTTGCACTCCGGCGCGGGCCGGGTCGTGCAACAGGTACCAGTCGAGGCCGCGTTCCTCGCTCCACTCCCTGTCGTCGGCCAGTTCGGAGCCCATGAAGAGCAGTTGCTTGCCGGGGTGCGCCCACATGTACGCCAGCAGGGCCCGCACGTTCGCCAGCCGCTGCCAGGTGTCGCCGGGCATCTTGCCGGCCAGTGAGCCCTTGCCGTGCACCACCTCGTCGTGGCTGATCGGCAGCACGTAGTTCTCGCTCCAGGCGTACGCCAGGGAGAAGGTGAGCTGGTGGTGGTGGTGCTGGCGGTAGATCGGGTCCTTCGAGGTGTAGAGCAGGGTGTCGTGCATCCAGCCCATGTTCCACTTGAAGCCGAAGCCCAGCCCGCCGTCGGCGGTGGGGCGGGTGACACCCGGCCAGGCGGTGGACTCCTCGGCGATCATGACGACGCCGGCGTGGTGCTTGTAGACGGTCGCGTTCACCTCCTGCATGAACGCGATGGCCTCCAGGTTCTCCCGGCCGCCGTACTTGTTCGGGGCCCACTCACCGTGGTTGCGGGAGTAGTCCAGGTAGAGCATCGAGGCGACAGCGTCGACCCGCAGCCCGTCGATGTGGAACTGGTCGCACCAGTAGAGCGCGTTGGCGACCAGGAAGTTGCGGACCTCGTTGCGGCCGAAGTCGAAGACGTACGTGCCCCAGTCGGGGTGCTCGCCGCGCCGCGGGTCGGGGTGCTCGTAGAGCGGGGTGCCGTCGAAGCGCGCGAGGGCCCACTCGTCCTTGGGGAAGTGCGCGGGCACCCAGTCCAGGAGTACGCCGATGCCGGCGGCGTGCAGTTGGTCGACGAGGTGGCGGAACTCGTCAGGGTCGCCGAACCGGGAGGTCGGCGCGTAGTAGCCGGTGACCTGGTAGCCCCAGGAGCCGCCGAACGGGTGCTCCATCACCGGCAGGAACTCCACGTGCGTGAACCCCAGCTCGGTGACGTACGCGGTGAGTTGTTCGGCCAGTTCGCGGTAGCCCAGGCCGGGCCGCCACGAACCGAGGTGCACCTCGTAGACGCTCATCGGCTCCTGGTGCGGCTGCCGTTCGGCCCGCCGGGCCAGCCAGTCCCCGTCGTTCCACCGGTATGTCGAGTGGTGCACCACCGAGGCGGTGGCCGGCGGCACCTCGGCGTACGCCGCGAGCGGGTCGGCCTTGTCCCGCCACTGCCCGTCGGCGCCCAGCACCCGGTACTTGTAGCGGGCCCCGACCCGGGCGTTGGGGACGAACAGCTCCCACACCCCGCTGGAGCCGAGTGACCGCATCGGCCAGCCGTCGTCGGGGCCCCAGCCGGTGAAGTCGCCGATCACCCGCACCCCACTGGCGTTGGGCGCCCAGACGCTGAACGCCACGCCCTCGTCGAAGACCCGGGCGCCGAGCGCCTCCCACAGCCGCTCGTGCCGGCCCTCGCGGATCAGGTGCAGGTCCAGTTCACCGAGGGTCGGCGGGTAGCGGTACGGGTCGTCGTGGGTGGTGCCGTCGACCTCCACCCGGTAGTCGAGCACAGTGCCGTCGACCTGCGCCTCGAAGACGCCCACGTCGTGCACCCGCTTCATCGGGTACCGCTCGTCGCCGACGAGCAGCGCGACGTCGCCGGCGCCCCGACGCATCGTGCGGATCGTCGTCGAGTCGTCGGCGGGGTGCGCGCCGAGCAGCGCGTGCGGGTCGTGCGTCGCGCCGGAGATCAGCTGGTCCATCGGTCGTCCTTCGGGGCGGGAGCGGTCGGCGCGGAACGGGACGAGCGGGCGGCAGCCGAACGGGCGGCGGACAGCCGGGACGCCACGGTGGCCGGGGTCGTCGCGGCAGCGGTCGTCGTGGCCGCAGTGGTCGTGGCCGCAGTGGTCGTGGTCGTCGCGGCCGGTGTCGTCGCGGCCGCAGTCGTCGTGGCCGGGGTGGCCGGTGTCGTCGTGGCCGGTGTCGTCGGCGCGGTGCCGCCGGAGAGGTCGTCCGGCACCTCGGCGACTGTGAGGTCGGCCGGCTCGGCGCCCGCCGGCTGCGGCGCGGTCGGCGGGGTCGGGCGACGCACTGTCAACACGTGCGCGGGTTGCAGGTACGGGTCGAGCCGTACCGCGTTGCGCTGACCCCAGTCGTAGCTGGTGCCGGTCAGCTCGTCGTGCACGGTGAACCGTTCGTGCCAGTCGAAGCCGAGCGCCGGCATGTCGAGCGTGGTGTTGCCCCACTGCACGACGCGCGGGTCGAACGAGCAGATCACGATGACGGTGTTGCCGGTCTCCGGGTCGTGCTTGGACCAGCAGAGCAACGCCGGGTTGTCGATCTCGTGGAAGCGCAGGTTGCGGAGCTGGTGCAGGGCCGGGTTGTCCCGGCGTACCCGGTTGAGGGTGGCAAGGAACGGCGCCAGCGAGCGGCCCTGCGCCTCGGCGCCGGCCCAGTCCCGCGGTCGCAGCTCGTACTTCTCGTTGTCCAGGTACTCCTCGGCGCCCGGTCGGGCCACGTGCTCGAACAGCTCGTAGCCCGCGTACAGGCCCCAGGAGGGGGAGAGCAGCGCGGCCAGCACCGCCCGGATCTTGAACATCGGCGGGCCGCCGTGCTGCAACGCCTCGTGCAGGATGTCCGGGGTGTTCGGCCAGAAGTTCGGCCGCATGTAGTCGGCCGCCTCGATCAGCTCCTCGCAGTACGCCCGCATCTCGGCGGCCGTCGTGCGCCAGGTGAAATAGGTGTACGACTGGGTGAAGCCGATCTTGCCGAGGCCGTGCATGATGGCGGGCCGGGTGAACGCCTCGGCCAGGAACAACACGTCCTCATCGACCGCCTTCACCTCGGCGATCAGCCAGTGCCAGAAGTCGAACGGCTTGGTGTGCGGGTTGTCCACCCGGAAGATCCGGATGCCCTCGCCGACCCAGTGCAGCACCACCCGCAGCACCTCGGCCCGGATGCCCTCCGGGTCGTTGTCGAAGTTGACCGGGTAGATGTCCTGGTACTTCTTCGGCGGGTTCTCCGCGTACGCGATGCTGCCGTCGGCCCGGGTGGTGAACCATTCCGGGTGCTCGGTGACCCACGGGTGGTCCGGCGCGCACTGCAACGCCAGGTCCATCGCCACTTCCAGGCCCTGTGCCGCCGCCGCCTGGATGAAGGCCCGGAAGTCCGCCAGCGTACCCAGATCGGGGTGGATGGTGTCGTGGCCGCCCTCGGCGGCCCCGATCGCCCACGGCGAGCCTACGTCGGTCGGCCCGGCGGTGAGCGCGTTGTTCGGACCCTTGCGGTTGACCCGGCCGATCGGGTGGATCGGCGGCAGGTAGAGCACGTCGAAGCCCATCGCGGCAACCCCGGGCAGCCGCTCGGTGGCGGTCGCGAAGGTGCCGGACCGGCCGCCCACCGCTCCCTCGGAGCGGGGGAAGAACTCGTACCAGGCCGAGTAGAGCGCCCGCTTGCGGTCCACCCAGATCGAGTACGTGTCACCGGCGGTGACCAGTTCCCGTACCGGGTGCTCCCAGAGCAGGTCGGCCAGGGCCAGTGCCGGGTCGACCCGCTGCGCCAGCGGCAGGTCGGTGTCGACAAGAGCGGTGAGCGCGTCGGCGACCCGGGGCCGGTCGGCGGTCGGGACGAGACCCCGGGCGGCGGCGAGCACCCGCGCGCCATCGGCCAGGTCGTTTGCCAGGTCCTCCGGCCCCTGCCCGGCGGCGATCTTCTTGGTCACCGCGTTCTGCCAGGTCAGGTACGGGTCCTGGAACGCCTCCACGGTGAAGGTCCACGAGCCGACGGCGTCCGGTGCGATGGTGGCGTGCCAGCGGTCCTGGCCGGGCTCGCCGGGGCGCATCCGGGTGAACGGCCGGCTCGCGCCGTCCGGACCAGCCCACACCACGTTGCAGCCCAGCGCGTCGTGCCCCTCCCGGTAGGCGCGTGCCGACACCGGAACGGGCTCGTCGACCACCGCCTTGGCCGGGTATCGCCCGCACGAGACGACGGGGGAGACGTCTTCGATCGGGAACCGTCCAGTCACCCCGCCAACCTACTGCGCGAGATCCGTTCGCGCGCGGCCAAGCCTGCCGGTCCGCCCCGCACGTTGGGCCGCGGGCCAAGATCCACACGACTTCCTTGAAAGCGCGGTGTCGACGCGGCCCGGATGCGGCGGTTTCCTGAAACCCGAGTGACCCAGGAGGTGACGTAGCCTCTCGCCATGATCGAACGGGTGAGGGTCGCGGTTGTCGGGGTCGGTAACAACACGTCGGCACTGGTGCAGGGGCTCGCGCTCTACCGCGAGAGCGGCAGCCTGGTCGGAATCCGCAGGCCGACGATCGACGGGCTCGGGGTGGGTGACATCGACGTCGTCGCGGCCTTCGCCACCTCCAAGGAGAAGATCGGCAGGGACCTGACCGAGGCGATCTTCCTGCCGCCCAACAACTTCCCCCGGCTCAACTGCGACCTGCCCAGAGCGGGTGTGCCGGTCACGAAGGGCCTCGTCGACGCGACCGAGGTGCAGCGGGTGGCAGCGGCGCTGGCCGGGGCTGAGGTGCTGCTCTACTCGGCACCGAGTGGTCGGCCGGAGACCGCCCGGGCGTACGCCGTGGCGGCGCACACAGCGGGTGTCGCCTTCATCAACACCACCGCCGACCCCGTCGCCCGCGATCCACAGCTGCTGGATACCTTCGAAGCTGCCGGTCTGCCACTGCTCGGCGACGACCTGGCCAGCCAGTTCGGCACCTCGGTGGTGCACAACATGTTGCTGCGGCTGCTGGAGGAGCGGGGCCTCACGCTGATCAGCTCCTACCAGGTCAATCTGGGCGGCACCGAAGACTTCCGCAACCTGGTCGAGAACCCCGACTCCAAGAAGCAGTCGAAGCTCAACGCGCTGTCGGGGGCTGACCGCGTCGAGGTGGCTCCGCTCGGCTACCTCCCGCATCTCGCGTCGCAGAAGGTGGCTCACCTCAACATCGAGGCGCAGGGCTGGGGCGAGACAGCGGTGAGCCTCGACGTGAAACTGAAGGTGCACGATCCCAGCGGCGCCGCGGGGGTCAACATCGACCTCATCCGTCTCGCCGCCAGCGCGCTACGGAACGGACGTGGTGGTCACTGCGCCGAGGCGACCTCGTTGCTGAAATCTCCACCTGGAACGGCGATCTGAGCGGGCCCACCGCGCGGCGTCATCACCAGGACCGCGCGGGCGGGGTGTCGACCGTACGGGTGAGGGCCTCTCGACCCGGGGCGGCGGCGGGGGCTGGCGGTGAGTGAATGGGCGAATGACAATCCTCGCGATCGTCGTCGGCGGTGGTATCGGCGCTACCCTGCGTTACCTGCTGGGGCTCGGCCTCGCGCCGGCCACGCCACCGCACTTCCCCTGGGTCACCTTCGTGATCAACATGGTGGGCGCCTTCGCGCTCGGCGCCGTGATGACGCTGCTGGCGGCACACCGGCTGCCCGGCCCGTGGGGCAAGCCGTTTCTGTCGACCGGGCTCATCGGCGGGTTCACCACCTGGTCGCACTTCATCGTCGAGAGCGATCAGCTGATCGGGGCACGGCGCAGTGGGATCGGCATCGCCTATCTCGTGGTGTCCATCGTCGGTGGAGTGCTCGCGGCGGCGCTCGGGGCTCGCCTCGCGGAACTGCGGGTGGGGCATCCGGCGGGACGGGGCGCCTGATGTGGGTGGGCATCGGGGTGTTCCTGGCCGGCGGGCTCGGGGCGCTGAGCCGCGCCGGCGTCGATGCGTTGGTGAAGCCGTGGTGGAGTAGACGGGCCACCGGACCCAGCAAGGCGTTCCCGGCGAGCACCTTCCTGATCAACGTTTCGGGCGCCTTCGTGCTCGGCATCGTCACCGGCTACGCCGTGAAGAACGTCGCTGGGGGAGCGCAGGACTTCGCCTCGATCGTCGGGGTCGGCTTCCTGGGCGCCTACACGACGTTCTCCACGGAGGAGTGGCACTCCCTGGGACTGTTGCGGAAGAATGCCGCCGTCGAGGCGTTCAACGTGCTCGGCAGCCTCGGTGCGAGCCTCGTGCTGGCCGCGCTCGGCCTGTGGATCGGCAGCCTGCTCTAGCCCGCCAAGCCTGACTACCGCAGCGCGCTCGGGTCAGTGAACGAGACCACCGCACGGGGCGCCGGGGCACCCGACAAGAGGCGGCCGTGTGCCCCGGCAGAAAGGCGGCGTGCGCCCCGTGCGGGGGACGCATCGTCACCTTCCGATCTTGTCCAGGTCGGCGAGGTCCTCGTCGGAGAGCGACAGCCCCGCGCCGGCGACGTTCTCGCGCAGGTGCGCGACTGACGACGTACCCGGAATGAGCAGGATGTTCGGCGAGCGCCGCAGCAGCCAGGCCAGGGCGACCGACATCGGCGTCGCGGCCAACCTGGCGGCCACGGCCGACAGGGCCGCGGACTGGAGCGGGCTGAAGCCGCCGAGCGGGAAGTAGGGCACGTAGGCGATGCCCTGTTCGGCGAGCGTGTCGATCAGCTCGTCGTCTTGGCGGAAGGCCAGGTTGTACATGTTCTGCACGCACACGATCGGCGCGATCGCCTGCGCCTCGGCGATCTGCTGCGCCGTCGCGGTGCTCACGCCGAGGTGCCGGATCAGGCCCTGCCGCTGGAGGTCGACGAGCGTCTCGAACGGTTCGGCGAGCGAGCCGGGTTGCGGGCCTTCGGCGTTGCCGAGCCGCAGGTTGACCAGGTCGAGAACCTCGACGCCGAGGTTCTCCAGGTTCTCGTGGACCGCCCGGCGCAGGTCGTCGGGCTTGCGGGCGGGGGGCCAGCCGCCCTGCTGGTCGCGGGTGGCGCCGACCTTGGTGACGATGTGCAGCGATTCGGGGTACGGGTGCAGAGCCTCCCGGATCAGCCTGTTGGTGATGCGTGGCCCGTAGGCGTCGCTGGTGTCGATGTGGGTGATGCCGAGTTCGACGACCTCGCGCAGGACGGCGAGCGCGCCGTCGTGGTCGGCGGGCGGCCCCATGACCCGCGGGCCGGCGAGCTGCATGGCGCCGTAGCCGAAGCGGGTGACGGTCAGATCGCCGAGCATCCAGGTGCCGCCGGGAAGGGAAGCGCTGCTGGCAAGGGAAGCGCTGCCGGCAAGGGTACGGGCGTCGTCTGGATGGGACGTGGAGCGCATGTGCAGACCTCGGATTTCAGTGGAGTGCGGCGCGATCGGTGCCGCGCAGTTACCTGCTTCACTCTGGTCGGGTAACTTCCTGTTGGGAAGTAGGCACCTCAAAGTGCGTAACACACCGACAGGTGGGGGAGTGGCGCGGATGGCGACGACGACGGCGGCCCAGCAGAGAGCACAGACCAGGGCGGAGTACGACGTATTCCTGGCCGAGTGCCCCAGCCGCAAACTGCTCGACCGGATCTCCGACAAGTGGGTCACGTTGATCCTGGCCGCGCTGGGCAGCGACGGCTCCCACCGGTTCGGCGCCGACTGCGCCGGAGAACCCCGCCCGCTGCGCTACTCCGAGCTGTCGCGCCTTCTGGCCGGCGTCAGCCAGAAAATGCTCACCCAGACGCTGCGCTCCCTGGAACGCGACGGCCTGATCACGCGCACGGCGACGGCGACTGTGCCCGTCACGGTCACCTACGAGCTGACCGACCTCGGCCTCTCGCTGCACCACATGATCCGAGGCCTCAAGGGCTGGGCCGAGACGCACATGGACGAGGTGCTCGACAACCGGGCGACGTACGACACCCGAGCCTCCGCGGGATGACCGGGGCGGGTCAGCCCGCCGCGCCGACCGAGCGGTACACGTCCAGGGTCTGCCGGGCGATCGCGTCCCAGGAGAAGTGCTCCACCGCCCGCCGCCGGCCGGCCAGGCCGAACCTCTCGGTGCGCGCCGGGTCGGCGAGCAGCGTGTTGATCGCGGCCGCCAGGTCGGCCACGAAGCGGTCCGGGTCCAGTGGGGTGCCGGAGCCGTCGGTGGCCTGCGCGATCGGCACCAGCAGGCCGGTCTCGTCGTCGGCCACCACCTCGGGGATGCCGCCGGTCGCGGTCGCCACCACCGCCGTCTCGCAGGCCATCGCCTCCAGGTTGACGATGCCCATCGGCTCGTAGACCGACGGGCAGGCAAAGACTGTGGCGTGGGTGAGCACCTGGATCACGTCGGGCTTGGGCAGCATCTCGGCCACCCAGACCACCCCGGAACGGTTGGCCCGCAGCTCGGCCACCAGCTCCTCGACCTCGGCGGCGATCTCGGCCGTGTCCGGCGCGCCGGCGAGCAGCACCAGTTGGGTGTCCGCCGGCAACTCCCGGGCGGCGCGCAGCAGATAGGGCAGACCCTTCTGCCGAGTGATCCTTCCCACGTAGACGACGCTGGGGCGGGACGGGTCGATGCCGAGCCGGGCGAGCACGTCGGTGCCGGGGTCCGGGGCGTACTGGACGGTGTCGATGCCGTTGTAGACCACCCGGACCCGGTCCGGGTCGATCTGCGGGTACGCGGTCAGCACGTCGTTGCGCATCCCCCCGCTGACCGCGATGATCGCGTCGGCCGACTCGTACGCGGTGCGCTCGATCCAGGAGGAGAGCGCGTAACCGCCGCCGAGCTGCTCGGCCTTCCACGGCCGCAGCGGCTCCAGGCTGTGCGCGGTCACCACGTGCGGCACCCCGTGCAGCAGCTTCGCGGTGTGGCCGGCCAGGTTCGCGTACCAGGTGTGGCTGTGCACCACGTCGGTGCCGGCCACGCCGGCGGCCATCTCCAGGTCCACGCCCATCGTGCTCAGCGCGGCGTTCGCGCCGGTGAGGCCCGGCGGTTCGGCGTACGCGGTGACGCCCGGCTCGGTGCGCGGCAGGCCGAAGCAGTGCACCCGTACGTCGGCGAGGCCGCGCAACTCCCGAGCCAGGTACTCGACGTGCACGCCCGCGCCGCCGTAGACCTCCGGTGGGTACTCGCGGGTGAGCAGATCGACGCGCAGGGATCCGGTGGCCGGGGAGGAGTCGGTCATGTGCGCACCCTAGTGCAGAAGACTCCCCGTACGAGTGGTGAAGTGGGACGCGGGTGGATAGCGTCGGGGCATGGCTGCCAAGGTGCTCGCGATCGTCCTGGCGGGTGGGGAGGGCAAGCGCCTGATGCCACTCACCACGGATCGGGCCAAGCCGGCCGTCCCGTTCGGCGGGATGTACCGCATGGTCGACTTCGTCCTCTCCAACCTGGCCAACGCCGGCTATCTCAAGATCGTCGTGCTGACCCAGTACAAGTCCCACTCCCTCGACCGACACATCACCAAGACCTGGCGGATGTCCACGCTGCTCGGCAACTACGTCACCCCGGTGCCGGCGCAGCAGCGTCGTGGCCCGTGGTGGTTCGCCGGCTCGGCCGACGCCATCTACCAGAGCTTCAACCTGATCAACGACGAGCAGCCCGACTACGTGATCGTCTTCGGCGCCGACCACATCTACCGGATGGACCCGCGGCAGATGGTGGAGGACCACATCGCCTCCGGCGCGGCGGTGACGGTGGCCGGCATCCGTCAGCCGCTGTCGATGGCCGACCAGTTCGGCGTCATCGAGGTGGGCGAGGACGGCAAGCGGATCCGGGCGTTCCGCGAGAAGCCCACCGACGCTGTCGGTCTGCCCGACGCGCCGGAGGAGATCTACGCCTCGATGGGCAACTACGTCTTCACCACCCGGGCGCTCTGTGAGGCGGTCGAGCGCGACGCCGCCGACAAGTCCAGCAAGCACGACATGGGCGGCAGCATCATCCCGATGCTCGTCGAACGCGGCGAGGCCAACGTCTACGACTTCCGCGACAACGAGGTGCCGGGCAGCACCGACCGTGACCGCGGCTACTGGCGGGACGTGGGAACGCTGGACTCGTTCTACGACGCGCACATGGATCTGATCAACGTGCACCCCGTCTTCAACATGTACAACTTCGACTGGCCGATCTACACGGAGCAGCCGCCGTGGCCGCCGGCGAAGTTCGTGCACCAGTGGGGTGAGCGGATCGGCCGGGCGGTCGGCTCGATGGTTTCCCCTGGTGTGGTGATCTCCGGCTCGTTGGTGGAGAACTCGATCGTCTCGCCGAAGGTGAGGGTGCACTCCTGGGCGCACGTCGAGGGCTCGGTGCTGATGGAGGGTGTGGAGATCGGCCGGCACGCTGTGGTCCGGCGGGCCATTCTGGACAAGAACGTGTTCGTCCCGGAGGGCGTCGAGATCGGCGTCGACCTGGAGAAGGACCGGCAGCGTTACACCGTTTCCGACAACGGCATCGTGGTGATCGGCAAGGGCCAGAAGGTCGTGCCGTGACCGACAGGCACTCCCCGAGGAGGATCCCGCAGTGACCCACCCCCGTGCCGGCCAGCCCGCCGAGCCCGCCGACCTGGTCGACGTGCCGCGCCTGGTGACCGCCTACTACGCCGAGCATCCGGATCCCGCGGACCCGGCCCAGCAGGTCTCCTTCGGCACCTCCGGCCACCGCGGCTCCAGCCTGCGCAACGCGTTCAACTCCGACCACATCCTGGCGGTCACCCAGGCGCTCTGCGACTACCGGCGCGAGCAGGGGTTGGACGGGCCGCTCTTCCTCGCCCGGGACACCCATGCGCTCTCCGCGCCGGCCGCTGTGGACGCCCTGGAGGTGCTCGCCGCAAACGGGGTCACCGTGCTGGTGGACAGCCGCGACGGTTACACCCCGACCCCGGCGCTGTCGCACGCGATCCTCACGCACAACCGTGGGCGGACCAGCGGGCTCGCCGACGGCATCGTCATCACCCCGTCGCACAACCCGCCCGACGACGGCGGTTTCAAGTACAACCCCACAAACGGCGGGCCGGCCGACACCGACGTGACCCGGTGGATCCAGGACCGGGCCAACGCCATCCTCGCCGCAGGGCTCAAGGAGGTCCGCCGGATCACCTACGCGCGAGCGCGGGCCGCCGACACCACAGGGGAGTACGACTTCCTCGCCAACTACGTCGACGACCTGCCGGCGGCGATCGACATCGACGCGATCCGCGCTGCGGGGATCCGCATCGGCGCGGACCCGTTGGGCGGGGCGAGCGTGGCGTACTGGGGTGAGATCGCCGAGCGGCACCGCCTGGATCTGACAGTGGTCAACCCGACTGTCGACCCGACCTGGCGGTTCATGACCCTGGACGGCGACGGCAAGATCCGGATGGACTGCTCCTCGCCGAACGCGATGGCATCGCTGATCGCCGCGCGGGCCGACTACCAGATCTCCACCGGCAACGACGCCGACGCCGACCGGCACGGAATCGTCACCCCGGACGCCGGGCTGATGAACCCCAACCACTACCTGGCGGTGGCGATTCGTCACCTGTTCCGCACCCGCACCGAGTGGGGGCCGGACGCGGCGGTGGGCAAGACACTGGTCTCCTCGTCGATGATCGACCGGGTCGCCGCCGACCTGGGTCGGCCGCTGCTGGAGGTGCCGGTCGGCTTCAAGTGGTTCGTCCCCGGCCTGCTCGACGGGGCGGTCGGCTTCGGTGGCGAGGAGAGCGCCGGGGCGTCGTTCCTGCGGCGCGACGGCTCGACCTGGACCACCGACAAGGACGGCCTGCTGCTCTGCCTGCTCGCCGCCGAGATCCAGGCCACCACCGGCCGTAGCCCGAGCGAGCACTGGGCGGAGTTGGCCGAGCGTTTCGGCGCGCCCGCGTATGCCCGGATCGACGCTCCGGCCACCCGGGAGCAGAAGGCAGTGCTCGGCAAGCTCTCCCCGGAGCAGGTCACCGCCACCGAGCTTGCCGGTGAGCCGATCACCGCGACGCTGACCACCGCCCCCGGTAACGGCGCGGCGATCGGCGGCCTCAAGGTCAGCACCGAGTCCGGCTGGTTCGCCGCCCGTCCGTCCGGCACCGAGGACGTCTACAAGATCTACGCCGAGTCCTTCCAGGGCCCCGACCACCTCAAGCAGATCCAGGAAGAAGCCAAAACCCTGGTGGACCAAGCCCTAACCCAGGCCTAACCCCACCCACCACCCCCCACGCACCCCTCCACCCGTCCGTTGATCAAGAGGTTTGCGTCATGCCGACCGGCGTGTCGTGACGCAAACCTCTTGATCAACGGCGCCGGGGGCGGGGGTGGGGGGTCAGCAGGGTGGGGGGTCAGCAGGGTGGGGGGTCGGCGGGTGGAGGTAGTTGTTGGCCGCGTCGGCGCAGCTCTTCGGGGAGCAGTTCGCGGAGTTGCTCGGGGAGGAACGGCAGGTCGAGCAGCGTCATCTTCAACTGGTTGCGCTCCTGGTAGCGCAACGGGTCGAAGCGGACCACCAGACCGGCATCCCGGCGGTACGAGATGTCCACCGTCCCCTCCGTGGCCGCGTCGCGGAACACCAACCCGTCCATCTCCACGACCACCGGCGACGAGTTGGGCTGCAGCTCCAACCGGATCTTCTCGTCCGGGGAGAGCACCACCGCCCGGGAGATGCCGGCCATCGGCGCGGCCGGCGTGATCACCACCGAGTCCGCCGCCGGGGAGATCAGTGGACCACCGGCGGCGTAGCTGTACGCCGTCGAGCCGATCGGAGTGCTGACCACCACGGCGTCGCTGCGGTAGTAGCCGTACTGCTGGCCGTCGATGGCGAGCGTGACGCTGACGAAGCCGGCGCCCGGCTGACGAACCAACGCGATGTCGTTGAACGCCACCACGTCGTC
This sequence comes from Micromonospora sp. NPDC053740, assembly GCF_040677775.1. Classification (NCBI taxonomy): domain Bacteria; kingdom Bacillati; phylum Actinomycetota; class Actinomycetes; order Micromonosporales; family Micromonosporaceae; genus Micromonospora; species Micromonospora sp. NPDC053740. The sequence goes on from NZ_JBFASO010000006.1 coordinate 188,684, forward strand.
GCCGCAGACGTCGCAGGCGAGGCAGGCGTGCGACTCGATGGTGAAATCCTTCGACAGCAGCCGGCTCAGCGCTTCGGGCAACTCCGGCGGCTCGACTTCGACGAGAAACCCCAGACGACCCAGGTGTACGCCGAGTACCGGCTTGGGGTCGCCGATGGCGGAGCGCAGCGCACCCAGCATGGTGCCGTCACCGCCGATGCTGATCAACGCGTCGGCGCGGGTCGCGACCTCACCCGCCGGCACCGGCTCGACGCCGGACGGGACACGGTGCTGGTCCTCCTCGCGCACCATCAGCGTCTTGTGGTGACGCGTCGCCCACCGCTCGATGATCCCGACCACCTCGGTGACATCCCGGGTGGGGTGCAGCACAAGTCCCAGCCCCGACACCCGTACAGCTCACCACATCGGCGGCGACCGTACCCCCCGTACACCGAAGGTGCGCCGACGGTCCGCGGACCGTCGGCGCACCTTGCCGCCGTCAGGGGCGGGGCTGCCCGGTGAGGTGGGTCAACGAGCGGGCGACCAGGTCGTCGCGGGCCGCCGGCGGCAGACCCTCCAACCCGAAGCCCAGGTACACCGTGTCCCCGGTGACCACCACCGAGCCCTCCTCGAACGCCTGCTGGCTGCGCGACCAGTCGTTGGCGTTGCCGGCGGTGCCGGGCGGTGGGCCGGCCACCGTCCAGCCACCCAGGTCGGCCGACTCGAACGAGGTATCCGCGACCGTGGACCCGTTGACCAGCACCCGGGCGTCGTCCACGAAGACGCCGAGACCCTGGGTGCCCCAGTCCGAGGCGTAGGTGATCGACACCTCGACCTGCTTACCGGCGTAGCCCGACAGGTCGGCCACGAACTCCTTCCAGCCTCCCGATGACCCGCTCGCCGCGTTCCAGCTGCCGGTGCTCCCGGTGGGGGAGCAGTCAGCGCCCTGGTAGTGCGTGAGGAACGGGTGCAACTGCGCCCAACCCTCGACGCAGCTGTCCCCGGTGACAGTGCTGGTCTTGCCGTTGGCATCCGGCAGGGTCGTCCAGTCGTCGCTACCCACCTCGTGCGCCTCGACGAACATGAAGTCCCAGTCCTGCTCGATCTCGTAGGAGGTGAAGAAGCGCAACTCCGCGCTGCTCGCCCCGGTGAGATCCACAGTGCGCGTGAGCCGCTTGTACGATTCGTCGGTCTGCCCGCTGTACAGGTACCACTCACCCGTACGCGGATCGAACGGCGCGCCGCCCGGTCGGGTCCAGCCCACCGGCGCGGAACTGGCGAACTGCGGGAACTCGTCCGGCGGCAGGAAACTCGACGTGGTCAGGAACGAGGCGGTGTGCGCCTGGTTCTCCGCCGAGCCGGCGGCGTTGAGCTGCCCGTCGAAGCCGGTGAACGCCGCGTCGGTCCCGACGACCGGGTACGGCTCCCCGTCCGGGCTGGTTCCGCCGTCGCTGACGTAGGTGTGCGCGCCCAGCCAGTACTGCTGGAAGTCGTTCAACAGCGGCAGACAGCTGGCGGCCTCGGCATCGGTGCACTCCGGTGGCGCGTCCGGGTGATAGACGTACGACCCGTTGGCGCCCTGCGCGAACAACGCGTACTGGCCGCTGACGAGCAGTTTGCCGCCCTCGTTCAGGTAGTCCCGGATGGCCAGCTCGGTTTCCAGTGCCGCCCTGGCCGTCGTGCCGGCCACCTGACCGGGGGAGCGCAGGATCACGTCGTCGCCGGTCTCCCAGACCACCGCCTCGTAGTGCGACAGCACGCCGAGCGGGTGCGGCGCCTTGCGGCCCATCGCGTCGAAGTCGTACACGTCGCTGCTGCGCCCGGCGGCGCCCAGCGACGCCGCGACCTCGTCGGCGTACTTCGCGGTGGTGCCGGTCTGCGCCGGGCTGAGGCCGGTGACGTCCTCCACCGCGAGGACCAGCACGTCACCGCCGATGTCGTTGTGCACCCGATAGGTGAAGTGTTCGCTGGCCACCACCCCGGCACGCGGTTTGTTCCCGGTGAACCAGACCTCCACCCGGTCGCCCGGCTTCGCGCCGCTGACAGTGCCCCGTAGCTCGGCGTAGTAGTCGTCGTGTGTGTCGCCGTACCGCTCGCCACCGCGCCACTCGCGGACCGCTACCGTCTTCGGTCGCGCACCGTTGACCGTGTAGTGCATCCGCACGTTCTTCAGCGCCCGACGGGTGATCGAGGCGACCTGCTGGGTGCGCCCGTACGAGGTGTCGAAGGCGTCCACCACGAAGTCCGGAGTGCTCCGACCGACCACCGAGACCGGGTCGTCCGGGTCCGCAGCCGACCGGGCCACGGCCAACGCGAACGGCAGGTTCTTGCTCACCTCGCCAGCGATCAGCGCCTCGTCGTCAGGGAAGATGAAGCCGCTGACGCAGTCCTCGGGGCGCCACTGGTCGTCCGGGTCGACGGCCGAGGCGGCCTCGCAGGTGGACATCTCCGGGGTGAAGCCCAGCGTGCCGTACCTGACGGTGGCGTGACTGTCGGTGTCACCGTTTGTGGTGTACAGCTCCGCGGAGATGTCCGGGTCGTAGCCGGGCACCGCCGGGTGCGCGTCGTCCCCGACCATCGCCTTGTAGATCTCGTCGTCCGGGCTGGGGGTGCTCACCTGCCAGCCGATGCCGTAGAGCAGCAGTTCGGCCGCCGAGTGGTAGTTGACGAAGAACTCGAACCCGACCCGCTTGAAGAGCCGGTCCAGCGCCTTGGTCTCCGGCTCGGAGTTGGGGCCCGGGCCCCGGTAGGTCTCGCTGTTCGGCTCCGGCGACGAGCCCTCGTTGTCGTACCCCCACTTGTAGCTGAAGTTGCGGTTGAGGTCGACGCCGTCGCCGGAGCCGACCTGCCCGTCGCCGTTGTTGTCCCGCAGGTTCTTGCGCCACAGACGGTTGCCCGGGGTGAACGTGAAGTCGTAGCCGTCCGGGTTGGCGACCGGCAGGAACCACAGCTCGGTCGTGTCCAGCAGTCGGGTGATCTCCCGGTCGGTGCCGTAGCTGTCCAGCACGTGATGCATCAGCCGGCGGGTCATCTCCGGTGTGATCCACTCGCGGGCGTGCTGGGCACCGGCGTAGAGCACCGCCGGTCGCCGGCCGTCGGCGACGGTCCGCGCGTTCTTGGTGACCTTCACGGCGACGATCGGTTGCCCCTGCTGGCTGCGACCGATCGTCTCCACCTTGGTCAGCTTGGGATACCGGGCCGCTGTGGCGTTCAACTCGTCTCGCAGGCCGCCCGGCTCACCGTAGGGGCGGAAACTCGTCCAGCCGGCGGCGGCCTGCTCCCGCAGCGCCTGCGACGCGTCCTTGCCTCGCACCTTCTTCACCGACAGCGGTACGCCCTTGTCGGTCAACCGCTTCGCCTGCCGTCTGCTGAGGACCGTCTCGACAGTGGTACGGCCGGACGCGTCCGCCTTCGCGTCGTGTCCGAGGTCGACCCCCGCCGCGCGCAGTTGCTCCCGCTGTTTCGCGTCGACAGTGCCGACGTACACCTCCAGGCCGTCGCGGACGCCGGGGTCGGACGGCGGCCGCGCGCTGGCCGGTGGGGTCAGTGCCAGTGCGCCGAGCAGGGTGACCACGCCGGCGATCGCCAGTCGTCTCGGTCTCATCGCGCCTCCTTGGGTGAAGGACCTGTAGGCGCGAGCCTTCGGTGTGCCGCTATCGATGTCAATCAGTCGATGGGAGCTTCGTTGCTGACCGTGTCGGCTTTGGTGCCAGGTGTGACGCTCAACGCGAGGCGGACCCGCGTCGCGGGCGGGCGTTCGTCGGACCACCTCGCGATGATCGAGTCGGGCCGGCAGGCCGTACCCCGCAGGCGCGTCGAGGATCCATCCCCGGACGCCACCTGCGGGGTCGGCGTCGACTCAGCTCGCGCTGGGTGCCGGAGCTGTCGACTTGACGGCCTGCTGCGCGACGATGCCGGTGGACTGGCCGCACAGCCACGCCAGGCGGTCGATGATCTTCTCTGGGTCTTCGAACGGGTCCAGTGTGGTGATCTCGATGGGGTCGAGTGGGGGCACCGCCACGTGCGAGATGAGCGGGTGCAGCGGGCGGAGGTCCCGCTCGCCAGCGCCGATCAGAGCCTCGTGGAGTTTCTCGCCCGGCCGGAGCCCGGTGTAGACGATCTGGACCGGCCCCGGCGCCTGGCTCGCCAACTGGCGAGCGATGTCGTCGATCCGTACCGGCTCACCCATGTCGAGGACGAGCGCCTCGCCGTCGCGGCCGATGCCGGCGGCCTGCAGCACCAGGTGCACCGCCTCCTGCACTGTCATCAGGTAGCGCGTCACGTCGGGGTGAGTGACGGTGATCGGCAGTCCCGCCTCGATCTGGGCCCGGAACGCCGTGACCACCGACCCTCGGCTGGACAGGACGTTGCCGAAGCGGACGCTGAGGAACGTGCCGCCGTGCGTCGCGGCGGCGTTCGCTGTCAACCGCTCAGTGATCCGCTTGGAGTAGCCGAGAACACTGACCGGGTCGGCGGCCTTGTCGGTCGAGATGTTGACGAACCTCGCCACGTCGCGGCACGCGTTGAGCACGGTCTGCGTGCCGAACACGTTCGTCTTCACCGCCTCGCCCGGGTGGCGTTGCAGCAGTGTCAGGTGTTTCAGGGCCGCGGCGTGGAACACGATGTCGGGTCGGCGTTCCGCCATCACCCGCCGGATCCGTTCCTCGTCGCGCAGGTCGGCGAGAATCAGCTCGGGGCTGTCCAACATCGCGCGACCCGACATCGACAGTTGCAAGGCGTGCAGGGCCGACTCGTCGCGGTCGAGCATCATCAGCTCGCCCGGATCGGCCCGCATGATCTGGCGGCACAGCTCGGAGCCGATCGACCCACCGGCGCCGGTCACCAGGATCCGGCGTCCGCGCAGCTGGGACTCCGCATCCCGGAGGTCGCCGATCACCTGTCGTCGTCCGAGCAGGTCCGCCATGTCCGGGTCGCGAACGTCGCTCACCGTGATCCGATGGTCGACCAGTTCCCGTACCGAAGGAAGGATCTTGAACGTCGCTCCGGTCTTCAGGGTGCTCTCGCGGACCTCGTTGATCAGTTCGGAGTCGGCGTTGGCGGCGGAGAAGATCACCATTTTCGCGCCGGTACGCCGCACGACAGTGTCGATGTCAGAGCGAGAGCCGAGCACGCGCACGCCCGCCAGCGACAGGTGGCGTTTCTGCGGGTCGTCATCGAGCATCCCGACCGGCAGGAACTGCCCTGCCGGATCACTCAGCATGGCTCGCAGGAGCCCCTGACCGGCCGAGCCCGCGCCGAAGAGCAGGACCGGTTCCGCTCGGCCGGCGTCCGGGCGCAACGTCCGGTCGCTGCGGCTGCGGTACGCCAGACGGGTGCCGAGCATGACGGTCAGCGCGATCGCCGCGCCGACGAGTGGCGTGCTCGCGGGCACCGGTCGGGACGTCATGGGCACGAGGGCGATCAGCAGGAGCACGCCGGTGGTCAGGGCCGTGTTGGCGAGCCCCTGCATCTCCTCGACGCTGCCCAGGGGGTGCCGGCCGGACAGGTTGCGGCGAACGGCGGACACTGCGACGTGCGCGGCCGCGGCGACCACGCCCATGCCGATCGCGCGGGCCAGGGCGGGGCCGGTGAGCGAGAACTCGAAGCGCACCCACGCGGCGACGGCGAAACCCGCGATCCAGGCGAGGGCGTCCGCTGCGAGGAGGCCGCCGGCCAGTCGGACGTGGCGATGTGACCGACCGAGGCGTGTGGACTCGCTGGGGCTTGTCCCCAAAAGTGGCATGTGGAAACTCCTGCTGCGATAGCGGCCCATCCCGGGGAAAACCACCAAGATGGTCTTATTAACGTCCTACCAAAACTAATCACTTTATGACTGGTTTTTGGTCATTCACGAAGTTTGTCCCGCTATTGACCTGGCCGGCTGTCGTGGCACCACCGCCCCCCGCAGCACGTCCTCGAACCGTTCGAAGAGCAGGTCGCGGTCGAACTCGTTGGCCGCGACCACCCGCGCCGCGGCCCGCGCCGCGGCGGTCCTGGCCGGATCGCTGACGAACGCGCCCGCGAGCGTCGCCGCGGCGGCGGGATCTCCCGCGGGCAGCACGACTCCGGCCCCGCTGCGGCGCAGGATGTCGGCGATCCACCCCTCGTGGTTGACCGCTACCGGCCGGCCGGCCGCCCACCCGTCGAAGACCTTGTTGGCCGAGTTGGCGTGCAACGCGGGCTCGTCGCGCACCGTCGACACGGCGAGATCGCAGGCACCGAAGAACGCCACCACCTCGGCCTTCGGCACCTGGTCGACCATGAACAGGTTTCGGTCCAGGACGTCGGACGCGGCTGCCTGTGCGCGCACCTGTGCCGCCTCCGCGCCCTGCCCGACGAGAGCGATCCGCACGTCGGGGTGGTCACGACGCAGCGTCGCGGCCATCCGCACCAGATAACCCACGTCGTTGACGAACCCGAGCGTCCCCGCGTACAGAATCAGCGGACGGTCGCCCAACCACGGCGTGCGATCCCGTAGCGCCCGGCCGGCAGCGTCCGCGTCGGCGAACAACTGACGGTCGCAGCCGTTGGGAATGACTGTCACCGCAGCCCCGGGGTGCCGCGCCCGAACGCCCGCCGCCATCCCCGGCGACAGCGCCAGGATGTGAGCGGCATTGCGGTAGGCCCATCCCTCCAGGCCGGTTGCCGCGCGCCGCGTCAGCGGCGACCGCAACGCGCCCAGCGCGATCGGCACCTCCGGCCAGAGATCGCGTACCTCCAGCACCATCGGCGTCCGGCGGCGGCGGGCGGAGTAGACAGCGGGCAACGCGATGGTCAGCGGCGTGCTGGTGGCGAAGACGACGTCCTGCTCCAGCGACGCCGCGCGCGGAGCCGCCAACCGGGCGAACTTCCCGAAGGCCGAGATGCGTTCCCGGATGGACATCGCGTTGCGATAGGGGACGGCCGCCCAGTGCACCACCACGCCCGCCTCGACAGTGGTCCGCCAGGTCTGCCTGGCGTCCGACGAGGACTCGGTGTCGCTGGTCACCACGTGCACGTCGTGGCCGTTGCGGACCAGACGCCTGGCGAACTCGTAGGACCGGGTGCCCCCGGACATGGCCGGTGTGCGGAAGTACTGGTGCAGGTAGACGATCCTCACCGGGCAGCCCCGTCCCGACGTCGTTCAGCTCGGTCGGTGCTCAGCCGCCGGTAGCACTCCTGCACCACGGAGACCTGGCGTGACCAGGACTCCGACGTCTCGATGAAGCGCCGGTTGCGTTCTTGCAGAATCGGCTCCAGCGGGCGGGCGGCCATGAGCTGTTCCGCCAGCGCGGTCTCCAACGGCCCGCTGAGGATGTCGGCCGCCATGCCGTCCTCGACCATCTCGCGATACGGCGGCAGATCCGCGAGCAGAAGCCGGCAACCGGCGAGCGCCGCCTCCAGCACAGTGCAGCTGCGCTGGTCGAAGCGAGGAACCGAGATGCTCACCTCACTTGCCCGCATCAGCCGGAAGGTGTCCTCAGGTGTCAATGACCGGTCCACTACCGTGACCCGTCCGGGTAGGCTCGCGGCGAGTTCGTGGGCTTCCGCGACGCACCGCCGCTGCGCCTGAGCGGCCGCTGCCTCGGCCGGACGGTGCCCGGCCAGGACGACGAGGTGAAGGTCGGGACGAGCGGCGGCCACCCGGGCGAACGCCCGCAGGACCTCGGGCGTGCGGTAGACGGGACCGGCCGTCCGGGCGGCGAACAGCACTGTCGCGTCGGCCGGGATGCCGAATTCGGCCCGCACCGACGCTGGCGTCACGGTGTCCCGGAGCGCGAACAGCTTGTCGTCCACGCCCCACGACACGGTGCGGGTGCTCTCCGCCGGTATCCGGTAGCGCTCGATGATCTCCGTACGGACCGACTCCGCGGTGGGGAGGACGAGGTCGGAGCGGCGCAGGGCGGCCCGGGCGACCCATCTGCGGACCCTGGACCGGCGCGCTGACTGCAGGTCGACCCCCCAGGGCGTGACCACCCGGGCGGGTCGACGCGGGGCCAGCAGCGAGAGCAGACCCGCCATCCCTACCGAGTGCACGTGCAGCACGTCGGGGCGAGCCTCGCGAGTCTGCCGGCGCAGCCACCAGCCGGCGGCGGCGAGCTGCCACACCGCCCCCCACCGTCCGTTGCGGGTCCGGCCGGTCCCGGGCGCCACGCGCAGTTCGACGCCGTCGATCGGCTCCGCGTCGATCCAACTGACGGCGATGACCGGATGACCACGTTCCGCCAATGCGACAGCCCACTTGCGGGCGTGCAGCGAACTCGCGCCGCAGAGCAACATCACTGACGGAAGTACGGGCGTGGGGGCCGGGCCCGGGACGGTCCGCTGCCGACGCGGCTGGTCGTGGCTCTCGACCCTCGGTGTGTCGGGACGCGTCGCTGTCACTTTCGTCTCCTTCATGATCACGTCAGGACCTTGTCGGCGGTGGACCGTCCGCGGCGTGCGCCGTAGCCGCTCTGGCCGGGCGTCCAGGCCGGTCTGGTCCGCACCGAGTGCTTCGCTCCGGCGGGACGCCTGTCGGTCACGCGTTTCGGCTCGCCCTGCGAACGGGCAGTGGCGACGGCAAGGAGGAGCACGAACGGGATGAGTACCGGGAGGGTGAGCAACGGCTCTCCGAAGAGGCTGCACCCACCGACCGCGGCCATGCCGAGCACTGCCGCCTCGGCGCTCTGGTCGCCGTCGCGCAGGCGTCGACGGGTCTGGCGGATCACGATGAACAGGAGCCCGCCCACCAGGAGGACGCCGACCAGCCCGGTCTGGGCCAGCACCGTGAGGTAGGTGTTGTGCGCGTGGTTGAGGCTGTCGAGCTGGACGTCGACGGCGGCCACTGTGACCTCGGGCTGGAAGTACTCCGGCAGGTGGGTCCGGAAGTTCTGGAAACCCACGCCGGCGAGAGGGTGGTCGGCGGCCATCCGCAGGGCACTGAGCCACAGGTCCAGGCGTACGCTGCTGGAGCTGTCCAGTCGTCCGTCCACTGTGGTGTACGCGATCCGCTCGGCCACCTGATCCGGCACCAGTTGCACCCCGGTCAGGCCGACGGTGAGGACGACGACGATGCCGGTGAGGGCCAGGGCCACCGTGCGCCGTCGCTGGATCACGAAGCAGAGCAGGAGCAGCGCTCCGCCGATGTACGTCGAGCGGCTGTACGACAGCACCACGCTGACGACCACGGCGGCGATCCCCGCGACTGTCAACACCCGGGCTGTGCCCGACACGCCCGGTCGCAGCCTGGCCAGCAGCACGGCGAGCGCCAGCAGCAACATCGGCCCCCACGCGTTGTGGTTCAGGCTGCTGAGGGATTCGGCGAGGGCCGGGTTCTCCTCGGCAAGCACCGGTGTTCCGATCAGGGCGAGCGCGGCGTGGAACAGGCCGACGCCGGTCGCCGCGACCGCGAACACGAGGAGGACGGACCGTGAGCGGGCTCGGGCGGTGTCGATCAGCGGTATGCAGGCCAGGGGTATCGCGATCGCGGCCACCGACCGGAACGCCTGGTTGGGTTGGCCGCCGACCGTCACACCGAGAGCGAGGACGCAGGTCAGGCCGGCCACGATGAGGACGGCGGGGGTGCTGCGGCGGGTGGTGCGGCCGCGGAGCAACGTGCCGACCAGAGTGCAGAGGATCAGCGCCAGCAACGGCGTGGTGCTGCTCGCCGCCGGGGCGATGGGCAACTGCGATGCGGGCACCGCCAGCGCGATGCAGTAGAGGCCGAAGCCGGGCACTGTGATGACGAGCACCACCACTGCGAGAGCGGCCAGCCGGAGCAGGAGCGACGTGTCCTGCACCGCCACCACACCGGCGGCCACCCCGGCGACGAGCACGCCGGCCGCTCGTCCCCACGCCGGCAGCAGGGAATCGCGGTCCCGTGTCGTTGGCCTCGCGTGCCGGCCGCCGCGTTCAGTCGTCATTCTGGTCGGACCGTTTCTCCGGCCCTGCACAGGCCGGTGATCGAGGAAGGCCCAGCCGACGACCAGGCCGTAGAGGACATATCCGGCCGACACGGCGAAGCCCGCGCCGAGCGTGCCGAAGCGTGGGATCAGGACGACCATGGCGAGCAGCCCGCCGATGGCGGCGCTCACGGCCGCCAGGGTTGGCGGGCCCGGACGGTCGACGGCCGTCAGGTAGCTCTGCGCGGTGCGGGCGACCGCGAGCACGATGAGGCCGGGCAGCATCGCCCAGAGCACCGGTACGGCCTCGGCGAACTGCCTGCCGAAGAGCAGCGGGAAGGCCAGCGGCGCCACCGCGGCCAGCAGCCCCGCCCCGACGGCGGTGATGAGCAGTGTCTGCACCGACATCCGACGGACCGTGTGCCAGTCGGCGCCGCCGTGCGCGACAGCCGGCACCAGGATGAGGCTGAGCGCCACCGGGAGCACCAGGAGCATCTCGGCGAACGGCACCGCCACCGAGTAGACGCCGACGGCGCCCGCACCGGCCACCAGGTGGATGGCGGGGACCTGGCTGCGCACCATCGCGAACTGGGCCAGGTTGGGTGCGTACACCCGGCGGGCGAACGCCCGGTACGCGGCAGCGTCCTGGGGTGTGCCGGGGTGGCGGCTCAACGGCAGGGCGCGGACGAGCAGCACCGCCGCGGCGCACACCTGGCCCACGAGGTACGCGCCGATGACGGTGTCGGTGTCCGCGCGGTCGGTCACCGCCAGGGCGACGAGCAGCAGGCCGTAGACGAGCAGCCCTCCGATGACGGTCCAGTTGTAGACCGAGGCGCGACTGCGGCCGATCTCGGCAGTGCCGAGCAGGGAGGAGAGCAGCACCACGGGGCCGAGGCTGAGCGCGAGGGCGAAGGTGACCGGGTCGAGCCCGATCCGAACGGCTGGCCCGACCACCAGCGCCAGCGCCCCCCAGGCGGCTGCCACGCCGACTCCCACCGTTGCGACGTGGCGCAGACTCCACCACACGGTTCGCCGGTGGGCGGCGACCGAAGCGCCCGCGTAGCGGAGGTTGGCCGTCTCCATTCCCACTGTGAGGAGCGCTCCGAAGATCGCCGCACAGGCGAGCACGACCGCCACCACGCCGCGGTCGTGCGGGCCGAGGACCCGGGCTGCCAACACCCCGGTTGCCAGGCTGATGGCCAGGAGCACGACCCTGGTTCCGACGGACCCGGCGGCAGCGGCCGACACACTCTGCTCCGAGACCCGCGCCGAAGCGCCCGGACCGGTGGTGGGTCGGCCGCTTTCGGCGACGTCCCGACCGCTTGTCACCGCCGGCCCGGCATCCGTACCGGGGTTGGCGCTCGGACCGAGGGGCGGCGTCGCGGCCGTCATCGGGCCACCTCGGACAGGCGTCCGGCCCGCGGCAGTGGACGGCCGTCGAGCGCCGCCCGGTAGATCGCCTCGACGTCGGCGACCGTCCGCTGAATGTCGAACAGGTCCAGGCAGCGGCTGCGCCCGAGCCGAGCCATGGCAGCCCGCCGCTGAGGGTCCTCCAACAGGTCGGCGACGGCGTCGGCCAGCGCGTCCGGGTCCGCCGGAGGCACCAACAGGCCGCTCTCGCCATGTTGCACGGTGTCCGGCAACCCGCCGACGTCGCTGGCCACCACGCCGCGCTCCATCAGCAGCGCCTCGATGGTGGCGTACGACGCGGACTCCTCGAGCGACGGTGTGACCGCCACGTCGAGACCGGCCAGAACGCCCTGCACGTCGCTCCGGCGACCGGTGAAGTGCACGCGCTCGGCGACGCCCAGTCGGATGGCGCGTTCCTCCAGCTCACGTCGGTAGCCCACGTCACCGGTGAACTCGTCGCCCACGACGAAGAGGTGGGCCGCCGGCACCCGAGCCAGCAGGCGCGGGGCCGCGTCGAGGAAGACCTCGTGGCCCTTGAAACCGATGTCCTGGAACGCCTGGAGTCGGCTGCGGTACATGTGGGCGAGCATTCCGACGGTGGGGGTGCCGGCGGCCAGCCCGAACTCCGCCCGGAAGGGCTCCCCGCTCGCGGTCGGGTCGAGCCGGTGCACGTCGCACCCGTAGTGACTGACAGCCACCGCCCGCGCGCCCAAGCGCCGGTACTGTTCGGCGAACGCGTGGCACGACCCGATCAGGACGTCCACCCGGCGCAGGGTCGCGCTGTCGATTCTGTTGAACAGTGGGCTGCGCAGGTGGACGACGCCGGCGATCTGGTTGACAAGCAGCGGTCGGCGGGCGGCCAGACTGGCCAACCGGCAGACGATGTTGGCCTTCACCAGATGGCCGTGCACCACGTCGGGGTCGAAGCGCCGGACCAGGCGGACGAGACGCAGTTGCGCCGCCGCGACCCGGGGGAGCTGCCGCGGGCGCCAACCCGACATCGACACGATCTCGGTGCGGACCCCGGCCGTCCCGAGGCGGTCGGTGAGCGGACCCTCGCCCGGTACGACAGCGCAGACGTCGTGCCCCAGCCGCGCCAACCCGGTCACCTGGTCGTAGAACCAGTCACCGCCGACGGCCGTGCTTGTCACCTGGAGAACGCGCAGTGGCCGGTTGCCGGCACTGCGGCGGTTTGTGCTCACGTCCTGCTCCTCGTGCCGGACCACATGGGCGCGCGGCGTCGGTGTCGATCCCGTCTGGTCTCGGTCAGTGCTGGTCAGCGCGCCGGTACGCCCTTGACCACGGCATCGGCGGGAACGTCTCTGGTCACGCAGGCGCCCGCGCCGACTGTGGCGTCGCTACCGACGCGCAGCCCCTGGAGCACCGCGGCGGTGGTGCCGATCAGCACTGCCTCGCCGAGCTGGCAGTCGCCCGAGACGGCAGCGAGTGGGTTCACCGAGACGAAGTCGGCGAGAGCGGTGTCGTGGCCGACCGTCACGTTCTGGTTGAGGTGCACGTGCCGGCCGATTGTCACGTTCGTGGTGACCCGGGCCCCGGCGAACGCCACGAACCCGGGGCCGTGTTCCGTGTCCGGCCCGATCGTCGCGGCCGGGTGGATGAGGCTGGTCGCCGGCGTCGCGTAGGCGTCGACGCGCTGGGCCACGGCCCGTCGGATCCGAGGGTCCCCGATGCCGATGACGTGATGGGTGTCGGCAGGGGCGTCGCGCAGCCACGGCAGCCCGCCGAGGTACGGCACGTCCAGCTTCTGCACCCGTTTGAGGTTTTCCTCGCTGGGGCGGTCGTCGACGAAGCCGACCAGGTGCCATCGGGGTCGGCCCGCAGCGGCGTTCATCGCTCGGGCGATGCCCAGCGCCTCGCGGCCGTGGCCACCGCAGCCGACGATCACCAGTGGAATCGTCATGCCGCCCGTACCCTGCTGTGGCTGGTCAGGAACTCGTCGATCGCCTCGAAGACCCGCCCGACCTGTCGCTCGGTCAGGGCGCTGCCGCTGGGCAGGGCGAGCCCGTTGGTGAAGAGTCGGTCCGAGGCGCCGGTGAGCAGACTTTCGGCGCCGGCGAAGACGGGCTGGCGGTGCATCGGATTCCAGACGGGCCGCGTCTCGATGCTCCCGGTGGCGAGGTGGGCTGCCAGGTCGGCGGCCCGCCAGCCACAGTGCTCCTCGTCCACCGTGATGACGGTGAGCCAGCAGTTCGAGTCGACGTCGTCGATGCCGACCAGCTCGACGCCGGGCACCGGTGCGAACACCTTGGCGTACTGGTCACGCAACTGGCGTCGGCGGGCGATCATCCCGTCCAGCCGGACCAACTGGGCCCGGCCGAGCGCGGCCAGGAGGTTGCTCAGCCGGTAGTTGTAGCCGGTCTCGCGGTGCTCGTAGTGCGGCGTCGGTTCCCGCGCCTGCGTGGCGAGGTGGCGGGCCTTGGCGAGCAGTGCCGCGTCGTCGGAGACGAGCATCCCACCGCCGGAAGTGGTCATGATCTTGTTGCCGTTGAAGGAGAGCGCCGCGACCTGCCCGAACGACCCGGCCGAGCGGCCTCGATGGTGCGAGCCGAGCGCCTCGGCGGCGTCCTCGACCACCGGGATACCGGCCTCGGCGCAGAGCGGGACGAGTCGGGTGTAGTCGGCGCAGCTGCCGAACATGTCGACAGGCACGACAGCGCCGACCCGCTCACCGCGGGAACGCAGCCGTCGCACCAGGTCGTCGACAAGGCCCACGTCCACGTTGCCGGTGCGGGGATCACAGTCGACGAAGACCGGACGGGCTCCGATGTAGCGGACCGCGTTGGCGGTGGCGATGAAGGTCAGGGTAGGCACTATGACCACGTCGCCGGGCCCGACGCCGACGCCGAGCAGCGCCAGGTGCAGGGCGGCCGTCCCGGAGTTGACGGCGACGGCCCCTCCGGTGCCCACCCGCTCGGCGACATCGTGTTCGAACGCCTGGAGATCGGGGCCGACGGGGGCAACCCACCCAGAGCGGAGGGCTGCGACCAGGTACGACTCCTCCAGCGGCCCGATGTCCGGCGGGGACAGGTACACGGTGTCACTCATCGGGCACCACCCGAGCCTGTGGTCGCGGTGTTCGAGTTGCTGCGTGGGGGCGGCGACCAGTGCGGCGTACCCGTGAACTCGGGAGCCGTGACGAACCCTGCCGCGGAGATCCCCTCGCGACGCAGCACGGTCCGCACGGTCGCGGCGAGAATCGACAGATCGGTTCTCATGTTGTGGCTGTCCACGTACCGCACGTCGAAGTCCAGCTTCTCTTCCCAACTGAGGCTGTTGCGTCCCCGCACCTGGGCCAACCCGGTGATGCCGGGCCGCACCTCGTGCCGTCGGGCCTGGTGGGGTGAGTAGCGACCGAGGTATTCGGGCAGCAGTGGCCGTGGACCGACCAGGCTCATGTCGCCACGCAGCACGTTCCAGAGCGTGGGCAGTTCGTCAAGGCTGCTGGCGCGCAGCCAGCGTCCGAGCGGAGTGAGTCGGTCCCCGTCGCCGAGCAGGCCGAGGCTCAGGTTGGGTGGCCGCATGGTGCGGAACTTGACCATCTCGAAGGGCTGGCCGTGCAGGCCGGCGCGGCACTGGCGGAACAGCACCGGGCGACCGAGGCCCACCGCTACCAGCACCGTCACCACGATCAACGCCGGTGCCGCCAGGATGAGAAGGACCGCCGCCACGACGACGTCGATGATTCGTTTTCCCCGCTCCGGGCTGGTCCGGGGCAGCGACAGGTCGTCGACGAGACCACCAGGCACCGGCACGTTGTGACCTCCCACGCGATCCAAAAAAGGTATGTATTCGTCATACCAGGACAGACCGTACGTCGGTGCTGATTAGCGACGGTCGGTCCGCATTCCCCCGATCAACCCCGAAACCCCGTAGTCGGACACGGCCAGATCCGTGACCTTGTGCAGCTCCTGCCGCCAATGGACCGAGCGGTAGAGTCGCGGCGGCCGGTCGGGCGAGGGAAGAACTAGCCGGTCGGGCGAGGGAGATGACGTGCTGCACCTGAGGGTTATCGCCCCGGTGGACCGGTCGGCGGAGGTCGTCGACCTGCTCGCCGAGGAGGCTGGGGTAACTCACCTGGCCGTGCTGCCCGGTGCTGCCCGGCAGCCACCGGGCGACCTGATCCTCTGTGACGTGGTGAGGGAGAGCGCCGACCGCGTACTGCGGCAGTTGCAGCAGATCGGCGTGGACACCACTGGCGGCATCGCGGCCGAAGACGTCGAGTTGACCGTCTCCGCGGCGGCCGACCGGGCGGCGGACAGTGCGCCGGGCAGCGGCGCGGACGCGGTGGTCTGGGACGAGATCGCCGCGAAGACCGGCGAGCAGACCGAACTGTCCGGCACCTACCTCGTGCTGATCGTGGTGGCCACCATGATCGCCGGCATCGGTGTGCTGCTGGACCAGCCGATCCTCATCGTCGGGGCCATGGTGGTCGGCCCGGAGTTCGGCCCTCTCGCCGCGCTGTGCGTGGCGCTGTTGCGCCGCCAACTCGGGGTGGTCGGCCGCTCGGTGCAGGCACTCGCGGTCGGCTTCCTGGCGGCCATGGTGGCGACCGTGCTGAGCACCTGGGCGCTGACCGCCGTCGGTCTGGTCAGTCGGGAGATGCTGCTCGCCGAACGTCCGCTCACCGACTTCATCTGGCGGCCGGACGCGCTGTCCTGGGTGGTCGGGTTACTCGCCGGCGTCGCCGGCATGCTCTCGCTGACGTCGAAGAAGTCCGGCAGCCTGGTCGGCGTGCTGATCTCGGTCACCACGGTTCCGGCGGCGGCGAACGTGGCGGTAGCGGCCGCCTACGGAGTGTGGGACGAAGCGGGCGGCTCGGCCCTCCAACTGGTGATCAACCTGTCCGCGATCGTCCTCGCCGGCCTGCTCACCCTCGTGGTGCAGCAGGCCTGGTGGTGGAGCCTGGCCCGCCGGACCCGTCGCCCAGCAGCCGGTTGAGCAGCGTCCGCAGCGGAACCGACTCACCGTCGCGGCCACCCGCTCCGACGACCAACGGCGCCGGGCTGGGCTGCGGGTCGACGCCGAACAGCCGAGCCCGCAGACCGCCGGGCACGGTCAGCAGGTGGAACCGGCCGTCCACGTCCACCGCCCGGGTTTCGGCCCGGTCGACGTACCAGCCGGTCAGCCCGGTCCGGTAGCGCCCACGCCCGTCGTAACCCCGGGCGACCAGCCGGGTGGTGGGCAGCCCTCGCCGGGTCGCCTCGGCCACGAACCAGGCCACCAGCTCCGCCGCCTCCGCGTGCTCGGCGGCCCGCCGCCGAGCGTCCGCATCGGCGTGCGCCCGCACCGCGTGCCGCTGCTGATCCCGCCACGTCCGGCCGTCCGGCTCACTCACGACGCCGACGGTACGCGAGCCGACTCAGTCGAGCACGGCCCGCAGGGTGTGCCGGGCGATGCCGGCCATCACCGGGTTGGTCTCCACGTAGTACGGCAGCGCGTTGATCGCCTGCTCCAGGGCCCAGCCGCGACCCCGCTCCCAGGTCGCGTCGTCCACGCCCAACGCCCGCCGGTACGTCTCCCGGGAAGCCACGTCGAACAGGTTCCACGCCGGCATCAGGTCCACCGCCGGGTCCCCCACGCCCACCGAGCCCAGATCGATGACGGCGGCCAGCCGGCCGTCGCGGACCAGCAGGTTTCCCGGCATCAGGTCACCGTGGATCCACAGGTCGGCCGGGTCGTCCCGGGGCGCGTCCCGGCACCTCTCCCACACCCCGGTGAGCGCGGGGGTGTCGGTGAGCGCGCCGCTGACCGCGAGTGCCGCCCGGACGTCGGTGTCCCCGGCGGCCAGTCGCCCGCCGCGCCCGGTCCCGGACCAGACCCGCCCGCCGGTGTCGATGCCGCGCAGGGCCGTCACCACCTCGGCCAGGTCACCGGCGAAGACGTCGAGGTCGCCGATCCGGTCGGGCTGGGCCGTCTCGCCAGCAATGAACTGGTACGCCGTCCACGGCCCCGGATACCCGTCGCCCCCCTCGCCGAGGCCGAGGGGTTCGGGCACCGCGACGGGCAGGTGCGCGCCGAGCAGCACGGCGTACTCCTGCTCGCGCCGCAGCTCGGCGCGCAGCTCGGGGCCGGTCGAGGGGAGCAGCGGAAACCGCAGCACGATGTCCGGGCCGAGCCGGAACAGGGCGTTCACGGTGCCGGTCGAGGGGAGCGGCCGGACCGGCCGGCCCCGCCACTGCGGAAACTGTTCGGCCACCAGCGCGGAAACCACGTCCACGCTCACGTCCACCTGATCGGCGTGCATCTTCACCGCGAGATCATCACCCCGACCCTCGCGACCACGCGATCAAATTTCCCGCCGCCGCCGCCGCCCCGCCGCCGCCCCGCCGCCGCCCCGCCGCCGCCCCGCCGCCGCCCCGCCGCCGCCGCCCCGCCGCCCCGCCGCCGCCGCGCCGCCCCGCCGGTCGCGGCCCGTGCGGCCGTCCCAGGCCGTCTGCGGGCTGCGGCCCGTGCGGCCGTCCCGGCCGGGGTTCGCCTCGATGACTCCAGATCTTGGACAGTTTCCGTTCCGTCTGAACGGAAACTGTCCAAGATCTGCTGTGGCTGGCGTTCCGGTGGCGGGCGCCTCGCTGACGGGGTCAGGCCAGTCCGGCGCGGCGCAGGGCTTCCGCCATCGCGTCATTGGCCGGCGCCGGCGCACCCTGCCGCTGCTGCCCGCCACGACCGCCCTGCCCGCCGCCACGACCGCCCTGCTGCCCGCCGCCACGACCGCCCTGCTGCCCGCCGCCGCGACCGCCCTGCTGCCCGCCGCCACGACCGCCCTGCGGGCCACCGGACGTGCCCTGCCCGCCGCCGCGACCGCCCTGCGGCGCGCGCTGCGCCGGGCCACCACGCCCCTCCTGGCTCGTCCGACCACCACCACCGGCGGCGGGCTCGTCGTCGAGGCGCAGGGTCAGCGAGATGCGCTTACGGGGTACGTCCACGTCGAGCACCCGGACCTTGACCACGTCACCGGACTTCACCACGTCGCGGGGGTCCTTCACGAAGGTCCGGGACAGCGCCGACACGTGCACGAGACCGTCCTGGTGCACCCCGACGTCGACGAACGCGCCGAACGCGGCCACGTTGGTGACCACGCCCTCCAGCACCATGCCCGGGTTCAGGTCGCTGATCTTCTCCACCCCTTCGACGAAGGTGGCGGTGCGGAACTCCGGGCGGGGATCGCGGCCCGGCTTCTCCAACTCGGCGAGGATGTCGGTGACGGTGGGGAGGCCGAACCGGTCGTCGACGTAGTCGGTGGCCCGCAGCCCGCGCAGGATGCCGCTCTTGCCGATCACCGAGCGCAGGTCCTGCCCGGTGGTGGAGAGGATGCGGCGCACCACCGGGTACGCCTCGGGGTGCACGCTGGAGGAGTCCAACGGGTCGTCGCCGCCGGGGATGCGCAGGAAGCCGGCGCACTGCTCGAACGCCTTCGGCCCGAGCCGGGCCACCTTCTTCAGCTCGGTACGCGTCCGGAACGGCCCGTTGGCGTCCCGGTGCAGCACGATGTTCTCGGCCAGGCCGGCGCCGATCCCGGAGACCCGGGTCAGCAGCGGCGCGGAGGCGGTGTTGACGTCCACGCCGACCGCGTTCACGCAGTCCTCCACCACCGCGTCCAGCGACCGGGACAGCTTCACCTCGGACAGGTCGTGCTGGTACTGGCCGACGCCGATCGAGCGCGGGTCGATCTTGACCAGCTCCGCGAGGGGGTCCTGGAGGCGGCGGGCGATGGAGACCGCGCCGCGCAGCGACACGTCCATCCCGGGCAGCTCCTGCGAGGCGTACGCGGAGGCGGAGTAGACCGACGCGCCGGCCTCGGAGACCATCACCTTGGTCAGGTTGAGCTGCGGGTGCCGGGCGATCAGGTCACCGGCGAGCTTGTCGGTCTCGCGGGAGGCGGTGCCGTTGCCGATGGCGATCAGCTCCACCCCGTGCGCCCCGGCCAGCCGGGCGAGGGTCTCCACCGACGCGTCCCACTGCCGGCGCGGCTCGTGCGGATAGATCGTGTCGGTGGCGACCACCTTGCCGGTGGCGTCCACCACCGCCACCTTCACGCCGGTCCGCAGGCCCGGGTCCAGACCCATTGTGGGCCGGGTGCCGGCCGGCGCGGCGAGCAGCAGGTCCCGCAGGTTGGTGGCGAAGACCCGAACGGCCTCCTCCTCGGCCGCCTGCCACAACCGCATCCGCAGGTCCGCGCCGAGGTGGATGAGGATCCGGGTACGCCACGCCCAGCGGACCGTGTCGGTCAGCCACCGGTCGGCCGGGCGGCCCGCGTCGGACACCCCGAACCGGCCGGCGATGGCCGCCTCGTACCGGGTCGGGCCGGTCGGTACGGCGTCCGCCTCACCAGCCTCCTCCGACTCCATGGTCAGGTCGAGCACGCCCTCCTTCTCGCCCCGGAACATCGCCAGGATCCGGTGCGAGGGCAGCTTCGGGTACGGCTCGGAGAAGTCGAAGTAGTCGGCGAACTTCGCGCCGGCCGTCTCCTGACCCTCGCGTACCCGGGAAACCAGCCGGCCCCGCGACCACATCTGCTCGCGCAGCGTGCCGATCAGGTCGGCGTCCTCGGCGAAGGTCTCGATGAGGATGGCCCGCGCGCCCTCCAGCGCGGCGGCGGCGTCGGCGATGCCCTTCTCCTCATCGACGAACCCGGCGGCGGTGGTGCGCGGGTCCTGACCGGGGTCGGCCAGCAGCGTCTCGGCCAACGGGGCCAACCCGGCCTCGCGGGCGATCTGCGCCCGGGTCCGTCGCTTCGGCTTGTAGGGGAGGTAGATGTCCTCCAGCCGGGACTTCGAGTCGGCGGCCATGATCTGCGCTTCGAGGGCCTCGTCCAACTTGCCCTGGCCGCGGATCGACTCCAGTACCGCGGCCCGGCGCTCGTCCAGCTCGCGCAGGTAACGCAGCCGCTCCTCCAGGGTGCGCAGCTGGGTGTCGTCGAGCAGGCCGGTGGCCTCCTTGCGGTAGCGGGCGATGAACGGCACTGTGGCGCCGCCGTCGAGCAGCTCCACGGCCGCCCGCACCTGACGCTCGGCCACGCCGAGCTCGTCGGCGATCCGCTGATGAACAGACTGGGTCACGATCTCGATCCGCCTTCAACTCGATCCGCCTTCAAAGAGCGGGTACCGCCTGCATTCTGCCGGGCGGCCCCCAGCGCTGTCGCCGCGCCCGGCCGGGGCGGAGGGCCGAACCGCCGCGTCCGGCCGGGGGTGACCGGCGGCGGTCCCGTCGGGCCTGCGCTAGCGTGGCGATCATGGAATCTGCTGCGGAGCCGCGCGCCCGGCGGCTCTTCGGCGGCAGCGCCCGGGCCCTCGGCGACCTCACGGCCAACCCGTTCCGTGCCGACCGGGACCGGATCGTCGGCTCGCCGTTCTTCGCCCGCCTCGGTGGTGTCACCCAGGTGATCAGCCCGGTCGGCTCCGGGCTGCTGGTGCACAACCGGCTCACCCACAGCCTCAAGGTCGCCCAGGTGGCCCGCGCGGTCGCCGAGCGGTTGACCGCCGATGAGCGGTGGCGTGACCTGCTGGACAAGCTCGGCGGTTGCGACCCCGACGTGGTGGAGGCGGCGGCGCTCGCCCACGACCTCGGGCACCCACCGTTCGGGCACCTGGGGGAGCGGGTGCTGGACCGGCTGGCCCGCCAGCGCCTGGGTCTCTCCGACGGTTTCGAGGGCAACGCGCAGTCGTACCGGATCGTCACCAGTACCGAGATCCGCGGCGCGGCCACCACCGGGCTGGACCTGACCGCTGCGGTCCGCGCGGCAATGCTGAAGTACCCGTGGACTCGCCTGGACCACCCCGACCCGCACCCCCGCACCATGGATCCGCCGCCGCGCGGCGCCACCCCGCCGCCGGACGACCCGGAGAGCGGCTCCTCGAAGTTCGGCGCGTACCGCACCGAGCTGGACGACCTGCGGCAGGCCCGCGCGCCGTTCGCCGGTCGCATCCCGGACTGGCAGCAGACAGTGGAGGCGTCCGTGATGGACACCGCCGACGACATCGCGTACGCCATCCACGACGTGGAGGACTTCTACCGGGTCGGGGTGCTCCAGCAGGGTTCGGTCTCCGCCGAGTTGATGGCCTGGCAGCGCGAGAGCGGGCAGTTGCGGGCGATCACCGACGCGGCGCTGGTCACCGCGGCGCGGCGACCCGGGGCGGCGATCGAGCGGCTACGCCGGCAACTGCACCGCAAGGACGCCTGGATCGCGGACGACGACGCGTTCGCCGCCGCCGTCGAACACGTCCGCGAGGAGTTGGTGGACGGGCTGCTCGCGATGCCGTTCGACGGCTCGATCGAGGCCGAGCAGTACGTGGCCCGGTTCTCCGCCCGCTGGTCCACCCGCTTCGTCGAGGCGATCACTGTCACCGAACAGCCGTCGGTGCGCTCCGGGCACGTGCTGCTGGGCTGCGCCCAGTGGCACGAGGTGCAGGTGCTCAAGTTCGTCCACCACCGGTTCGTGCTGGCCCGCCCGGACCTCGCCCTGCACCAGCGCGGCCAGGCCCGGCTGCTGGGCACCCTGGTCGAGGCGCTCTGGGAGTGGCTGCTCGACCCGGAGGAGGAGTCCCGGCTGCCCCGGCGGCTGCACGACCTGGTCGAGTTGGCCGAGGCGGAGCTGCACCCGCGTACGCCGGACCGGATCGGGCGTGCCCGGGGGCGAGCCATCGTGGACTTCGTCGCGCAGCTCACCGACGGTCAGGCGGTGGCCATGCTGGACGCGCTCTCCGGCCGGTCCGGCGCGCTCTGGACCGACGCGTTCGTGCTCTGACCCGACGTCAGGCCGCGACGGCCCGACGTCGGGCGACGGCCTGCTCGGCCTGACTCAGGCGACGGCCTGCTCAGGCACACGGCTTGCTCGGCCTGACTCAGGCCACGGCCTGCCACCAGCCGTCGACGGCGGGCGGCTCGTCGACCACCACCCGCTCGCCCGGCCGGGGCACGGCGAGCCGCACGTCGCGGGCCTTCGCCTCGGCCCACAGCCGGTCGACCGGCTCGGACCAGTCGTGCAGGGCCAGGTTGAACGTCGCCCAGTGCACCGGCACGAACAGCCCGCCGCGCAGGTCGAGGTGGGCGTCGACCGCCTCCTCGGGGAACATGTGGATCGTCGGCCAGGCCCGGTCGTACGCGCCGATCTGCATCAGCGTCACGTCGAACGGCCCGTGCTCGGCGCCGATCTCGGCGTACCCGTCGAAGTAGCCGGAGTCGCCGGTGTAGAAGACCTTGCGGCGGGCCCCGGCCACCACCCACGAGCTCCAGAGCGTGCCGTCACGGCGCAGCCCGCGTCCGGAGAAGTGCTGGGCGGCGGTGGCGGTGATCTCCAGGCCGGCGACCCGGTGCGACTCGGACCAGTCCAGCTCGATGATCCGTTCGGCGGGGACGCCCCAGCGGTCCAGGTGCGCGCCCACGCCGAGCGGCACCAGGAACGGCGCTGACTGCCCGGCGAGCAGCGCTCGCACGGTTGCCATGTCGAGGTGGTCGTAGTGGTCGTGCGAGATCAGGATGGCGTCCAGCGGGGGCAGCTCGTCGATGCCGACCGGTGGCTCGTGCAGCCGGCGCGGGCCGACCAGGCCCGACGGGGAGCACCGCTCGCTCCACACCGGGTCGAGCAGCACCCGGCGGCCCTCGATCTCGATCAGGGTCGAGGCGTGGCCGTACCAGACGATGTTGAGCTCGTCGGCGGTGTCGGCGGCCGTCGGCGCGCCGACGCTGGGGCGCAGCAGTGGCACGGCTACCGTCGGACGCCGCTTCTGCTTGCCGAAGATCAGCTCGCGGACCAGGTTGCGCCCCGGCTCGGCGATCATCGTTCGGGTGCCGGCCCGGTTGTGGAAGGTGCCCTCGCGGAACTGCGGCGAGCGGGCCGCCCGCTCGGCCCGCGCACCGCTGAGCCGGCCACCCAGCGCCGCCGGCACATCCCGGGCGACCCAGGCCAGGCCGGCCAGCGCTGCCAGGCCGGCGGCGCCCCGCATCCGCCGCCCGAGCGACCGTTCGACGTCCGTGTTCTGCGCTCGTGCCATTGCCGTCCCTCCGACGTGTCCGCCCTACACGGTAGTCACCCGGACCGACCCGTGCCTCGGTGGTCGCCACGCCGGGTCGGTCGCCGGCAAGCGGCGACCGACCCGGGACGAGCTCAGAGCGTGCCCTAGGGCGTGTGTCGGAAGTGCTGGCCGGCCTGCGCCGAGCCCAGCCGTCGCCCGGCGGCGTTGTCGCCGGGCGACGCCTGGACTCCGGCTCGGCTCGACCGACACTTCCGAAACACGCCCTAGCCGCCGTTGCTGGGGCGTCGGGCGGTGATCCGGAACGTCCTGCCGACGCCCGCGATCCGGTCCACGGCGGCCAGGAACTTCGGGCCCATGGCGGCCCGGGCCTGCACGGCCGGGTGGGTCGCGCCGAAGTCCTCCGGGTTGGCCTGCCCGTCGGCGAAGAGGGCATAGGTGAGCACCGCCGCGCCGGAGCGGTCGAAGATCACGCCGGCCTCGTGCCGGGCGTCGGCGAACCAGCCGGCCTTGGTGGCGATCCGGGCCCGCTCGTCGGAGGACATGGTGCGCCGGATGCCGTCGGTGAACGCCACCGGGGAGCGCAGGATGCCCAACAGGTACGTCGTCGAGGCGGGGGAGAGCAGCGTGCCGGCGACCAGGGCGCGCAGCAGGTCGTGCGTCTCCCGGGGGGTGCTGGTGCCGAGGAAGAACCGGTTCGGGTTGGCCACCGGCTGGACCTGGGTGTTCGGGAAGCCCTTGGCGACCAGGATGGAGTTGATCTCGGCCGCCGGGGCGACCAGCCCGCACAGCCGCACCGCCGTGTCGTCCGAGACGGTCAGCAGGTTGGCCAGCACATGCCCGATGGTCACCAGACTCGGGTACGCGCCGTCCAGGCTGAAGATGCCGTCACCGCCCGGTACGACGATCGCGGCGCTCACCTCGACCTGCTGGTCCAGGGTGAGCAGCCCTCGGTCGACCTTGTCGAGCACCGCCGTGGCGACGGCGATCTTGTTGACGCTGTACGCCTCGATCCGCCGGTCCGCGTCAGCCTCCACCGCTACCACCGGCGCGCCGGCCGGGTCGGCGACGCTGACGTACGCCTGCCAGTTGCCGCCGGCCTCGGCGCTGTGCTTGGTGAAGATGGAGGAGACCCGACGGGCGGCCCGTGCGGGGGTGGTCGGCGACGCCTCGGTGGTCTCGGCGGCACTCGCCGGGGCGGCGGCGCCCAGCACCGTGCCGGCGGTGGCCACAGTGCCCAACCCGAGCGCGGTTCTGCGGTTCAGTCGCATTGTCAATCGTCTCCCCGATCGTGGTGTGCCATAGCGCTTGCTGGCCCACCACCCTAGGCGAGTTGATCGATGCACGATGCCCCCGAATATGTCCCGAACAGTCCCGAACAGGTCAACCGAACCGTCGGCGCAGCGCGTTGCCCACCGCACCCACCGGCCCGGACACGAGTTGCCGCAGGTCGGGCAGGTGGCCGCCGCGGACCGCCTCGCCGGCCGGGTTCGGAGCGAAGACCGAGCCGTCATGCGCGGCGACCGACCGTCCACTCAGGCCGGCGGCCCGCATCAACGGCCCGACGAGGACGTCGTAGACCCCCGGCAGGACGGTGAAGCCGGCCCGCAGCACCACATTGAGTCGGCCCACCGACACCTCCCGGCGGGGTCGGTCCACACAGTCCACTATGGCCCTTGCCACCCGCTGCGGGCCGGCGACCGGTGGCGGAGGTCGCCCGATCCGGCCCAGATAGTTGGCCGCCTGCTGGTACACGGGTGTGTCCACGCTGCCCGGGTTGACCAGACACAGCCGGATCTTCGGGCTGTCGCGCAACTCCTGCTGCACGGTTCGGGCGAGCCCCTGCAACCCCCACTTGCTCGCCACGTACGCGCTCATGTACGGGGCGGTGATGTGCCCGAGCACCGAACCGGTGAGGATCAGCGTGCCCGCCCCGGTGGCCCGAAAGTGCCGCAGCGCCACCCGCACCGAACCGGCGGCGCCGAGCAGATCGGTCCGTACCACCTGGTCGAAGACCTGTTCCGGCAGCTCGTCGAAGCGACCGTAGGCCATCACCGCCGCCGTGTGCACCCACACGTCGACGCGGCCGAAGCGGTCGATCGCGGCGTGTGCGAGCGCGTCCAGCGCGCCCGGCTCGGTCACGTCGGTCGGCACTGTCAGCACGTCGACGTCGGCGCACTCCGCGCGTACCTCGGCCAGGGTCGTGGTGGCGCGAGCGGCGAGGACCAGGCGGTCGCCGCGCTCGGCGAAGGCCCGGGCCGTCGCCCGGCCGATCCCGCTGCTCGCGCCAACGATCACGACCGCCCGGCTCACGGCACCGGCTGCCTTCGTGAGTGCGGGGCCCGCAACCCCGGCCCGCTCCTCGCACTCATGGTTCGAGCACTACCTTGATGCAGCCGTCCTCCTTCTTCTGGAACATCTCGTACGCCTGCGGCGCCCGGGCCAGCGGCAACCGGTGGGTACGCAGGTCCTCCACGCCCAGCGGGTCGTCGTCGCCGGAGAGCAGCGGCATGATCTCGTCGGTCCACCGGCGTACGTGACACTGCCCCATCCGCAGCTGGATGCCGCGGTCGAACATCTCCATCAGCGGCATCGGGTCCGCCTCGCCGCCGTACACCCCGGAGACCGACACGGTGCCCCCGCGGCGAACCCCCTTGACCGCGGCGTGCAGGACTGAGAGCCGGTCCATGGCGGCCCGGTCGGTCACCGTCTGGGCCAGCTTGTCCGGCAGCAGCCCGACAGCGGCGTGGGCGAACTTGCCGACCGGCGAACCGTGCGCCTCCATCCCGACCGCGTCGATCACGGCGTCCGGGCCGCGACCGTCGACCAGATCGATCAACGCGCCCGGCACGTCGGACAGTTGGCTGACGTCGAGCACCTCGATGCCGTGCCGGCGGGCCAGCTCCAACCGCTCGGGCACCAGGTCCAGCCCGATCACCCGGCCCGCGCCGAGGTGGCGGCCGATCCGCGCGCAGAACTGCCCGACCGGGCCCAGGCCGAAGACGGCCAGGGTGCCGCCCTGTGGGGTGTCCGCGTACTTCACCGCCTGCCAGGCGGTGGGCAGAATGTCGGACAGGTAGAGGTAGCGCTCGTCCGCGCCGGTCTGCGGGATCTTGATCGGCCCGAAGTGGGCCTGCGGGACGCGCAGGTACTCGGCCTGCCCGCCCGGCACCGAACCGTAGAGCGAGGTGTAGCCGAACAGGGACGCGCCCTTGCCCTCGCTGGTGACCTGGGTGGTCTCGCACTGCGCGTAGAGCTGGCGTGAACACATCCAGCAACTGCCGCAGGCGATGTTGAACGGCACCACCACCCGATCGCCCGGCTTGAGCCCGGTCACCTCCGACCCGACCTCCTCGACGATGCCCATCGGCTCGTGGCCCAGGATGTCGCCGGGCTTCAGGAACGGCCCGAGCACCTCGTACAGGTGCAGGTCGGAACCGCAGATCGCGGTGGAGGTGATCTTCACGATCGCATCGGTCGGTTCCTCGATCCGAGGGTCCGGGACCTCCTCGACCCGTACGTCTCGCTTGCCCTGCCAGGTGAGCGCCTTCATGTCCCTCATCCCTTCTCACTGCCGTCTCGGAAGACTGCTACCCGGGCGCGGGCACTTGAACCGGCCGCGTGGCCCTGGCCTGCCTTCGGCCGTGGGGGAGCGGTGTGGGGCCCTCTCAGGCGGAATCGAGTTGATCCACTCGCGTTCCTTGAAGTCGCGGTATCCGAGGCCCGGCGACAGGCCGACTTCCTGAAAAGAAGGCCCAAACGCCAGACCGCCGTACCCCCCGGAGAGCGCGGGGTACGGCGGTCTGGCGTGGTGCGGTGGACCTCAGGAACCGGGGGTGTTGTTGGCTCCCTTGGCGGTGGCCGCGAGGTAGTCGCGGTTGAGCCGGCCGATGGTGTTCAGCGGGATGCCCTTCGGGCAGGCCGGGGTGCATTCGCCGGCGTTGGTGCAGCCGCCGAAGCCGGCCTCGTCGTGCGCGTCGACCATGCCGATCACCCGGGTGTAGCGCTCGGGCTGGCCCTGCGGCAGCAGCGAGAGCTGGGTGAGCTTGGCGGCGGTGAAGAGCATGCCGGAGCCGTTCGGGCAGGCTGCCACGCAGGCGCCGCAGCCGATGCAGGCCGCCGACTCGAAGGCGGCGTCGGCGTTGGCCTTGGCCACCGGGGTGGAGTGGGCTTCGGGGGCGCTGCCGGTCGGCGCGGTGACGTAGCCGCCAGCGGCGATGATCCGGTCGAAGGCGCTCCGGTTGACGACCAGGTCCTTGACCACCGGGAAGGCGCTGGCCCGCCACGGCTCGATGTCGATGGTCTCGCCGTCGGTGAACTGCCGCATGTGCAGTTGGCAGGCGGTGGTGCCGCGCTGCGGCCCGTGCGCGTCGCCGTTGATCATCAGGCCGCACATGCCGCAGATGCCCTCGCGGCAGTCGTGGTCGAACGCCACCGGGTCCTCGCCCGCGAGGATCAGCCGCTCGTTGAGCACGTCGAGCATCTCCAGGAACGACATGTCCGGGGACACGTCGTCGACCGGGTAGGTCACCATCCGACCCTTGTCCTCAGGGCCCTTCTGGCGCCAGATGCGCAGGGTCAGGTTCACTTGTAGCTCCGCTGCGTGGGGTGGACGTATTCGAACTTCAGGTCTTCCTTGTGCAGCACCGAGGGCTCGCCGTCGGCGGTGAACTCCCAGGCCGCCACGTACGCGAACCGGTCGTCGTCGCGCTGCGCCTCACCGTCGGGGGTCTGGTGCTCGGCCCGGAAGTGGCCGCCGCAGGACTCCTCGCGGTGCAGGGCGTCGATGCACATCAACTCGGCCAGCTCGAAGAAGTCGGCCACCCGGCCGGCCTTCTCCAGCGACTGGTTGAGTTCCTCGCCGGTGCCGGACACCTTCACCCGCTGCCAGAACTGCTCGCGCAGGGCACGGATCTCGTCGATCGCCTTGCGCAGCCCGGCCTCGCTGCGCTCCATGCCGCAGTGTTCCCACATGATCTGGCCCAGTTCCCTGTGGAACGAGTCCACGGTCCGGTCGCCGTTGACAGCGAGCAGCCGCTGGACGCGGTCCTCGACGTCGGTGCGCGCCTCGACGGCCGCCGGGTGGCTGGCGTCGACCTTCTCGAGCGGACCGGAGGCCAGGTAGTTGGCGATGGTGGTGGGCAGCACGAAGTAGCCGTCGGCGAGGCCCTGCATCAGCGCCGAGGCGCCGAGCCGGTTCGCGCCGTGGTCGGAGAAGTTCGCCTCGCCGATCACGAACAGGCCGGGGATGTTCGACTGGAGGTCGTAGTCGACCCACAGGCCGCCCATCGTGTAGTGCACGGCGGGGTAGATGCGCATCGGCACCTCGTACGGGTCCTCGCCGGTGATCCGCTCGTACATCTCGAAGAGGTTGCCGTACTTGGCCTCGATGGCCTTGCGGCCCAGCCGGCCGATCGCGTCGGCGAAGTCGAGGTAGACGCCGAGCTTGGTCGGCCCGACGCCCCGACCCTCGTCGCACACGTTCTTCGCGGCGCGGGAGGCGATGTCGCGGGGGACCAGGTTGCCGAAGGAGGGGTAGATCCGCTCCAGGTAGTAGTCCCGCTCGTCCTCCGGAATGTCCTTCGGGCTGCGGTCGTCACCCTTGGTCTTCGGCACCCAGACCCGGCCGTCGTTGCGCAGCGACTCGCTCATCAGGGTCAGCTTCGACTGGTGGTCGCCGGAGACCGGGATGCAGGTCGGGTGGATCTGCGTGTAGCACGGGTTGGCGAAGTACGCGCCCTTGCGGTGCGCGCGCCAGGTGGCGGTGACGTTGCAGCCCTTGGCGTTGGTGGAGAGGTAGAAGACGTTGCCGTAGCCGCCGGAGGCGAGCACCACGGCGTCGGCCATCTCGGTGCTGATCTCGCCGGTGACCAAGTCCCGGACCACGATGCCCCGGGCCTTGCCGTCCACCA
Organism: Micromonospora sp. NPDC053740; assembly: GCF_040677775.1. Taxonomy (NCBI): domain Bacteria; kingdom Bacillati; phylum Actinomycetota; class Actinomycetes; order Micromonosporales; family Micromonosporaceae; genus Micromonospora; species Micromonospora sp. NPDC053740. Next base: position 217,835 of record NZ_JBFASO010000006.1, read on the forward strand.
GGACCAGCTCCAGCATCTCGTGCCGGGCGTTCATCTCCACGTTGCCCAGGCCGATCTGCCGCTCCAGGGCCTGGTACGCGCCGAGCAGCAGTTGCTGGCCCGTCTGGCCCCGGGCGTAGAAGGTGCGCTGCACCTGGGCGCCACCGAAGGAGCGGGTGTCCAGCAGGCCGCCGTACTCGCGGGCGAACGGCACCCCCTGGGCGACGCACTGGTCGATGATGTTGACCGACACTTCGGCGAGCCGGTGCACGTTCGACTCCCGGGAGCGGAAGTCGCCGCCCTTGACGGTGTCGTAGAAGAGCCGGTGCACGGAGTCACCGTCGTTGCGGTAGTTCTTCGCCGCGTTGATGCCGCCCTGCGCCGCGATGGAGTGCGCCCGGCGTGGGCTGTCCTGGTAGCAGTAGGACTTGACGTGGTAGCCCTGCTCGGCCAGGGTCGCGGCGGCGGAGCCGCCGGCCAGACCGGTGCCGACCACGATCACCGTCATCTTGCGGCGGTTGGCGGGGTTTACCAGCTTGGCCTCGAAGCGCCGGGTCTCCCAACGCTTCTCGACCGGGCCGGCGGGAGCCTTGGTGTCGGCGAGCGGGTCGCCCTCGGTGAAGAGTTCCATGTCAGGACACCAATCCGGTGAGTACGGCGAACGGGACCACCAGGTACCCGGCGCAGAGCAGCACGGCGAAGATCAGAGCCGCGGTTCGCGCCCTGCGCTCGCCGCGTGGCGTCTGCTGGCCGAGGCTGCGGAACGCGCTGAACGCGCCGTGGCGCAGGTGGAAGCCCACCGCGAGGATGGCCAGCGTGTAGAAGAGCGTGACGTACCAGCGCTCCGGGGCGAAGTCGGCGACGACGTTGCCGTACGGCTTGCTCTCGTTGCCGACCGGGTTCAGCGTCCCCGTGGTCAGGTCCAGCAGGTGGTAGATCACGAAGAGCAGGATGATCACGCCACCCCAGCGCATCGTGCGGGCCGCGTAGCTGCCGTTGACCTTTTTGCGGTGGGCGTACTTGACCGGCCGGGCGGCTCGGGCCCGCCGGGCCAGCACTGTGGCGGCCACGATGTGGGCGACGACAGCCACCACCAGCACGGTGCGCAGGATCCAGAGGAACCAGACGCCGGGCAGCAGTGGCTTGCCGATGTCGCGCAGCCAGTGCGCGTAGTGGTCGAACGAGGTTTCCCCCGTGAACACCTTGAGGTTGCCGAGCATGTGGGCGATGAGGAACAGCGCCAGCAGGATGCCCGTCACCGCCATGACGGCCTTGAGGCCGACGTTCGAGCGGATGGGCGACCGAGTCTTCGTGATTACCACAGGACCGACGCTAGGAGCACTTCGATCAGTCGTCCAATGCATCAAACTCGCAGTGTTGATAGCCGTAAGCTATTTAGATGCAGCTCCATCAGCTCCGGTACTTCGTCGCGGTGGCCGAAGTACGACATTTCACCCAAGCCGCCGACCTGGTGGGCATCACTCAGCCTTCTCTCAGTAAGCAAATTCACGCTCTGGAGGCCGACCTCGGAGCCCCACTGTTCGAGCGGCTAAGGGGCAACATCGCGCTCACCGCGGCGGGTGAGGTGCTGCTGCCGTTGGCCACCCGGATCCTCGCCGACGTGGAGACAGCGACCCGGGAGGTCCAGGAACTGGTCGGGCTGCGCCGGGGCCGCGTCCGCCTCGGGGCCACCCCCAGTCTGGCCACCTCACTCGCCCCGCCGGTGCTGCGCCGCTTCCGCGACGCGCACCCCACCATCGACCTGCGCGTCGAGGAGGGCGGCTCCCAGGACCTGGTCCGCGACCTGCTCCGCGGCGACCTCGACCTGGCCCTGATCATCATGCCGGCACAGGGGGCCGACCCGGGGCTGCGGGTCGACCCGATCCTGCGGGAGAGCCTGGTGGTGGCCTCGGTGGGGGAGGTGGCGACCGCGTCGACGACAGGGGAGCTGCGCATCACCGACCTGCGGGACCAGCCGATGGTGATGTTCCGGGAGGGGTACGACCTGCGCGACGCGACCATCCAGGCGTGTCGGGAGGCGGGCTTCGAACCCACCTTCGCCGTGGACGGCGGCGAGATGGACGCGGTGCTCAGCTTCGTCGAGGCGGGGCTCGGCATCGCTCTCGTGCCCGGCATCGTGCTGGCCCGCCGGCCGGGCGTGCGGATCACCCCGCTCGCCCCGCCCGGGGTGCGGCGGACCATAGCGGTGGCCCGTCGGCGCGACGTCGTACCCACCCACGCCGGTCGGGAGCTTCGGCGCATCCTGCTCGACTACATCCAGTCGGCGATCGACCTCAGCGAACTGCCCCCAGGCGTCGAGCCACTGACCTGACCCCCGACCGGGCTCGGTCAGCGGCCCTCGGCGTCGTCCATCGCCCGGTAGATCCGCTGCTCGGAGACGGGGTACGGGGTGCCCAGCGCCTGGGCGAAGACGTTCACCCGCAGCTCCTCGATCATCCAGCGGATCTGCCGGACGGCCGACTCCTGGCGGCGGGCCGGCGACAGGTTGGCGAGCAGGTCGGCGTACTCCTTCTGCACCACGGCGATCCGGTCCTGCTGCTGGCGGTCCCGCTGCGGGTTGCCGCCCAGCCGTTCCAGTCGACGCTCGATGGCGGTGAGGTAGCGCAGCAGGTCGGGCAGGCGCGCATACCCGGTCTCGGTGATGAAACCGGCGTGCACCAACCCGGCGAGCTGGTTGCGGATGTCGGCCAGCGCCGCCACCACGGCGAGGTTGCGGGTCGCACCGAGCCGCTGCTCGACGGCGTACGCGGCGGCGAGGACCTTGCGGACCCGCTCCATCACCTCGACGACGGTGTCGACCAGGTCGGCGCGGACCTTCTCGCGCAGAGCCGCGAAGCCGTCGCCGTCCCACGCCGGCCCGCCCGCCAGACCGATCAGCCGGTCGATGGCGGCGCCCGCCGCGTCCTCGATCAACTCCTGCACGCCGCCGTGCGGGTTGCGACTCAACGCCAGCTTCGCCTCGTTGTCCAGCCGCCCCTGCAGGAACCGCGCCGGGGACGGCACTGTGAGCCGCAGCAGCCGGCGGGTGCCGGCCCAGTGCGCCGCCTCCGCCTCGGCGGGGGAGTCGAACACCTTCACCCCGACCGTGGCGCCCTCGTCGACCAGCGCCGGGTACGCGGTGACCGCGTAACCGGCGCGGACCTGCTCGATGGTCCGGGGCAGCGTGCCGATGCTCCACTCGCGCAACCCGGTGCGGGCGATCTCCGGTGCGGCGGCCGCCACCACCTGGCGTACCTCCTGGCGGAGTTGGCGTTGCAGGGCCGGCAGGTCCTTGCCCTCGGCGACCGGCTTCTCGTCGTCGCCGAGGATCCGGAAGGTCACCCGCAGGTGCGCCGGTAGCCTGCCCGGCTCCCAGGCGTCGCGGGGCACCGTCACACCGGTCATCCGGCGCAGCTGACGGGTGAGCGCGTCCAGCAGCGACTCCTCGCCGGGGGTGATCGCCGCCAGGGCGGCCCGGGCGTAGTCCGGCACCGGGACGAAGTTGCGGCGGATCGCCTTGGGCAGCGAGCGGATCAGCGCGATCACCGTCTCCTCGCGCAACCCCGGCACCTGCCAGTCGAAGGTCTCCGCCGGCACCTGGTTGAGCAGCGGCAGCGGGATGTCCACTGTGACGCCGTCGTCGGGCGTGCCCGGCTCGAACCGGTAGGTCAGCGGCAGGCTCACCCCGTCGGCCTGCCACTCGTCCGGGTAGTCGTCCTCGTCCACCCCCGGTCGGCCGTCGTTGATCAGCAGGTCGCGGGTGAAGGTGAGCAGGTCGGGTTGCTCGCGCCGGGTCTTCTTCCACCAGCTGTCGAAGTGCCGGCCGGAGGACACGTCGGCCGGGATCCGCTGGTCGTAGAAGCCGAAGATGGTCTCGTCGTCGACCAGGATGTCGCGGCGTCGGGCCCGGCTCTCCAGCTCCTCAATCTCGGTGAGCAGTCGTTTGTTGTCCGCCCAGAACTGGTGGTGGGTCTGCCAGTCACCCTCGACGAGGGCGTGCCTGATGAACAGCTCCCGGCTCAGGGTCGGGTCGATCCGCCCGAAGGTGACCTTGCGGGAGGCGACCAGCGGGACGCCGTACAGGGTGACCTTCTCGTAGGCCATCACCGCGGCCTGCTTCTTCTCCCAGTGCGGTTCGCTGTAGCTGCGCTTGACCAGGTGCTGCGCCAGCGGCTCGACCCACTCCGGCTCGACCCGGCCGGCGATGCGCCCCCACAGCCGGGACGTCTCCACCAACTCGGCGGCCATCACCCAGCGCGGCGGCTTCTTGAACAGCGCCGAGCCGGGGAAGACCGCGAATTTCGCGCCCCGCGCCCCCAGGTACTCGTGTTTCTGGGCGTCCTTGAGGCCGATGTGCGACAACAGGCCGGGCAGCAGCGACTGGTGCACCTTCGGGGTGTCGATCTCCTCCGGCAGGTCCGCGCCACCCCGGCGACCCCGGCCGGCGTCCGCGTCGTCCGAGCTGTCGCGCGCCGGCCGCCCACCACGCCGATCGCCGTCAGTCGGGGTACGCAACACCTGGCGCAGCTGGCTGACGATGTCCTGCCACTCGCGGATCCGCAGGTAGTTCAGGTACTCCGCCTTGCACATCCGGCGGAACGCGCTGGAGGACAGCTCCCGCTGCTGCTCGCGCAGGTAGCGCCACAGGTTGAGGTACGCGACGAAGTCGGACTCCTTGTCGGCGAACCGGGCGTGCGCCTGGTCGGCCTGGGCCTGCTTCTCCGCCGGTCGCTCCCGCGGGTCCTGGATGGAGAGCGCGGCGGCGATCACCAGCACCTCGGTGGCGCAGCCATTGCGTTCGCCCTCGACCACCATCCGGGCCAGGCGCGGGTCGACAGGCAACTGGGCCAGCCGCCGGCCGAGCGCTGTGAGCCGCTTCGCCGGGTCGGCCTCGGTCGGGTCCAACGCGCCCAGCTCGTGCAGCAGGTTGACGCCGTCGGTGATGTTGCGCTTGTCCGGTGGGTCGATGAACGGGAACGCCGCGAGGTCGCCGAGCCCGATCGCTGTCATCTGGAGGATGACCGACGCCAGGTTGGTGCGCAGGATCTCCGGGTCGGTGAACTCGGGGCGGGATCCGAAGTCCTGCTCGTCGTAGAGGCGGATGCAGATGCCGTCCGAGGTACGGCCGCACCGACCCTTGCGCTGGTTGGCCGACGCCTGGGAGATCGGCTCGATGGGCAGCCGCTGCACCTTGAGTCGGCTGGAGTACCGGGAGATGCGAGCGGTGCCTGGGTCCACCACGTACTTGATGCCGGGCACTGTCAGCGAGGTCTCCGCGACGTTGGTGGCGAGCACCACCCGGCGCGAGGAGTGCGCGGCGAAGACCCGGTGCTGCTCGGCGGAGGAGAGCCGCGCGTACAGCGGCAGGATCTCGGTGCCGAGTAGCGTCCGCTTCTTCTGCACCAGCTTGCCCAGCGCGTCGGCGGTGTCCCGGATCTCCCGCTCACCGCTGAGGAAGACCAGGATGTCGCCAGGGCCCTCGGCCGCCAGCTCCTCGACGGCGTCGCCGATCGCCTGGATCTGGTCGCGGACGGTCTCCTCGTCGCCGTCGCCGTCCTCCTCGCCCTCGGCGAGCTCGACGAGGGGCCGGTAGCGCACCTCCACCGGGTAGGTGCGCCCCGAGACCTCGACCACCGGCGCTGGCACGCCGTCGGGCTCGTCGGCGGTGGGCGGCCCGGCGAAGTGCCTGGCGAACCGGTCGGTCTCGATGGTCGCCGAGGTGATGATCACCTTGAGGTCGGGTCGTCGGGGCAACAGCTCCCGCAGGTACCCGAGGATGAAGTCGATGTTGAGGCTGCGCTCGTGCGCCTCGTCGATGATCAGCGTGTCGTACTGGCGCAGCATCCGGTCGGTCTGCAACTCGGCCAGCAGGATGCCGTCGGTCATCAGCTTCACCAGGCTGCGCTCGCTCACCTGGTCGGTGAAGCGCACCTTGTAGCCGACCACGTCGCCCAACTCGGTGCCCAGTTCGTCGGCGATCCGGTCGGCAACCGTCCGGGCGGCCAACCGCCGGGGCTGGGTGTGCCCGATCAGGCCGTGCACCCCGCGCCCCAGCTCCAGACAGATCTTGGGGATCTGGGTGGTCTTGCCGGAGCCGGTCTCGCCCGCCACGATCACCACCTGGTGATCGCGGATGGCAGCGGCGATGTCGTCCTTGCGCTCACTGACCGGCAGACCCACCGGGTACGTGATCACGGGCACCGCCGCCTGCCGGGCGGCGAGCCGCTGCTCGGCCCGGACCAGGTCGGCGGTGATCTCGGTCAGCGCCGCCTCCCGACGCTGCGGGTCGCGCAGCCTGCGGGCACCGTCCAGTCGCCGCTGGAGCCGGCGCTGGTCGCGGAACATCAGAGGTGTGAGGCGGCTGTGCAGCTCGCGAACGGGGTCGGACGCGACTGGGGCGGTTGGATTCTGCATGTCGTGCCCAAGGATAGGCAGCCCGGCGGCGCACCGCCCCTGGGTTACCGAGCGGCCGGCTCTCCGACGGCCACCTCCGGTCCCTCGACGGCCACGACCGGGCCCTAGAGTTGGCGGCCGACGTCGAGCGCTGGGGGAGCCGGATGGAGATGCGCGACACCGACCGCGCGTTGGTGCAGGCCGCCACGGCGGTCTCCAAGCTGCGCTGCCGCAGCCAGCACCACACTGTCGCGTCGGCGGCCCGGACCGCGGACGGGCGGGTCTTCACCGGCGTGAACGTCCAGCACGCCACCGGGGGTGCCTGCGCCGAACTTGTCGTGATCGGCACGGCCGCCACGCAGGGCGTCACCGCGCTGGAGACGATCGTCACTGTCGCCGACCGTGGCCGCGAGGTCGTCGCGCCCTGTGACCGGTGCCGGCAGGTGCTGCGGGACCACTTCCCGCAACTGCGGGTGATCGTCGGCCCGATGGACGCCCTGCGGGTGGTCCCACTCGGTGAGTTGTCGGCGGAGGCTGGCAGCGGCTCGGCCGGCTGACCGGTCAGTCCCCGGAGGCCGCCTCCAGCATCGACTGCGGCACCGGCACGCTCTCGAACCGCAGGGTGCCCTCCGGGAGCAGCCACGACGTGACCCGCGCGACAAGGTGACCGGCCCGCACGGCGGGGTCGTTGGCGAACAGCCCGCGCGCCTCGTCCGGGGCGATGGACAGCACCACGAAACCACGCAGCTGCTCGTCGTCGGGGTGCAGGAACGGTCCGGCGGCGAGCACCAGCCCCTGCTGCACGAGGCCCGCCTGGTGGGCCAGGTGCGCGTCCCGCAACCGGTCGATCGCGTCCTGCGGCAGCTCCGGCGGGTCCGACGGCCGGCTCAGCAGGACGACCGTGTGCTGGTCGAATCGCATGTCCCCACCCTATGAGGGGAATGTCCCTCTTCTGGGTGTCATCTGCCATCTGTCCGTCCTGTGGTCGTCCGCGAATCTCATTCTCATATCGAGGTTCGAAGCGATTGGGAGGTGCGGCATGGTCACCAGACGTGGGCTGCTCGCGGCCGGCGCCACCGGCGGCGCGGCGGCGCTGATCCCGGCGGGCTGGGCGGCCTCGGGCCGAGCGCTCGCCGCGGCCGCGCTGCTGGACGCCCGGGACATCCCGAAGTACGTCACGCCGCTGCGGATCCCCCCGGCCATGCCGACGGTGGCGACCGATCCCGAGCGCGACACGTACGAGATCGCTGTGCGACAGTTCCGCCAGCAGATCCTGCCGCCGTCGTGGCCGCGCACCACAGTGTGGGGTTACGGCTCCACGGCGCATCCGGGCAGCTTCGGCTACCCGGCGCCCACCATCATGGCGCGGGTGGGCCGCCCGGTGCGGGTGACCTGGGTCAACCAGCTCGTCGACGAGCGGGGCGACTACCTGCCGCACCTGCTGCCGGTGGACCCCACAGTGCACTGGGCCAACCCGGCCGGTGGCATCGAGCACCGGGACCACCACGGGCAGTGGGACGGCAGTCCGCAGGGCTATCGCGGCCCGGTGCCCCAGGTGGTGCACCTGCACGGTGCGCACAGCACGCAGGAGAGCGACGGACACTCCGAGGCGTGGTACCTGCCGGCCGCCCGTGACCTGCCGCCCGACTTCGCCGTTTCCGGCAGCGCGTACCGGGAGTTCCGGTCCCGCTTCGCCGAGCGGTCCGGCCTGCGCTGGGCGCCGGGCTCGGCCACCTTCGAGTACGCGAACGACCAGCGGCCGTGCACCCTCTGGTACCACGACCACGTGCTCGGGCTCACCCGGGAGAACGTCTACGCCGGGTCGGCAGGGTTCTACCTGCTCGGTGGTGGGGACGAACCGCCGGAGGGGGTGCTGCCCGGCCCGGCGCCGACCCGCGTCGATGCGCCGAACATCTCGTACCGCGACATTCCGCTGATGATCCAGGATCGCAGCTTCACCGCCGACGGTGAACTGCGCTATCCAAAGAGGTACTCCGGCGGCGGCGACGGGCCACCGACCTCGGTGCCCGGGTTCTCCGGCTCCACGATCGTGGTCAACGGCCGCACCTGGCCCTCGCTGACGGTCCAGCGTCGGCGCTACCGGTTCCGGCTGCTCAACGCCTGCAACAGCCGCTTCCTGCTGCTCAGCGTGGCCGCGAACGCCACCGCACGGCCGGCCCGGCCGGTGCTGCCGGTCTGGCAGATCGGCAGCGACGGCGGTCTCCTGCCCGAACCGGTGCCGCACGAACGCGTGGCACTCGGCCCGGCCCAGCGGGTCGACGCGATCGTCGACTTCACCGACGTTCCGGTCGGCACCGAGCTGTACCTGGTCAACGAAGGGCCGGACGGGATGTACGCAGGCGGTCGGCCCGGGGTGGACTTCGACCCCGCCGACCCGCACACCACCGGGCAGGTGCTGCGCTTCGTGGTCACCGAGGCGGCCGGCGCGGATTCGAGCGTGCCACCGGAGCAGCTACGGCTGCCGTCACACCCGCGCCTCGGCCCGGCCCAGCGGGTACGCCGGTTGTCGCTCAACGAGCGGATGTCCGGCGGGTCGATGATCATGCTGCTGGGTGTCCTCGACGAGCGCGGCCGGGGTCTGCCGTTGCGCTGGAGCGACCCGGTGACCGAGCAGCCCGTCCTCGGCGACACCGAGGTGTGGGAGGTGCGCAACTTCACCCGGCACGTGCACCCGGTCCACCTGCACCAGGTCCAGTTCGAGCTGCTCGGCCGGGGGCGTTCGGGCCGGTCGCTGCCGGGCTCGGGGGAGCGGGGGTGGATGGACACGGTGCTCGCGTACCCGTGGGAGGTGACCCGGATCAAGGCGCACTTCGACCTGCCGGGTCGCTACGCCTGGCACTGCCACCTGCTGGAGCACGAGGACAACGAGATGATGCGGCCGCTGAACGTCCTGCCACGCGGTGCCGCGGCGGCCGGGGACGGTGGCTCGCGGGGCGCACCAACGGAGCCCGGGACGGTATCGACAGACGCCAGTTAGGCCCCTTTCTGCAGCTCGGCTAAGGTTAGGCGAACCTAAGCATGGACGTGCAGGAGATTCGTGACCACCCTCGCCACCCGGCCGACCCCGGCCCGCAACCGGCCCGGCACCCGCACCGGTCGGCGAGTCGCTGTCACCGTCGGGGCCGCACTGGTGCTGCTGCTCACAGTGCTGGCCAGCTTCGCGCTCGGCAGCCGACAACTCGGCGTCGACCAGGTCTGGCACGCGCTCGTCGCGCCGGACGGCGGCGACGCCAGCACCATCGTCCGTGAGTTGCGGATGCCCCGGACCGCGCTCGGCCTCGCCGTCGGGCTCGCGCTCGCCGTGGCCGGGGTGCTGTTCCAGGCGCTCACCCGCAACCCCCTCGCCGAGCCGCGCATCCTCGGCATCAGCGCGGGCGCGTCGTTCGGTGTGGTGCTCGCGATCTCCGTGTTCGGCGTCGGCACGCTCGCCGGCTATGTCTGGTTCGGCATCGCCGGGGCCCTGATCGCCGGGCTGCTGGTCTTCGCCATCGCCACCCGCGCCCGCGAGGGCGCCAGCCCGGTGACCCTCGCGCTGGTCGGCGCGGCGCTCGACGCCAGCCTGGCCTCCGGGGTGTACGCGCTCCTCAGCATCGACGCCCGCACCTTCGAGGAGTACCGCTTCTGGGTGGTCGGCGGGCTGGCCGGCCGGGACCTGTCTGTCGCCGCGCAGGTGCTGCCGTTCGTCCTCGCCGGCCTGGTGCTGGCCGCCCTGGTGGCCCGGGGCCTGGACGCGCTGGCCCTCGGCGACGACGTGGCCCGTGGTCTCGGCCACCGGATCGGTCTGGTCCGCCTCGGTGGCGGCCTGGCCGCCGTGCTGCTGACCGGCGCCGCGGTGGCCGCCGCCGGCCCTGTCGCATTCGTCGGGCTGGCCGTGCCGCACCTGGCCCGCGCCCTGGTCGGCGCGGACCACCGCTGGACCCTCGCCGTGTCCGCACTGCTCGGGCCGGCGCTGCTGCTCGCCGCCGACATCGTCGGCCGGCTCGTCGCCCCACCCGGCGAGATCCCGGCCGGGATCGTCACCGCGCTGATCGGCGCGCCACTGCTGGCAGTGCTGGTCCGCCGTGCCCGGGTGGTGACCGCGTGACCACCACCCGCCGTTCCTCCGGCCCCGCTGACCCGCCCAGCCCTGCCGGCCCGGCTGGCCCCGCTGACCCGCCCGGCTCGGCTGGGTCCGCTGGCTCGTCGACCGTCGTGCCCGCCGGCCCGCCTGGTGCCGACGGTGCCCGGCTGGCCGGGCGGTCGCTGCTGCGGATCGGCCCGGTCAGCCTGCTGATCCGCCGACGCGCGGTACTGGTGGCCGCCGTGCTGACAGTGCTGCTCCTGCTGGCCGTGGTGCTCAGCCTCTCGCTGGGCACCCCGTACGTCGCCCCGGCCGACGTGCTGCGCGCCCTCTCCGGTGCCGGCACGCCGTACGACCTCGTGGTCTTTGATCTTCGGCTGCCGCGGGTCGTGCTGGCGGCCGTGGCCGGCGCCGCCTTCGGCGTGGCCGGCACGCTGATCCAGAGCGTGGCCCGCAACCCCCTCGCCAGCCCGGACGTCATCGGCATCACCCAGGGCGCCGGCCTGGCCGCGACAGTGGCCCTGACCAGCGGAATGGCCGCGGTGCTGGTGGCGCCCACCGCGCTGGTGGGCGGGCTGCTCGCGGCCGTGCTGCTGTTCGCCCTCGGCGCCCGGCACGGGCTGGCCGCACAGCGGTTCGTGCTCGCCGGGGTGGCCGTCGCGTTCGGCTTCCGGGCGCTCACCGAGGTGGTCATGCTCACCGCCGATCCGATCGACGGACTGCGCGCGCAGATCTGGCTGATCGGCACCCTGGCCGGCAAGGGCTGGACCGAGGCCGCCTGGATCGCCGGCACACTGCTGGTGCTGCTGCCGGTGCTGGCCTGGGCCGGCTGGGCGTTGAACAGCACCGCCCTGGACGACGACACCGCCCGGGGCGTCGGGCTGCGTCCGGTGGCCCGCCGGATCGGCCTCGCCGGCGCCGGCGTACTCGTCGCCGCGATGGTCACCGCCCAGGTCGGCGCCGTCGACTTCGTGGCGCTGGTCGCCCCGCAGGTGGCCCGTCGCCTGGTACGCGCCGAACGACCACCACTGGTCTGCGCGGCGCTGCTCGGCGCCCTCCTGCTGGTGCTGGCCGACCTGGCCGGCAGGCGCCTGTTCGCACCCACCCAACTACCCGCCGGTGTGCTGACCGCCGCGATCGGCGGCCCGTACCTGATCTTCCTGCTGCTGCGCGGCCGGCGGCGGTCGTCGTGACGCCTCAAGGAGTCGTGTGATGCTCTCCACCCGGGACCTGGTCGCCGGCTACGACGAGCGGACAGTGCTCGACGGGCTCGACCTCGACCTGCCCACCGACGCGTTCACCGTGATCGTCGGACCCAACGCGTGCGGCAAGTCCACCCTGCTGCGCACGATGGCCCGGCTGCTCACCCCCCGCCGAGGCACTGTGCTGCTGGACGGCACCGCCATCCGCGACCTGCCGACCCGGGAGGTCGCCCGCCGCCTCGGCGTCCTGCCGCAGAGCCCGCTGGTGCCCGAGGGCGTAACCGTGGCGGACCTGGTCGGGCGCGGCCGACAGCCCTACCAGCGGTGGTGGCGGCAGTGGTCGTCGGAGGACGGCGCGGCGGTGGACCAGGCGATGGCCCTCGCCGACGTCACCGACCTGGCCGACCGGCCGGTGGACAGCCTCTCCGGCGGTCAGCGGCAACGAGTGTGGATCGCCATGACCCTCGCCCAGGACACCGACGCCCTGCTGCTCGACGAACCGACCACCTTCCTCGACCTGGCCCACCAGGTGGAGGTACTGGACCTCCTGCACCGGCTGCGCTCCGAGCGGGGCCGCACCGTCGTCGCCGTCCTGCACGACCTGAACCAGGCCGCCCGCTACGCCGACCACCTGGTCGCCATGCGGGCCGGCGCAGTGGTCGCCGCCGGCCCACCCCGGGAGATCCTCACCGCCGACCTGGTCCGCGACGTCTTCGGGCTGGCCTGCGTGGTGGTGCCCTGTCCGGTGACCGGCGCACCGCTGGTGGTTCCCGCGTACACGGGTGGTAACGCTCCGGCTCCGGCCGTCGCTGGTGACCACTCCCCGTCGACGGCGTCCGTGCCGGACGCCCGACCCTCCACCGGCGACGCGGCCAACCCGCTCGCCGGCTCGCACCCCTCGAAAGGACTCTGATGCGTCGTCTCGTCGCAGCTCTCGTCGCGGCCGTCGCCCTCGGCGCCAGCCTCACCGCCTGCGGTGAGAGCGACCCGGTCGCCGGCTCCACCACCGGGGAGACCCGGGAGATCACCCACGCCATGGGCACCACCAAGGTCCCGGCCGAGCCCAAGCGCGTCGTCGTGCTCGACACCGACAAGATCGACACGGCGCTCTCGCTGGGCATCACGCCCGTCGGCGCGGCCACCGCCGGTGAGGCGAAGAGCTGGCCCACCTACTTCGGCGCGGACAAGCTCGCCGGCATCAAGGAGGTCGGGGTGCTCACCGAGCCCGACCTGGAGGCGATCAACGCGCTGAAGCCGGACCTCATCCTCGGCAGCAAGTTCCGCCAGGAGAAGTTCTACGACGAACTGGCCGCCATCGCGCCGACCGTGTTCACCGACAAGGTGGGCATCACCTGGAAGGACAACCTCCTCCTCGACGGCAAGGCACTCGGCCGCGAGCAGCAGGCCAAGGATCTGCTCGCCACGTACGAGAAGCGGGCCAAGGACTTCGGCGCGACGCTCGGCGACGCCTCCGCGCGCAAGGTCTCCATCGTGCGGTTCCTGCCCGGCAACATCCGGGTGTACGGCCCGGACTCGTTCTCCGGCATCGTCATCGGCGACACCGGCCTGGGCCGCCCCGAACGGCAGCTGCTCGCCAACAAGGAGGACAAGCGTTTCGACCTGGTCAGCCCCGAGCGGGTCAACGAGGTCGACGGTGACGTCATCTTCGTGACCGCGTACGGCGACAAGGCCGCCGCCGAGCAGACCAAGGTCTCCGGCGGGACGCTGTGGAAGGGCCTCGGCGCGGTCAAGGCCGGCAAGGCGTACCCCGTCTCCGACGAGGTCTGGATGACCGGCATCGGCGTCGGCGCCGCCAACAAGATCCTCGACGACCTGGCCAAGTACCTCCCGGCCGCCTGACACCCTGCCCCGCGCCGCCCGCGCCCGAAGGCGCCCACCCCGCGCACCCCGCTTGCCGGCACGCACCGCGCACCCTGCGCGCTGGCATGCACCGCGCACCCTGCGCGCCGGCACGCACCGCGCACCCCGCGCCCCGGCTCATGATCGTGCTCGATCCAGGAAGTAGTGGCCTCCCCGTCTAGGGAGGCCACTACTTCCATGTTCGAGCACGATCATCGTCAGCGGGGGGAGCGCGAGCGTGCCCGCAGAGCGGCCCGGACCTCGGCGAGAAACCCATCGAAGTCGTCCCGGAGGCGCTTGGCGGTCAGGTGCAGCACGATCCACTCGCCGCCGAGCAGTCGGTTGAGGCGTTGCCGGTCCCGATGGAACTGCTCGGGGTCGTCGTGCCAGAGGCCGTCGTACTCCACCGCGACCTTGAACTGCGGCCAGGCCAAATCCAGGCGGGCCACGAATCGGCCCTGCTCGGCCACTACCCACTGAGTCTCCGGTCTCGGCAGGCCGGCCAGCACCAGCCCGACCCGGGTGCGGGACTCCTGAGGGGACTCAGCTCCCGCGTCGGCGAGGTCGACCGCGCGTAGCAGCGATCGCCAGCCGCGTCGACCGGCCCGGCTCAGCGCGTACTCGCGCAGGTCCTGCACGGTCGTCTGCCGCTTGGCCAGCATGGCGTCGATGACGACCACCGCCTCGATCACATCAAGCCAACGGGCCAGGTCCCAGCAGGTACGCGCCGGGCTGGTCACCGTGACGCCGGCCCGGTCCACGGTGTCGCCGGAGTCGATCTCCCCGTGGTGGACCCGGATGCCGGCGCTCGGGCCGATCCGGCTGGCGGCGGGAACGAGGACGTCGACCGGCTCGCTCGCGTTGGGCTTCCCGCAGCCGTACAGGCCGGCGGCAGCGCGTCCTGCGATGGCCGCACCGGGTGGGACCAGCCAGCGTCCGACGGCGGTGCATCTGATGGTGTGGGTGACCGCGATCTGGGCATCGGCGTAGACGTCGCGGAAGAGCGGTCGCCACGCCGAGCTGCGTAGCTCATTGCGGGTCAGTAGGCCTCGCGAGACGGCGGTCGAGCCACGGAAGACCCGACCCCGTAACTGCGGCGGCCGACGAGGAATTTTCGGCATGGGCCTCAGGCTGGCCGAACCTCCCCGCGTCACGCTGCCCCTGTGGATAACCACAGCCACCACACCGGCGCCGATGCGCGTCGTTATCCCCATGATCGCGCTCGAACATGGATGTAGTGGCCTCCGCTTTTCGGGAGGCCACTACATCCTGGATCGAGCGCGATCTTGCCGGGCGGGCGCGTGGTGCGTGGCGCGTGGGCGTGGGGCGTGGGCGTGGAGCGCATTGGCCGTGGCGCGGAGCGCCTGGGGCGCGGCGCGTGGCGCGTGCGGCATGGGCCTGGCGCGTGGCCCCTGCGGCATGGGCGTGGTGCGTGGAGTGCGTTTGGCGTGGGCGTGGAGGGTGTTTGGGGCGTGGGCGTGGGCGTGGGCGTGGGCGTGGAGGCGTGGGCGTGGGCGTGGAGGCGTGGAGGGCGTTGGGGCGTGGGCGTGGGGCGTGGAGGGTGGGGGCGGGTTAGGCGGCGGTGGACCAGATGGCGCGGAAGGCGGCGGCTTCACCGGAGAGCCATCGTTCGATCTGGTCGGGCTTGGCGTCGGTGGGCATGCGGTGGGCCAGGCCGCGGCGGACGTCGACCAGGACCGGCTCGGCGTGCGGGAGCACAGCGTCCATGTGTCGGGCCATCAGGTGCAGGGTGGCGAGCACCGACTCCTCGCTCGGTGGGGTCTCGTCGAAGTGCAGGCGGACCGCTTCGGCGCGACCGTCGGCGTGGCGTACCCCGAAATGGGGGTTGATCTTGACGGGCAGGTCGCCCAGCATGGCCAGGGCGTCGCGGGTCTGGGCGAGATCGACAGCGGCCGGCTCGCCGAGGGAGTGCAGCCAGGTAGTGGCACCGGGAACGAGCGCCTGGTAGAGCGGGCGCCACCGTGGCTTGACGATGTCGGCCACTCCGGCAAGGTGCGTGCCGCCGGTGTGGAAGGCGATGTCGGCCTTGAGCGCCTTGACGAACTGGCCGTGCGGGTTGAAGCCGGACCGGCTGGCGCGCTGCTTGCGCAGCCCGCCCACGAAGGTCGCCTTGGTGGGGCCGGTGCGGTCGACGTAGCGGGTGAAACCGAGCAGTGTGGCGTAGGGGGTGAGGGGTGTGGAGGCGGGAGCGGTCACGGGCGTCCTCCCGGATCGTAATCCTGCAGGTCAGGAACTCGATTAGTACATACATTCTAATCGACAGGTCTGACATCGCCCAGCGAAAGAAGGGGTGCGGAAGACGCGACAAAGGGGGCCGTCCGGCGTACGGACGACCCCCTTTCGAGGCGCTTGCTAGAGCTGGCCGACGTCGGTGATCCGCACGACGGCCGCGCCGACCTCGTCCGAGGCCACCAGGTCGATCTCGGCGCTGATGCCCCAGTCGTGGTCGCCGTCCGGGTCGTCGAAGATCTGCCGTACGGTCCACCGCTCCCGGCCCTGCTCGATCATGAGCAGCGCCGGACCGCGGGCGTCCGGCCCGACCCCGATCGAGTCGTACGCCTCGAAGTACGGCGCCAGGGCGTCGGCCCACGCGTCGTAGTCCCAGCCGTCCTCGGCGTCCAACTCGGCGAGCAGGTCCCAGCGGCGCAGCGCGGCCAACTCGACGCGGCGGAACAGCGCGTTGCGCACCAGCACCCGGAACGCCCGCGCGTTGCGGGTCACCGCCGGTGGCCGATCGGTCAGGGCGGCGTGCGCCTGGGCGACCTCGGCCACGTCGGACGGGTTGCGCAGCCGCTCCCACTCGTCGATGAGGCTGGAGTCGACCTGGCGGACCAGCTCGCCCAACCACTCGATGAGGTCGATCAGCTCCTCGGTCTTGGCGTCCTCGGGCACTGTCTGGCGCAGCGTCTTGTACGCGTCGGCCAGGTAGCGCAGGACGAGACCCTCCGAGCGGGTCAGCCCGTAGAACTGCACGTACTCGGTGAAGGTCATGGCCCGCTCGTACATGTCGCGGACGACGGCCTTGGGGGAGAGCTGGTGGTCGGCGACCCAGGGGTGACCCTGCCGGTACATCTCGTACGCGGCCTCCAGCAGCTCGGCCAGGGGCTTCGGGTGGGTCACCTCGTCGAGCAGTTCGAGGCGCGCCTCGTACTCGATGCCCTCTGCCTTCATGGCGGCGACCGCCTCGCCGCGCGCCTTGAACTGCTGCGCGGAGAGAATCTGCCGGGGGTCGTCCAGGATCGACTCGATCACGCTCAGCACGTCGAGCGGGTACGACGGGGACTCCGCGTCGAGCAGCTCGATGGTGGCCAGCGCGAGGGGGGAGAGCGGCTGGTTGAGGGCGAAGTCGAGCTGGAGGTCGACGGTGAGCCGGATCCGCCGGCCTGTCTCGTCCGGCTCGGGCAGCTCCTCGACGACCCCGCCGGCACGCAGGGCCCGGTAGATGGCGATCGCCCGACGGATGTGCCGACGCTGCGCGGCCGGCTCCTCGTGGTTGTCGGTGAGCAGGTGCCGCATCGCGGTGAACGCGTCCCCGGGCCGGCCGATGACGTTGAGCAGCATCGAGTGGCTGACCTGGAAGCTGGAGGTCAGTGGTTCCGGCTCGGCGTCGACGAGTCGGTCGAAGGTGGGCTGGCCCCAGCCGATCGAGCCCTCCGGCGGCTTCTTGCGGACCACCTTGCGCCGCTTCTTCGGGTCGTCACCGGCCTTGGCGAGAGCCTTCTCGTTGTCGATGACGTGCTCCGGGGCCTGCACCACGACCCGGCCGATGGTGTCGTAGCCGGCCCGGCCGGCCCGCCCGGCGATCTGGTGGAACTCCCGGTTCTTCAGCAGCCGGGTACGGACCCCGTCGTACTTGGACAGGCCGGTGAACAGCACAGTGCGGATCGGCACGTTGATGCCGACGCCGAGGGTGTCGGTGCCGCAGATGACCTTGAGCAGGCCGGCCTGGGCGAGGGTCTCCACCAGGCGGCGGTACTTGGGCAGCATGCCGGCGTGGTGCACGCCGATGCCGTGCCGGACCAGTCGGGACAGCGTCTTGCCGAAGCCGGCGGTGAACCGGAAACCACCGATCGCCTCGGCGATCATGTCCTTCTCGGCGCGGGTGCAGACGTTGACGCTGGTCAGCGCCTGGGCGCGTTCCAGCGCGGCGGCCTGGGTGAAGTGCACCACGTACACCGGGGCCTGCTTGGTCTCCAGCAGCTCCTCCAGCGTCTCGTGCAGCGGCGTCATCGCGTACGAGAAGATGAGCGGGACCGGCCGCTCCGCAGTGCGCACGACGGCGGTCGGCCGCCCGGTGCGCCGGGTCAGGTCGTCGACGAAGCGGGTGGTGTCCCCCAGGGTGGCGGACATCAGGATGAACTGGGCCTGCGGCAGCTCGATGATCGGCACCTGCCACGCCCAGCCCCGGTCGGGCTCGGCGTAGAAGTGGAACTCATCCATGATCACCTGGCCGACGTCGGCCTTCGTGCCCTCGCGCAGCGCCAGGTTCGCCAGGATCTCCGCGGTGCAGCAGATGATCGGGGCGTCGGCGTTGACGCTGGCGTCGCCGGTGAGCATGCCGACGTTCTCGGCGCCGAAGACCTCGCAGAGCGCGAAGAACTTCTCCGACACCAATGCCTTGATCGGCGCGGTGTAGAAGGTCGTCCGGCTGTCGGCGAGGGCGGCGAAGTGCGCGGCGATCGCCACCAGGCTCTTACCCGAGCCGGTGGGCGTGTTCATGATCAGGTTGGCGCCGGAGACGATCTCGATGACCGCCTCTTCCTGATGGGGGTAGAGGTCGAGGCCGCGCTCCTTCGCCCAGCCGGCGAACGCGTCGAAGAGGGTGTCGGGGTCGGCGCTTGTCGGCAGCGCGGCGGTGAGCGTCATAGCCTGTCCATGGTGCCTGGATCATGCCCCGGTACGCCAACCCGGCCCGCACCGGACCCCCGTCCGGGCGTCCCGAATGCGTCGCCGCGTTGTGGTTTGGGCGTTTCGCCGGTCACCGTCGGCGGTACAGCAGGTCGGCGACCGGCCGACCGGCCGTGATCGCCCGTCGCTCGAACTTCGTCACCGGGCGGTGCGCCGGCCGCGGCGCGAAGCCGCCGTACGCGTCCACCAGCTCCGGGTCCGCCTCCAGGGTCTCCCGCATCGCCTCGGCGTACTCGGCCCAGTCGGTCGCGCAGTGCAGCATGCCGCCGGACCGCAGCCGGGACCGCAGCAGCGCCACGTGCGCCGGCTGGATGATCCGCCGCTTGTGGTGGCGGGTCTTCGGCCACGGGTCCGGGAAGAAGATGTGTACAGCGTCCAACACGCCCTCGGACAAGCCGCTGACCAGTGACAACGCGTCGCCCTCCGCCACCCGTACGTTGCGCAGGTCACCGCGCTCCACCAGGTCGAGCAGGTTGGCGATTCCCGGCGTGTGCACCTCCACCGCCAGATAATCTCGATCCGGGTCGGCGGCAGCCATCGCAGCGGTGCTGTCGCCCATGCCCGAGCCGATCTCCAGCACCACCGGCGCCCGGCGACCGAACAGGTCGGCCAGGTCGACGGGCAGCACAGGTCCGTCCGGCACGTCCAGGCCGTACACGGGCCAGAGCCGGCTCAGCGCGTCGGTCTGCCGGTCGCTCATCCGACCCCGGCGGGGGTGGAACGTGCGGATCGTCCGGCTCGCGGGCGGGACGGCGGGGTCATGGTCGATGGCTGTCACAGCGACCCGAGCGTACGCGACGCCGCCGGCGGATCGGATGTGATGTGCGACCGGAAATGAGAGGATCCAACTGGTACGGCAGGTCGGGTGTTCCACCGCCCGACCCGGCCGCACGGCGTCGAGAGGGGGCATCGTGACAGTGACCCGCGGCGTCGTGACCCTGTCGCTGGTGACCGTGCTGGCCGGCCCCCTGTTGACCTCCACGCCCGCCCTCGCCGCGCCTGCCGCAGTCGCTCTTGCGTCCCCGTCTGCCGTCGCCGGTCTTGCCGCGCCCGAGCGGGCCGTCGCCGTCGGGCTTGCGCCGCAGCCCGGAGGGCCGCCCGGCGGAGCGCCCCAACCGACGCCGGCGGTGGACATCTTCGTCGAGGTCAGCCCCAGCACTGTGCAGCCCGGTTACCTGGTCGGCATCCGGGCCAGTTGTCGGGACAACTCGGTGGGCGCCACGGTGGTCTCCGACGCCTTCGGGGCGGTCGGCGTGCAGCCGCAGCGCGGGGTGCTCACGGCCGCGCCGATGGTCCGCGAGCGCACCCGCCCCGGCAACTACCGGGTCAAGCTGGAGTGCCGCGACGGCGAGACCGCCTCGACGATGCTCCAGGTGGTGAAGAAGGTCCCCGTCCAGCCCAGCCGTGGTCCGGCGACCGGCTTCGGGGGGAGCACCGGCGGGATGACCGGCAGGCTGCTGCTGCCCGGCGGCGCGGCACTGATCATCACCGGTCTGATCGTCGCCGTGATGGCGCTGCGCCGCCCCCGAGCCGCCGCGCGTCGCTGAGGCCGCCATGACGATCTTCCGCCCCACGCCGCCGCCGGCCGGTTCACGCCCGCCGTCGCCTGGTCGTCCCGCCTCGCCGCCGGACGCTGCCCGTCAGCCGTTCGCCGGCCGTCCCGCCTCGCCGCCGGACGCTGCCCGTCAGCCGTTCGCCGGCCGCCCCGCCTCGCCGCCCGATGACGTTCGGCTGCCCTTGGACGACGGTTGGCCGGGCGACCGCCCGCCAAGGCCCCACCGCTCGCTGGATCCTGACCGCTCGCTGGATCCCGACCGCCCGTCGGTGGCCGCGCGTCCGCCGACCGCCGTCGCCCCCCGGCGTAGTCGTCCCTCCGGCCGCAGCCCCTGGTCCGTACCGTTGGCTGTGGTGTTGGTGTTGGCCGGGGTCTTCGCCACCGGGGCCGGGCTGGGCCGTTCGGTGGGCCCGTTCGACCTGGCCCCGACCGGCGGCGACCGGCCGGCCCGCACCGAGTCGGTCGGCTTGTCGGCCAGTCGGCCGGTGCGCCTCTCGGTGCCGGCGATCAAGGTGACCGCGCCGGTGGCGCCCGTCGGGCAGGCGCGGGACGGCTCGATCGCCGTGCCGCCGTTGGAACGGCACAACGAGACCGGCTGGTACGACCAGGGCCCCACGCCCGGTGAGCCTGGCCCTGCGGTGATCGTCGGGCACGTGGACACGAAGACCGGTCCGTCGGTCTTCTACGACCTGGGCAAGCTGCACCCCGGCGACCTGATCGAGGTGGCCCGGGCGGACGAGTCGGTGGTGGTGTTCCGGGTCGACACCGTGGAGCACTTCCCGAAGGACCAGTTGCCCGCCGAGCGGATCTACGGCCACGACGGGCCACCGGGGCTGCGGTTGATCACCTGCGGCGGGCAGTTCATCGGGGGCCGTACCGGCTACGCCGACAACGTCATCGCCTTCGCCACCCTCCAGTCCTCCCGCAAGTCCTGAGGCCGACCCCGGCCTGCCCGGCGGGGCCGTCCCGCTCGCCTGGCCGTCGGCCTGTCCGGTCGGCCGACCCTCGGCCGCTGCCGTTGATCGACTCGGGATCATTGACGTCGCGGTATCGGGCCGGCCGGGACACCCCGGTTTCAGTGAACCCGAGTGGATCAAGTCGGCGGGAGCGCCGGGGCAGCGTCGGCGGCGGGCGCCGGGGGCAGCGTCGGCGGGGGCGCCGGGGGCAGCGTCGGCGTCAGTTCAGGAACGCCAGGAGTTGGCTGGTGGTCTCGTCGGGGGCTTCCTCCGGAATGAAGTGCCCGACCGGGACCGGCTCGCCGCGTACGTCGTCGGCCCACTCCCGCCAGATCGCCAGCGGGTCGTCGTAGAGCTTCGCTACCTGGCCGCGTTGGCTCCAGAGAAACAGCACCGGGCAGGCGATCTTCCGGTTTCCGCGATCCGCCTCGTCCTGCTGGTAGTCCAGCGTCGCTGCGGCGCGGAACTCCTCGCAGATCGCGTGCACAGTGGCAGGGTCGCTGAACTGCTTGACGTACGCCGCCCGGACCTCGGCGGGGAAGGCGTCCTTCACCTCGGGCCAGGTGTCGAGCATGAAGTCGACGAGCACCGTGGGTGCCGCGTCGATGAACTGCTCGGGCACCGGCGCCGGTGCCGCCAGGAAGGACCAGACCCAGTAGGAGAGGCTGAACGTCCGGTCGGCGCGGTTGTACACGTCGCCGATGGGGACCACGTCCATCACGGCCAGTCGGGTGACGGCGTCCGGTTCGTCAAGCGCGAGCCGGTACGCGCAGCGCGCCCCCCGATCGTGGCCGACGAGTCGGAACTGCTCGTGGCCCAGGCTCCGCATCACCGCGATCTGGTCGCGGGCGATGGCGCGCATGCTGTACGGCTCGTGATCCGGAGTGCTCGGCGGCTTGCCGCTGTCACCCCAGCCCCGCAGGTCGGTGGCGACGACTGTGTAGTGCTCGGCGAGCCGTGGCGCGACCTGGTGCCACATGAGGTGCGTCTCGGGGATGCCGTGCAGCAGCAGAACGGGCGGCCCGCTTCCGCCGCGGCGTCCGTGGATCGTCGCGCCGGGCGTCTCGATGTCGAACTCTTCGAAGCCGTCGAACATGACCAGGGTCCCCCGTGCCTTGGGATGCGCCCTGAACGAACGGCGTGGAATGGCTGGCAGGGCGACTGGAGGCCGACTACCGCTCGGTCTGCCTCGACGCTATCAACGGCGACAGCCGGTCCGGCGCGATTCGGCTGCGGTGCTGGCTTGGGCACATCTGTGGGTGTGGCGGCGTGGTTCCGACGTACCGGCGAACTTCGCCATCGATCTCCCGACTTCCGCTTGACTTCAACCAGCATTCAGGTCCTAGCGTCGCGGACACGAGGTATGGAAGCGGGTCCGAAGCACTGGACCGCGGCTGATCGGAGACATACGTGCGGGCGATCCAGGTTTCTGAGTATGGAGGGCCAGAGGTTCTGATCCTGGTGGACCTGCCCGATCCGCACGCGAGGGAGGGGGAGGTCATTGTTCGGGCCGAGGCCGTGGACACGATCTACCTTGAGACTCAGATCCGCGGTGGCTGGGGTGGGATGTTCGGTGTCACCCCGCCGTACGTACCGGGCGGCGCAGCGGCGGGAACGGTGGTCTCCACCGGTCCAGGCGTCTCTGGGTCCTGGCTTGGCCGCCAGGTCGTTGCGGGTGCCGGGACGCGGGGTTCATACGCTGAACTGGTTCGGGCCAGCGTCGACCGGCTGGTGCCGGTCCCCGACGGACTGAGCCTGCGGGAAGCGGCTGCTCTCGCACACGACGGCGTGACCGCCATGGGCATCATCGACGGTGTCGGCGTCAAGCCGGGCGACCGGGTCCTGATCCTGGGGGCCGCGGGCGGCATGGGAACGCTGCTTGTTCAGCTCGCACACCGTCTCGGTGCGCAGGTCGTGGGAGCGGCCCGTGGCGCGGACAAGCTCACACTGGTACGACGGCTCGGCGCCGACGCTGTCGTCGACTACGCGGGTGACGGATGGACCGACGCGGTACGCGAAGCCCTCGGCGGTCTGTCTGTCGATGTGCTGCTGGACGGTGTCGGGGGAAAACTCGGCAGCGACGCCTTTCACCTGGTGGCCGACGGCGGGCGGGTGTCGGCCCATGGGGCGGCGAGTGGCGAGTTCGCCACGATGGACCTGTCGAGTTCGCGGGCGCGCGGCATCGACCTGCACGGCATCGTGGATGTCCAGTTCGAGGCGCCGGAGATGGTGCGGCTCGCGAGCAGGGCCCTGACCGAGGCGGTGGAGGGGCGGATACGCCCGGTGATCGCACGCGAGTACCCACTGTCCTCCGCGGCTGACGCTCACCGCGCGATGGAGGCGCGCTCGATTCCGGGCAAGGCCCTCCTCATTCCGTGAGGCGGGTTGCGTTGCTCCCGGGGTTGATCGACACGGGATCCTTGATGTCGGGGTGTCCCACTGACGCGGACACCCCGGTTTCAGCGAAACGGAGTGGATCAAGCCGCGTCGGCGCCCTGAGGCGGCGCTCCTAGGGCTGGGGGACGTGCAGCGCCACCTCGAACTCCAGGAGGCTGGCGCCGGTGGAGACCGGTGGGCGGGGCTTGTCGCCGGGGGTGGCGGCGTGGGCGGCGCGTGACGGGCCGGCGGCCCACGCCTGGAATGCTTCTTCGCTCTCCCACTTGGTGTAGACGAAGTAGCGGGTCTCGCCGGCCACCGGGCGGAGGAGTTCGAAGCCGAGGAAACCAGGGGAGTTCTCCACAGCGCCGGCCCGCGCGGCGAACCGCTTCTCCAACTCCGCGCCGCCACCGGGCGGGACGTCGATTGCGTTGATCTTCACGACTGCCATCTGCCCACCCTAGCCACTCAGAACGCCTCGACCGCCGGGACCAGGTCCACGTCGACAACGATCGGCGCGTGGTCGGAGGGGCCCTTGCCCTTGCGGGCCTCCCGGTCCACGTACGCGGCGCGGACCGCGCGGGCGAACGGCGCGGACGCGTACACCAGGTCGATTCTCATGCCCTTGTTCTGGTGGAACATGCCGGCCCGGTAGTCCCAGTAGGTGAAGGGGTGCGGGCCCTTCATCGGGGTCGGCACGACGTCGCTGAGGCCCAGGTCGCGCAGCGCCGCGAGGGCAGCCCGCTCGGCCGGGGTGACGTGCGTGGAGTGGGTGAAGACCGCCGGGTCCCAGACGTCGGCGTCGGTCGGGGCGACGTTGAAGTCGCCGCAGACCGCCAGCGGCAACTCGCTGGCCAGTTCGGTGTCCAGCGCGTCGCGCAGGGCCGCGAACCAGGCCAACTTGTACGCGTAGTGCGGGTCGTCCGGCGTCCGGCCGTTGGGCACGTACACCGACCAGACCCGCACCCCGTCGCAGGTGGCGGAGATGGCCCGCGCCTCGGGCTCGGGGAAGCCGGGTTCGCCGGCGAACCCGACCCGGACGTCGCCCAGCCCGACCCGGGACAGGATGGCCACCCCGTTCCACCGGCCGTCGCTGTGGCTGGCCACGGTGTAGCCCAGCGCGCCGACCTCGGTCACCGGGAAGGCGCCGTCAGGGCATTTCGTCTCCTGCAGGCAGACGACGTCCGGCTCGGTGTCGGCCAGCCACTCCAGCAGCCGGGGTAGGCGGGCCTTCACCGAGTTGACGTTCCAGGTCGCCAGGCGCATGCCCCCAGCCTGCCGTATCCGCCGCCGCGACGCCCTGTCAGCTGCCCGGGGTGTCGCCGGGACGGGTCTGTTCGGCCAGGAACCGTTCCAGTTCGGCGCCGAGTTCGTCGGCGGTGGGCAGCGGGCCGGCATCCGGGGCGAGCAGGCTCTTCTCGCCCCGACCTCGGGCGAACGCGTCGTACTGCTCCTCCAGGGCCTGGACCAGGGCCGCGGCGTCCTCGGTCTGCGCGACCTGCCGGTCGATCTCCACCCGGACCACCTCGGCGGCCGAGCGCAGCCCGTCGCCGGGCAGCAGCAGGCCCGTGCTGCGCGACACCGAGGTGAGCAGCACCTCGGCGGCCGCCGGGTATTCGGTCTGCGCCACGTAGTGCGGCACGTGGGCGGCGAAGCCCAGCGCGTCGCGGCCCTGCTCGCCGAGGCGGAACTCCAGCAGGTGACCGACGCTGCCGGGCACCTGGACGCGCTGCAACCAGGGCTCGTAGCCGGCGATCAGCTCGGGGCGGGTGGCGTGCGCTGTCACCCCGGTCGGCCGGGTGTGCGGGACGGCCATCGGGATCGAGTTGAGCCCCACTGTGAGTCGGACGTCCAGCCGGGCGGCGAGCCCGGCCACGGCGGCCACGAAACGTTCCCACTGCAGGTCCGGTTCGGGGCCGGTGAGCAGCAGGAACGGGGTCTCGTCGTCGTCCTGTAGCAGGTGCAGCTCCAGCTTGGGCGCGTCGACGCTCTCCCAGTGGTCCTCGACGAAGGTCATCACCGGTCGTCGCGATCGGTAGTCGAAGAGCTGGTCGACGTCGAACGTGGCGATCGGCCGACCCTCCAGCGAGGTGAGTAGCTGCTCACGCGCCAGTCGGCTGGCGTTCCCGGCGTCCACGAACCCGGTGAGGGCCTGGATCAGGACCGGCTGCCCGAGGTCGGGCAGATCGTCGGTGAGCTGGTAGAGCTCGTGTGGGTCGAGCACCGGTGCGGACCTCCCTGAAATGTGCCTGCGGGGCGCCGTCGCGACGGAGGGCACCCGTTCGGGCAACGTACCCGCCATCCTGGCGCATTCCTGCGTCGGGCGATCCGTTGGCCGGGTGGTGGGCGTGACCGGACTAATCGGCTGTTTACGCCTCCAGGTCGAGCCTGCTGGCCGAACGGCCGAGGGGCGGTTCGGCCCAAAGGCCGAGTTTGTCGATCATGTCAGGCTCGGCGGTGGAATGGTGGGTGCTGTCCGGGCTTGTGCCGGTCCGCGTGCGGCGCCAGCTTCATCCGGTACGCGAGGTCCGTTCCCCGGGCGGGTCACCGCGCCCCGCTCGTCCACCAGTACGGCTCCGATCTGTGTCGAGTGCCACGTGATCACCGTGCGTGATCAGGGTTTCCACCTGCCTAGCCTCGGTTGATGCGTGACGACGGCACCCTCGACGACCCGTACGCCCCGAGCAGGCCCACTGCCGATACGGAGGATGGCACCTCAACCGAACGGACAACCGCCGCGAGCCGGCTCCGGGCGTACGCCCGGGACCTGAGCGGTCGACGCCGGGCACAGCTGGCGCTGGCCACCGGTGTGGTGTGCTGCCTCGGTCTGACCGCCGTCGTCCAGGTTCGGAACGACGACGCCGACGCGGCGACCCGTGGATCGCTTTCCAGCTCCGAGTTGGCGCAGCGCGCCGAGCAGCAACGTGCCTCCCGTTCCCTCGACCGCACGGCTGCCCCGAGCCTCTCCGCCGCCCCGTCCGCCACGGCGAGCCCTGCCGACCCGGACACCACCGCGTCGGCCCGCAAGGCCGCTCCGGCTCGCCCGACCGACCCGGCCCCCGTCGCCGGGCTGGACGAGGACCAGATGGAGAACGCCGAGGCGATCGTCCGTACCGGCCGCAAGATGGGTGTGCCGCGCCGGGGTCTGGTGATCGCGGTGGCCACCGCCATGCAGGAGAGCAATCTCTACAACGTGGCCAGCGGCGTGCTGCCCGAGTCGCAGGACTATCCGCACCAGGGCGTCGGCTGGGACCACGACTCGGTCGGGTTGTTCCAGCAGCGTTCCAGCAGCGGTTGGGGCCCGGTGGGGCGGCTGATGGACCCCGAGTTCGCCACCCGGCAGTTCCTCAGCGCGCTGGAGCAGGTGCCCGGCTGGCAGCGGATGCGGCTCACCGACGCCGCCCAGGCGGTACAGGTCTCCGCGTACCCCGAGCACTACCAGCAGCACGAGTGGCGGGCCGCCCGGGTCGTTGACGCCATCGTGCCGGCGGGGCGGTAACCTACCGCCCACTATGGACGGTCAGGGTTGGGGCTGTCGCATCCCGGGTACATGTGTTGCGGGTTCGAGGTACACATGACTACGGGACCATCGACAGGAGGACGCCATGTCACTGATGCAGCGGATCACCACGTTCCTGAGATCGCCGAAGGGGCAGCAGTTGGTCGAGCGGGGTCGTCGAGAGATGGCCAAGCCGGGCAACCAGCAGAAGCTGAAGGGGTTGGCGGCTCGACTGTCCAACCGCCGCCGCTGACCGCTCCATCGGCCGCCCTGTCCACCGTTTCCACCCCTGGGGAGACCTGGTGACCGACACTCCGCCCGTCGGCGGTCAATCCGCCGCCCCTACTCCGCAGCCGTCCGTCGACCTGCCGGCCGGGCCGGTGGACGCCCCCGAGGGTCCGCCGGCCCGGCTCTGGGACCGGATGCGTGACGACCCGCAGTACGCGCCGGAGCACCTTGCCCTGGAGGCGGTGCGCCGCCTCGGGCCGGAAGCCGTGCAGTGGGCCGCCCGTGCCCGGGCCGAGCAGCCCGGGGTTTCCGCCGACGTCCTGGCCGACCAGGCGGCCCGCAAGTTCGTCAACCTGGCCCGACTGTCCGGCGCGGTCTCTGGCGCGGCCGGGCTGCCCGGCGCCGTGATCGACGTGGGCGTGCTGGCCTGGACCCAGGCGCGGATGGTGCTGCACATCGCCGCCGCGTACGACGTCGACGCCCTGCACAGTGACCGCGCCACCGACCTGCTGGTGCTCCAGCGGGTGCACAAGGTCGCCGAGAGCGCCCGGCTGGCGCTCGGCGTGGCCGCCGGCCGGGAACGCGCCGACGCGCTCTTCGGCCTGGGCGGCCAGCGTCCGCTCGGTCGGGTCATGCTGCAACTCGGCATCCGGCTGGCCCAGATGGCCGGCGTCCGGGCCGCGAAACGGATGGTCGCCAAGATCGTCCCCGGTGCGGCCATCGTGCTCGGCACCTGGGCCAACTCGTCGGCCACAAAGGACCTCGCCCAGCGGTCCCGGGCCCTCTACGGCACCCGCGGCAACGCCGTCCCCGAGCCGCGCCAACCCTGACGGACCCGTCCGGGGTCGTCAGCTGGCCAGGCCGGAGGAGCGCCAGGTCACCTCGGCGATGCGGCCCTGGCCGGTGGCGTTGGGGTGGAACCAGTCCAGCGGGTTGAGCAGGTCCAGGGTGAACCGGACCTTGTGCAACGCGCCGCCGTCGTGCCGGCACCGGGATCCGTACGCCCGGCAGGCCGCCTTCAGCTCGGCGTTGTACGCGTCGATCCGGTCCCGGACGGCGGCCCTTCGCGCCCGGTCGGCCGGAGCGGTCGAGGTCGCCTCGGCCAGCAGGGCCGGGCAGATGCCCCGCCGCCACGCGCGGGTCGCCCGGGCGTCGTCGTGCCCGACCTCCCAGAGCCGGTACAGGTCGGGGATGCTCACCACCAGCACCCGGGCCTTCGGCCGGCCGGTCCGTAGGACCCGCAGCCCGCTGTCGACGTTGGCCCGGAACTGCGCCACCGGGGTCATCGCGTCCACCCCGCCCCGACAGACGTCGTTGGCGCCGATCAGCACTGTGACGTAGTCGGCGCGGTCGCGTACCGCAGCCTGGGCCTGACCAACGAGGGCGTCCGCGCGGGCGCCGGGACGGGCGTGGTTGTACGTCCGGTCGCGGATCGCCGGGTTCTGTTCGAGCAGCCGCCGGTAGTGGCTCTGCACCCGCAGCCCGTCCCCGGTCGACCAGGAGTTGCGTTCGCAGGAGGTGAGCACCAGGCAGGAGGCGAAGCCGGTGCTGATCGAGTCGCCGAGGGCGGCGATGCCGCCGGGCCCGCCCGACGGCCTGGCGCTCGTGGTGGGGCGGGGTTCCGCGGAGTTGCCGCCCTCGCAGGCCAGTGCGACAAGCGCCGCGAGACAGGCCAGGGCGGCGACCCAGCGTCGAGGCATGACGTCTCCCGTTCCCGCAGCACAGAGCGACAGCGCGGTAACTCTATGCGCAGGATGCGGTTGGCCGGGAAGTTGCTGTCGGGTATGCGGCAGAGTGCCGACGCGCGAGCCGTCGGGGTGCTATGCGTCCCGCCACGGTGCCCGCTGACCGTGCAGCCACCAGTGCAACGCCCGGGTGATCCGGGGCAGCACCAGGTAGGTCATCAGCGGGGTCAGGCAGAGCGTCATCAGCAGCACCCGGGCCGCCAGCGGCACCGCGTCGAGGAAGCGGCTCGTCAACAGGGTGGCGGTCAGACTCAGGGGGAAGAACGCCAGCCAGATGGTCACCGCCTGCTTCCAGCGGGGCGGCGACGCTGGCAGGGCCGGCTCCACCGGGTCCACCGCATGCTCCAGCGGCCTGTCGAACCAGCCCTCGATCCCGGTACGCCGCTCGACCCGGGTGTGCTCGACGATGCCCTGCGCCGAGCTGAGCCACCAGAGCCGCTGCGGCGACTCCTCCCACCGGTGCAGCGTCTCGGCGTCGGCGAAGCGGTAGAGCATGTGCCACTCCGGCGACCCGGGGCCGCTCTGCACCCAGCCGGCGCCGAGGAACCCGGGGAACGCCTCGGCCAGCGCGGTGCCGGCCCGCATCCAGGCCACCATCTCGCTGGCCCGGTCGGGATCGACGCGGCGGGCGATGGAGACGGTCACCGGCACGGCGAGGGTCATTGACATGCGCCCATCCTGCGATCGACGAGGCCGCAGCGCGAACGGATGTGCCGGAGCACACCGCCGGGTGCGGGGTTGCAGGCGCGCGGTACCGGTTAATCCGGCCGATCGGGGGTAGGTCGGTGGGTATGACGAGATCGCAGCCCCGGCGCGCCCGTGGCACGGTCGGCCACGCGAACAGCGCGTTGAACCTTCGGCTCACCCTCGCCAGTTTCGGGCTGGTGATCATGGTGATCTTCGCGGTGCTGGCGTTCTGGGCCGGCATCGCCTGGCTCGGCGTACTCTGCGCGATCTTCGCGGTGGTCGCCGTGGTCGACCTGGTCGTGATCCAGCGCCGCCGCGCCGCCCGCCGCCGCGAGGAGCCGGGCGTACGACACTCGTTGTTCGAGTGACAGGAGGACGGAATGCCCCACATCGCCACCACCAACCCCGCCACCGGACAGGTGCTCAAGACCTATGAGGCGATGTCCACCGAGCAACTCGACGACGCCATCGAGCGCAGCGACCTCGCGTTCCACCAGCTGCGGGCGACGACGATCGACCAGCGCGCCCAGTGGATGAACGCCGCAGCCGACCTGCTGGACGCCGAGCGCGACGAGATCGCCCGGATCATGACCACGGAGATGGGCAAGACGTACGTCGCGGCGCAGGCCGAGGTGACCAAGTGCGCCAGCGCTGCCCGCTTCTACGCCGACAAGGCCCCCGCGTTCCTCGCCGACGAGCCCGCCGACGCCGACGCCGTGAAGGCCACCCGGGCGTTCATCCGCTACCAGCCGATCGGCGTGGTGCTCGCGGTGATGCCGTGGAACTTCCCGCTCTGGCAGGTGATGCGCTTCGCCGCCCCGGCGCTGATGGCCGGCAACACCGGCCTGCTCAAGCACGCCTCGAACGTGCCGCAGACCGCGCTGCTGCTGGAGGACGTGTTCCGGCGAGCAGGCTTCCCCGAGGGGGCCTTCACCACAGTGCTTGTCGACTCGGAGGCCGTCGACCACATCCTCAGCGACCCCCGGGTTCGCGCCGCGACGCTCACCGGCAGCGAGCCCGCCGGCCGGTCCATCGCGCAGATCGCCGGACGGGAGCTGAAGAAGACCGTCCTCGAACTCGGCGGCAGCGACCCCTTCGTGGTGATGCCCTCGGCCGACGTGGACCGGGCCGCCGAGGTCGCCACCACCGCCCGCTGCCAGAACAACGGCCAGTCCTGCATCGCCGCGAAACGGTTCATCGTGCACACCGACGTGTTCGACGCCTTCGCCGAGAAGTTCGCCGCCAACATGGCCGCGCTGCGCGTCGGCGACCCGATGGACCCGAACACCGACGTCGGGCCGCTGGCCAGCGAGCGTGGCCGCGACGAGGTGCACGCCCAGGTCCGCGACGCTGTCGACAACGGCGCGACAGTGCTGTGCGGCGGCGAGCCGCCGAGCGGCGACGGCTGGTTCTACCCGCCGACAGTTGTCACCGACCTCACCCCGCAGATGCGGATGTGGTCCGAGGAGGTCTTCGGCCCGGTCGCCGGCCTGTTCCGGGTCTCGTCGTACGAGGAGGCGATCGAGGTCGCCAACGGCACCAGCTTCGGACTCGGCTCGAACGCCTGGACCCGGGACCCGGCCGAGCAGGAGCGCTTCGCCACCGACCTGGACGCCGGCAACGTGTTCATCAACGGGATGACCACCTCGTACCCCGAGTTGCCCTTCGGCGGTGTGAAGAACTCCGGGTACGGGCGGGAGCTGTCGGCGCTGGGCATGCGGGAGTTCTGCAACACCAAGACGGTCTGGGTGGGCGAGGGCGCCGCCTCGGCCGGCGCCGGCGCGCACGCCGAGTAGTTCGGGGCGCG
Organism: Micromonospora sp. NPDC053740; assembly: GCF_040677775.1. NCBI lineage: Bacteria > Bacillati > Actinomycetota > Actinomycetes > Micromonosporales > Micromonosporaceae > Micromonospora > Micromonospora sp. NPDC053740. The sequence goes on from NZ_JBFASO010000006.1 coordinate 249,132, forward strand.
GCACGCGTCAGCCGGTGCCGTCGTGGGTAGGAAGTGTGCCCATGACGTCGTTCGGGTTCCACGCCTCGCATGAGCAGATCGGTCCACGCGCCCTGTTGGAGGCGGTGATCCACGCCGAGCGGGCCGGCTTCGACGCCGCCATGTGCTCCGACCACTTCTCCCCGTGGAGCGCCCGGCAGGGAGAGTCCGGCTTCGCCTGGTCCTGGCTGGGCTCGGCGTTGCAGGCCACCGGCATGCCGTTCGGCGTGGTCAACGCGCCCGGTCAGCGGTACCACCCGGCGATCATCGCGCAGGCGATCGGCACCCTCGGAGCGATGTACCCGGGCCGGTTCTGGGCGGCCCTGGGCACCGGCGAAGCCAGCAACGAGCACATCACCGGCGACCCCTGGCCGCGCAAGGACGTGCGCGCCGCCCGGCTGCGCGAGTGCGTGGACGTGATCCGGGCCCTGCTGGCCGGCGAGGAGGTCAGCCACGACGGCCTGGTCCGGGTGGATCGGGCCCGACTGTGGACCCGCCCCGAGCAGCCGCCCGCGCTGGTCGGCGCCGCCGTCAGCGTGGCCACCGCCCGCTGGTGCGGCGAGTGGGCGGACGGGCTGATCACCGTGAACGCCCCGGTGGCGCACCTGCGCGAAATGATCGACGCGTACCGGGACGCGGGCGGACGTGGGCCGCTGCACCTCCAGGTGCACGTCTCCTGGGCGCCGGAGCAGGCTCAGGCCGAGGCGCTCGCGTACGACCAGTGGCGCAGCAACGTCTTCGCCCCGCCGGTCTGCTGGGACCTGGAGACCGTCGAACACTTCGACGTGGTCTCCGCCGACGTGCCGGCACAGCGGGTCGCCGAGGTGGTGAACGTGTCGGCGGACCTGGGTCGGCACGTCGGTTGGCTCGAGGAGTACCTGGAGCTCGGCTTCGACCAGATCGCCCTGCACCACGTCGGGCAGGAGCAGCGCGGCTTCATCGACGCGTTCGGCGCGGAGGTGCTGCCGAAGCTGCGCCCAGGCGGCTGATCGAGGCCGAACGGGCGTACCCCTAGGCTCGTACCCCATGGAAAGCCTGTTTCCGGTAGTCGTCTTCCTGGCGATCGCCACACTGGGTGCCGCGTTGGCGCGCCGGCTCGGCCTGCTCGCGCCGATCGTGCTGGTCGTCCTCGGCCTGGCGCTCTCGTTCGTGCCAGGCTTCCCACAGGTGGAACTCGACCCGGAGTTGGTGCTGGTCGGCATCCTGCCGCCGCTGCTCTACGTGGCGGCGTTGGAGACCTCGGTGCCGGCGTTCAAGAACAACATCCGGCCGATCCTGCTGCTCGCGGTCGGCCTGGTGTTGTTCACCGCCTTCGTGGTCGGGTTGGTGCTGCACCTGCTGTTGCCGCAACTGCCGTTCGCGATCTGCCTTGCCCTGGGCGCGGTGGTGGCCCCACCGGACGCCGTGGCCGCCACTGCCGTCGCCCGTCGGGTCGGACTGCCCCGCCGGGTCGTCACCATCCTTGAGGGCGAGAGCCTGGTCAACGACGCGACCGCGCTGGTGCTGCTGCGGGTCGCGACGATGGCCACCGTCGGCTCGGCCGTCGGCGCCGACAAGATCGCCATCGAGGTGCTGCGGTCCACCGGCGGCGGCATCCTGATCGGGGCGCTCGGGGCGCTGGTGTTCGGTTTCCTGCATCGGCGGATCACCGACCCGCTGCTGGACAACGCGCTGTCGCTGATCATCCCGTTCGCTGTGGTGTTCACCGCCGAACACCTGCACGCCTCCGGTGTCGTCGCCGTGGTCGTCACCGGCCTGGTACTCGGGCACAAGCTGCCCCAACTGCTGTCGGCGGCGTCCCGGTTGCAGATCGGCGCATTCTGGCGGCTGGTCCGATTCCTGCTGGAGGGTCTGGTCTTCCTCCTGGTCGGGTTGCAACTACGGGAGGTGTTGCGCGATCTCGACGAGCCGATCGGATCGCTCATCCTGATCACCTTCGCGGTGCTCGCCACCGTCTTCCTGACCCGGTTCGTCTGGCTCTTCCCGGCCACCTACCTGGCCCGGTTGGTCCCCAGGGTGCGCCGCCGTGACGAGCGGCCGTCACCGAAGTTCCCGATCATCATCGGGTGGGCCGGCATGCGGGGCGTGGTCACCCTGGCCGCCGCGCTGGCCCTGCCGCTGACCCTGGCCGACGACGAGCCGTACCCCAGGGCGTTGTTGATCTGGCTGGCCTTCGCCGTGATCGTTTTCACCCTTGTCGGTCAGGGCGCCACCCTGCCGCTGGTCGCCCGCCGGTTGAAGCTGCCACAGGACGACCCGGTGCAGGACGCGCTCTCCGCGGCCGCCGTGCAGCAGCAGGCCAGCAAGGCCGCCCAGGACCGCCTCGACGAGTTGGCCGCCAGCGCGCCCGACGCGGTGGTGGACCGGCTACGCCGAGCGGTGGAGGACCGCACCAACATGGCGTGGGAACGACTCGGCGGCGACGAGCGGGAGACCCCGTCGCAGGCGTACGGTCGGCTGCGGCAGGAGATGATCGACGCCGAGCGGGACGTGTTCCGGGCGGCCCGAGACTCCGGTCGGATCCCTGAGGAAGTGCTGGTGCGGGCCTACCGTGACCTGGACCTGGAAGAGTCGTTGCTGCGAGAGGTTGAGAAGTGAGCTGTCAGCACCTGACCGAGGCCGGTGCCGCCGAGCCGCGTACCCCCGACGAGTGCGCGGACTGCGTCGCCATCGGCGACACCTACTGGGTGCACCTGCGCACCTGCCTGAGCTGCGGGCAGGTCGGCTGCTGCGACTCGTCGCCGAACCAGCACGCGAGCAAGCACTTCGCGTCCACCGGCCACCCGGTGATCCGCTCGGCGCAGCCGGGAGAGGCCTGGCGCTGGTGCTTCGTCGACGAGGAGATCGGCTGACGGTCAGCCCTGGTGCGGTGACCGGTTGACGCGGTGGGCCAGGGCGCGTCGGGTGAGTGGCGGCACGGCGAGGCCGGTGAGCGCGAGCAACCCGGCCAGCACCAGCCAGCCGACCGGGCCGCCGTCGATGATCAACCAGGTCAGCAGGGCCGGCCCGGCCGCACGGACCAGTCCGGCGAGCAGTCCGTCGACCCCCTGGTAGGCGCCGAGGGCGTCCGGGGTGGCGAGGTCGTAGGCCAGCGCCGCTCCGGCCCCGGCGTGCCACAGGTCGCCCACGGTGTAGATCACCGTCGCGCCCAGCAGCAGGCCGACCGCCACAGTGGTGGGCACGACGGCGGTCGCGGCCCAGAGCAGCATCCCGGCCGCGAGCATCAGCCCGGCCCGGCGCATCGTCGCCGCCGCCGGCACCGCGTGCCGGGCGCTCCCGCTGAGCCGTACGGCGAGCAGCACCGTGAGCAGCGTGTTGACCAGCAGGAGGGCGGAGACCGTCACCAGAGGCGCATCGGTGTGCGCCACCACCCACAGCGGCAGCACCAGCGTCAACGCCACGTGGTGCACGGAGAGCACCGCCGAGGCTCCGGCGACCGCGAGGAACGGCCCGTCGCGTAGCGCCCGGCCGGCTCTCTGCCGCACTGGTCGCCGGGCCGGCGGGTACGCCGGGAGTCGCATGATCAGCGCCGCCGAGACCAGATAGGTGGCGACGTTGCCGAGCACCAGCAGTCGGTACGCCCACCCCGTGTCCGCCAGCAGCGCGAACGCGGCCAGCCCCGCACCGAGCGCCACGCCCAGGTTGGCCACCGCGCGCAGGGTGGCGAAGGCGTGCACCCGGCCCTGCGGGCCGCCCACCGCGGCGACCAGCGCGGCGCGGACGGCAAGGTTGCCGGAGATCAGCAGAGCGTCCAGTGTGGCCACCAGCAGAAAGACCGGGAAAGAGTCGACCAGCAGGTACGCGGCGGCGACGGCGGCCTGTGCCAGTTGCAGGACGGCCCGGAGGCTCCGGGGGTCACGTCGGTCGGCGAGCCCGCCGAGCGGGACGCTGGCAGTGAGCCCGACCAGGCCGGCGAGAGTGAGCCCGAGCCCCACCTCGGTCGGGTTCAGCCCCACGACGCGGGTGAGGAAGAGCGCCGCGCCCGTCACCCACAGCCCGGTGCCGACCGTGTTGGCGAGGGTGGCCAGCGACAGAGTGCGCAGCCGACCGGGCGGCGGAAGCGGCGACAGCGACCGCCAGCGTCCGCCAACCTCTGCCGTGGTGCCCACACCTCGACCGTAGGGTCGACGGATGCTCGCCGACGCCCTGCCGGGTGCGGCATCCGTCACAGCCCGCCTCCGGATCCCCGGCCAGGATCGGTCGCTTCCAGCGACGACGACGAGTGGCCACTCGGAACGATGGACGAGGTGGTCTTCGCGAGTCGTGCGCACGACGGCCTGCGGCTGGGCTGGGTCTCCAGGTTCACTGAGCCGGGCTCAGCGGCTGATGCCGTCGACCAGACGTTCGGTGGCGAGGCAGGAGACGAGGCAGCGTTCCTTCGCGTCACCGCTCAGCCGAGCGGTCCAGTCGGTGAGGCCGCCGTCGCCGATCTCCAGGCTGCCGTCCAGCATCGTGATCCGCAGGGCGCAGCCGGTGTAGTAGCCGCGACCGCGAGAGCGCTCCGGTTCGTCCACGAGTGGCACCACACCCACGTCGAGTGCCGGTCGGACGGTGTCGGTGAGCCGCTCCCGGACGGTCTCGTCGTCGAAGTGGGTGACGTGCAGTTGGGGCGCGGCGGCCGGTGCCAGTTCGGCGAGGACCGTCCGCCAGTAGGTGAGGTGCCGAACCAGCAGCCGGGCCTGCGTGGCACCCGAGCCGGTGTCCTGGGCGCTGGATACCACGGCGAAGAGCCGGAAGTGCGCCGACGCTTCGCCGCCGAAGTCCTGCGCCCGTAGCACCCGATGGGCAGCGGCCAGGTGCACCTCGCTCTGTCGGCGGCGACGTACGGCCGCCTCGATGGCGAGGGCGTTGGTGGGATCGCTCAGCACCTCGCTGGCGCGCATCGTGGTGACGATCCTGTTCTGGCTGACCGGCGCGACCGCCGAGCAGGTGCCGACCGGTACGACCGGCGACAGCTCCACCCCGGCGACGTCGGCGGGCAGTAGCTGCCACATCCTGGCCTCCACCTGTGCGAGCACACGCGGATCGGCGCGGGCCGGGCGGACGAAGCGGTCCTCGTGCCACCGTCGTACCACAGCGGACGGTCGCGCGGTCGCCGCCCGGTCGCGGGCCACGCTCAACAGCAGACTGCGTAGGTCTGCGCCGGACAGCCCGGACAATGCGCTGCGGGACCCCGCTGGCATCGCCGCCCACACTCGACGCTCCGCGCCGGTCAGGTCCCCGCCTGCCGACCCACCGCCTGCCGACCCACTGCCAGCCAGATCGTCACCAACCAAATCGCCGCCATCCATGGCGTCACCATGGCTCAGTCGGCGCGTCCGATCCATCGGTTTTGCCGCGTGCCGGCGATTCGTTCACGTCATCAGCTCGACAGCGCCAGCCGCGGGCACCTCGTCCGCGCGCCCTCGAACTGTCCTGCGCAGCGACAACACCGCCGCCGGAGTTCCCGTCACCCACCATCAACTGATCATGCAAGCTCGCCGGCCGCGCGTACCCCCGTCTATGCTCCACCGACAGTGCGAGCGTCAACGGGGGACGGGCATGATTGGCACGGTCATCTTTGATGTTGGTGGGACAATTCTCGACGAGTCCCACGAGTTCGCCGCCTGGGCCGACTGGCTCGGCGTGCCCCGGCACACCTTCTCGGCGGTCTTCGGTGCGGTGATCGCCCGGGGTCTGGACTATCAGGAGACGTTCCGGGTCTTCCGGCCCGACTTCGATCTCACGGTCGAGCTGGAGCGTCGGGAGGCTGCCGGCCAGCCGGAGTCGTTCGCCGAGGAGGATCTCTACCCGGACGCCCGGGGGTGCCTGGCGTCCTTGAAGGACCAGGGCCTGTTCGTGGGCCTGGCCGGCAACCAGCCAGCTCACGCCGAGGCGACCCTGCGCGATCTCGACCTTCCGGTGGACGTGATCGGCACGTCGCACGGGTGGGGTGTGGCGAAGCCGTCACCGGCGTTCTTCGAGCGGATCGTCGCCGTCTGCGGTGGTGTCGCGTCGTCGATTCTGTACGTCGGCGACCGGCCCGACAACGACGTGCGCCCGGCCCTGGAGGCGGGCATGAAGACCTGCCTGATCCGACGCGGTCCATGGGGGCACATCCTCGATCCCTCCACAGTGGCCGAGCGGTGCCTGTTCCGGATCGACTCGCTGGACGAACTCCCGAGCCTGGTCGCGAAGCACAACGCGGCCGGCGGTTGACCCGCCGACCGCGTGCTCGTGCCGTCCTGGTGGCCGCCTTCCCCTGGCGGCCACCAGGACGGGTCTCAGGTCAGCGAGCAGGCCGCGCCGTTGACGGTGACCAGGCCGGGGCCCGGGTTCGCGCCGCCGCCTGTGGTCGCGTTGAAGCCGAACATCACTGAGCCGCCGGGGGTGATCTTGGCGTTGTGCGACTCGTTGCGCGCGGTCACCGTCGCGCCGGACTGGGTGACCTTCGCCAGCCACGCCTCGCGCACCCGCTGGTCACCGGTGAACGCGAACCGCACGCTCCAGCCGTTGACGGCGGTGGTGCCCGTGTTCTGGATGGTCAGCTGCCCGGTGAACCCGGTGCCGCCCTGCCAGGCGCCGTAGTTGGTGTAGCGAGCCGTGCAGGTGGTGGCCGGCACCGCGCCGGCGTCACCCTGGTCGGCCAGGAACGAGGCGATCCAGGTCAGCGCCGAGTTCCAGTTGATCGCCACCTCGTTCGTCGAGTACGAGTTGATGTCGTCGACGTAGCAGAACATCGGTTCGCAGCCGGCGAGCAGTTGCGCCACGAACGGGTCCTGAAGGGCGGCGTTCGGGCCACCGGCGAGGGAGCCGGCGGGCGGTCGGGGCAGGTTCGGGTCGAGCTGGTGGCCGAAGATCCGGCTGTGCTGATTCTGCGCGGCGTGCTCTCCCCACCCGGTGACGTAGGAGATGTTCAGGGCGTTGCGACCGAGGATGTAGTCCATTGCCTGCACGGCCCCGTCGCGGTAGGCGGGGTTGCGGGTCAGGTCGAACGCGGTGGCCAGCACCACGGCGTTGTTGATGACGTTGCTGTTGCCGCCCCAGAAGTAGCTGTTGGCGTCACCGGGCATCGGCAGCCCGTACGCCTGCCGGCGCAGCTCGGCGAGGTACGTGTCGGCGGCGGCGGTGACCGAGGCGCGGACCCGGGCCAGGTCGGCGGCGGGTAGCCCGTTTGGCACGGTGGCCAGGTCGAGGCGGCCCAGCGCGGCGACGCTCTGCCAGCCGAAGCCCCGGGCGTCGAACACGTTGCCGGTGTGGTGCGGCGAGGCGGTCAGGTCGGCCAGGTAGTTCTGCGCCCCGGTGGTCAGGTACAGCTCGGCGGCCGCCCAGTAGAACTCGTCGGTGACGTTGCTGTCGTCGTACGCGCCGCCGCCGGTGCCGTCGGTCGGGCTGGCGTACACCGCCGGGTGGGCCTTGGCCGCGGCGTAGGCGGTCTTCGCGGCAGTGCCGCAGCGGGTCGCGAACGCCGCGTCGTAGGGGGCGAAGAGCCGGGCGCACTGGGCGGCGGTGGCGGCCATGTTGAGGGTGGCCGCGGTCGACGGCGGGTGCAGCTCGCGCGGCTGCGGGTCGTCCTGCGGGGACAGCGGCAGCCCGGTCCAGTTCTGATCGTGGATCTTGTGGTGGACCATGCCGGCGAGCGGCTTGCCGGCGGGCACCTGCATGCGCAGCAGGAACTCCAGCTCCCAGCGGGCCTCGTCCAGGATGTCCGGCACCCCGTTGTTGCGCTCGGGCACCCGCAGCGTGCTGTCGGCGAGTTCCGCGCCGCCGTTGGCGGTGGCCGCCGTCTTGGTCCGCTCGAAGGTGTTCAGCAGCTGGTAGGTGGCGATGCCGCCGTTGACCACGTACTTGCCGTGGTCTCCGGCGTCGTACCAGCCGCCGCGCACGTCCAGGGAGTAGTCGCAGACACCCGGCTGGCAGGGCACGCTGGTGTCGCCCTGGTTGGGTGCGACGCCGAGGTGGCCGGCGGGGCGGGCGTACTCGTCGCCGATCAGGTCACCGTCGATGGCGATGCCGCTGCGCTGGGCGTAGAAGAACTGCAACGAGTCGGAGCGCAGTTGGTCGTAGAGGGCGCCGGAGATGTCGAACGGGTGGCTGGTCTCGCCGTCGACGGTGAGCGTGAGCCCGGTGCCGGGGGTGCGGTAGCTGGAGAAGTCGACTGTCTGCACGTTCTGCCCGGAGGCGGCGTCGACACCGCGAGCGGTGGTGGTGCCACTGGCCACGACGGCGCCGGCGGCGCTGCGCAGCTGCCAGGGCAGCGCCGTGGTGGCCTCGGTGACGACAGTGGCGTTCTTCGGGCCGCCGGGAAGGTAGCCGACCTGGTTGACGCGCACCCGTGGCCCGGTGTCCGGCACGTACGGCTCGGGCGGCTCGCCGCCGCGCAGCGAGACGTCGTCCAGGCAGATGGTCTGCGCCTGGGCGGCACCGCCGACCTGGAAGATCAGTTGGGCGTTGGGGTTGTCGTCCGGGACGGTGAAGGTCTGCTCGACCCGCTGGAGGGTGCCGGTCGCGGTGGCGTCCACTGCCGCGTACGTGGTGTACGGGGCGCTGCCGAGCTGCAACACGGCCTTGACCGCGGCGCCGGGGGTGGCGGAGACAGCGAAGCCGAGGGTGTATTCGGCGCCGGCGATCAGCGGCACGCCGTCCTGGCCGATGCCGGCGTCCCACGGGTTCGCCAGCCCGCCCGCGACTGTGGTGCAGAGCTGGCCGTCGGTGACCGCCAGCGCGCCGGTGCCGAAGGAGAACCAGGGGCTCACCCCGGCGCTGAAGTCGCCGTTGTCGATCTGCTCGGGGGCGTCCGGTGGTGGGTCGGCGTGGGCCGCGCCGGCGCCCGCGCCGGTGAGGGCCAGAGTGGTCGCCGCAGCCAACAGGAGGCGGCGTCGGGATGGCGTCACGGGGAGTCCTTCCGGGACGGAAAGTGGGACGTTGGTGGTGGCACTGTGATGCGAAGGAACCTGGGAGCGCTCCCAGGTATCGGCTCGATGTTTCCAGTGCCGGTACGCCATGTCAATTGATCTGGTTGGATGGGTTTCAGCATCCGACGAGGGCGCTCAGCCCGGGCGGCGCCCTCCGACGCGCCACCACCCGGACGTGAGATTGGCCGCGCCACGCGCCGTCGTCCTGATCTCCTAGAGACAACTGCGCCCTTCGCCTGGCAGGCTGCCTCCCATGACCCTGAAGCTGCGTTCCGTGGGAACGAGCGACCGTGGGCTGATCCGCAGCGGAAACCAGGACGCCCTGCACGCCGGCACCTGGCTCGTCGCCGTCGCCGACGGCATGGGCGGAATGGCCGCCGGCGACCTGGCCAGCGCCCTCACCATCGACGCGTTCGCCCCGCTGGACGTGGAGACACCCGAGGACGCCCTGGTGGCCGCGCTCGAAGGCGGCATCGCGCTGGCCACCTCCAGGATCCGACAGGCGGTCGCCGAGGATCCCGAGCGCCAGGGCATGGGCACCACGCTGACCGCCCTGCTCTTCGCCCGTACCGGCAGCTGTCTGGCGCTCGCGCACGTCGGCGACTCCCGGGCCTACCTGTTCCGCGAGGGAGTGCTCAAGCAGGTCACCCGGGACGACACGTTCGTCCAGATGCTGGTGGATCAGGGCGTGATCACCCCGGACCAGGCCAGCAGCCACCCGCGCCGGGCCGTTGTGACCCAGGCGTTGCAGGGTGACGAGGTCTCCCCGTCGTACGCGACGATGGTGCCCCGGGCCGGCGACCGGTGGCTGCTGTGCAGCGACGGCCTCTCCAACGTGGTTCGCCCGGACACCCTCACCGAGGTGCTCAGCGGCTATCCGGACCGGGACGCCTGCGCCGCCAAGCTGATCGACCTGGCCCTGCACGCCGGCGCGCCGGACAACGTCACGGTAGTGGTGGCCGACGTCGTCGAGGAGTAGGCCGGCGCTCAGCGCCGACGTGGCGTGGCGTGCCGGGTGGGTGTCGCCGTTCCCGGATCCTCCGGCCACGGGTGCCGGGGATAGCGCCCGCGCAGCTCGGAGCGGACCTGCGGATAGCCGGTACGCCAGAACGACGCCAGGTCGGCGGTGACCGCCACCGGCCGGCCGGCGGGGGAGAGCAGGTGCAGCAGCACCGGCACCCGACCATCGGCGATGCGGGGGGCCGCTGGCCAGCCGAACGTCTCCTGAAGCTTCACGGCGAGCACCGGCGCGGCCGGGTCGCCGTAGTCCAGCCGGATCCGAGAGCCACTCGGCACCTCGATCCGCTCCGGGGCCAGCTCGTCGAGGCGGGCGGCCTGCGCCCAGGGCAGCAGCCGACGCAGCGCCGACGACACGTCCACTCGCGCCAGGTCGGCCCGGCGTCGCGCGGCGGCCAGCTCCGGGCCCAGCCACGTCGGCGCGGTGTCGAGCAACGAGTCGTCGCCGACCTCCGGCCACGGCTCGCCCAGGTGGTGCCGCAGGAACGCGAGCCGCTCGCGCAGCGCCCGAGCCGCTGGCGTCCACTGCAACAGGCCCAGCCCGTCCTGGCGTAGTCCGGTCAGCAGCGCGGCGGCCACCTCCGCCCGGTCCGGCCGGTCCAGCCGCCGCTGGACCAGCTCGATCGCGCCCAGCCGGGTCACCTCCCGGGCCACCACGTCCCCGTCGGACCAGCCGACCTCGCGGCCGGTGCGCAGCAACGGACCGGCCGCCTCCCGGGCCGTCGCCTCGTCCACCGGGGAGGCCCGGCGGATGCGGGCCGACGGCGCGCCGGGGGTGCGGTCCGCGACTGCCACCGCCAGCCAGTCGGACCCGGCCAGGCCTGAGCCGGCCGCCAGCTCCGCGGCGGTCCCGCCGGTCATCAGGTACGCCGAACCGCCCGGCCGCCGCACCCGGGCCAACCGTTCCGGGTACGCCAGACCGACGAGCAGCCCGGCGGCGAGATCGTCGCTCAGCCCACCCGAGCCGGTGCGGCCGGTGGCGTCGGCGCGGCCCTTCGGCGGGGCGCCGGCAGGCAGCGCGGCCCGCAGCCGGCGTACCTCGGTGCGCCAGCGGGCGGTCGCGCCCGCGTCCACGCCGGTGCGCAGCCGACGCCAACCGGCGACCAGATCGTCACCGGGGCCGGCCGCGCTCTCCTCGGCGAGCAGGGCGACCACCTCGGCGGCCCGGTCGGCGCCGACCCGGCCGGCACCGTCGAGCAGCGCCCGAGCCAGCCGTGGGTGCGCCCCGGCGGCGGCGATCGACCGCCCCCGTGCCGTGATCCGACCGTCGGCGTCGACAGCGCCCAGGGTCTGCAGGGTGTCCCGGGCCACTGTCATCGCGGCGGCCGGTGGCGCGTCGGGCAACGCGAGCCCGACGCCGTCCGGTCGACCCCAGGCGGCCAGCTCCAACGCGAAGCCGGTCAGGTCGGCGGTGGCGATCTCCGGCTCGGCACGGGCGGGCAGCCGCTCGTGGGTGGCCGCCGACCAGCAGCGGTAGACGTACCCGGGGGCCTCCCGGCCGGCCCGGCCGGCCCGCTGGGTGGCGGCGGCGCGGGAGACCGGCACGGTGACCAGCGCGCCCAGCCCACGGGCCAGGTCGATCCGGGGCACCCGGGACAGCCCGGCGTCCACCACGATCCGCACACCCGGGACGGTCAGACTGGTCTCGGCCAGCGCGGTGGCCAGCACCACCCGCCGCCGGTCCGCGCGACGCAGCGCGGCGTCCTGCTCGGCGCCGCGTTGACGGCCGTGCAGCGGCAGCAGCGCGACCGCGTCCCGCAGGTCGGCCAGCCGGCCGGTGACCGCCGCGATCTCGCCGGCGCCGGGCAGGAAGACGAGCACGTCGCCGTCGTGCTCACGCAGCGCACGCCGGACGGTGGCGGCCACGTGGTCGAGCAGGGCCCGGTCCACCGGTCCGGCCCCGGGCGGGGCGATCGGACGCGCCGGGGGCACCCAGATCCGCTGCACCGGGTGCAACGCCGAGTCGGCCCGTACCACCGGGGCCGGGGCCGGCCCGCCCAGCAGCGCGGCGAACCGGTCGGTGTCCGGGGTCGCCGACATCGCCAGCAGCCACAGGTCCGGCCGGAGGGTGGCGCGCGCCTCCACTGTGAAGGCCAGCGCGAGGTCGGCGTCGAGTTGGCGTTCGTGGCACTCGTCGAGCAGCACCGCACCCGTGCCGGGTAGCTCCGGGTCGTGGTGCAGCCGGCGGACCAGCAGGCCGGTGGTGACCACCTCGATCCGGGTCGCCGGACCGACCCGGCGCTCGCCGCGTACCGCGTAGCCGACCCGTTCACCGACCCGCTCACCGAGCAGCTCGGCCATGCGCCGGGCAGCCGCACGGGCCGCCACCCGGCGGGGTTGGGCGATCACCACCCGACCGGTCACCCGGTCGGCCACCGCCAGCGGCGCGAGGGTGGTCTTGCCGGTGCCCGGCGGGGCCACCAGCACACCGGCGCCGGCCGCGTCGAGTGCCGCGACCAGCGCCGGCAGCACCGGACGGACCGGCAGGTCAACTGTTACGTCGGAGAGCACGGCCCAGTCTCGCACCGGGACGGGTGCGTCAGGAGCGACGGACCTCGCCGACGCCGAGCACGAAGGCCCGCCAGGCCGTCGCACCGAAGGCGAGCACCGGGCCGGAGCGGTCCTTGCTGTCCCGGACGGCGACCTGACCGTCGACTGTCGCTACCTCCACGCAGTTGCCGTTGCCGCTGCTGCGCGTGCTGGTGCGCCAGTCCGCTCGGGTCAGGTCGTACGCCGTCATCCGCGGTACCTCTCGTCTGCGTCGGCGTGCCGCAGAGGCGGTCACGCAAAGTTACGAGAAGCATGCTCAAGACGGGTCAACGACGCCGTCGGATCGAGCGCCATCCGGCACAGCTCCTCGTGCAGAAGGCTATACCCGAGCACATGATCGCCTTCCTCCAGAGCCAGCCCCATCGTGAGGTTATCCAGGTAAACCACTGACGCGTCGGCGGCATCGGCGAAGTTGAGGATCACGTACGGGGTGCTCATCGCGGGATGCCCGCCAGCGGTGAAGGGAAGTACCTGGATTGTCACGTTGGGTAGTTGAGCGATCCGGCTCATGTGGACGAGTTGTTCGGCCATCACCGCGGCCCCGCCGACCGGGCGCAGGAGCACCGCCTCGTTGAGGATCACCGACAGATCGACAGGGTCCTCGCGGCGCAGCACCTCCTGCCGACGCAGCCGGGCGGCGATCTTGCGCTCCAGGCCGTCCTCGCCGGCGGTGCGTCGGAAGATCTCCCGGGCGTACGCCTCGGTCTGCAGCAGTCCGGGCACCGACTCGGCCTCGTACGTGCGCAGCGCCGCCGCCTCCGCCTCCAGCCCGACGTAGAACTCGAACCACTCGGGGAGCACGTCGCTGTAGTTCTGCCACCAGCCGCGCTGCTGTGCCCCCCTGGCGATCTCGATGAGCGCCTCGGCATCCGAACCGGTCACCTGGTACAGCGCGAGAGCGGCCCGGACGTCGCGCGGTTTGATGCCGATCTGCGCGGTCTCGATCCGGGAGAGGTTGCTCTTCGACATGTCGAGCTGACGGGCTGCCACATCGAGGGTCATGCCCGCGCGTTCCCGAAGTTGGCGGAGTTCCCGGGCGATGCGGCGTCGCCGCACGGTCGGGCTGGCGGCGGGTCGGATGGCGGGAGTGGCGGTCACCGTCCGAGTCTGCCACGACAAGATCCGCAGGTCGCAGATGCACGGAGTGCAACTTTCAAATCTGGGAGTTGCGTTGCAGTAGCTGTCGGTGCATCCTTTCCCGGTCGCGATCACTGTGGACACACCTGTGCGGGAGGACCGTTGCTCATCGCCGACGAGTTCTTCCTGATCGCACACAACGACAGTCGTGGCAAGGCCAAACTGCACCCGGCGGCGACCGGGCTCGGGTTGGCCGGTGGGCTCCTCGGCGAGCTGCTCCTCTATGGACACATCACGGTCACGGCCGGGCAGATCACCGTCATCGACCGGCGTCCCCCGGCCGATGCCCTGGCGCACACGGTGCTGGACCAGTTGGTCGGCGAGTCCCAGCACCGGGAGCTGCGCACCTGGTTGAGCTTCCTGGCGCAGAGCGCCACGGCCTCGGTGGGGGAGCGGTTGGCCCGCGCCGGGGTGCTGCGCCGCCAGGAGAGTCGCCGGCTGCTGCGTACCACCGTCAGCTACCTGCCGATCGACCTCAACGCGGTGGCCTGGCCGGCCACCCGGCTACGGGCCCTGCTGGACCGGCCGGACCCGCCGGGTGTGCCGGACGCCCTGCTGCTCGGCCTGGTAGTGGCCGCGGGGCTGACCCGCGAGGTGCTGTGGAGCGCCGGCCCCCGCGCGCACCACCGGTTGAACGTCCTCATCCCCGCGCTGCCGGCGCCACTCAAGGAACTCGTCGGGCACACCGAGGCCGCCGTCGGCGCCGCCGTGCTGCGCGGCATCCCGTGATCCCCTCCGGTAACCCCCAACCCTCCCCTCGACAATCGGAGTAGTCGTATGCCCCCGACATCGACAGTCGACCGACCCAGCAACGTCTCCGAAGCCCTGGCCCGAGGCCGCCTCGGCATCCCCTCGGTGATCTTCTTCGTCCTCTCCGCCGCCGCGCCGCTGACAGTGGTGGCCGGCGTCGTCACCACCGGCTACGGCGTCATCGGGGTGACCGGCATCCCCCTGGCGTTCCTGCTGATCGCCGCGGTGCTCGCGCTCTTCTCGGTGGGTTACGTGGCGATGTCCCGCCGGGTGGAGAACGCCGGCGCCTTCTACGCCTACGTCTCTCGCGGCCTCGGCCGACCGGCCGGCGTGGGCGCCGCCTGGGTCGCGCTGATCGCGTACAACGCGTTGCAGGTCGGGCTGTACGGCACCATCGGCGTGGCGGCCGAGCCGGTGCTCGACCGGCTCTTCGGCGGGCACCCGCACTGGAGCGTCGTGGCCCTGGTGGCGTGGGCGTTGGTCGGCCTGCTCGGCCTGCTCCGGGTCGACCTCAACGGCATGGTCCTGGCCGCGCTGCTGGTCGCCGAGATCGTGGTGGTCCTCGTCTTCGACCTGGGACAGCTCGGCAACCCGGCCGAGGGTGGGGTCAGCTTCGCCCCGTTCTCACCGGACAACCTCTTCGTGCCGGGTGTCGGCGCGGTGCTGGTGCTCGCCGTCCTCGGCTTCGTCGGCTTCGAGTCGGCGGTGGTCTTCAGCGAGGAGAGCAAGGACCCGAAGCGCACCGTGCCGCTGGCCACCTACCTCTCGGTGGCGATCATCGCCGGGCTGTACGCGTTGTCGTCCTGGACCATGACCGTCGCGGTCGGGCAGGACCAGATCGTCGCCGAGGCCGGCGAGCAGAGCGTCGGGCTCATCTTCAACCTGGCCGCCGCGCACCTCGGCGACACCGCTGTCACCATCGGGCAGGTGCTCTTCCTGACCTCGGTGCTCGCCGCGATGATCTCGTTCCACAACACCACGGCCCGCTACACCTTCGCCCTCGGTCGGGAACGGGTGCTGCCAGCGGTGTTCGGGCAGACCTCGGCTCGTACCGGAGCGCCGCGGGCCGCCTCGGTGGCGCAGAGCGTCCTCGGACTGCTGGTCATCCTGCTGTACGCGATCAACGGCTGGGATCCGGTGGTCCAGCTCTTCTTCTGGGTCGGCACCACCGGCGGCTTCGGTGTCCTGCTGCTGATCGCCACCACCTCGGTGGCGGTGATCGCCTACTTCGCCCGCTCCGCCGGGGGCGAGAACCTCTGGCGACGGGCCATCGCGCCCGGCCTGGCAACCATCGCGCTCTTCGTGATCATCTGGTTGGCCGTGTCGAACTTCGCCAACCTGCTCGGCGTCGCGCCGGACTCGACGCTGCGCTGGGCGCTGCCCGCCGCGTACCCGGTGGCGGCCCTGCTGGGCATCGGCTGGGCCCTGCTGCTGCGCAGCAACCGCCCGGACACGTACGCCCGGATCGGTCTGGGGGCGGCGAGCGCCACGGCCGCCGTCAAGCCGGACGCGCCGGCCGCCGTGGAGGTGACCCGATGAGCGTGGTCATCGAGCAACTCGGGCCGGAGGAGACCACGCTCGTGGCGGGTCGGATCGCCGAGGCGTTCACCGTCCTGGAGGTGACCTACTGGCTGGTGCCCGACCCGAGCAAGCGGGAGGCGGTACTGGCCGGCGACTTCGAGATCCTGGTCGGGCACGCGATGCGGCACGGCATCGTCCACGCCACAGCGGACCGGGCCTCGGTCGCGGTGTGGTTTCCGTCGGTCGGTGAGCCGGCGCCGCCGCCGGCGGACTACGACGCCCGACTGGCCGCCGCCTGCGGTGAGTGGACCGACCGGTTCCAGCACCTCGACGAGCTGTTCGCGGCGCACCACCCGCATCCGGATCACCACCACCTCGCGTTCCTGGCGACCCGGCCCGACCGGCAGGGGCAGGGATTGGGAAGCGCGCTGATGCGCCACCACCACGCCTGGCTGGACGCCAACGGAATGCCGGCGTACCTGGAGGCGAGCAGCCCGCGCAGCCGGGACCTGTACGCGAAGCACGGCTACCTGGCCGGCGAGCCGTTCCGGGTGCCTGACGGCACGCCGTTCTGGCCGATGTGGCGCGAGCCCGTCGGGCACTGAGTCGGTCAGGTCGACGCGAGCAGCACATCCTGTGGTCGCACTGTAACGCTCGCGTGACAGCACGGACAGAGGGAAGGGCCGGGTCCACGGACCCGGCCCTTCCCTCGTCGAACTGTCAGTACGTGCCGTCGAGCTGGCCGCGCAGCTTGGTCAGCGCCCGGGTCAGCAGCCGCGAGACGTGCATCTGCGAGACACCGATCTGGTCGGCGATCTGCGACTGGGTCAGGTTGCCGTAGAAGCGCAGCGTGAGGATCTTCTGCTCGCGCTCGTCGAGGGTGGCCAGCGCCGGGCCGAGGGCCACGCGCAGCTCAGCCAGCTCGAACTCGCTGTCCTCGCCGCCGAGCATGTCGCCCAGCTCGGTGGCGCGCTCGCCGTCGCCGGTCGGGGTGGACAGCGACACCGCGTTGTACGCGCGGGCGCCTTCCAGGCCCTCCAGCACCTCTTCCTCGGTGAGCTTGAGGTGCGCGGCGATGTCGGCGACCGTCGGCGAGCGGCCGAGGGTCTGCAGCAGCGAGCTGTTGGCGTCGGAGATGGCCAGCCGCAGCTCCTGGAGCCGGCGGGGCACCCGGATGTCCCAGGTGCGGTCCCGGAAGTGCCGCTTGAGCTCGCCGATGATGGTGGGGATCGCGTAACCGGCGAAGTCGACACCGCGCTCGGGGTCGAACTTGTCGATGGCCTTGATCAGGCCGATCGCGGCGGTCTGCGCCAGGTCGTCGTTCGGCTCGCCGCGCCCGCTGTAGCGGTGGGCCAGGTGGTTGGCGAGCGGCAGCCAGGCCTCGATCGCCCGGTCCCGCAGGGCGGCGCGCGAC
Organism: Micromonospora sp. NPDC053740; assembly: GCF_040677775.1. Lineage (NCBI taxonomy): Bacteria > Bacillati > Actinomycetota > Actinomycetes > Micromonosporales > Micromonosporaceae > Micromonospora > Micromonospora sp. NPDC053740. Next base: position 266,433 of record NZ_JBFASO010000006.1, read on the forward strand.
GGGTGGTTGGCGGGCAGCGCCGCCATCGCGTTGAGCAGGTCGGCGGCGCTGTCGGTGAGGGCGCGCGGGTCAAGCTTGGTGGTGGCCTTGACGGGGGCGCTCGGCTGCTCGGTGATCGTTGGCGCGGTCATGGGTGGTCCTCCCTGCACCTCGTCCGCTGACAAAAAAGACGTGACGCTTTGGTTTAGCTTCCAATAGGCCGTTCGGGAGTCACCTTAACCTGATCGTCTCCCAGAAATCTAGCCGAAAGGTTGATGTACTTAAGGTGTGTTGAGCAACAAAAAGGGCAAGTGGGGCGGAAGTTCGGGTGGTTGTGAGGATCCTTACCCGTTGTTCCCGCTGCGGATCCGCTGCCCGGTCGGTCCGGCCGGTCCGGCCGATCGGCCCACGGGTCGCGTCGACTGGTCAACATGAAATCCGACAAGTCGGCAGGAGTGTCGACTATCCGTCCTTGTCCCGCTGGTGGGACCGGCCGTAGCGTCGCGTGTACACACCCGGTTCGGAGGCACCGTGCTCGATCCAGCCGCTCCCCAGCTTGTCGTGAACAGCCGCACCCTCTACTTCAGCTGGCTGCCGGCGGATCCCGACGCGGTCGCCGCGCTCGTCCCACCCGGGCTCTGCCCCCGCCCCGACCGGCAGGTCTTCCTCAACCAGTACATCGTCGACGACGAGACACAGACCTCCGGCTTCGGCGCGTACTCGCTGACCTACCTCGGCGTCTCGCTGCTGGGCGTCGATGCGCCGGGCGGCCTCAACGCCGGTGGCTGGTGGACCCACTACGTGGCCTCCACCCGGCGGGTCCGCGAGTACGCCCTCGCCCGCGGCGCCCCGGTGCTCGCCGGGCGCACCCGGATCGACGTGAACGGCGAGGACCTGCTCTCCGAGACGGAGATCGACGGCACGCCGTTGATCCGAGCGCGGTGTCGGGTGGGGGAGACCGGGCACGTGATCAGCAGTGGCCACCACCGCTACTTCACCCGGCGCGACGGCCAGTTGCTCAGCTCGGCCTACCCGTTCGTCGCCGAGCCGGTCGCCCCGTTCGAGATCGAGTCGGTGGAGTTCCTCCAGCGCGGCCACCCGATGTACGCGCTGCGCCCGGCCAACCCGCTGACCATCGGCTTCGGCTACTACTCACCGCGCTCGTCGTTCGCCTACCCCGGCGGGTTGAACGTGCATGCGGTCGCCGCTCCTGAGCCGGCCCGATCGCTTCACCAGGTGCCGGCCAGCCTCGCCCGCAGCGGCCTGCCGTCCGGGTCGTAGACCAGCCGGTACATGGGCAGCGCCCAGGCCCTGGTGTACCACGGAAGCCGTTCGGGGCGGTGCGGGCGCAGTCGCCCCGGCGGCCGTTGCCCCACCTGGCCGTCGTCGTACCACCGCTGTAGCGCGTCGGCGGCGGCCGTGACGGCCGCGACGGCGTCCGCCGGGTCCAGCAGGTCGGCGTCGTCAGCGCCGTCCGGGTCGCGGTCCAGGTGCTCGCGCCACAGCCGCAGTCGCAGGTCCCGGGCGAAGCTGCGCGCGCCGTCGCCCCGTCCGGCGGGGTCGGCGGGCTCCCGCTGGTCCAGGGTCTCGTCGAGGACGGCGCAGGACAACTCGCTGTCGTGAGTCCAGGACCGCCGGTTGAAGTTGTCGCTGCCCACGCTGGCCCAGACGTCGTCGACGACACAGACCTTCGCGTGCACGTAGACCGGGTCGCCGGCGTGGTTCTCCACGTCGAACACGTGCACCCGGTCCGGTGCGGCCCGCTCACACAGTGACAGCGCCTGCTCGCGCCCGACCATGTTCGGCGGCAGTGCCAGCTTGCCGTCCACGTCCGGGTGGCGGGGGACGACGGCGATCAGGTGCAGGTCCGGGTTGTCCCGCAGCGCGTGCGCGAACAGGTCCGCGACCTCGGCCGACCAGAGGTACTGGTCCTCCAGGTAGATCAGTTGGCGGGCTCGGCGCACCGCCTTCGTGTAACCCCGGGCCACTGTCCGCTCTCCGTCCGGTGCGAACGAGTAGCGCGGGCGGACGGCGGGGTAGGTGCGCAGCACCTGGATCTGGTGCGGACCGCAGGGCGGCGGATCGGCCGGCTGTTCGGGCAGCGGGTCGGGGCGCAGGTCCGAGCCGCGCAGCCGGTCCCGCAGGTAGGCCACCGGGTTCTCCGAGTCCAGCGGCATCGGGTCGGTCCAGCGTTCCCGGAACACGGTGTCCAACGCACCGACCACCGGACCGCGCACCGCGAGCTGCACGTCGTGCCAGGGCGGGTTGGGTCCGTACCGGGGGGACATCTGCACCGGTTGCGGGTCACCGTGGTGCGCGGCGTCGTCGCGGCGGCTGTGGCACAGGTCGATCCCGCCGGCGAAGGCGACGTCCCGCTCGGGCGCGCCCAGGTGTCGCAGCACCACGAGCTTCTGATGGTGCGAGCCGCCGCGCCGGACGCGTTGGTCAAGCAGCACCTCGCCACCGGCGGCCGAGATCGTCTCGCTGAGGTCGCGGTTCTCCGCCTCGCTGTACGCCAGGACGTCGAGGTGCGAGCGCCAGATCAACCCCTTCACCACCACACCGCGCTGCGCGGCCTGGGCGAAGAGTTGGGCAACTGTCGGACCGTCCGGGCGCAGTCGCTGGTCCGGGTCACCCCGCCAGTCGGTGAAGAACAGGTGGTCGCCGGGGCCCAGGGCCTCGACCTCGTCGACCAGTCGGTCGAAGTACGCGGCACCGTGAATCAACGGCTCGGCGAGGTTTCCCGTGGTCCATACGGGTATGCCAGAGACCGGGTTGGCGCGTTCCTCAGCGGTGAGAAACCAGTCCTGCAACGGCACCGTCCAGCCCCCCTGGAGGTCGGCAACGTCCTCACGGTAGGACCCCCGACGCGGGTCCGCACGCCAGGCCCCCTGACCGGTGACCTGGCCAACGCAGACGGAAGCGACGCGACAACAGCCGAGGAGGCCACACAATGCCCCGCGACACGACGAATCCCGTGACCGAGAACCGCGAGCCGGCGGTGGAGAGCGAACGGGGTGCGCTGGTAGCGGTGTTGGTGATGGTGATTCTGGGCGTCGCCGGGATTTTTGCGGTCTCCTGAGGCGGCGCCGACGCCACCGGGGGTGAACCGGAGGCGTCGGCGCCGAACTCAACTGCCGACAGTGGTCAGGGCCGGGCGCCCTGGCCGCCGGTGTGCGGGAGCCGCTCGGTGGGGATCACGCCGAGACGGCCGGCCTGGAAGTCCTCGAACGCCTTGAGCAGCTCGTCCCGGGTGTTCATCACGAACGGGCCGTACTGCGCCACCGGCTCCCTGATCGGCTGACCACCCATGATGTAGAGGTCCAGTGCCGGGGTGTTGCTGTCCTGCACGGTGTCGGCGCTGAACCGCAGCGCGTCACCCGGGCCGTGCACCGCGAGCTGGCCGGTACGCACCGGCCGCCGGTCGGCGCCGACCGTGCCGCGACCGCCCAGCACGTACACCAGGGCGTTGAAGTCGGGCCGCCAGGGCAGGTCGACCTGCGCGCCCGGTTGCACAGTGACGTGCGTGATGGTGATCGGGGTGAAGGTCGAACCCGGGCCGCGGTGCCCGGCGACCTCGCCGGCGATGACCCGGATCAGCGCGCCGCCGTCGGGCGTGGTGAGCAGCGCCGACTCCCGACCCCGGATGTCCTGGTAGCGGGGCGGGTTCATCTTGGCCGAGCGGGGCAGGTTGACCCACAGCTGGGTGCCGTGGAAGAGCCCGCCGCTCATCACCAGGTGCTCCGGCGGCGCCTCGATGTGCAGCAGGCCGCTGCCTGCCGTCATCCACTGGGTGTCACCGTCGGTGATGGTGCCGCCCCCGCCGTTGGAGTCCTGGTGGTCGAAGACGCCGTCGATGATGTAGGTGACGGTCTCGAAGCCGCGGTGCGGGTGCCACGGAGTGCCCTTGGGCTCGCCCGGCGCGTAGTCCACCTCGCCCATCTGGTCGAGGTGGATGAACGGGTCCAGGTCGGTGGTCGACACCCCGGCGAAGGCGCGACGGACCGGGAAGCCCTCACCCTCGAAGCCGCTGGGCGCCGTGGTCACCGTGCGGACCGGGCGGATCGTGGTGGTCTCGTCGAGCTGGGGCAGGCGGGGCAGGACGAGAACGTTGTCGACGGTGATCGCGGGCATGTCGAGGCTCCTAGCGTGAGGCGGGGGTGGTCGAGCTGGCCCGCGATGCCCGCAGGCGCTCGCCGAGCCGGTCGAAGACCCGGGTGAGGCAGGCGACCTCGGCATCGTCGAGGTCGTCCATGAGATGGGTACGCACCGACGCCAGATGGTGGGGTGCGGCTTCCCGCAGGGCGAGCAGCCCGGCGGCGGTGAGCACCGCCTCGCTGCCGCGCCGGTCGTCCGGGCAGGGCTCCTTGCTGACCAGGCCACGACGTTGCATGGAGGAGACCTGGTAGGTGAGGCGGCTGGGCGAAAAGATCAACCGGCTGGCCAGCTCGCCCATCCGTAGCCGCTGCCCGGGTGCCTCGGAGAGCAGGACCAGCACGTGGTAGTCGGGGAAGCTGAGGTCGCTGTCGACCCGTAGATCCTCTTCCAACTGGGTGTAGAGACGCTGGCTGGCCTCGATGTAGGCGCGCCAGGCGGCCTCTCGGGTGCTGTCCAGGCTCTCGGTCATGTCCACGACGGTAGCACTACTTCAAAATTTAAGTAACAGCGTTGAGCGTTGTCTGGGTCACTTTCCCGCGCCCTCGCCAATGAGATCGTGCAGCTTTGAAGGAAACCGGCGTTAATCCGGCGGCGCGTAGGCCGCAGGTTGTGCCAGACTCCGGCCTCGTGGAACACGTGGAACTCTCCGCCGCCGACCTGCTGCTGCGCCCCTGGCGGGATGAGGACGCCCCGGCGGTGCGCGACGCGCTCCGGGACCCGGCGATCGCCCAGTGGAACCCGCAGGGTGGCGACCCGATCGACGACGAGGTCGCGCTGCTCTGGGTGCGTCGCCGGGCCGACTGGTCCACGGGTGGTCATGCCTCGATGGCGGTCACCGCGGCTGCCGACGGCGAACTGCTCGGCTCGGTGTCGCTGCACCGCATCCACGACGGCGACGCGTCCATCGGCTACTGGACGGTTCCCGCGGCGCGGGGGCGTCGGGTGGCGGTCCGCGCCGTCGTCCGGCTCACCGAGTGGGCGTTCGCGGATCTCGGACTGCACCGGGTGGAGCTGTGTCACGCGGTGGCCAACCCGGCGTCCTGCCGGGTCGCCGACCGCGCCGGCTACCCGGCCGAGGGCACGCTGCGCGAGTCGTACCGGTACGGCGACGGCCGCCGCTACGACGAGCACCTGCACGCCCGCCTGGCCACCGACCGCTAGCCGGAGGCGGACCGGGGCCCGCACACGCTCGGGCCCCGGCCGCACGGTTTGTCGCGAACCGTCACTCGGTGACCTTGCGAAGGAACGTCGCGAGAGCGGTCCTGATGCGGTCGATCCGCTCCGGCAGAGGCAGCGGCTCGGGCGCGGGGGGCCCCGCGTGCTTCTTTCCCCGCAGGTACAGCGAGCAGGCCAGGTCGGAGCACAGGTACGTGCCCACGGAGTCGCCCTGCCGTCCGCTCGGACCGGCCTTCGGGGCGGTCATCAACGTGACGCCACCGCCGAGGTGGGTGGTCAGGCAGAACGAGCACATGCTGTGCCGCACGCGCCCCGTCTGGTGGGTCGCGGCCCGCAGCACCACTCCGGCCGGCTTGCCGTCGGTTTCGGCGACCAGGTAGGCCCGCTGCGGCGCGGCGGGATCCCGCCAGCCGAGAAAGTCGAGGTCGTCCCACTGGCGCATTTCAAGATCGTTTGGAACGGTCAGCCGTTTCGCCTCGCCCCGGCTGCAATTGACGAAGGAGGCGCGGATGACGGATTCGGTCAGGACCAACATAGGTAGTAGCCTAGCCACCCTAGGCAAACCATTAACAAAGATAGGTTTGGAGTGTGGTGGATGGCACGCGCAGGGGTGACCGTCGAGCGCCTGACGCTGGCCGCGGCCGAGCTGGCCGACGAGGTGGGCGTGGAGAACGTCACTGTTGCCGCGCTCGCCCGCCAGTTCGGGGTGAAGGACGCCAGCCTGTACTTCCACCTGAAGAACGCACACGAACTGCGGGTCAGGATCGCCCTGCTGGCGCTGGCGGAGCTGGCCGACCGGGTCGCCGCCGCGCTCGCCGGTCGGGCCGGCAAGGACGCCCTGGTGGCGTTCGCCAACGCGTACCGCGACTACGCGCGAGAGCACCCGGGCCGCTACGCGGCAATGCAGATCGACCTCGACCCGGAGACCGCCGCCGCGAGCGCGGGCGTCCGGCACGCCGAGATGACCCGGGCGATTCTGCGCGGCTACCGGCTCTCCGAGCCCGACCAGACCGACGCGGTGCGGATGATGCACAGCACCTTCCACGGGTTCGTGAGCCTGGAGAAGACCGGCGGCTTCCGGCACACCCCGCGCCCCACTGACGACTCCTGGTCGCGCACCCTGGACGCCCTCGACGCCGTCCTCACCAACTGGCCGTCGCGCTGACGGCCGGGTGGGCAGACGTCTGCCCCACCCGGTCGACGCTCAGGTTCGTGCTCGGATCAGGGCATCGCTGGCGCGCTGACGTTCACCAGCCAGTCGGTTCCGTACCTGTCGGTGCACCTGCCGTAGAGCGCACCCCACGGTGATCTCGCGAAGGGCGCCGTCACCGTCCCTCGCTCGGACAGTCGCTCCCAGTAGGTGGTGAGTTCCGCCTGGTCGCCGCCCAGAGTGATCGACGAGCTGCTGCCGGCCCCGTCGTCGCCCGGCGTCCGGTCGGAGGCCATCAGCACGACCCCGGTCGTGCCGCGGAGCGTCGCGTGCGCGATCAGCTCGTCCCGCGCCGTGTCGGTCGACCCTCGGAGGTCGCCGAAGGTGGTGATCTCCAGGTTGCCCCCGAACACCGACTGGTAGAACGACATCGCCTCCCGGGCGTTGCCGGTGAAGCTGAGGTACGGGCTGACCCGGGCGGTCATCGTCCCACCTCGGCGGTGAGCGGGCGGTGCTGTGCGGTCCGCTGCCGGAGCAGGACGAGCCCGAGGCCCGCCAGGAACCAGGTGCCGAGGATGACGAGAGGTGCGACGGTGTGTGCGCCGCTGAAGTAGCCGAAGTTGTTGACCGCGCGCACGGCCGCGCCCGGCGGGAGCTTCCCCGAGATCGCCTGCGCCCATTCCGGTAGCAGGTCGACCCCGATCGTCGCTCCGCTCGTCGCGTTGCCGATGGTCGTGAGGGTGAGGACGGCGAGAGCGATGCCCGCGGGCCCGAGCCAGGCCCCCAGAGCCTTCGTGGTGAAGGCGCTGGCCGCGGAGAGCAGGATGAGCGAGAGCGCGAGTAGCGGGAACGGGGCCGTGAGTGAGCCGTAGACCGGGCCCGCGACGGTCGCCGCGATCACACCGATCAGGACGGCGAATCCACTCATCGCGTAGAGGCGGTGGCGGAGGCGCACCTTCGCGGTGGCCGCGGTGAGCCCCTGAGCGAGGACGAACGACGAGAGGGTGACGCCGAACACCACGTAGAAGGCGGACAGCCCGCGACTGTCGTAGGTCGCCAGCGGCACGATGTCGTTTTCCTGGACGGTCGCCCCCGCCTTTCTGGCGAGGCCGGCCGCGAGCTGACGCGCCGCCCCGCTCTCGCTGAACCCGCTCGCGCCGGCGTAGTCGAGTGTCAGCGTGGTGGGGGAGGTCGCGCCGAGGACGGCGACGGCGTCACCATGTCGCACCATGGCCTCGCCGTCCGCGACGCTCGCGACCTCGGTGACGGCCACGGTGTTGCCGAACCCGGCTTGTGCGGTGGCCGCCAGCTGATGGCTGGCCACGGCGATCGGCAGCTGGCTCGGCTGAGGGCTGCGTTGCAGTCCGACATACACCGCTATGAACGCCGTGCCGATGATCAGCCCGGTGATCACGAGCGTTGTCCAGGCTCGGCGCTGGGTGACGACGGGCGACGTTCCGTCGGTACGTGGATCGGGTGGCGACGTCATGGGTGCTTCCTCGGGTAGTGTGGTTTGAATGTCCAACCAAACGAACCGTAGCACCGACGGTTTGAAAATCAAACCAGGGCGGGACTCTCTCGCTGTGGCGCTCGACGCGGTCAACGACAGGTGGTCGCTGCACATCGTGCGGGCGCTCGCATTCGGCGCATCGCGGTACACCGAGATCCTCAGAGCCGTCGGCGCGCCCAGGGACGTCCTCGCCGCCCGACTGCGGAAACTCGCCGAATCCGGCATCCTCCAGGCCCGTGCCACCGAGAACGGCAAGGTCGCGGGGTACGAACTGACCCAGAAGGGCAAGGACCTCGGGCAGGTCATCCTCGTGCTCAAGCGCTGGGGTGACACCTACAGCGAGGACGACGTGCCGCGAGTCGACTTCATCCACGACGTCTGCGGCCAGGTCTTCGTCGCCGAGGTGCGCTGCCAGGCATGCGGCAGGCCCCTCCGGTCCGGAGAGCTGTCCTTCGATCAGGAGTCACCGGCATGCTGAGCGAACTGGAGTTGGCCGACTGGCGGGAGCGGGTGGCCCGGCTGTACCTGTCCGACGTCGACCTGACCGGCTTCCGCGCCGGCCGCGACGAACTCTTCGCCACCCACCCGCAGAGCCCGATCCCGGTGGCGGAGCGGCCCGGCTTCGCCGGGGTGCGCTACTTCCCGCCCAATCCCGAGGCCGTGGTCGAGGCGCCCCTGCGCTCGGCGAGCGGTGAGCTGCGCATCGACACCGGTGGCCCGGACGGGGTGGTCGCGTACCGGCGGGTCGCGGTGGCCGAGACACCGTGGGGGCCGCTGACCCTGTGGTGGATCGAGGCGTACGGGGGCGGGCTGTTCGTTCCGCTGCGCGACGGCACCTGCGGGCCGGAGAGCTACGGCGGAGGTCGGTACCTCACCGACACGGTGAAGGGCACCTTCGGCCGGGGCGTCGAGCTCCTGCCCGGCGACCGGGTCCGGCTGGACGCCAACTACCTCTACAACCCGAGCTGTGCCTACGATGACCGCTGGGCCTGCCCGCTGGCACCACCGGAGAACCGGGTCGACGTGCCGCTGCGGGCCGGCGAGCTGGCGTACCACCACTGAACGGCCGCCCGCCCCGGGCGCTGCCGGGACGGGCGGTCGGTCGTCGCTCAGCGGGCGTTCGCCGCCGAGCTGGGCATCTGCATCCGAGCGAGCAGCTGTCGCGCCTGGTCGGCGAGTTGCGCGTCGACGGTCACCGCGTACTGGCCGGCACGCAGCGAGCTGGCCGAGGTGAAGTCGCGCTGCCCGCCCGTCATGGCGTGCGCGACAGCGCCGAACACGGCACCCCAGATCGCACCGATGACCAGCCCGACCAGGATCACCGCCAGCCAGTTGCCGACGGTGAAGATGCCGAACAACAGGCCGATGAAGAGCCCGAACCAGGCGCCGGTGCCGGCGCCGAGCAGGCCGGCGCGACCGGTGGTCATTCGCCCGAGCACCGTCTCCACCAGGGTGAGGTTGGTGCCGACGATGGCGCTGTGCTCCACCGGGAAGCGGTTGTCGGCCAGGTAGTCGACGACCCGCTGCGCGGTCGGATAGTCCGGGTACGAGCCGATCGTCACTGTCGGCGGGCCGGCCTCCGGCCCGTGGCCGTCCCCGGCCGGTGTCGACAGGCGACCGGCCGGCCCGGTTGGAAGCAGGTCGCCACCCTGTGTGCCGGACCGCCAGGCGGCGGTCGGCCCCGAAGCTGACGTCATGAGCATCCTCCCTCGTCAGCTCGCCGGGTTCCCGTCCAGGCCGACCGGTAACGCGGTCTGGACCGTCGGGCGGGAGGGGAATGGGCGCGGACTGCCCGGGTAGGCACTCAGGTGGAGAGCGGACAGATCAGCGACTACGGTTTCCTCGCCGACGGCCGCACCGCGGCGCTGGTGGACGCCTCGGGCTCGGTGAACTGGTGGTGCCCTGGCCGGTTCGACGCTCCGTCGGTGTTCGGGCGGCTGCTCGACGACGGCGCGGGGCACTGGTCGATCCGGCCGGAGGCCGATTTCACCGTCGAACGGAGCTACCTGGAGGACACCCTGGTGTTGCGGACCGTCTTCCGCACCGCGCAGGGGGAGGTCGCGCTCACCGACGCGCTCGCCTTCGAGCCCGGCTCGCGAGGTCACGACATCGGGATGCACCCACCGCAGGTGCTGGTCCGTAGCGTGCAGGGACTCTCCGGTGCGGTGCCTATGCGGGTGCACTACCGTCCGCGCTTCGAGTACGGGCGCACCATCGCGTACCTGGTCGAGCGTGAGGACATGCTCGAGGCCATCGCCGGGGCCGCGCGACTCACCTTCCGCAGCAGCGTGCGGTTGGCGTGCGGCGACGATGGCGATGCCGCAGCGACGTTCACCGTCCGCGCCGGCACGACCCACAACTTCAGTCTCGGGTACGCCCCGACCTACGACGCCCCACTGCCCGAGGTGCCGGACGCCGACCAGACGATCGCCGACACCGTCGCCGGCTGGCGGTCCTGGACCGACGAGCATCCCTACCAGGGACTCTACGCCGAGGAGGTGCGGCGCAGCGGACTGGTGGTGCAGGGCATGACGTACCGGCCCAGCGGCGCGGTGGTGGCCTCGGTGACCACCTCGCTGCCCGAGGAGCTCGGCGGGGACCGCAACTACGACTACCGCTACGTCTGGGTGCGCGATTTCAGCCACACCTTGCGGGCGCTGTGGCGGTCGGCGTGCTTCGACGAGGTGCGGCGACAGTTCGCCTGGTTGGGCCGGGCGATGGGCCGCATCGACGACAGGCCGGTGCCCATCATGTACGGGGTGCTGGGGGAGCGGGACCTCACCGAGCATCGGCTGGACCAGCTCGGCGGTTATCGCGACAGCCCGCCGGTGGTGATCGGCAACGACGCGTGGCGGCAGCGGCAGAACGACATCTACGGCGCGGCCATGGACGCTGCCTGGCTGATGCGCGACCAGCTGGAACCGTTCGACCCGGAGGTCTACCACCTGCTCCGGGTGCTCGCCGATCAGGCCGAGCGGGACTGGAAACAGCCGGACGCGGGGATGTGGGAGGAGCGTGGAATCCAACACCACCACGTGTCCTCGAAGGTGGAGTGCTGGGTAGCGCTGGACCGGGCGGTCCGGTTCGGCGACCAGCTCGGCGGGCCGCAGGACCTGGTCCGCTGGACGGCCGCTCGGGACGAGGTGCGCGCGGCGGTCCTCAAGCGGGGGTGGAGCGACCGGCTCCAGTCGTACACCGGGATTTTTGATTCCGACGAGCTGGACGCGTCGGTGCTGGTGATGCCGCTGGTGGGCTTTCTGCGGGCCGATGACCCGCGGATGCGCTCGACGGTCCGCGCGGTGGAGCGGCGACTGTCGCGCGACGGCCTGCTGCGGCGCTGGGACGGCGACCCGGCGGGCTTCATCATCTGTTCGTTCTGGCTGGTGAGTTGCCTGGCGTTGGCCGGCGAGCGGGATCGGGCGCACGAGTTGTTTCGCGATCTGGCTGGTCGGGTCAACGACCTGGGCCTGTTCGCCGAGCAGATCGACCAGCAGACCGGGGAGCAGCTGGGCAACTTCCCGCAGGCGTTCTCGCACATCGGTCTCATCAATGCCGCCGGTGTGCTCACCGACGTCGAGCAGGACCCGACGTTGCGCGAGTGCGGGATGCCCCCGGCGCACTTCACCCCGACGCGTCGCTGAGGCCGTACTTTTGTGTAAATCTTGACAACTTTCGATCCGATGACGCGAAGTTCTATCGCTTTCCAGTGAAAGGCGTTAATGTCCGGGGCACCCTGCGGTGCTCCTCCAGTCGGCGGGAGCGGCACCGAGATCCCCCGGACAGCTGGAGGTCTCGTGTCCCGCACACCGCGCCGACGTCTCGTCAGCGCCACCACACTGCTCACCGTCCTGATCGCCCTCTGCCTCGTCCCGCAGGCAGGCGTTCTACCGGCCGCCGCGTCCCCGGCCCAGGCCGTTGCCCTCGCCCCGCCCCCCACCAGCGGTTTCGAGAAGGTCGCCCTCGACGGCGGCCTCTCCATGGGCGAACCGATCGAACTGGCCGTCGCGCCCGACGGCAAGGTCTTCTACATCAACCGGGGCACCAGCAGCGCCGGTGGCCAGGTCCGCCTCTACAACCCGGCGACCAGGTCCACCACTGTGGCCCTGACCCTGGCGCTGGACGCCCGCTTCGAGGACGGCCTGATCGGCATCACACTGCACCCGAGCTTCGCGAGCAACCACTGGGTCTACCTCTTCTACTCGCCGAAGGTCACCCCACTCGTCAACCGGATCAGTCGGTTCACCTTCAACCCGTCCACACTGCAGCTCGACCCGGGCAGCGAGGACCCGCTGATCGAGTGGCCCACCGAACGTGATCTCTGCTGCCACTCGGCCGGCTCGATGAGCTGGGACACCGCCGGCAACCTGTACTTCGCCGTGGGCGACAACACCAACTCCGGCGGCGACTCCGCCGGGATGGCCCCGATCGACGAGCGGACGAACCGCAACGCCCAGTACGACGCCCAGCGCACCTCCGGCAACACCAACGACCTGCGCGGCAAGATCAACCGGATCCACCCGGAGAACGACGGCAGCTACACCGTCCCCGCCGGCAACCTCTTCGCCGCCGGCACCGCCCGAACGCGCCCGGAGATCTACGTGATGGGCGTGCGCAACCCGTACCGGATCTGGGTGGACCGCAAGGCCAACAACACCCTCTACTGGGGTGAGGTCGGCCCCGATGCCGGCACCGACCTCGCCAACCGTGGCCCGGCGGCCTACGACGAGTTCAACCGGGCCAACGGGCCCGGCAACTACGGATGGCCGTACTGCGGTGGCCCCAACGTCGCCTACAACGACTGGGACTTCGCCACCGCCACACCGCGTGGCTGGTTCCCCTGCGGCGGCTCGACCGGCCCGGTCAACAACTCACCCCGCAACACGGGCGTCCAGCAGCTTCCGCCGACGAAACCGGCGCTGGTCTGGGAGCAGCACGGCGGCAGTGAGGACTGGCCGGCGCTGGACAACCCGGGTGGGTGCGGGTCGCCCAACCACGTGGAGGTCTACCACTACGACCCGAACCTCGTCTCGGACGCGAAGTGGCCGGCGTACTACGACAACAAGTGGCTGATCTCCGAGTACTGCCGTAACTGGATCAAGGAGGTCCAGTTCGACAACGGCAACCCGTCCACCGGCACGCCGACAGTCATCGAGCCGGTGCTCGCCGGCCTGAAACTCGTCCACCCGATCGACTGGCAGTTCGGCCCGGACGGTTCGCTCTACCTGCTGGAGTACGGCAGCGGCTACTTTTCCGGCGCGGTCGACGCCGGTCTCTACAAAATCAACTATGTCCAGGGTGGCCGGTCGCCGGAAGCCAAGGCCACCATCAACCGGGACAACGGCCTGGCCCCGCTCTCGGTGACCTTCTCCAGCGCCGGCAGCTCGGACCCGGACGGCGACCCGCTGACGTACGCGTGGGACTTCACCAACAACGGCAGCACCGACTCGACAGCCGCGAACCCGTCCTTCACGTACTCCGCCAACGGCAGCTACAGCGCCCGGCTCACAGTCAACGACGGCACCGGCCGCAGCGCCACCACACTGGTGGCGGTGGTGGTCGGCAACAACCGTCCGACGGTCACGTTGACCGGCCTGCCCGCCGGCGGGCTCTTCGACTGGGGGCAGGACCTGACGGTCGGCGCCACGGCCAGTGACCCGCAGGACGGCACGCCGGCCTGCTCGACGGTGGTCGTCCGGGCCGCGCTGGGCCACCAGGAGCACGCCCACGAGGAGGGGGAGGGGACCGGCTGCGGCGCGACCTTCAACACCGGCCCGGTGCACGCCGGCCCCGACTCGGTGCTGTTCTTCGTCCTGCGGGGCAGCTACACCGATCGCGGCGCGACCGGCACGGCCGCACTCACCGGTGAGCAGGAGATCAGCCTCTACCCGAAACAGTGGCAGGCCGAGCACTTCGTCCAGCTCAACGGCCCCAAGGTGATCGACCAGGCGGCGGCCGAGGGTGGCAAGCGGCTGGGTGACGTCCAGAGCGGCGAGAGCGTCCGGCACCACGCGGTGAGCCTCAAGGGAATTACCGGCGTTCGGACCCGGGTCTCCTCCGGCGGCCCCGGCGGCACCATCTCCTTCCGGTACGACTCACCGACCGGCGCCGAGGTCGCCCGGATCGCGGTGCCGAACACCGGCGGCTGGGACAACTACACCGAGCTGAGCACCACCGTGACCAAGCCCGACGACGGCACCCACGACCTGTACCTGGTCGTCACCGGCGGCAGCGGGGCGTTGCTGGACGTGGACAGCTACACCTTCACCGGCCCGGGCGTCGGCACCGGCGGGGCGCGCACCGGTGAGGTCAAGGCCCTCGGCAAGTGCGCGGACATCGCCTCCAGCCAGACCGCGAACGGCACCAGGGTGCAGACCTGGACCTGCAACGGCACCGCCGCCCAGCGCTGGACCCTGCCCGGCGACGGTACGGTGCGAGGGCTCGCCAAGTGCCTGGACGTGAAGGCGAGCGGCACCACCGACGGCACCCTCGTGCAGCTCTACGACTGCAACGGCAGCGGGGCCCAGCAGTGGGCCGCCCAGTCGGACGGCAGCCTGCGCAACCCCCAGTCCGGGCGTTGCCTGGACATTCCCAACTCGGACCTCACCGACGGCCGGCAACTGCGGATCTGGACCTGCAACGGCACCGGGGCGCAACGCTGGACCCTGCCGTGACCGCCCCCTGACCGGCTCGGCACCCGTACCCGAGCGTCGATCACGCACGGGGCCGGCGGCGGAGGCGGAGCCCGGCCGTCCACCCACGTCCCCCGGGTGGGCGGCCGGGTCTCGGGGGACAATGCCGGGTATGCGGCTGGTGCTCACGGCGGACACCCACGTACCGAAGCGGGCCCGGGACCTACCCGGGCCCCTCTGGGCGGCCATCGAGGCGGCCGACGTGGCGGTGCACGCCGGAGACTGGGTGAACGAGGACCTGCTCGACGCCATGACCGCGCGATCGCGCCGACTGGTCGGTGTGTACGGCAACAACGACGGCCCGGCGCTGCGCGCCCGACTGCCCGAGGTGGCCCGGGTCGAGCTGGACGGCCTGCGGGTCGCTGTGGTGCACGAGACCGGGCCCCGGACCGGCCGGGAGAAGCGGTGCGCGGCCCGCTTTCCCGACGTCGACCTGCTGGTGTTCGGGCATTCGCACATCCCCTGGGACACCGAGGCGCCCGGTGGGCTGCGCCTGCTCAACCCCGGCTCACCCACCGACCGCCGCTCCCAACCCCGCGCCACCTACCTAACCGCCGAGGTGCACGCCGGAGCCCTCACCGAGGTCCACCTGCACCTCCTGCCCCGCCCCTGACCCCCCGCCCACCCCGCCCCGCCTCTCACCCGCGATCTTGCACTTGCTGTCGACGATTTGCGCCCTGTGTGGCCTTTGTCGCGACAGAAAGTGCAAGATCGCGTGGAGGGGGGTCGGGGTTACTGGCCTCGGCCCGTTTCGGCTTGCAGTTCGTCGATGCGCTTGGACGCCTCGGCCTTGGTCAGGTCGTCCGGGAGGTCGGCGTGGGCCTCCCGGGCCAGCGTGCTCAGGTAGGACTCCTGCGCGGCGGTCGGCGGCTCGTCCCCGGTGACCCACTCGTCCGGGTCCTTGATCGCGGCATTCTGGTCGGCCTGCTCGGTGCGGCGGTCCGTCATCATCATCACCCTTTCTTTCGAACAGGTGTGCCAGTACCCCGATCGTCGGGGGTTCATGCCCCAACGCCGCGACCTACGATCATCTGATGACCGAGGACCTGTCGAGCGTGGTGGTGGTCGGTGCGGGCATCGCCGGGGTGGCCTGTGCTGTCGAGTTGACCCGGGCCGGCGTGCCGGTGCAGGTCCGGGAGCGGGGGCACGTCCGCGGTGGCCGAATGGCCAGCAAACGCTTCCAGGGCCGGCCCGCGGACATCGGCGCCGCCTACTTCACCGCCACCGACCCGGACTTCGCCGCACTGGTCGAGCAGTGGCGCGCCGCCGGGCTGGTCCGCGAATGGACCGACACCTTCCAGGCGTACGACCGGAGCGGGAACCACGAGGTGCCCGGGCCGATGCGCTTCGCCGCCCCCGGTGGGCTGCGCTCGCTGGTCGAGCACCTGGCCGGCGCGGTGCCGGTGACAGTCGACCGGCTGGTGCTCACAGTGGAACCCGGCCCGGTCGTCGACGGGCAGCCGTGTGCGGCGGTCGCCCTGGCCATGCCGGGCCCGCAGGCCGCCCTCCTGCTCGACCCGGCCCTCACCGACGCCACCCGGGTCGTACAGGCGCAACGCTGGTCGCCGTCGCTGGCCGCGGTGCTGCGCTTCCCGACCCGGCGCTGGCCGGACTTCCGGGGCGCGTTCGTCAATGAGCATCCGGTCCTCAACCTCGTCTGCGACGACGGTGACCGGCGCGGTGACGGCGCGCCGGTGCTTGTCGCGCACACGGTGCCGGAATTCGCGGCCGGGCACCTGGCCCAACCCACCGGGGCCGGCCCGGCGATCGAGCAGGCCGTCCGGGACCTGCTCGGGCTGCCCGAGCAGGCCGTCGACGTGCACGTGCACCGCTGGACGTACGCGAAGCCGACCAGCGGCGCCGGCGGCGCCACCCACCACCTCGACGCCGACGGAATCGGCCTGGCCGGCGACGCGTTCGGCAAGCCCCGGGTGCAGAGCGCCTGGCGCTCCGGCCGCGACCTCGGCCGTGCCCTGGCAGCCCGCCTGGCCTGAGCCGCCCGCTCAGGTGTGATCGGCTGGCTCAGTCACCCGCTCAGACGTGCCCGGCTGCCGCGACGGGCCGAGCGTCGGCGTCCCGCTCGGCCGGGTCGGAGGTCCGCTCTCCCTCCCGGTCCAGCAGCTGCATGACCGGGGTCGCCGTGATGCCGTGCACCACGACGGAGACGAGCACCACCAGCCCGACGGTCGCCCAGAGCAGCTCGGCCTGCGGGAAGTCGGCCTTGGTGGTGGCGTACGCGAGGTAGTAGAACGAGCCGACGCCGCGGATGCCGAACAACGAGATGACCCAGTGCTCGGCCGGTCGTCCGGGAGCGCCGCGCAACGACAACCAGCCGATCAGCGGTCGCACCAGGAACACCAGCGCCAGCCCGACGGCGGCCGCCGGCCAGGTCAGCGGACCCAGCAGGCCACCCACTATCGCGCCGCCGAGCAGCAGCAACAGCACCAGGGTGAGCAGCCGTTCGACCTGCTCGGCGAAGTCGTGCAGCACCGAGTGGAACTCGTGGGTCCGCTCGGCGGCCCGAATGGCCCGGGCGGCCACGAACACCGCCAGGAAGCCGTACCCGCCGACCACCTCCACCAGCCCGTACGCCAGGAACGTGGCGGCCAGCGCCAGGAAACCCTCGGCGTGCCGGGCCAACCGCAGCTCACTGGGCGCGCGGAAGAACAGCTTGCCGAGCAGCCAGCCGATGAGCAGGCCACCGCCGACGCCGACGCTGATCTTCCAGAGCACGTCCACTGTGAACCACTCGGCCAACCAGTCGCTCGGGGCGAGGCTGGTCGAGGCGATGGCGATGGCCGCGTAGACGAACGGGAACGCCAGCCCGTCGTTCAGGCCGGCCTCGGAGGTCAACGCGAAGCGGACCTCGTCCTCGGAATCCTCCACGTCGGTCGGCTCGCCGACCTGCACGTCGGCGGCGAGCACCGGATCGGTGGGGGCCAGCGCGGCGCCCAACAACAGCGCGGCGGCCGGCACCAACCCCGCCCACCACCAGCCGAGCACCGCCACCGCCGCGATGCACAGGGGCATCGCGATCGCCAGCAGCCGCCAGGTGGACGACCACCGCCGCCAACTCAACGGCCGGTCGATCTTCAGCCCGGCGCCCATCAGCGCGACGATCACCCCGATCTCGGTGAGGTGGGTGGTCAGCTCCGGGTGGGCCAGGGGGTCCGGTGACGGCAACCCGACGGGCAGCAGGAACACCAGCATGCCGAGGGCGAGGAAGGCGATGGGCATGGACAGCGGGCGTCGCTCCAGCACCCGCGGCAGGATGCCCGCGAGCAGAGCGCCCAGGCCCACCAGCGCGAACGCCACATCTACCGGCTCCACGGCACCACCCTTCCGCCCGCACCCGCGAGGCGCGGGCAGGTGGTGACAGTCAGTGCCCCGCAAGGGCTCCGGCTATGCGCGTCCGCTCCGGTGGACCCGAGTGATCCTCACCGCGGCCGGGTGAGCGGCGAGTCCGCCAACTCGTGCAACAGCGCGGCCGGGTCGTCGTACACCAACACGGCACCCGCGCCGGCGAGCTCGCCGCGGCTGGTGCCACCGCAGGTCAGGCCCACACACGGAATGCTCAGTTTCCCGGCTGCGGCGACGTCCCACACCGAGTCGCCGACGAAGACCACCCGCTCGGCGGCCAACCCGGACTGCTCCAACGCGGCGACCAGGATGTCCGGTGCCGGCTTGCTCTGCTGGGCGTCCGCGGAGGAGGTGATCGTGTCGATCACGTCATCGGCGGCGAGCGCCCGGCGAAGCGCGCCCACCTCGGGTTCCGAGGCGGAGGTGGCCAGCACGACCCGCAACCCCCGCTCGGCGCAGGCCCGCAGCAGGTCGGCGGCCCGGGGTAGTGGCGTGAGCCGTTCCCAGTACTCGGCGTAGAGGGTGTCGTGCGCGTCGCGCAGCTTCGAGTCGGCGTCGCGGTCCCGCTCCGGGCCGAGGAGATGATCCAGGAGTTTGTCCGATCCCATCCCGATCGAACGGTGCACCACCGCCATCGGCACCGGCTGGTCGGTCTGGCGTAACGCCTCCCACCAGCTAACGGTGTGCAGGTAGGTGGTGTCGACAAGGGTGCCGTCGACATCGAAGAGGACCCCGGCGGGCCGGTCGGTAGCCATGGGCGTCCTCCTACCCTCGGGCGGCTCAGGGATGCGCGGCCGGTGGCGTGAGGATCTCGAACCAGACCGTGGAGCCCCGGACCGACGGGTCGGTGCCCCAGGCGTCGCTGAGTTCCTCGATCAGGCCGAGGCCACGCCCGCGACTGCTCAACGTGTCGGTACGGGCCCGGGTCACGGTGCCCCGGGTGCCGGAATCCGCGACCGAGACGAGCAGCCGCTCGGCGCTGAGGTCGATCTCCACCCGGGCGGCCGTGCCGGCGTGCAGCAACGCGTTGGTGGTCAGCTCGCTGGTGCAGAGCACCGCCGCCCCGATCACCGACTCGGGCACCTGCCACTCGGTGAGCTGACCGGTCAGCCAGTGCCGGACCCGGCTGGGCGCGGTCGGCTCGGCGGGCACCTCCATGCTCGCCGAACGACTCGGTTTGAGCGCGTGCTCGACCGCCAGCACTGCCACGTCGTCCTCCGTGCCACCGGGGACCGCCGCGGTGGCCACCGCGCAGAGCGCACGGGGGTCGCCGCTGCCGGCCTTGGCGATGGCGTCGCTCAGGGTGGCCAGCCCGGCGCTCAGGCTCTGTCGGCGACGCTCCACCACCCCGTCGCTGAACAGCAGCAGGGTGTCGCCGGGGCGGAACGGGACGGTAGTGGTGCCCGGCCGGCCGCCCAACCCCAGCGGCGGCCCGGGCGGGACGTCGACGTACTCGGCGTGGAACCGACCATCCGGGTCACTGCGGCGGATAAGCGGCGCGGGGTGACCGGCGCTGGACAGGGTCAGCTCCCGCCGCTCGGCGTCGATCACCCCGAACGCCACGGTGACGAACAGCTCGTGGGTGCCGGCCTCCGCGCCGAGGCTGGTCACCAGCCGGTCCAGGCCACCCAGGACCGCAGCGGGCGTCGGGTCGGCCAGGGCCAGGGCGCGCAGCGCGGCCCGGACCTGTCCCATCCGCGCGGCGGCCTGCACGTCGTGCCCGGCGACGTCGCCCAGCACCACGCCGAGCGAGCCGTTGGGCAGCAGGAACGCGTCGTAGAAGTCACCGCCGGCCGCGTTGCCGTCCACGCCCGGGTCGTAGCGGGCCGCGATCCGCAACCGGGGCAGGTCCGGCAGGTGCTCCGGCAACATGCTGCGCTGCAACAGTTGGGCGGTGCCGTGTTGGGTCTCGAACCGGCGGGCCCGTTCGGCGGCCTGGCCGATCAGCTCGGCCGAGGCGGCCAGCAGCGCCCGCTCGGCGGGGGACCAGGTGTGCGGAACCTGGTAGCCGACAGCCAGCCCACCGCGAACCACCGAGGTGCCCAGCGGCAGGGCAGCCATCGCGCGGACCTTCTGGTCGTGGCGGTCCACGGCGGTGTCCCGCAGCGGCTGCCCGTCGCGGGTGAAGGACGGGGCGCCGGAGCGGGCCGCCTGCACCACCGGGGCCGACCAGTCCGTCGGCGCGCGCCGCCAGAGCGGGGGAAGCCGCTCGTCGGCCTCGTCCAACAACTCGCCACGGACCCGACGCACCATGCGCCAGCCGCCGCCGCCCTCGTCGACAGCGAACGAGGCCTGGTCGGGGTCGAACGTGGTGATCGCGTACCGCAGCGCCACCCGGGCCACGTCGTCGAGGGTGAGGGTGCCGGCGAGCGCCGCGGCCACCTCGCTGAGGCTCTGCAACTGCTCAGTGACGTGGGTGGTCTCGGCCGCGACCGTCAACACGCCGACGATCTGCCCGGCGCTGTCGCGCACCGGTGAGTAGCCCCTGGTGAAGACCGCCTGCTCCACCGTCGCGGAGTGCCCACGGACCAGCGGCAGGGTGGACTCCTTCTCCAGGAAGGGCTCGCCCTGCCGGTAGCAACGCTCGATCACCGCACCGACGCCGGGCAGCGCCCAGATCTCCGCGAAGACCTCGGCGGCGGGACGGCCGAGGGCGCTGGGATGCTTGGTGCCCAGCAGTTCGGCGTAGCCGGCGTTGTAGAGCAGGACGAGATCGTCGCCGTAGGCCAGGGCCATCGGCATCGGCGAGGCGAGGACCAGCTCCACCACGGCCCGCAGGGCAACGTCCCAGTCGTCGGCTGGGCCCAGCGGGGTGTTGGCCCAGTCGTGGGCGAGCACGCCGACGGCCGGGCCGGACCCGGTGGGTGCGCCCGGGCCCGGAGTTGCTGGCGTGGGGACCCGCCCGACCGTTCCTGGCATGTTCGCAGCCTAGTCGGCCGACCGGAAAAGGCATCCGACCACGGCGGCGGGCCGTCGCCGAGTCCGTCGCGGTGGCCGTTCGGGCAGTTCAAGGCCCCTGTCCGGAGGTCTGTCGGGAAAAACGCCGCGCGCTGCGCGGAGTGCCGGACCGGTTGCCGGGTATGCGCCCGGCGCAGTCCATGCGACAGGAGGGACATCATGCTGAAAACCCTCGCGGTCCGGCAGGCCGATATCGGCGATGCCATCGCCGACACCTGGAGGTCGGTGCTGCTCTTCATCCCGAAGGCAGTGGCCTTCATCGTCATCCTCGTGGTCGGCTGGCTCATCGCCAGAGCCGTCCTCAAGATCGTGGATACGGTGCTGGAACGGGTGCGTTTCGACCAGGCGGTCGAACGCGGTGGCATCAAACGGGCCCTGGAGAGAACGAAGTACGACGCCAGCGACATTCTGGCCAGACTGGCGTACTACGCCGTACTGCTGTTCACGCTGCAGTTCGCCTTCGGAGTCTGGGGGCCCAACGCGATCAGTGACCTGATCAGCGGCGTGGTGGCCTGGCTGCCGCGCGCGTTCATCGCGATCGTCATCGTGGTGGTGGCGGCCGCGATCGCCAACGCTGTCCGGGATCTGGTCACCGGGGCGCTGGGAGGGCTCTCGTACGGCAAGGTCCTGGCCGACCTGACGGCGATCTTCATCATCGCGCTCGGCGTGATCGCCGCCCTGAACCAGGTGGGTATCGCCACCACGGTGACCACTCCGGTGCTGATCGCGGTGCTCGCCACTGTGGCAGGCATCCTGATCGTCGGCGTCGGCGGTGGTCTCGTGAAGCCGATGCAGAACCGCTGGGACGGCTGGCTGCACCGGGCGGCCCAGGAGGCTCGGGCGGTGCAGCAGCAACGTCAGGCCGCGTCGGCCGGGCGTAGCGACGTGGAGCGGCAGATGGCCGACCGCGGGGGTGACCGCACCCAGGCCATGCCTCGGGTGGACGAAGCCCAGCAGTACCGCTCGTAGCGGGACGGAACGGCAGCACGGGTAGGGAGGGTGTTCCGCGTACGACGCGGGGCGCCCTCCCCTCGCGTGTCAGTGCCGCTCGAGCGCGCGGGCCAGCGCGCAGACCGCGACCAGGCGGGTGAGCAGCCACTCCGGCTGGCTCCAGTCCACCGACCCGCTGGGTGGCGTCCACCCGTGCTCCAGGGCGGCGGCGCGCACCCCCTCGGCGTAGCCGGCGAGCGCCGCGGAGGTCAGCGGCGTGCGGTCGCCGTCGAGGCTGTCCCGGACGGCCGCCGCATGCTGGTCGACGAGGGCCAGCAGCCCCGGTCGCGCGGCGGCGGCGGCGAGCCCGACAGTGCCCACGGAGGCGGTGAGGGCGGCCAGGGTGGACCGCGCCGAGTCGACGGCGGTACGGGAGGCGACCCGGTTGAACGGCACACGCATGGTGACCGAGGCTAACCGACCAGTGACCGTGTCGACCTCGTCCGCTCGGCGGATGTCGGCTGCGCCACTGGGGCGGTCGCCGCTGACCTGGGGGATTGATCCGGCACAGACGGGGCAGCAGGAGAACACCCACTGATGACGGCACCCGGCACGGAGGCACGGATGGCACAGCAGGCGGACGGACCCGACGAGCGGCACCGGCGGCCGGACGGCGTCAGCGACGCGACGGTCGCCGCGCTCGGCAAGCTCAGCGAGGCGCTGGAGTGTGTGGAGCGGGCCCGGGGGCACCTCTACTCGATGCACCAGTTGATCGGCCATGCCGACCTGATGCTCGACGACGCGGTGGAGCAGTTTCGCGCCGCCGGACATCCGCACCTCGCCGAGCGGATCGCCACGGAGTTGCGTGGCCGCAACGTCATCGCCGGACGGTGGACGTTTCAGATCGTCGAGGACTTCGACGACGGTTACCACGCGCTCTTCCGCGAGTTGGACCAGCAGGCTCGCGACGAGTTGGTGGGTGGGCGGCGCCACCTCTACGAGGCGGAGATGAAGGAACGCCGCCGTAGCCGGGGCCGGCCGGGCCACGAGGCCCGGCCCGGCGGCGGAGGCTAGTCGCTTGTCGCGTCGGCCGGGCGACGCCGTGCCGCGTCGTCAGCGATGATCACGGTGGCCACCATCAGCGCGACGCAGAGGCTGAACAACCACGACTCGTCGTCGACGAGCCAGGCGGACACTGGCGCCTGGAGCGCGGCGAGCATGAAGCCGAGCCAGGCGAGCCGGCGCTGACGCGTGGAGAGGATTCCGGAGCCTTGATGCATCCCGAAATTCTTACGCGAACCGGCCGGTTTGCCGTCCTCCGATCGGCCGATTCTGGATGAGCTGTCCGCTTTCTCGACCGTACGGACACGACTTCTTTGCGCCGAGGGCGATTGGGCGTCGACAGCGCTAGGGTGCCCCTGCGGCAGGATGGTGCCTCGTGTCCACCCCGCCCGCGCGTCCTCGCGCCGCACTGCTCCTGCTGTCCTACCTCGCGTTCGTCAGCCTCGGCCTGCCCGACGGCCTGCTCGGCGTCAGCTGGCCCTCGATCCGGGGCGACTTCGACGTACCGACCGAGGCGGTCGGGTGGGTGCTCACCGCCGGCACCGTCGGCTATCTCACCTCCAGCGTGCTGGCCGGCTTCACGCTGGCAAGGGTCGGCGTGGGCGCCCTGCTCGCCGGCAGCACCCTGCTGGCCAGCCTGGCGCTGACCGGTTACTCGGTCAGCCCCGCGCTGGCGGTGCTGGTGGGCTGTGCGCTGCTGCTCGGGCTCGGCTCCGGCGCTGTCGACTCCGGGCTCAACGCGTACGCCGCCGGGGCCTTCGGGCCCCGCCACATGAACTGGTTGCACGCCTTCTTCGGCCTCGGCGTGGCCATCGGTCCACTGATCATGACCGCGGTGCTGAGCGCCGGGCTCGCCTGGCGCTGGGGTTACGGCATCGTGGCCGCCGCCCAACTGGTCCTCGCCGCCGCGTTCGCGCTGACCGTGCGGGCCTGGCACCGCGGCGCCCCAGCCGGAACCGAGGCGGGCTCGGCTGTCCACGGTGAGCCCGCCGCCACGGGTGCCGGGCCCGCGTCGACAGTCCAGGTTCCGATCCGGGACACGCTGCGGCTGCCAGCGGTCTGGTCGGGGACGCTCGCCTTCGTGCTGTACGTGGCGATCGAGGTGTCCGCCGGGCTGTGGGCGTTCCTGCTGCTGACCGAGGGGCGCGGGCTCAGCGCGGCGCTGGCCGGTGGCTGCGTCTCCGCGTACTGGGGAAGCCTCTTCGTCGGTCGGGTGGTGCAGGGTCTGGTGGCCGAGCGCCTGGGGTCGGGGTTGGTGTTGCGGGTCAGCCTGGCCGGGATGGCCGCCGGCGCGGCGCTGATCGCCGTTCCCGGGCCGGCCGTCCTGGCGGTCCTCGGCCTGGTCGTTGTCGGTTTCGCCGCCGCACCGGTGTTTCCGCTGCTCACCCTCACCACCGCCGAACGGGTCGGCGCGGCGCACGCGGACCGGGCCATCGGCCTCCAGATCGGCGCCGCGGGCATCGGCGCGGCGCTCGTCCCGGCCGGGCTGGGCGTGCTGATCGGCAACACCTCGGTGGAGGTGCTGGGCTCGGCCCTGCTGGTGCTCGCGCTCGCGCTGATCGCGCTCTACGAGTCTGGCGCGCGCCGACCGGCTGCTGGGCCGCCAGTACCCGCCCGGCCCGGCAGCGACCGTCAGACGTCCGGCCCGGTACGGCCGGTGGTCGACGGGCGGTAGGCGCGCTGCGAGTCGGTGGCCTCCCGGCTGTTGCCCTGGGCCTGCCCGTCGCGGTCCGACGCGGCCGGCCCGTGCCCGAACGCGGCCTCCTCGCCGGCGTCGTTGCCCGTCACGTCGTCGGCCTGCCCGTCGAGGCTGGAACCCGACACCGCGCGCTCCAACTCCTCCAACGGAAGCCGCTCCTCGTCCCGCCACACCCTGATCTTGTCGTCGGTCATACCT
Organism: Micromonospora sp. NPDC053740; assembly: GCF_040677775.1. Lineage (NCBI taxonomy): Bacteria > Bacillati > Actinomycetota > Actinomycetes > Micromonosporales > Micromonosporaceae > Micromonospora > Micromonospora sp. NPDC053740. Next base: position 291,302 of record NZ_JBFASO010000006.1, read on the forward strand.
TCAGCGGTACCCGGGCACGATGATCGCAAACGGTGCCCGGCGAGCAGGCTCGGACACGGCGATGGCCGCCGGGATTCCGGCGGCCATCTCAGCTCACTGCTCAGCGTCACGGCTGCGGACGGTCCACCTGTCCGCGCCAGGCGCCGGTCTCCTGACCACGCCGCTCGATGTAGGTCTTGAACCGTTCCAGGTCGCCCTTGGCCCGTCGGTCGACGATGCCGAGCTTGTCGCCGGCCTGCTCGACCACGCCGTGCGGCTCGAACTCGAGCTGCAGGGTGACCCGGGTCTTGTCCTGGTCCAGTCGGTGGAAGGTCACCACGCCGGCCTGCTGCGCGCCGTCGGTCGAACGCCAGGCGACCCGCTCGTCGGGGAGCTGTTCGGTGATCTCCGCGTCGAACTCGCGCTTCACCCCGGCGATGTCCACCGTCCAGTGGGTCATCGTGTCGGAGAGCTGCCGAACCTCCTGCACACCCTCCATGAACTCGGGGAACTCCTCGAACTGCGTCCACTGGTCGTACGCGGTGCGTACGGGCACTGACACGTCCACATGTTCGGTAACGCCACTCATCGGGGAACCTCCTTCAGTCGCCGGTGGGTTGCGGATCGGGGGGCGATCCCGGTCACCAGCGAGTTGTCTCGTTCTTGTTGCCCAGCGCGGCCCACACCTCGGAGACCGTCTGGTAGACGGTGCCCTCGGGCAGCCGTTCCAGCGCCGCCACGATGTCGTCCGGCGCCTCGTTCTCACGGGCGCTGGCAATGAGCACCAGACGGTCGCCCGGCAGCGCGCTCATCGAGATGAACCGGCCGAGCCGGCTGCGCTGCTCGACGTCCGTAGAGCTCATGCCCTGCGGGGTGCCGGTGCGCAGGTCGCCGGCCGGGGCGGTGGTCGTCTCCGGCTGGTCCTCGCCAGCCGGTTCCGGCACCCGCGACTCGTCGACCCGAGAGCCACCGGTCCCCGGCCCCTGTACGAGGCCGCTGACCTCCTGGCTCATCTGTTCGTCGATCCTCGGTCCGTGCTTGCTGTTGCCACGCTCCATGCCTTCTGCGCTACCCGGCACCCCGCCCGGTAAACCGGCACCGGGCCACGAACCGGCCCTCGGCCCGGCGGCGATCCGGACACCACTGCCGAACGGGGGCTCACTCGTCGGCGGGCTTGCGGGGTGGCAGCACCGGCTCGTCCGGGTCCGGGTCGCCGGCCTGCAACTGCCGCCCGCGCTGCACCTCGGAGTTGATCTGCACACCGAGCATCAGCGCCGAGTTGGACAGGTAGAGCCAGACCAGGAACGCGATCGCCGCTCCGAGACTGCCGTAGGTGGTGTTGTACGAACCGAAGTTGGCCACGTAGAGGCCGAAGCCGAAGGAGGCCACCGCCCAGGAGATCAGGGCCACCGCGCCGCCCGGGGTGAGCCAGCGGAACCGGGGCTGGCGCACGTTGGGCGCGATCCAGAACAGCAGGGACAGCAGCACCATCATGATCATGGCGAGGACCGGCCACTTCGCCACGCTCCACGTCGTGCGGGCCAGGCCGCCGGCATTGACCAGGTCGCCGACCGCATCGGTGACCGGCCCACTGACGATCAGGCCGAGGGCGACAACAGCGAGCAGCACCAGCGTGATCGCCGCCAGACCGATCTGTAGCGGCCGAAGCTTCCAGACCGGGCGGCCCTCGGTCACCCCGTAGACAGCGTTCGAGGCGCGGGTGAACGCGCCGATGAAACCCGACGCGGACCAGAGCGCGCCGAGCAGGCCGAAGCTCAGCAGCAGCTTGGGGTTGCTCTGGTCGAGCACCACGGTCCGGATCACCCCGACCACGCCGCCCTCGTCGTTGGTCAGCACCGACCCGGCACCCACCTGGTTGGCCAGGTCGACCACCGTGTCCAGGGTCCGCTCCCCATCGGAGACCAGGCCGACCAACGCCACCACCACGATGGCGGACGGAAAGAGCGCCAGCACCCCGTAGTAGGTCAGGGCGGCGGCCCAGTCGGAGCAGTTGTCGTTGACGAAGTTCTGCACGCTGCGGACCAGCACCCCGCGCCAGGTCCGCCAGCTCAACTGCCGCATCCGTCGGGGCACCCGGGTGCCCGGTGTGCCGTCGAGCGTCGTACCGGGCTCCGTGGTCGTCATGCCCGCTCCCTGCGCCCCGGCCACCGGATGACCGGTCGTCCGGTCTGGCCTGGCCCGCCGGTACCCGGATGGTGAAATCGACAAACCCACCCGGTTACCGGCCGGCGTCGCTAGGGTTTGCCGCCCGGTCACCGGGGAACGGTCACAGTGACCGTGTCGACACGGAGGAGGACGAGATGCCCCGGCGCGAAGACCTGCCCAGCACGCTGCGACGCTCCCCGGAGAAGGCGCAGCGCACCTGGGAGAAGACGCACGACTCGGCGGTCGAGACCTACGGCGAGGGGGAGCGGTCGCACCGCACCGCCTTCGCCGCAGTGAAGCATCAGTTCGAGAAGGTGGGCGACCACTGGGAGCCGAAGGGTCGCAAGGGCCCCAGCGACCAGCAGGCCGCCGGCGGCGGGCCGGAACGACGGGCCGCCACCGCGGGCGGCGTGGACGCCAACGCCACAAAGGACCACCTGATGTCGGTGGCCCGCAAACTCGACGTGCCCGGGCGATCCAGCATGACCAAACCGGAGCTGGTCACCGCCATCGAGAAGGCAAACGACCGCGCCACCCGCAAGGCCCGCGGCGACTGACCCCAGCCACACCGGAGCACAACCGACGCGGTACGGGCGGACGCGCCACCCCTGCGTCCGCCCGCACCGTTCACCAGTGCCCGCCCCCGGGCGCCTCGATGTGTACCGCCTTCGTGGCGGTGAACTCGTCCAGCAGCTCCGGGCCGTACCCGAAGCCCTGCCCGCTGGCCCGACGCGGATGCGCGGCACTCCCCGGCGCGCCCCCGAACACCGCGTTGACCTTGACCGTGCCCACCGGGAGCTCCCGCCAGGCCCGCTGCGCGTGACTCATCGACGCTGTCAGCACCGTGGCGGCCAGCCCGTACGGTGAGTCCGCAGCGCAACGCAGCGCCTCGTCGAACGAGTCGACGACCACCACCGGGGCGACCGGCCCGAAGGTCTCCTCCCGGACCAGCGGCATGTCGTGGCGGCAGTCGGTGACGACGGTGGCCGGGTAGAACGCCCCCGGCCCGTCCGGCACCTCGCCGCCGACCCGCACCCGCGCGCCGTCGGCCACAGCGGCCGCCACCTGCCCGTGCACGTGGTCCCGGTGCCGCCGGTCGACCAGCGGGCCCAGCTCGGTGCCCGGGTCCCGCCCCGGCCCGACCCGCAGCGCTCCCGCGCGTCGTACCAGCGCGGCCACGAAGTCGTCGGCCACCTCCCGGTGCACGTAGAGCCGCTCCACCGCCACGCAGATCTGCCCGGCGTTGGCGAACGCGCCGAGCGCTGCCTGCTCCGCCGCCCACTCCGGGTCGATGCCCGCGTCCACTATCAACGGGTCACTGCCGCCGTTCTCCAGGAGCACCTTCGCCCCGGTGCGGGCCGCCGCTGCGGCGATCGCCCGCCCGGTCGCTGTGGAACCCACGTGGGCCACCACGTCGACGTCCTGCGCCGCCAGTGCCGCACCCACCTCCGGGCCGCCGGTGAGCAGTGACAACACACCGGCCGGCAGCGCCTGGTCCAGTGCTCGGGCCAGCAGCCACCCCGTCGCCGGTGCCCGTTCGCTCGGCTTGTAGAGCACCACGTTCCCGGTCACCACTGCCGCGCCGAGCAGTCCACAGGAGACCGCCACCGGGTCGTTCCAGGGGGTGATCGCCGCGACCACCCCGCGTGGCTGCGGGGTCAGGAAGTCCAGCGCGTCGGGTTCGCCGTTCAGCGTGCGCCCGCCGCGCAGCGGTGCCAGCTCCGCATACTGTCGCAGGGTGCCGATCCCCGCCTCGACGCCGCCGCGCGCGTCCGCCAACGGCTTGCCCATCTCCGCGGTGACCGCCGCCGCCAACTCGTCGATGACCGCCTCCACCGCGTCCGCGGCCCGGTGCACCGCCGCCGCCCGTTCCGCCGGGGCGGTCGCCGCCCACTGGGCCGCCACGTTGCGGGCCGCCTGGGTCGCCTTGCCCACCTCGTCGGCCGTGGCCACCGGAACCGTGCTCACCGGCGCGTCGTCCGCCGGATCACGCACGACCAGTTCGCCGCCGTCGCCGCCCGCACCCCACACCCCGCCCACCAACTGCGCAACCGTGTACATGCGGCGCTGGATGCCCCGGCCTCGACGAGGCAAACGCGTTTCGCCCGGTTGCGTGCCGGGTAGGCGGATCCGATGACAACCACCACCGCGCAGAGCGCGGACGCCGTCGTCGTCGGGGCCGGGCACAACGGCCTCGTGGCGGCCAACCTGCTGGCCGACGCCGGCTGGGACGTGGTGGTGCTGGAAGCGACAGCGGTGCCCGGCGGCGCGGTCCGCTCCGCGGAGGTCACCGCGCCCGGCTACCTCAGCGACCTCTACAGCTCGTTCTACCCCCTCGGGTACGCCTCACCGGTGCTGGGCGGCCTGGACCTGGGTCGACACGGACTGTCCTGGCGGCACTCGCCGGACGTGCTGGCGCACCTGCTGCCCGACGGTCGGGCCGCGGTGATCAATCGGGATCCGGACGTCACTGCGGCGTCGCTGGAGCAGTTCGCCCCCGGCGACGGTAAGCGCTGGCTCAACGCGTACACCGACTGGCTCGACGTGGCCGAGCCGATGCTGGAGGCGATCACCTCGCCCTTCCCGCCCGTACGCGGCGGGTTGGGCCTGCTGCGTCGATTGCGCGTCGCGGGCGCGCTGCGACTCGCGCGCCGGCTCGTCGTGCCGGTCCGCAAACTTGGCGACGAACTCTTCGACGGTCCCGGCGGGCCGGCCCTGCTGGCCGGCTGTGCCCTGCACACCGACCTCTCCCCGGAGGAGGCCGGCTCCGGGGTGTACGGCTGGCTGCTGGCCATGCTCGGCCAGCAGGTCGGCTGGCCGGTGCCGAACGGCGGCGCGCAGCAGATCACCAACGCGCTGGTGGATCGGCTACAGGCGCGCGGCGGGACGATCATCTACGGTGCCCGGGCCGATCGGGTGCTCACCGCCCGGGGTCGGGCGATGGGGGTCCGGACCGTCGGCGGCGCGCTGTGGCGGGCCCGGCGGGCCGTGCTCGCCGACGTACCCGCGCCGGCGCTCTATCTCGACCTGGTCGGCGCCGCGGCACTGCCGTCCCGGCTGGTGGAGGACCTGGCGCACTTCCGGTGGGACGGCTCCACGCTGAAGGTGGACTGGGCGCTCTCCGCGCCGGTGCCCTGGACGAACCGGCAGTTGGCCGGCGCCGGCACCGTGCACCTCGGCGCGGACCTGAACGGGCTCACCCACTACGCCAGCGAGCTGGCCCGAGGTGAGCTGCCCCGCGACCCGTTCCTGCTGGTCGGGCAGATGTCGGTGGCGGACCCGAGCCACTCCCCGCCGGGCACCGAGTCGCTCTGGTCGTACACCCATCTGCCGTTCCGGCGGAACTGGCGGGCCGAGGAGGTCGCCGGACACGTGCAGCGGATGGAGGACGTGCTGGAGGCTGCGGCCCCGGGTTTCCGGCGCCTGATCGTGGGCCGACACGTGGCCGGACCGGCCGACCTGGAGAAGGGCAACCCGAGCCTGGTCGGTGGCACGCTCGGCGGCGGGACCGCCGCCGCGTACCAGCAGCTCTTCCTACGCCCGATCCCTGGCCTGGGCCGGGCGGACACCCCGGTGGACCGGCTCTTCCTGGCCAGCGCGTCGGCGCACCCCGGCGGCGGTGTGCACGGCGCACCGGGCGCGAACGCCGCCCGGGCGGCCCTGGCCCGCGACCGAGCACTCACCGGCCGCGCCTACGCCGTAGCCGTCTCCACCGCCCACCGCGCCATCTACCCCAACCAACCGCCCACCCCCTGAGCTCTCGGTGATCAAGAGGTTTGCGTCGCCAGCGTCGGCGGATCTGACGCAAAGCTCTTGATCACCCAGGCGGGGTGGGAGGGGGAGGCGTGGGGTGGGGTTAGCGGGTGATGTTGCGGTGTTTGCTGCGCAGGCGGAAGGGCATGAGTGCGCTCTCCACCTTCGTCGCTGTGGTCATCTTGGAGACGCCGTCGCGCCGCTCCTCGAAACGGATCGGCACCTCCAGGATGGTGTGCCCCAGCTTGGTGGCGAGGTAGTGCATCTCCACCTGGAAGCTGTAGCCGTTGGACTGCACCCGCTCCAGGTCGATGTCGCGCAGGGCTTCGGCCTGCCAGATCTTGAAGCCGGCGGTGAGGTCCCGGATGCGTACCCGCAGCAGGGTGTGCACGTAGAGGTTGGCCCAGCCGCTGAGCGCCCGGCGGTAGAGCGGCCAGTTCTCGTCAAGCTCGCCGCCGGGCACGTACCGGGAACCGATCACCACGCTGGCCTGGGTGGAGAGCAGCGCGCCGAGCATCCCCGGCAGCGCCTCGGGCGGGTGCGAGAGGTCGGCGTCCATCTGCGCCACGTACTCGGCGCCGCCCTCGATCGCCCGGGTCATCCCGTCCACGTACGCCCGGCCGAGGCCTTCCTTGCCGGCGCGGTGCACGACCTCGACCCGGTCGGGGTGCTCGATGGCCAACTTGTCGGCCACCTCCCCGGTGCCGTCGGGGGAGTTGTCGTCGGCGACGAGGATGCGCAGCCCCGGCAGCGGCAGCTCGAGCAGTCGCTCGACCAGCGTCGGGAGGTTGCCCGCCTCGTTGTAGGTGGGCACGACGACGGTCAGGCGTGCGTCCCGCCACGGCGACGGCAACTGCACCGGCTTGATCATGTCGGTCATCCTCGGTTTGCGGACAAGGGTCATGCAAAGGGTATCTAGTTCCCGGATTCGGTCCGAGGGAGGCACCCCTTCCGGGCGTTGCGGACTTTCGCCGCCTACCGTGCGCGGGCGTCGAAGCCCTGGTCAGGGGCTCGTTCTGGTCAGCGCCGACGGCGAGCGACGGCGCTGAGGGCGAGCGCCGCGACGGCGAGCGCGACACCGGAGAGCGCCGGTTTGTGCGTGCCGACCCAGAGCGCCGCGGAACGGTCGCGTGCCTGTTCGCGGAAAACACCCGCCGTGCCCCGGTCCGTGTCCGCATCACCGGGGTGATCCAGATTGTCCCGCCACGCCGCCGGATCGATCTTCTCACCGGTCTGCTGGCTGTCGTAGCCGTCGCGGGCCAACTTCCGGTCCAACAGGCCGGGGAACAGGGCGTCGCCCACCCGGGCCTGCCAGGTCGGGCCACCCACGTTCAACTCTCTGGTGCCGCGGTCGGCGGCCCAGACGATGGCCCGGGCGGCCAACTCCGGAGTGAAGATCGGCGGCACCGGCTGCGGATGCCGGGGGAGCCGGGTGCGGACCCAGGAGAACTGCGGCGTGTTGACCGCCGGTAGCTGCACCATTGACAACTTCACCCCCGGGCAGTCGTGCAGCAGTTCGGCGCGCAGCGAGTCGTTGAAGCCCTGGACGGCGTGCTTGCTGGCGCAGTACGCCGACTGGAGCGGGATCCCCCGGTAGGCCAACGCGGAGCCCACCTGCACGATCGTGCCCCGCCCGTGCGCCCGCATGTGCCGCAGCGCGGCGAGGGTGCCGTGCACGGTGCCCAGGTAGGTGACCTCGGTTACCCGACGGAACTCGCGCGCCGGAATCTCCCAGGCCGGCGCGAACACCGACGCCATCGCGTTGTTGACCCACACGTCGATGCCGCCCCAGCGGTGCACCACGTCGTCGGCGGCCTGCTGCACCGCGCCCGCGTCGGCCACGTCCACCCGGTACACCCGCACGTCCGTCGCGCCGCGCAGTCGGCACTCCCGCTCGGCGGCGACCAGCCCCGCCTCGCCCCGAGCCAGCAGCGCCAGCCGGGCGCCGCGCGCCGCGTACGTGTGGGCGACGGCTCGGCCCACGCCGGCGCTCGCGCCGGTCACCACCACGGTCCGGGTCACAGTCATCCCTTCTGCCGGGTGGCGATGTCGGAGAGCCGGGCCAGCGTCTCCCGGTTACGCCGGTGCAGCACCAGATCGTTGACTTTGTTGTGGACCCAGCGAAGCGGGCCGGCCGCGAAGTCCTCCCCGAGGCGCACCCGGGTGGCGCCGTCGCCGACCGGCTCCAGGGTGAAGGCCACTATCGCCTCACCCGCCGGCCAGAGTCCGGCCTTGAGCACGAGCCGGTGCGGCGGTTCGCAGACCAGCACCGTCGAGGCGTCCTGCAACGAGAACGGCCACGGCCCGGCACGGTGGTGCAGTTGGCTGCCCACCCGGGGCCAGGCGTCGTCCACGTCCCGCATGTGCGCCGTGCCGACCACCCAGTCGCTGTACGTCCATCCGTCCGCGAGCACGTCGAACACCTGCTCAGGGGAAGCATCGATCACTTTCTCCACAATCGCCACCGGGATCCCATACCCGAGCACGGCACTGGCTAACAGCCGAGCGGGTTAGCTTCTCTCGAACGGCGGGTAAGGCCGACCCGGGGCATCGCCGGCGGCGCTGGCCCACCCCCTCGACGACGACGTTTACTCCTCGGGGCGCAGGGAACCCGCCGGCTGTGCGACAGGACCAGGAGGATCCGTATCAGCGCAGGTCAGCCCCGGTTTACGCCGCTGCTGACCGCGCCGGTTCCAGGTCTGTCGCAAGCCCCCGAGCGGTGCTCTACGACGCCGTGCTGCTGGACCGCGACGGCACCCTGATCGAGGACGTGCCGTACAACGGCGACCCGGAGAAGGTGCGGCCGGTGCCGGGCGCGCGGGCGGCGCTGGACCGGCTGCGCGCGGCCGGGCTGCGGCTGGCCGTCGTCACGAACCAGTCGGGCCTGGCCCGGGGCTACTTCACCGGTGCGCAGATGCGGGCGGTGCACGCCCGCGTCGAGGAGCTGCTGGGCCGGTTCGACGCGTGGCTGGTCTGCCCGCACGATGACGCCGACGGCTGTGACTGCCGCAAGCCGGCGCCGGGCCTGGTGTACGACGCCGCCCGCGAGCTGGGAACGACGCCGTCCCGTTGCGTGCTCGTTGGCGACATCGGCCGGGACGTCGCCGCCGCCATGGCCGCCGGGGCGGCGGGGGTGCTGGTGCCCACACCGGTGACCCGGCCGGAGGAGGTCGCCGCCGCCGGATGGGTGGCCACCGATCTGCCGGCGGCGGTGGCGGAGATCCTGCGCCGCCAACGGGCGGTGCAGCCCTCGACCCCGCCCACCGAACCGGTACGGACGGCGCTCGTGGTCCGCTCGGACTCGGCGGGTGACGTGCTGGTCACCGGCCCGGCGATCCGCGCCGTCGCGGCCGGAGCGGAGCGGGTGGTGCTGCTGTGCGGGCCGCGCGGCCGGGCCGCCGCCAACCTGTTGCCCGGCATCGACGAGATCATCGAGCATCCGCTGCCGTGGATCGACCCCGCGCCGGGTCCGGTCGACCCGGAGGCCATGCGGAGCCTGTCCGTGCGGCTGGGCGCTGTCGGCGCGGACCAGGCGGTGGTGTTCACCTCGTTCCACCAGTCCGCCCTGCCGCTGGCGCTGCTGCTGCGGATGGCGGGGATCGGCCGGATCGCGGCGATCAGCGACGACTATCCGGGCTCGCTGCTGGACATCCGGCACCGGGTGCCGGTGGGCGTCCCCGAACCCGAACGCGCGCTCTCCCTTGCCGCCGCCGCCGGCCACCGGCTGCCCGACGGCGACGAACCGGTTCTGCGGCTGCGCCGGGACGCCGTGCCGCAGCGCCCGGCCGACCTCGGCGACCCGGGATACGTGGTACTGCACCCCGGGTCGGCCGCGTCGAGCCGGGCCTGCCCGCCGGAGGTGGCCACCCGGATCGTCGGGGCGCTGACCGACGCCGGGCACCGGGTGCTGGTCACCGGCGGCCCGGACGAGTGCGCTGTCACCGCCCGGGTCGCCGCTGCCGGCGGCACCGACCTGGGCGGCCGCACCGACCTGGCCGGGCTGGCCGCGATCGTCGCGGACGCCAGCGCGGTAGTGGTCGGCAACACCGGACCCGCGCACCTGGCGGCCGCCGCCGGTGTGCCCGTGGTGAGTCTCTTCGCGCCGACCGTCCCGTTCGGCCAGTGGGGGCCCTACCGGGTGCCCACCGTCCGGCTCGGCGACGCCGCCGCTGCCTGCCGGGATACTCGGGCGGCCAGTTGCCCGGTCCCCGGGCACCCCTGCCTCAGTGGCGTCGACCCGGGCGACGTGGTCGACGCGCTCCGGACCCTCGCCGTCAGCGGTGGTGGCGGCCGATGAACATCCTGCTCTGGCACGTGCACGGCTCCTGGACCACGTCGTTCGTGCACGGCAGCCATCGTTACCTGATTCCCACCACACCCGACCGCGGCCCGTACGGCCTCGGCCGGGCCCGCACCTACCCGTGGCCCGACAGCGCTGTCGAGGTCAGCCCGGAGGAGCTGCCGAGCGCGGACGTCGACGTGGTCATCCTGCAACGCCCCGAGGAGATCGACAGGGCCGAGCAGTGGCTTCGTCGCCGCCCCGGCCGCGACCTTCCCGCGATCTACGTCGAGCACAACACCCCCAAGGGCGACGTGCCCAACACCCGGCACCCGATGGCCGACCGCGACGACCTGCTCATCGCCCACGTCACCGGGTTCAATCAGATCTTCTGGGACACCGGCGCCACTCGCACCACAGTGGTCGACCACGGCATCGTCGCCCCCTCCGCGTCGTACACGGGGGAGCTGGACCGGCTCGCCGTGGTGATCAACGAGCCGGTACGGCGAGGTCGGGTCACCGGCACCGACCTGCTGCCCCAGTTCGCCGAGATCGCGCCGCTTGACGTCTTCGGCATGGGCGTCGCCGGCCTGGCCGACCACCTCGGGCTGCCCGCCGACCGGCTGATCAGCCACGACGACGTGCCCCAGGAGCGGATGCACACCGAACTGGCCCGGCGGCGGGCGTACCTGCACCTGTGCCGGTGGACCTCCCTCGGTCTCAGCCTCATCGAGGCGATGTCGATCGGCATGCCGGTCGTCGCGCTCGCCACCACCGAGGCGGTGATGGCAGTGCCCCCGGAGGCGGGGGCGCTCGCCACCCGGACCGACACCCTGCTCGACGCCGCCCGCCGGTTCATCGCCGAACCGGCCACCGCGCGGCAGGCCGGAGCGGCGGCGCGAACCGCCGCGCGCGACAGGTACGGCCTCGACCGTTTCCTCGCTGACTGGGACCGGCTGCTGGAGGAGGAAGTATGCGGATCGCGATGATCTCGGAGCACGCCAGCCCGCTCGCCGTCCTCGGAGGGGAGGATGCCGGCGGCCAGAACACGCACGTCGCGGAGCTGTCCGCCGCGCTCGCCGCCGCCGGGCACGAGGTGCGGGTCTACACCCGCCGCGACGCGCCCGACCTGCCGGTGACCGTCCGCAGCCCGGACGGGTACGACGTGGTGCACGTGCCGGCCGGCCCGGCCGAGCCGGTGGCCAAGGACGCGCTGCTGCCGCACATGCGGGAGTTCAGCAACTGGCTGATCGAGCGGTGGCGCGGCGGCGACTGGGTGCCCGAGGTGATCCACGCGCACTTCTGGATGAGCGGCCTGGCCGGGCTGACCGCCGGCCGGCAGACCGGGGTGCCGGTGGTGCAGACGTACCACGCGCTGGGCACCGTGAAGCGCCGCTACCAGGGTGTGCAGGACACCAGCCCGGCCCGACGGGTCGCCTACGAGCGGGAGCTGGGCCGCTCGGTGGACCGAATCGTCGCGCAGTGCCGCGACGAGGTGGGCGAGCTGGTCCGGATGGGTGTGCCCCGGTCCCGGATGACAGTGGTGCCCTCCGGGGTCAACCTCACCACCTTCGCCCCGCTCGGGCCGGCCGCCGACCGGGAACCGGGACGGGCCCGCATCCTCACAGTGGGTCGGCTGGTCGAGCGCAAGGGCTTCCAGACCGTGGTCCGCGCGATGGCGCTGGTCCCGGACGCCGAGTGCGTGGTCGTCGGCGGCCCACCCGAGGGGCTGTTGGAGACCGACCCGTACGCCCGCCGGCTGCGTGCCCTCGCGGAGTCGTGCGGGGTGGCCGATCGGGTGCACCTGGTCGGCGCGGTGCCCCGGGAGGAGATGGGCCGCTGGTACCGCTCGGCGGACCTGCTGGTCGCCGCACCCTGGTACGAGCCGTTCGGGTTGACCCCGCTGGAGGCGATGGCCTGTGGGGTGCCGGTCGTCGGCACGGCAGTGGGCGGCATCCGGGACACAGTGGTCGACGGGACGACCGGCGACCTCGTGCCGGCCCGGGACCCGCGCGCGCTGGCCACCGCGATCCAGGGGTTGCTCGACGACCGGATCAGGCGTTTCGCGTACGCGACCGCGGCGCGTGAGCGGGCCCGGGAGCGGTACTCGTGGGCTGCCACCGCCGAGCGGCTGGTGGAGGTCTACAGCGAGGTGGCCGCCGTGCGCCGGCCGACCCGGGTGGTGGCCTGATGCCGACGGGCAGCCTGCTCGACACCCACCTGACGAATCTCGCCGCGGCGCTGGTGCCGTACCGACTGTGCGAGCGACAGCTGGCGGGTTGGGGCGCGGACCTGGCCCACCGACTGGCCGCCGGGGGCCGTCTGCTGGTGGCCGGCAACGGAGGCAGCGCCGCCGAAGCCCAGCACCTCACCGCCGAGCTGGTCGGCAAGCTGCACGACGACCGTCAGCCGCTGTCCGCTATCGCGCTGCACGCCGAGACGAGCGCGCTCACCGCCATCGCCAACGACTACGGCTACACCGACGTGTACGCCCGCCAGGTGCGCGCCCACGGCCGCCCCGGCGACATCCTGCTGTTGCTGAGCACCAGCGGAACCAGCGCCAACCTGGTCGCCGCCGCGCAGGCGGCCCGCGACGTCGGGGTGACCACCTGGGCGCTCACCGGCGCCGCCCCCAATCCGCTCGCCGACGCCTGCGACGACGTGCTGGCCGTCGCGTCCCCGGACACCCAGGTCGTCCAGGAGCTGCACCTGGTGACCAGTCACCTGCTCTGCGAGTACCTCGAACAGGAGTTGCCCGCCGCGCTGGCGGCGGTCGCCGATCCGGCGGTCGTCCGCCCAGTGCCCGGAAAGCCCGCACCGGACGGTCGGCTGAGCGCCGCGCCGGTACGCACCGGGGTCGAGGTGGTGCTCGACGGCGGGCCGGGACAGCAGGTCGACGCGTGAGCCGGACAGCAGGTCGACCCGTGAGGATGAGGAGGCAAGCGTGAGGGGACCGGTGGTGGTGCTCGGGGACACCCTGCTCGACCGGGATGTGGAAGGTGTGGTGAACCGGCTCTGCCCGGATTCCCCGGTGCCGGTGCTCGACGAGACAGTGGCCACCGACCGGCCGGGGGGCGCCGGTCTGGCGGCGGTGTTCGCCGCCGCGCAGGGCGCCGAGGTGGTGCTGGTGACCGCGCTCGCCGACGACGCCGGTGGGGCCCGACTGAGCGCTCTGCTCGCCGCCGCCGGCGTGCAGGTGTACCCACTGGCCCTCTCCGGCGCGACACCGGAGAAGATCCGGCTGCGGGCCCGGGGGCGGGTGCTGCTGCGCCACGACCGGGGCGGCACGTCCGGGGAGCCGGGCCAGCCCTCCGACGAGGTGCTCCGGGTGATCGCCGGGGCGTCGGCGGTGCTGGTCAGCGACTACGGCCGGGGGGTGGCCCGGCAGCCCGCGCTGCGCGACGCGTTGGCCGCCACCCGCGCGCCGGTGGTGTGGGACCCGCACCCGCGCGGCCCGGCGGCAGTGCCCGGTGTGCACCTGGCCACCCCGAACGAGTCGGAGGTGCGCGAGCTGGTCCCCGCGCTGCCCGGCGCCTCCCGACTGGCCACAGCGTCCCGGGGCGCCCAGGGGCTACGACGGCGCTGGCGGGCCGGCGCTGTCGCTGTGACGCTGGGCGGCGACGGCGCGCTGCTCTGCCACGCCGGGTCGACGCCGCTCGTGGTGCCGACTCCGGGTAGCGCAGAGGGGGACACCTGCGGTGCCGGCGACCGGTTCGCTGCGGCGGCCAGCCTCGCACTGGCCCAGGGCGCGCTGGTCTCCGAGGCGGTACAGGTGGCGGTCGCCGAGGCGTCCGCCTACGTGGCCGGTGGGGGAGTGGCCACGGCGCTGCCTTCGTCGGCGCCTACGGTGCGGGCCAGGAGTGCGCCGGGGCCGCGAGCCCTCCAGCCGGGACCACGAGGTGCTGCGGTGGCCGACCGGGTGGGAGTGCCGGCTGTCGCCACGCTCCTGTCTGAGGTACGCGCCGCGGGCGGCACTGTGGTGGCGACCGGCGGTTGCTTCGACCTGCTGCACGCCGGGCACGTGGCCACCCTGGAGGCGGCCCGGCAACTCGGCGACTGCCTGATCGTCTGCCTGAACTCCGACGCCAGCGTGGCGTTGTTGAAGGGGCCGGACCGGCCGGTGCAGTCCGAAGGCGACCGCAGCCGACTGCTGGCCGCCCTGAGCTGCGTCGACGCGGTCCTCATCTTCGACGAGCCGACCCCGGAGACGGCGCTGTCCTGGGTACGCCCCGACGTCTGGGTCAAGGGCGGCGACTACGCCACCGGCGGTGGCGACGCGAGCGCCAGCCTGCCGGAGGCGGAGGTCCTGCGCCGCTGGGGTGGCAACACCGTTGTGGTGCCCTATCTGGACGGTCGTTCCACCACCGACCTGATCGTCCGCACGCTCGCGGAGCGGACCCGATGACCGCCACGCGGCCCGGTGCCGGGCCCACAGTCCTGGTCACCGGCGGCGCCAGCGGCCTCGGCGCCGCTGTGGTCGCCGCGGTGACCGCCTCCGGTGGCCGACCGCTCGTGCTGGACCGGCAGCCGCCGGCCGACGGGGTGTCCTGGACCGAGTGCGACCTGGCCGACACGCGGGCCGCCGAGGTGGCCACCCAGCATCTCGCCGAGCAGGCCGGTGGCCTGGACGCGGTGGTGACCGCCGCCGGCACCGACGTGCCGGGCCGACTCGCCGACCTGCCGGGGGAGACCTGGGACCGGATCGTCGCCGTCGACCTGCTGGCCACCGCGGCGGTGATCCGGGCCGCGCTGCCGTTCCTGCTGACCTCCCGGGGCCGCATCGTCACCGTCGCGTCGACCCTTGGCGTCAAGGCGGTCAGCGACGCCACCGCGTACTGCGCGGCGAAGTTCGGCGTGGTGGGGTTCACCCGAGCCCTCGCCGCCGAGCTGGCCGGTCAGGTCGGCGTCACACTGCTCATTCCGGGTGGGATGCGCACCGCGTTCTTCGACGAACGTGACCCGCAGTACAAGCCGGGGCCGGACGCGAACCTCAACGAGCCCGCCGACACCGCCGCCGCGATCATGTTCGCGCTCAACCAGCCGCCCGGTTGCGCGGTGCGCGAGATGGTGGTCTGCGCCGAGCAGGAGACCTCGTACCCGTGATCCTCGTGCTGCGCGCCCTCGGCGTCGGCGATCTGGTGACGGCGGTGCCCGCGCTGCGGGCGCTGCGGGCCGCGTACCCGTCGCGGGAGCTGGCGCTCGCCGCGCCCGGCTGGCTGGCCCCGCTCGTCGACCTGGTCGGTGGCGTTGACCGGCTGGTGGACACCGCGGGGCTGGATTGTCCTCTCCGGGTGGGGTCGGCGCCGTGGACGGCTGTCAACCTGCACGGGCGGGGCCCGCAGTCGCACCGGCTGCTCGCGGCCACCAGGCCCGGTCGGCTTCTCGCCTTCGCCAGCCCGGACGCCGGCTGCGACGACGGCCCGCGTTGGGCCGTCGACGAGCACGAGGTGGACCGGTGGTGCCGGCTGCTGTCCTGGTACGACATCCCGGCCGACCGTGCCGACCTCAGCCTGCGTCGGCCCGCTGCGGCGGGGCTGCCCAGCGGTGTCACACTGCTGCACCCGGGCAGCAAGATCCCGGCCAAGCGGTGGCCCGCCGAGCGGTTCGCCGCGCTGGCACGGGCACTGACCGACCAGGGGCACCGGGTGCTGCTCACCGGTTCGGCCGACGAACGGGGGTTGGCGGCCCGGGTGGCCGAGGCGGCGGCCTTGGGTTCGGACGCCGTGCTGGCCGGCCGGACCGACCTCGGCGCGCTCGCCGCGCTGGTGGCCGACGCCCGGCTGGTGGTCAGCGGGGACACCGGGGTCGCCCACCTGGCCACCGGGTACGGCACCCCGTCGGTGGTCCTCTTCGGGCCTGTTGCACCGGCGCACTGGGGGCCTCCACCGGACCGGCCACGGCACCGGGTGCTCTGGGCCGGCGAGGCGGATTGGCCCAGGTGGGACGGGGTAGGAAGCCACCCGACGATGGCGGCGCTGCGCCTCGACGAGGTGCTGGCCGCCGTGGCCGAGGTGGAGAGGGTGGTGCGGGTCTCCGGTGCGGTTGCGGCGTAGCGACCCGGGTCGACCGGGGTACGGACGGCGTCGGCGCGGACGGGGTTGGCTCTTCGTCGACCCGTCCGGCGCTCCGGTGCGGGATCCGGATGTCCTGGCCCGGCTGCGGGAGTTGGTCATCCCGCCGGCCTGGCAGGACGTGTGGATCGCGCCGCACCCGAACGGGCACATCCAGGCGATCGGGATCGACGCGGCCGGACGCAAGCAGTACGTCTACCACCAGCGGTGGCGGGAGAAGCAGGACGAGGCGAAGTTCGACCGGGTGCTGGAGGTGGCGCGCCGGCTGCCGGCGCTGCGTGAGCGGGTGGGGCGGGACCTGGACGGACGTGGACTGGGTCGGGACCGGGTGCTGGCGACGGTGACCCGACTGCTGGACATGGGGATGTTCCGGGTCGGCAGCGACCAGTACGCGGCCGGCGACGACCCGACGTACGGGGTGGCCACCCTGCGCCCCGAGCATGCCCGGTCCCGGCGCGGCTGTGTGGTGCTCGTGTTTCCCGCGAAGGGAGGCATCGAGCAGGTACGCCGGATCGAGGACCCGGAGCTGTGCCAGGTGCTGGTGAATCTGCGCCGTCGTCGGCGACGGGCGGAGCGGCTGTTCGGCTACTGGGACGGCCGGGAGTGGCGCGACGTGCGCAGCGACGAGGTCAACGGCTACCTGCGCGACGCCAGCGGTGGGGAGATGACAGCGAAGGACTTCCGTACCTGGCACGCCACGGTGCTCGCGGCCACCGAGTTGGCCACGGCCGGTCCGGCCCGTTCGGTGACCGCCCGGCGTAAGGCGGTGGTCGCCGTGATGCGTGCCGTGGCGGAGCTGCTGGGCAACACGCCGACGGTGGCTCGCGCGTCGTACGTGGACCCCCGGGTGGTCGACCTCTACCACGACGGGGTGGTGGCGTCGGTGGATCCGCGGGCGCCTCGCGAGGAGGCGGAGCAGATCGTCCT
This sequence comes from Micromonospora sp. NPDC053740, assembly GCF_040677775.1. Lineage (NCBI taxonomy): Bacteria > Bacillati > Actinomycetota > Actinomycetes > Micromonosporales > Micromonosporaceae > Micromonospora > Micromonospora sp. NPDC053740. The sequence continues at coordinate 308,477 of NZ_JBFASO010000006.1, forward strand.
GAAGCTGCTGGAGGGGGCCTGACCGGCCCCGTCGGCGATTCTGGGGGGAAGCGCGACGGAGCCGGAGCCTCGGGCGTCAGCGGGATGCCACCGGGCGGCCGCCCGCCGCTCGCGCGGCGGGCGCCTCGCCACGGCCCCCGTTGGCGGCCCACCAGGTGATGGCCGGCCGCGTTGGTGTCAGTCTGCCGGCAGCGAGTTGACAGTGGACGCCTGGCTGTTGACGATCCGCGCCAGATCCGAGCCACTGTCGCGGTGTTCCTGTGGGGTGGTGCCGTACGCGCCCCGAAATGCCCGGCTGAAGTGGGCCTTGTCGGAGAAACCCCACCGCGCCGCGACGGTCTGCACTGGCTGGTTGCGTAGCGCCGGGTCGGTCAGGTCGCGCCGGCACCGGGCCAGCCGCAGATCCCGGATGTACGACGCCACTGTGGTGTCCTCGGCCTCGAACAACCTGTGCAGGGACCGCACCGAGATGTGGTGGGCGTCAGCGACCACCTGGGGGCCGAGTGTCGCGTCGCCGAGGTGGCGGTGGATGTACGACTGCACCTGGGTGAGCAGCGCCCGGCGGCGGACCTCGGTGGGCACGGCGTCCTCGGCGACGAGGTGCCGGCCGAGCATTGTGGTGGCCAGGTCCAGTCCCACCGCGCCGAGCCGGCTGGCGTCTGCGGCATGGTACTGCTCGGGGTGCCCGGTCACCTGGAGCAGGAACTGCGCCAACAGCGCCCCGACCCCCTCGCTGCCGGACATCCGGCCGCCGTAGAGCGCTGCCATCCGCTGCGGCGGTAGGGGCAGGGCGGCGTGCGGGATCATCGTGACTATCGAGGTGGCCTGGTCCCGGTCGGGCTCGGTGGCGTGGTGGCAGACGTCGTGCGGCCGGGACCCGTCGTAGAAGGTGAACTCGCCGGCCAGGATCTCACTGCGGCGACCATCCTGACTGGACGTGCCCACGCCGCCGGTGGTGAGGGCGAGGATGTAGAGCTCAGGGTCGGACTGCCGGACCAGCTTCCGGGTCCGGGTGGCGTCCAGCGACGGGTATTCGTACTGCGCCAGTTGGATCGGGCCGAGCGCGATGAAGTCGGCGCGGGCGGCGAAGTCGCCGCTGTGCGCGGACTGGATGCGCAGCGGCACCGAGGTGCGTGCGACAAGGTCCAGCCACATGCCGAACCGTTCGCCCGGTGGCAGGACCGTGGTGTCGATGGAGTCTCTCGGCAGCATGGGGCTCCCTCAGCCCGCCCGGCGTTGGATCAGCGCCTCGACGCCGTCGAGGATCCGGTCCAGGCCGAAGACGAACTCGTCGTCCGGGTCGTCGTCCTGGTAGAGCACACCGGCGCGGAGCACCCGGTGCAGCGCGGGGAAGCGGGCCGGGTCGATGAGCCGGGCCACCAGCCGACCGTACGCCGGCATCATCTCGCTGGGCTCGACGCCGGCCGCCCGGCTGCCCTCGGCGATCTGCGAGGTGAGGGTGGCCTCGTTGCGGACGTACCCGGTGATCAGCAGGAGCACCGACATCTTCTCGCCCTCGCCGAGCACTGTGCCGTCGAGGCAGCGCAGCCCGTCCTCCATCCAGCCGAGCTGCTGCGGGGTGATCGGTGGGCCGCTGATCGGCACGTGCAGCAGCCAGGACCGCTGCCGCAGCACCTTGTGCTCGGCCCAGGCCCACCGGGTGAGGCCGGCGCGCCAGTCGTCCTCCGGCGCGGGTGGGCCGGGGGACGGGCCGTACCCGGTGTCCACCATGAGCATCAGCAGCTCGTCCTTCGAGCCGACGTACCGGTAGAGGGCCATGGTCGCGGCGCCCAACTCCTTGGCCACCCGGCTCATCGAGACGGCCGCCAGGCCGTCGGCGTCGGCCACGCGTACGGCGGCGTCCACGATGGCGGGCACGCTCATTCCCGGCCGGGGGCCCTTGGGTGGCCGCTCCCGCAGCCCCCACGCGCTCTCGATGGCCGCCGGGAGTACGGGCCCGCTGTCGTCTGTCTTCGCCGCCACATTTCCTCCTTGCCCCGTCATCCTAGTTCTGCGTATGGTCTACGCATAACAGCGTACGCCATACGCATAAGGAGAACTCGTCATGACGATCACCACCACACCGGCACCGCGAGCGGGCCGGCGGGAGTGGATCGGGCTCACGGTGCTGATGCTGCCGCTGCTCCTGGTCTCGATGGACGTGTCGGTGCTCTACTTCGCCGTCCCGTTCATCAGCGCGGAGCTGCGCCCCACCGCCACCGAGCAACTATGGATCTTCGACATCTACGGCTTCGTGCTGGCCGGCCTGCTCATCACCATGGGCGCCCTGGGTGACCGGATCGGCCGACGTCGACTCCTGTTGATCGGCGCCACCGCGTTCGGTGCGGCGTCGCTGCTGGCCGCGTACGCCGACAGCACCGCGACGCTGATCGCCGCCCGGGCCGTGCTCGGCGTCGGTGGGGCCACCCTGATGCCCTCGACGCTCGCTCTGGTGCGCAACATGTTCCCCGACGCCAAGCAGCGCGGCACCGCCATCGGCATCTGGACCGCCACCCTCACCGGCGGCATCGCGATCGGCCCGGTGCTCAGCGGCATCCTGCTCGAGCACTTCTGGTGGGGCTCGATCTTCCTGATCAACATCCCGGCGATGCTGATGCTGCTGTTGCTCGTCCCGCTCCTGGTACCCGAGTTCCGCAACCCGGCGACCGGGCGGTTCGACCTGGTCAGCGCGGCACTGTCGCTCGGCGCGCTGCTGCCGGTGATCTACGGCATCAAGGAGATGGCCCGCGACGGCCTCAGCCCGGTGCGGGTCCTCGCCATCGTCGGCGGTCTGCTGGTGGGGGCGCTCTTCCTGCACCGGCAGCGGACCCGGGCGTACCCGATGGTCGACCTCGCGCTGTTCCGCCGTCGCGGCTTCGCCGGGTCGCTCGCGGTGAACCTGCTGGCCATGTTCGCCATCGTCGGCTTCGCCATCTTCACCACCCAGCACCTCCAACTGGTGCTCGGCCTGAGCCCGCTGCGGGCGGCGCTGTGGAGCCTCGTGCCGTCCCTCGCCGTGGGCGGAGTCGCGCCGGCCGCCGCCGTCCTGGCCCAGCGCGTCGAACGGGCGTACCTGATCGGTGCGGGGTTCGGCATCGCCGTGGTCGGCTTCGTGGTGTTGACCCGGGTCACCCCGGAGACGTCGCTGTGGCTGCTGCTCGTCGGCGCCAGTGTCTACGCGGGTGGCCTGGTGATGGTGATGTCCCTCGTCACCGAGCTGGTTCTCGGCGCGGCGCCGCCCGAGCAGGCCGGTGTCGCGTCGGCGCTGACCGAGTCCAGCAGTGAGCTGGGCGGTGCGCTGGGTATGGCGATCCTGGGCAGCGTCGGCGCGGCGGTCTACCGCCGTGAGGTCGTCGACGGCCTGCCGGCCGGGCTGCCCGCCGACGCCGCCGCCTCCGCCCAGGAGACCCTGGGCGGCGCGCTAGCGGTCGCCCGGGGGCTACCGGCGGAGCTGGCCGACGCGGTGCGGCACGCCGCCGCTGTCGCGTTCACCGACGGGCTGCACCTGGCCGCGTACGCCGCCATGGCGGTGATGCTGCTGGGCGCGGTCACCGCGCTGGTAGCGCTGCGCGGCGTCCGGCCGGCCGACTCCACGGCGCTGGCCGCCGAGCCGACCGGTCCGGCCGACACGTCGTTGTCGTCGGTCAGTCGGTGAGCACGTGCGCGAGCCGGTCGCGGAAACGCCGCTCGGAGTCGCTGACCGACTCGCCGCCGATGCCCAGCAGCCCACCGCTGGACGCGGCGCCCACCACCTGCTCGGCGATCTTCACGAGCCAGTGCTTGTACGCGCCGGCCTCACCCTCGTCGACCCGCGCGGCCAGCAACGCCGCCGCCTCGCCGGCCCGCAGCAACACGTCGTCGATGTACGCCACGGGGTCGGCGGGCGCGATGACCGGCAGCTCCTCGCCGGTCTCCGGGTCACCGACCCGGGTGACGATCTCGCCGGCCACGGCGGTGACCAGCGGGCTGGCCGACTCCCGGCCGGCGGCGATGGTCTCCAGCCCGGCCGCGGTCTCCGCCATGGTCCGGCGGGTGCCGTCGGACTCGGCGGCGCTCGCCGCGGTCAGCACCGACTGCGGCAGGCCGACCAGCAGCCCCCACTCCTCGTCGGAGAAACCGAACCCGGTGTACGCCGGCTGCTCGATCACGACAACGCCCCTTCCGCCCTGCTCTGCTTGGTCAATCGGTGCTCTTGGTCGTTCCACCGGGCCCGAAAGCGGCACCCGGGTCAGGCTAGTCCAGGGTCAGCAGGCCCTGTTCGGACACCACGCGCACCGACAACGTCTTGTACCCGACCTCATCGAAGAGGACCGTCATCTTGTCCTCCTCGTAGGAGAGCACCATGCCGGACCCCCACTCCGGGTGCCGCACCTGGCTGTGCACCGGGAACGGCCCGACCGCACCCTGGTCGGCCACGCTGGTGCCGTTGTGGCAGTTGTCGCAGTGGCCGCAGACCTGCGTCATCTGCTCGCCGAAGTAGGCAAGCAGGGTCTGCCCCCGGCAGGCCCGGGTCTCGGCGAAGGCCCGCATCATGTCGGTGCGCGACCGGGTCACTGTCTGCTGGCGCTCCGACTCGGCCAGCGCCGCCGCTGCGGCGTCGGTCGGGGTGGGGGAGTAACGGGGCGCGCCGATGCGCTGCCGGGCGCGTGGTTCGGCCGCCCCGACCTGCTCCAACAGGGAGAGGTACTGGCCCAGCTTGCGCGGCCCGAGACCGGTGGTCTCGCGCAGTTCGGTCTTGGTGGCCGGCTTCCTGCGCAGCAGCGCGGCCAGGTCGCGCAGCTCCTCGAGGTCGGGCAGGCCACCGCTGAAGAACCGTTGCAGGCCGACGTCCTCGGCCTGCCAGAGCAGCAGCACCCGGGCCGGTTGCCCGTCGCGTCCGGCCCTGCCGATCTCCTGGAAGTAGCTGTCCGGCGAGTCGGGCAGCGCCATGTGCACCACCCAGGCGATGTTGGGCTTGTCGATGCCCATGCCGAACGCCGAGGTCGCCACCATGATGGGGACCTCGTCGGCGAGGAACGCCTCGTGCAGATCGTGGCGTGCGCCGGCCGCCATCCCACCGTGGTAGAACTGCGCCGGGTAACCGGCGTCGGTCAGCCGGGTGGCCAGCTCCTCGGCGGCGCGACGGGTCGGCACGTAGATGATCCCGGGCCGCTCGTCGTCGCTCAGCAGCGCGATCAGTCGCCGCCACCGGTAGTCCTCGGTGGGGCAGTGCGCGACCTCGACGAACAGGTTCGGCCGGTCCAGTCCGGAGACCACCACCTCCGGGTCGGTCAGCCGCAGCCGGGCGATGATGTCGTCGCGTACCGGAGGGGAGGCGGTGGCGGTCAGCGCGACCACCGGCGGCCGGCCGATACCGTCGATGAGGTGCCCGAGCGCCAGGTAGTCGGGGCGGAAGTCGTGCCCCCACGCGGAGATGCAGTGCGCCTCGTCGATCGCCACCAGGGCCGGCTTCAGGGCGGCGACCTCGGCCATCCGCTCGGGATTGCTGAGCTGTTCCGGGGTGATGAAGAGGAATTCAGCCCTGCCCTCGCGGATCTCGGTGATCGCCTCGGCCTGCTGCGTCGGCGACTCGTTCGAGCTGATCCGCACCGCCCGCAGCTCCGGGCGTTGCCGCTCGTTGAGGGAGGCGATCTGATCCTGCTGGAGGGCCAGCAGTGGTGAGATCACCACTGTGGGGCCGGGGATCAGGCTGGCCGGAATCTGGTAGATCGCCGACTTGCCGGCTCCGGTGGGCAGCACCACCAGGGCGTCTCGCCGCTTCATCACGGCGCGCATGGCGGCCAGTTGGTTGGGCCGTAGCGCCTTCCAGCCGAAAAGGCTGCGGGCCGCGCGGCGCAACGTCATCGAGTGCGTGGACAGTTTCATCGAGGGCCGGAGGTACCCGGGCCCATGACCGCCGAAACGCGTTCGGACGATCATGGGCCCGGGCTGTCGCCCATACCCCCCGATGGCCGGCTCGTTGATCGCCGGCTCAGTGCAGCCGGGGCAGGACCTCACGCTGGTAGAGGTCGAACAGACCCTGGTAGTGCGGTCCGGTGTTGGCCACGTAGACCTCGTCGAAGCCGGCCTTGGCGTACTTGTCGATCATCTCCAGGTGCGCGTCGACGCTGTTGCCGCAGACGAACGCCTCCTTCAGCATCTCCGGCCTGACCAACTCGGCGGCCTGCTCGAAGTGCCGCGGTGAGGGCAGCACCTGGGACAGCTCACCCGGCACCCCCGCGTTGGGCCAGCGCTCGTACGCGATGCGCAGCCCCGCCTCCTCGCTGTCCGCGTACGCCGCCTTGAAGCCGGCCTGGCACGGCTTGTCGCCGCCGCCGTTCTCGCGGAAGCGCCGGACCATCTCGCCGTCGGGCATGGTGCTCACGTAGCCGTCGCCGATCCGGGCGGCCAGGTCGATGGCCTTCGGCCCGAAGCCCGAGACGTAGATCGGCGGGGGAGCGTCGGGCAGCGTGTAGATCCGGGCGTGCTCCACTGTGTAGTGCTTGCCGTGGTGGTTGACGAAACCGCCGCCCCACAGCGCGCGCAGCACCTCGACGGCCTCCTCCAACATCTCCAGCCGGACGTCGGCCTGCGGCCAGGCGTCACCGAAGATGTGTTCGTTGAGCGCCTCGCCGGTGCCGACGCCGAGCACGAACCGCCCACCGTGCAGCACCGCGCTGGTCGCCGCCGCCTGCGCGATCACGGCCGGGTGGATCCGCACTGTCGGGCAGGTCACCGCCGTGGTCACCGGTAACGAACAGACCTGGCTGAGCGCGCCGATCATCGACCAGACGAACGGGCTCTGGCCCTGTGCGTCCACCCAGGGGTGGAAGTGGTCGGAGATCCACAGCGCCTCGAAGCCGGCCCGTTCGGCACCGCGCGCCTGCTCCAGCAACTCGGCTGGCGTGAACTCCTCACTGGATAGAAAGTATCCGATCTTCATGGCTTACCCCTTCGGCGCGCGGACCTGCTGATGGGGAGAGCCGTACCCCGGCGGCGCCCGGTCACACCGGTTCTCGCCGTGGGCGGGTCAGCGTCGTCCGAACATCGCCCGGATCGCGGCGAGCAGCAGCAGGGCGCCGACCACCAGGCCGAGCAGGCGTACGCCGGGGATGTCGGCCGGGCTCGTCGCGTCGGCCAGCAGGACGGGATCCATCCCCGCACTCTCCCCGGAGAGCCGGCCGCCAGGCAACTGTAAGGTTTATTGACTATTGATTCGCTCAGTGTGACCATGGCAGGACCGCCTGCCGGTGGCGGTGCGCCGAGGGCGCGCGAGAGATGGGGTACGGGGGCCGCATGAGCGAGCGCAACCAGCGGATCGACGGGGGCGCACCGTCGCCGGTGATCGACATCGATCACTGCGAGGGGGCGGAGTGACAACTACCAACGGGCACCTCCCGGTGCTCGCCGCCGCCGTTCTGCAACCCGGCTTCGTCGGCACCACCCCACCCCCGTGGGTGTGCCGCTGGCTCGGCGAGGGTCTCGGCTCGGTGGTGCTCTTCGCCCGCAACGTGGTCGACACCGAGCAGGTGACAGCCCTCACCGCGACGCTGCGCGCGGAACGGCCGGACGTCATCGTGGCGATCGACGAGGAGGCCGGCGACGTCACCCGGCTGGAGTCGGTGCACGGCAGCTCCCGACCCGGCAACTTCGCCCTCGGCGCTGTCGACGACCCGGAGCTGACCGAGGCCGTCGCCCGGGACCTCGGCGCCGAACTGGCAGCGGCGGGGGTCACCCTCAACTACGCCCCGGACGCCGACGTCAACTCCAATCCGGCGAACCCGGTGATCGGCGTCCGCTCCTTCGGCGCCGACCCGGCGCTGGTCGCGCGGCACACCGCCGCCTGGGTCCGCGGGCTCCAGGCCGGCGGCGTCGGGGCCTGCGCCAAACACTTCCCCGGGCACGGCGACACCCGGGTCGACTCACACCACGACCTGCCCCGGATCACCGCCGACCGGGCCCGGCTGGACGCCTGCGAACTGGCCCCGTTCCGCGCCGCCGTGGCCGCCGGGGTGCAGGCGGTGATGACCGGTCACCTGCTGGTGCCCGCGCTCGACCCGCACCTGCCGGCGACGCTGAGTCAGCGCATCCTGGGCGGGTTGCTCCGCGACGAGCTGGGCTTCTCCGGCGTGGTGGTCACCGACGCGGTGGAGATGCGCGCGGTCGCCGACCGGTACGGCTTCGCCGGTGCGACGGTCCGCGCCCTCGCCGCCGGGGCCGACGCCATCTGCATCGGCGGCGAACGGGCCGACGAGCAGTCCGCCCGCGAGCTGCGCGACGCCATCGTGGCCGCCGTCGTCTCCGGTGAGCTGCCCGAGGAACGTCTCGCCGAGGCCGCCAAGCGCGTCGGTCAACTCGCCGCCTGGACGGTGGCCGCCCGCAGCGCCGGCTCGGCCGCAGGACGCGCCGCCCACGTCGGGCTGGTCGCCGCCCGCCGGGCCGTCCGGGTCACCGCCGCCCCGGGCGCGACTGTCGCGCTGCCACTGACCCGCGCGGCACACGTCGTCGAGTTCGAGCCGCTGCGCAACATCGCCATCGGGGCCGAGACCCCGTGGGGCATCGGCGGACCACTGACCGAGCTGCTGCCCGGCACCAGCACCGTCCGCTACGCCGAACCCGACGTGCCGGCGGACCCGGGCGCCGGGGCGGGCGGTCGCCCCCTGGTCCTGGTCGTCCGCGACCAGCACCGGCACGACTGGATGCGCGACGCCGTGCACCGCGCGTTGGCCGCCCGGCCGGACGCCGTGGTGGTCGAGTTGGGCGTGCCCGAACTGGTCACCGGGGCGGTGCACCTGGCCACCCACGGCGCCACCCGGGCCAGTGGGCAGGCTGCCGCCGAGGTGCTCACCGGCGCCGGCCTTCCCTAGGGAAGATCGGCCACCAGGTTGGCGTACTCGGGGTGCTTGTCGATGAACGCGGCCATGAAGGGGCACTGCGGCACCACTGTCGTGCCGCGTGCCCGGAGCTGGTCCAGGGTGCCGCGGATCAGCGCGCCGCCCACCCCCTTGCCCTGAAAGCTCTTGTCCACCTCGGTGTGGGTGAAGACCAGGACCTCCCCGCGCGGCAGGTACGCGGTGAAGCCGGCCAGCGCGTCGTCGACCAGGATCTCGAAGCGGTGCTTCGCCGGGTTGTCCTCGACCAGGGTGCTCATCCGGCCATTCTCCCCGCCGGATCGGCCAGCGCGTCGAGTTCGCCGAGCAAGCGGTCCACCTCGTCGGCGGTGTTGTAGTGGTAGATGCTGGCCCGCACCGCGCCGCCGCTGTCACGCAGACCCATCAGTTGGAAGTACTCGTAGGCGTAGTAGTCGCCGACGGAGAGGCAGAACCCGGCGGCGCCCAACGCCTCCTGGGTGGCCGCCGGCGACATCCCGGCGACCCGGAACGAGACCGTCGGGCAGCGCCGCGCCGGCGAGCCGTAGACGGTGATCGCCGGCCGCTGGGCGAACCCGGCGAGCAGCCGGTCCAGCAGGGCCTCCTCGTGCGCCTGGGCGGCAGTCAGCCCGGCCCGCAGCCGCGTCCGCCGGTCGCCGACCGCGTCCGGGTCCAGCCTGGCCAGGTGATCCACGGCGGCGGCCACACCGGCCAGCAGTGGGAAGCTCGGCGTGCCGTACTCGAACCGGTCCGGCACCGCGTCGGATGACGGCACCAGCTTCGCCGGGCGCAGCGCCGCCCAGCGGGCCGGGTCCGCCACCATCGCCGCCAGGTGCGGACCGGACCACTTGTACGCGCTGGTGACCAGCACGTCCGCGCCGAGCGACGTCAGGTCGGTCGGCCCGTGCGGAACCGAGTGCACCCCGTCGACGCAGACCAGCGCGCCGACCGCGTGCGCGGTCTTGGCGATCGCCGGCACGTCCGGCATGGTGCCGATGGCGTTGCTGCCGGCAGTCACAGCGACCAGCCGGGTCCGCTCGCCCACCAGGTCGGCGTACTGGGCCGTGGGCAGCTCACCGGTGTGCCTGTCGACCTCGGCCCAGCGCACCGTCGCGCCGGCCGCCTCGGCGGCCTGCACCCACGGCCGGACGTTCGCGTCGTGGTCGAGCCGGGAGACCACCACCTCGTCGCCGGGCCGCCAGGCCGCGCCGAGCGTGCGGGCCAGGGTGTACGTCAGCGCTGTCGCGCTCGGGCCGAGCACCACCCCGGCCGGGTCGGCGCCGAGCAGGTCGGCCACCGCCGAACGGGCCTCGGCCACCAACTCCAACGACCGGCGGCCCGGTACGAAGGCGGCACTGCGGTTGCCGATCGCCGATCGCATGGCGTCGGTGACCGCGTCGATCACACCGGCCGCGGTCTGGGTGCCCCCGGCACCGTCGAAATGGACGAAGCCCTCGGTCAGGGCGGGGTACGCGGCCCGGGTGCGGGCGATGTCGAACGGCATGTCCCGGACCCTAGCCGGTGCTCCCCGTGCCCTGGTCGGCCACCAGGTGATCACCGTTCAACGGCGGCGTCGCGGATGTCTCGTACTCTTGGCGAGGTGACGAACCGACCCGCCACCATGCCCATTCCCCCCATTCGCCGCGCCGCCGGTCTCTTCGCCGGTCTGGCGCTCGGCCTCGCCGTGCTCGCCGGGTGCAGCTCCCAGGGCGCGTCCACCGACTGCGCCGTGGACGCGTGCACCGTCACCTTCGAGCGAGGTGTCGACGCGCGGACCACCATCCTGGGCATCGAGGCCAAGTTGGTCGGCGCCGAGGGTGACCAGGTGACAGTCGAGGTCGCCGGTGAGCAGCTCACCCTCACCACCGGCCAGCAGGCCGCCGAGGCCGGGGGCTTCGCCGTCACCCTGGACAGCGTGACCGACCAGCAGGTCAAGATTCGCGTATCGCGCAACCCGGGCAGCTGACCTGGGCGGGCGGCGGTGGCCGACGTTTGGGAATCTTCAGAATCGGAGATTGTGACGCCATGTCACTCACCCGTAGCGCCGAAGCCACCGCCTCCCGTACGGCGGACAGCCGGTGGCTGGAACTCCTCGCCCGGGCCGGCTTCATCGGCTACGGCATCGTCCACCTGCTCTTCGCCTGGTTGGCGTTGCAGATCGCGTTCGGCACGTCGTCCGACGACGGCGACCAGTCCGGCGCGCTGCGTACCCTCTCCGCACAGCCCCTCGGCAAGTTCCTGGTCATCGCCGTCGCGGTCGGCCTGCTCGCGATGGCGATCTGGCAGGCGCTGGAGGCGGCGGTCGGGCACCGCGCCGAGCGCGGCAAGGAGCGGGTCCTGGAACGGCTCGCCTCGGCCGGCCGGACGATCGTCTACCTCTACTTCGCCTGGACCGCCTTCAAGGTCTTCAAGGACGCCGGGTCGAACAGCGCCGACCAGCAGGAGGCGTTGAGCGGCAAGCTGATGACCTCCAGCGGTGGCCGCTGGCTGGTCGGCCTGGCCGGGCTGGTGGTCGCCGCGATCGGCATCGGCCTGGTGATCTACGGTGCCCGCAAGAAGTTCGAGAAGCACCTCAAGACCGGCGAGATGAGCCCGAAGACCCGCCAGCTCTCCCGCCGGCTGGGCATGGCCGGATACATCGCCAAGGGCGTCGCGTACGGCATCTCCGGTCTGCTGGTCATCGTGGCGGCGGTGAACTACGACCCGGAGAAGGCCCGTGGTCTGGACGCCGCCCTGCACACCCTGCAGGAGCAGTCCTACGGCACGTTCCTGCTGGCCCTGGTCGCCCTCGGCATCGCCGCCTTCGGCGTCTACTGCTTCCTCCAGTCCCGGTACCGCAAGGTCTGAGCTGGTCGATACCACGGACATCGGGCACTCTTGGGCTTTTGCCCGGAGTGCCCGACGTCTGGTCGAAGGGGAGCACCGAAGCCGTGCAGAACTATCTCGAAACGGCCGTCGCCGCGCTCGTTGCGGCGGCGGTCGCCCTGTTCCTGGTCGAAGTCGTCCACCGGTTGACCCGGCGGTTCGGCCGCCGGTCACTGCTGTTGACCGAGTTGACCGACCACGCGCACCGCCCGTTCCAGGTCGCCGCAACGGTCCTTGCCGTGCAGTTCGCCGTCCGCTTCACCACCGGCTACGGTGTCGGCGAGAGCTGGCGGCGACTGCTGCTGCACCTGCTCATCCTCGGCGTCATCGCCACGGTGGCCTGGCTGGTCGCCTGCCTGCTGGTCGTCGTGGAGGACACCGCGCTGGCCCGGTTCCGGGTGGACGTACCTGACAACCGGCACGCCCGGCGGGTACGGACCCAGGTGGTGATGCTGCGCCGACTGACCATCGCGGTGATCGTCATCCTGACCGTGGGCGTGATGCTGATGACGTTCCCCAGCGTGCGGGGCATCGGTGCCGGTGTGCTGACCTCGGCCGGTGTGGTCGGTGTGGTGGCCGCGCTCGCCGCACAGAGCCTGCTCGGCAACGTCTTCGCCGGCCTCCAACTCGCCTTCAGCGACGCCGTCCGGCTCGACGACGTCGTCGTTGTCGAGGGGGAGTGGGGTCGCATCGAGGAGCTGACACTCAGCTACGTCGTGGTGCAGATCTGGGACGACCGCCGGCTGATCCTGCCCACCTCGTACTTCACCAGCAAACCGTTCCAGAACTGGACCCGGACGGAGGCGGCGGTGCTCGGCACCGCCGAATTCGACGTCGACTGGGCGGTGCCCGTGCAGACCATGCGCGAGGAACTGCGCCGCCTCGTCGAGGGCACCGAACTGTGGGACGGGCGGGTCTGCGTCCTCCAGGTCACCGACGCCACCGGCGGGACGGTCCGGTTGCGCGCGCTGGTCAGCGCCGCCGACGCGGGCAGCCTGTGGGACCTGCGCTGCCTCGTCCGGGAGCACCTGGTCGCCTGGATCCGGGACAACCGCCCGACCGCGATGCCCCGGCTCCGCACCGAGCTGGGCGACTCCACCAGCAACCTGTCCTGGCAGTGGGTGCAGCCGAGGCGGCCGGCCCGCCGCCCGTCCGACACCGAGGCGCCCGACGACGCCCGTGTCTTCGGCGGCAGCGACGACGGCGACGCCCGCAGCGAAGCCTTCGTAGGCCCCGAAGAAACCCGCCCCTAACCCGTCCCGCCCCCGCCCGCACTAGGCCGCGCCGGCCCGCACTAGGCCGCGCCGGCCCGCACTAGGCCGCGCCGGCCCGCACTAGGCCGCGCCGGCACGCACTAGGCCGCGCCGGCCCGCCCCGCCCCCGCAAGATCGTGCAATTTCCTGGTTGTAGTGGCCTCCATCCCCGCCGAGGCCACTACAACCAGGATCAAGCGCGATCTTGCGCGCGCGGCCCGCCCCGGCGGTCATGCACCGGCCGGCCAGCCCCACCCGGCATCGCCTGCCCCACACCTCCCCCAGCGGGGTTGATCAAGAGGTTTCGGTCACCCACCCCGGCGTTTCCTGACCGAATTATCTTGATCACGCGCGGAGAGGGCGTGAGAACGATGCGGGAGGGCGGGGGAGGGGGTCCCTTGGGGGAGGTTTGGTCGGGCTTGGGTGGGGGATGTGCTGCCGGACGTCTCTGGCGTGATCGCGGCGGCTGGCCGCGGATCGGCGGCGCGGCGTCCGGACAACGGGGACGGTGAGCTGCTTGGCGCGCTTTAGGATTGACGAGCGGCGACTTCGGGCATACAGCGCGGTGATGAGGAAAGGAGGACAGCATGGCTGACGTGGCGAAAGCCCGCACATCCCAGAACGGGAGCGAGCCCTCCACCGCCGAGTTGGTGCAGCGGGCCACCGAGCAGATCTCCCGCCTCGTACGGGACGAACTGACGCTGGCCCGAGCGGAGTTGACCCAGAAGGGTAAGCACGCGGGCATCGGGATCGGCCTGTTCGGCGGCGGTGGCGCGCTCGCGTTCTTTGGTCTGGGTGCGCTGGTCGCCACGGCGATCCTGCTGCTCGACCTGGTGTTGCCCGCCTGGGCCGCGGCGCTGATCGTGGCGGTGGCCTGCTTCCTGGTGGCCGGCATCCTCGCCCTGGTGGGCAAGAAGCAGGTCAGCCGTGCCGTCCCGCCGGTGCCGGCGGCCACGGTCCGTAGCCTCCGGGCAGACATGGACACTGTCACCGCCGCGGTGAAGGACAGGGGGCGGCAATGACCGGTAACGGGACCGGCGACACTGAGGCCCTCCGCGAGGAGATCCGTCGCACCCGGGTCGAGTTGGGCGAGACGATGGAGGCGTTGGCCGCCAAGGCCGACGTCAAGGCGCGTTTGAAGGAGTCCGCCGAGCAGGCCAAGGAGCGGATGCGGGAGCAGGCGGCGCAGACCGTCGCTCGGGTCCGCGGCCAGGCCGCGCGTGGCGCCGGGATGGCGCGGGCGCAGGCGTACGAGAAGGGCGAGTTGGTACGCGCACAGGCGTACGACAAGGGCGAGTTGGTGCGCCGCAACCCGGTGCCGTGGGCGGCCATCGCGGCCGGCGCGGTGGCCACAGTGGTGGTGCTGATGATCGTGCGGGGGAGGCGTAGGTGAGTAAGAGCATCGGCAGGGCCGCGTACCGGCCGGTCGGCGTGTTGATGGGTTTCGCCGCCGGGGCGGTGGCCGGGGCGATCTTCCGGCAGGTCTGGAAGGTCACCGCGGGCGACGGTGAGGCGCCCAACGCGACCGACGAGGATCGCGGCTGGGGCGAGATCCTGGCCGCGGCGGCGTTGCAGGGCGCCATCTTCGCTGTCGTCCGGGCCGCCGTGGACCGGGGCGGCGCGGTCGGCGTACGCCGGATGACCGGCAGCTGGCCGGATTGACCAGCAGCGACTTCAGCCCCCTTTCCGCATCGATGGGAAGGGGGCTTTCGCATGGCATCGCACGCCGCCCAGCGCACCTGAGGCATCCGTCAGGTCACATGTCGGAGAAATTCGTCGGAGAGGTCGTGACAGACTTTTTACCTCCGTGATTTGCTGGTCCCCGCTGTTGCGAGATGGCGTGGGTTGAGAGAAGTCTCCTTCGTGGGGCCGCCTCAGGCGCCGCTGCTCAAAAACGGCCAATCGGCCGGACGGCGTGCACGGCCGCCAGTTTTTAGAGGGAGAAACACATGGCTCAGGGAACCGTGAAGTGGTTCAACGCTGACAAGGGCTTCGGCTTCATCACCGTCGATGGTGGGGGTGCTGACGTGTTCGTCCACTTCTCGGCCATCCAGACCAGCGGCTACCGCTCGCTGGAGGAGAACCAGCGGGTGGAGTTCGAGATCGCTCAGGGTCAGAAGGGCCCGCAGGCTGAGCAGGTCCGTCCCATCTGAGCAGGACGGCCGGCCCCCGCCGGCCAGTGGGACGATCCGGTTCAAGGGTCACGGTAAAGCCCCGCATCCCGGTTGGGATGCGGGGCTTTCGCCTGCTCAGGATCGCCGGTGCGGCGAGCGGTCAGCGTCGACGCGAGCGCAGGCCGAGCCAGAGCACCACCAGCCCGGCCGCCGTCACGAGCGGGCCGATCACCGCCCAGATCTTCTCGTCGGTCATCACGCTGCCGCTGACGTAGCCGAGGCCCTGGACCGTCCACACCGCACCGATCACCACGGCCAGCAGGCCGAGGGTGAGCGGAAGCCAACCTCTCATCGCGTCCCCTCTCCGCCGCCCGGGGCGGCGCGCCGCCGTCCAGCATCGCCGGCCGGGTGGTGCGACGCGAGCACCCCGGGCGCGCGGGTCACCACCGGTCGTGCACCTGCGGGCGGATCAGCTCGTCGTAGGTCTCGCGGACGGCTGCCAACTGCTCGTCGGTGAGCGGGGACAGGGTCGCCGCGGCGGCGTTGCGTCGGGCCTGGTCGGCGTCGCGGGCACCGGGGATGACCACTGTGACGCCCGCCTGATCCAACACCCAGCGCAGTGCGAACTGCGCCATGGTGCGGTCCGCGTCGACGAGCGGGGCGAGCCGGCGTACGGCGGCCAGACCTCGGTCGAAGTCGACTCCGGAGAACGTCTCCCCGACGTCGAAGGCCGCGCCGTGCCTGTTGTAGTTGCGGTGGTCGTCGGCGGGGAACTCGGTGTGCTCGTCGTAGCGGCCGGAGAGCAGGCCGCTGGCGAGCGGCACGCGGGCGATGATGCCGACACCGGCCGCCGCCGCGGCCGGCAGCACCCGCTCCAGGGGCTTGTGGCGGACCGCGTTGAGGATGATCTGGACGCTCGCCACCCCCGGTCGGGCGATCGCGGTGAGGGCCTGGTCGCAGGTCTCGACGCTGACCCCGTACCCGGCGATGGCCTTCTCGGCGACGAGGGTGTCCAGGCCGTCGAAGACCTCGTCGGAGGAGAAGACGGCGGTGGGCGGGCAGTGCAACTGGACCAGGTCCAGGGTGTCCATCCCCAGGTTGGCCCGGGAGCGGTCGGTCCACTGCCGGAAGTTGGCCAGGGTGTACGCCTCCGGCTGCTGCTCGACGCGGCGGCCCATCTTGGTGGCGACGGTCAGCCCGGCGTCGGGTCGGCTGCGCAGGAAACGGCCGATCAGCTGCTCGCTGCGGCCGTCGCCGTACACGTCGGCGGTGTCGAGGAAGGTGACCCCGGCGTCCACGGCGGCGGCGAGCACCGCCATCGCGTCGTCTTCGCTGACGGTGCCCCAGTCGGCGCCGAGTTGCCACGCGCCCAGGCCGACCGCGCCAACGGTCCGGCCGAGCCGGTTGAAGCTGCGCTGTTCCATGCCCACGAGCCTAGTGATCGGGTTGCCGCAGTGCCACGCGAGCCGTACCGTCAGCAGTACGGCCGTACGGTTTAGGAGGCGACCATGTGGGACCCGACGACCTATCTGCGCTTCGGCGACGAGCGATCCCGGCCGTTCCACGACCTCCTGGCCCGGATCCCGGCCGAGCGACCCCGGGCGGTGGTCGACCTCGGCTGCGGCCCCGGCCAGCTCACCGCCGTCCTCGCCGAACGGTGGCCGACCAGCCGGGTGCGCGCCCTCGACTCCTCACCCGAGATGATCGAGCGGGCCGAGGCCCTCGGCGCGCCTGTCGACTTCGCGGTCGCCGACCTGCGTGACTGGGTTCCGGCCGACGACGAGGACGTGGTGGTCAGCAACGCGGCGCTGCAATGGGTGCCCGGCCACCAGGAGCTGCTGCGCCGCTGGGCCGCCGAGCTGCCCGCCGGGGCGTGGCTCGCCATGCAGGTCCCCGGCAACTTCGACGCCGACTCGCACCGCGCCCTGCGGGAGGTCGCCAACCGGCCGACCTGGCGGGCCGACATCGCCCCGCTGCTGCGCGCGGACCCGGTGGACGACCCGGTCGACTACGCGGCCCTGCTGACCGCCGCCGGCTGCGCGGTGGACGCCTGGGAGACTACCTACGTGCACCTGCTGCCGGCTCGACCCGCCGCCGAGCACCCGGTGCTGGCCTGGATGGAGGGCACCGCGCTGCGCCCGGTCCGGGCCGCACTGGACGCCGCCGGCTGGTCCGCCTTCCGGGCCGAGCTGGGAGTACGGCTCACCGCGGCGTACCCGGTGCGGCAGGGTCAGGTGTACTTCCCGTTCCGCCGCGTCTTCGTCGTCGCCCGCACCGGCGACCATGCCCAGGAGAACCAGTGACCGACCTGTCCACCTTCATCGCCGGCCTGCCCAAGGTGGAGCTGCACGTGCACCACGTCGGCTCGGCCCTGCCCCGGATCGTCGCCGAGTTGGCGGCGCGCCACGAGGGGCGCACCCCCGTGCCGGCCGACCCGGACGCGCTCGCCAACTACTTCGAGTTCCGCGACTTCGCGCACTTCATCGAGGTCTACCTGAGCGTCGTGGATCTCATCCGCGACCCGGAGGACGTCTGGATCCTCACCCACGAGGTGGCCCGCGAGCTGGCCCGCCAACAGGTCCGGTACGCGGAGCTGACCATCACCCCGTACTCGCACGTCCGACGGGGCATTCCCGCGCCGGCGTTCTGTGAGGCGATCGAGGACGCTCGCAAGCGTGCCCTGGCCGACTTCGGCATCGAGCTGCGCTGGTGCTTCGACATCCCCGGTGAGGCCGGCCTGCCGGCAGCCGAGGAGACGCTGCGCATCGCGCTCGACGAGCGCCCGGACGGGCTGGTCAGTTTCGGCCTGGGCGGCCCGGAGATCGGCGTACCCCGACCGCAGTTCCGGCCCTACTTCGATCAGGCCCGCGCCGCCGGGCTGCGCTCGGTGCCGCACGCCGGGGAGACCACCGGGCCGCAGACCGTCTGGGACGCGTTGAACGAGTTGGGTGCCGAGCGGATCGGGCACGGCATCTCCGCCGCGCAGGACCCGCAGCTGCTCGCGTACCTGGCCGAGCGGCAGATCGGAATGGAGATCTGCCCGACGTCCAACGTCCGTACCCGGGCGGTGGCCACCCTCGACGAGCACCCGCTGCCCCGGCTGGTCGAGGCCGGGCTGCTGGTCACCATCAACTCCGACGACCCGCCGATGTTCGGCACCACCCTCAACGACGAGTACGCGGTGGCCGCCCGCCTGCTCGGCGTCGGCGCCGAAGGGCTGGCCGGGCTGGCCCGCAACGCGGTGACCGCGTCCTTCCTGGACGCCGCCGGCCAGCAGCGGATCCTCGCCGAGATCGACGCGTACCTCGCCACCGCCGGCTGAGCCGATCGGCCGCTCGGGTGCCGGCCGGGCCGGTTGGCCGAGCCGGGCCTGTTGGTTGAGCCGGGCCTGTTGGTTGAGCCGGGCCGGTTGGTTGAGCCGGGCCGGTTGGTTGAGCCGGGCCGGTTGGTTGAGCAGGGCGCGCGGCGGGAGCGTGGGTGTGGGGGGACCTGTGGCTCCCGCCGCGCGCGCGGCTCCACCGGCCGGGGGTGCGTGGTGCGCTCGGCCGGTGGAACTGGTGGGTTCGTGCTGTGATCCTGTCAGCCCGCAGCCGATCCGACGCGGTCGTTAACCGCGATCTAAGGAAGACTTGCGCCGGCGCACAGCCCCGGGTCCGGTCGGGTCAGTCGTCGGTGGGGCGCTGGCGGGGCCAGCGACGTCCGGTGGCCTTCGTGTCCCGGGCGTCGCGCGCCATCCGACCGACCAGACCGAAGCGGCTGACCTGCCGGGGCGTCGCCTCCGGGTCGGCGAGCAGCATCACCACACTGGCCCCGCCCAGCCGGGCGCGGTCGATGCTCACCGAGCCGTTGGCCTGCAACGCGACCCGCTTGGCGATGTCCAGCCCGAGCCCGGTCGAGCCCTGGTCACTGGCGCCCCGGCGCAGCGCCCGGTCCGGGTTGGCGATGCCGGGGCCGGCGTCGTCGATCCGGATCGCCACGTAACCGTCGCGCCGGGACACCGCCACCTCGAACGCGGTGCCCTGCGGGGTGTAGCGGAAAACGTTGCCGATCACCGCGTCCAGCGCGGCGGCCAGTTCGGCCCGCGGCACCGGCGCCGGGATACGCAGCTGGGCGCCGTTGACCCGGTGCGGCCGGTTCTGGTCGCCGGCCAACGCCGCCCAGAACACCATCCGGTCCCGGACCACCTCGCTGACGTCGCACATCGCCGGCCCGGCCTCGAGCGCCACCGTCTTACGGGTCGTCTTGATCAGCACGTCGATCTCACCCTCCAGGGTGACGATCGCCTGCCGGATCCGCCGGATCCCGCGCAGCCGGTCCAACTCCGCCGGGCTGAACGAACCCACGCTGGTGTCGTCGGACTCCAATGCCTCCGCGTCCAACCGCAGCACCGTCAACGGGGTACGCAGACGATGAGACAGGTCGGCGACCAACTCCCGCTCGTCGGTGCGGGCCGCGTCCAGGCGGTCCGCCATCCGGTTGAAGGCGTACCCGGCCTCGGCCAGCTCGCGCGGACCGGTCGGCTCGACGCGTACGCCGAGGTCGCCGTCGCCGATGGAGAGCGCGGCCTTGACCAGACCGCGGGTGGAGTCCACCGCGCGGGCAGCGACCCGGTCGACCACCAGCACCGCCGCGCCGGCCATCGCCGCGCCGACGGCGAACAGCAGCAACCAGGTGCCGCCGGCGCCCTCGCCCAGCGTCGACTCCGGTAGGAACACCTCGACCACGGCTGTGCGGTCACCGAGGACGACCGGATCGAGCCGGGCCGCACCCCCGTCGACGTCGACTACCAACGACTGGCGCTCGGAGCGGGCCCGGTCCAGGTCGCTGCCGCTGGCCCGACCAGCGGTTTCGTCCAACCCTAACCCGTGCACAACGGGCCGGGTGGGGGCGCCTTCGGCGCTGGCCACCACGGCACGCTCGACGACCGCCGGGTCGGTGCTCACCGCCAGCGCGCCCGTCACCAGCGCGCTGCGCCGCGCCGCGTCGGCGATCGCCTCGTCCCGACTCTGCTCGCGCAGGCTGAGCCCGAGCGGGATCAGGAACGCGAGCGCCACGAGACTGCACATGCCGGCCGTGAGCAGGGCCAGCGCCGTCCTCAGTCCGGTGCCACCAGCCGGAATCCGACCCCCCGCACGGTGCGCAGGTAGCGCGGCTTCGCCGCGGACTCGCCCATCTTTCTGCGGAGCCAGTACAGGTGAACGTCGATGGTCTGATCCTCGCCGACCGATGGCTGCCGCCATACCTCCTCCAAGAGTTCCCGGCGGGACACTACCCGCCCAGGTCGTGCGGCGAGATACGCCAACAGGTCGAATTCCTTGCGGGTCAGCGCCAGCGGCTCCCCGTCGAGCTGGGCGCTGCGCTCGCCCACGTCCACCCGCAGCCCGCCGACACTGTGCACAGCCGGCTGCACGGACCGACTGGCCCGGCCGGCCCGGCGCAGCACTGTGGTGATCCGGGCGTCCAGGTGCGCCCCGGTGAACGGCTTGACCATGTAGTCGTCGGCGCCGGCCCGCAGCAGCTTGACGACCGACTGCTCGTCGTCGCGGGCGGTGGCGATGATGATCGGAACGTCGGTGATGCCGCGCAACATCCGCAGCGCGTCCGAGCCGTCCAGGTCGGGTAGGCCGAGGTCGAGCACCACCAGGTCGGGTGTCTCCGCGGCGACCCGACGCAGGGCGTCCAACGCCGTACCCACGGCGTGCACGGCGTGCCCCCGGTCGGTGAGGGACCGCAGCATCGCGCCGCGTACGACGTGATCGTCTTCGACCAGGAGCACGGAGGCCACGACAAGACCGTACTTGGCCTGGCAAGTTGATCGCGTTGCGGCGTGCCTGGCGACCGGGCAAGCTGGTACGACGATGTCGTTCACCCTGTTCGCCGATGCCCGCCTGGCGCTCGCCCGGGACAGCCTCGCCGGTCTCTCCACCGGCGACGCGCTCGGCGCGCAGTACTTCCTGCCGGGGCCGGCGCCAGTGGATCTCGCCGCCGACGCGCTGCCGCCAGCGCCCTGGGAATGGACCGACGACACCGAAATGGCCTGCTCGGTCTTCGCTGAGTTGGCCGACTCCGGCGGCATCGACCGGGACCGGCTGGCCCTCTCCTTCGCCGGGCGATGCACTGAGCGCCGAGGCTACGGCGCGGGCGCGATGCTCATCCTGGGGCTGATCCGCGCCGGCACCCCGTGGCCGCTGGCCGCCGCCTCCGCCTTCGACGGGCAGGGTTCCTGCGGCAACGGCGCGGCGATGCGGGTCGGCCCGCTGGGCGCGTACTTCGCCGACTCGACAGCGCGCGCCGCGGCACAGGCGCGCGCGTCCGCCGAGGTGACGCACGCGCACCCGGAGGGGGTCGCCGGCGCTGTCGCTGTCGCCGTCGCCGCCGCGCTGGCCGCCCGAGCCCGCCTCGACGGGCACCGGCCGTCCCCGGAGCGGCTGCTCGCCGGGATCGCCGCCGCGCTCGACCCGGGCACCGAGGTGCATCGGGGCGTGTCCCGGGCTGCCGGGCTGCTCGGCCGGCCATTGCCCCGGGTGGTGGCGGCGCTCGGCAACGGCTCCCGGGTGACCGCCCAGGACACCGTCGGGTTCACCCTCTGGGTGGCCGCCACGCACCTGGACGACTACCCGGCGGCCATCCAGACGTGCGTACGGGCCGGCGGGGACGTGGACACCACTGCCGCCATCGTCGGCGCTGTGGTGGCGGCGCACACCGGCGTCGGCACCCCGGGCGGGGTGCCCGAGAAGTGGCTGGCCTCCCGCGAGCCGCTACCTACCTGGCTCCCCTGACCCCGAGGGCTGTCTGGTCCACCGGGCTGCCGTGGGCGGGCGCTGCCCCACGATCAACTCGGCTTTCTGCAAATCGGGTCGTCCGGGTGGCGGGGATGCCGCGGTTTCCTGAAAGCCGAGTGGATCACCGCGATGCTGCGGGAACAGCCGGCTGCGGGTCGGCGGATTGCGGGTCGGCGGGCGTCGGGTCGGCGGGCTGCGGTTCGGCGGGCTGCGGGTTGGCGGGCGTCGGGTCTGGCGTTGCGGAGCTGTCTGCGCGGCCGGTTATCTCGGCCAGCGTCGCGGCCTCGTCCGGGTCGCCGGTCACCTCGGCGAGCGCGGTGGCCTCGTTAGGGTCGCGTCGGCGCCACCGGCTGACCAGCCAGCCGATCGCCGCGCCGCCGCCCAGCCCGGCCAGCAGGCCGGCGGCCAGCATCCCGTCGGCGCTGCCCTCGTCGGCACCGTCCGCCCGGGCCGGCGGTGCGGCGTCCACACCGTCGTCCGCTGCGGCCGGTGCGCCGGCCGCCGGGCCGGCGTGCCCGCCGTGTGCGGCCGGACCCGCGGCGTCGGGCGCCGCCGGCAGCAGGGCGAGCGTCGGGGCCCGGTGCGGGCCGGTGGCGTCCGCCCACCGGACCACAGTGCCATCGGCGTACGTCTGGACGACCTCGAAGGTGAGCCGCTCGGCCTGTGGCATCGGCCCCATGGAGAGCGCCAGCCGAGCCGGCCCGGGGTCACTCGCACCGACCCGTACCCAGGTCACCGCGGTCGTCACAGTGCTCACCCCGGAGGAGTGGATACCGGCCACCGGCTTGTCCAGGGTGCGGGAGCTGATCCGGGGCGCCCAGCCGTTCACCGACATGGGGTAGACCTCGGCGATCGGCGCGTCGGCCGGCAGCCGTACCTCGATCTGGTTGGTCTTCGTGCCGGCCCGTTCCTCCGGAACGCTGAACTCCAGCCGTACCGCCTCGCCCTGCCGGGCCTCGCTCGGGGTGGTCGTCACGTCCGCCGCGTACGCCGTGCCAGGCCAGAGCAGCAGCCCAGCGGCGGTCACCGCGGTCGCCGCCATGATCCGCCGCCGACGGCCACCGCCGTACGTGCTCGCCATCTCGTGCCCCCATCCGTGTCGACGCGGCCGGCACCGGTTTCCGGCCACACCTTCTAGTTCGGCTGCGAGGCGCGAAAGGTTCAACGCCGGCGGTAGGGAGGTGCCCTTCCCGGTCGGGGGCGGGGCGACCGATAGCATCGGCAGGAGCCGAGGATCGGCACCGTTTCGTACCACTTGGAGGAGTCACCGTGTCCGCACCCCGTACCCCCGCCGTGGCCGACCCCGTCGTCGTCGCCGCCGGGACCACGGCGGCCGACGCGGTGGCCGCGGCCGGACTGCCCGCGAACGGCCCCAAGGCGATCGTCGTGGTCCGCGACCCGCAGGGCCAGCTGCGCGACCTGGACTGGACGCCGGCCGAGGAGACCGTCGTCGAGCCGGTCAGCCTGGATTCGCCCGACGGGCTCACCGTGCTGCGTCACTCCACCGCGCACGTCCTCGCCCAGGCCGTACAGGACATCTTCCCCGAGGCCAAGCTGGGTATCGGCCCGCCCATCGAGAACGGCTTCTACTACGACTTCGACGTCGCCAAGCCGTTCCAGCCAGATGACCTCAGCAAGCTCGAGAAGCGCATGCAGGAGATCATCAAGTCCGGGCAGCGGTTCCGCCGCCGCCGTTTCGGCAGCCTGGACGAGGCGCGCTCCGAGCTGGCCGACGAGCCGTTCAAGCTGGAGCTGATCGAGGTCAAGGGCGAGGGTCTGGACACCGACGAGGTGATGGAGGTGGGCGGCGGCGAGCTGACCATCTACGACAACCTCGACGCCAAGGAGGACAAGGTCTGCTGGTCGGACCTGTGCCGGGGCCCGCACCTGCCGACCACCCGCCTGATCGGCGCGTTCAAGCTCATGCGCTCCGCCGCCGCGTACTGGCGGGGGTCGGAGAAGAACCCGCAGTTGCAGCGGGTGTACGGCACCGCGTGGCCGACCCGCGACGAGCTCAAGGCGTACCTGAAGCTGTTGGAGGAGGCCGCCCGGCGCGACCACCGCAAGCTCGGCGCGGACCTCGACCTGTTCAGCTTCCCCGACGAGATCGGCTCCGGCCTGGCGGTCTTCCACCCCAAGGGCGGCATCATCCGCCGCGAGATGGAGCACTACTCGCGGCGGCGGCACGAGGAGGCGGGGTACGAGTTCGTCAACACCCCGCACATCACCAAGGCGCAGCTGTTCCAGACCTCCGGTCACCTGCCGTACTACGCGGACACCATGTTCCCGCCCATGCAGCTTGAGGGCGCGGACTACTACCTCAAGGCGATGAACTGCCCGATGCACAACCTGATCTTCAGGTCGCGCGGGCGGTCGTACCGGGAGCTGCCGCTGCGGATGTTCGAATTCGGCACCGTCTACCGGTACGAGAAGTCCGGCGTCGTGCACGGCCTGACCCGGGTCCGTGGCCTGACCCAGGACGACTCGCACATCTACTGCACCCGTGAGCAGATGGCCGGCGAGCTGTCCACGCTGCTCAGCTTCGTGCTCGACCTGCTGCGCGACTACGGCCTGGACGACTTCTACCTGGAGCTGTCGACCCGGGACGACTCGCCCAAGTTCATCGGCGCCGACGAGGACTGGGCCGAGGCCACCGAGGCGCTGCGGACCGCCGCCGCGACCTCCGGCCTGGACCTGGTTCCCGACCCGGGCGGCGCGGCGTTCTACGGGCCGAAGATCTCCGTGCAGGCCCGTGACGCCATCGGCCGGACCTGGCAGATGTCCACCATCCAGGTCGACTTCAACCAGCCGGAGCGGTTCGCGTTGGAGTACCAGGCCGCCGACGGCAGTCGCCAGCGGCCCGTGATGATCCACCGTGCGCTGTTCGGGTCGATCGAGCGGTTCTTCGGAGTGCTCACCGAGCACTACGCGGGCGCCTTCCCGGCCTGGCTGGCGCCGGTGCAGGTGGTGGGTATCCCGATCCGCGAGGACCACACCGACTACCTGCACGGCTTCGTCGCGGCACTGCGCGCCGAGGGCATCCGCGCCCAGGTGGACGCTGGTGACGACCGGATGCAGAAGAAGATCCGGACGGCGCAGCAGCAGAAGATCCCGTTCATGGTGATCGCCGGTGACGACGACGTGGCCGCCGGCACCGTCTCGTTCCGCTACCGCGACGGCTCCCAGCGCAACGGGGTACCGGTCGCCGAGGCGGTGACCCACGTGCTGGACGTGGTCAGCTCACGGACCAACATCGGCCCGTCCGCCGCCGCGGAGTAAACGGCACCACTGCGCGCCGCCAGCGCGCCGCCCGCAACCCGCCCGCGGCTCGCCCGCAACCCGCTCGACGGGGCCCGCTCGACGGGGCCCGCTCGCGGCCCGCGCGGCGCTCGCGCCCTGCATGATCGCGCTCGATCCAGGAAGTAGTGGCCTCCCCGGTGGGGGAAGCCACTACTTCCATGTTCGAGCGCGATCTTCGCCAGGAAGGAGGTGGCGCGAGAGCGCGGCGTCCGGAGGCAGCGCCGGGAGCGCGACGTCCGGAGGCAGCGCGGGGAGCGCTGCGCCGGGGGGTAGCGCCGGGAGCGCGGCGCCCGGAGGTGGCGCGAGGGTGCTGCGCCCGGGAGCGGTGGCGGGTGTCAGATGCCGCAGTTCGGCGCTGACCAGCCTCCGACCGCTGCCACGTGGGTGTGGTCGTTGTGATCGGGGTAGCCGGGGCCGAGGATCTGCCCGAAGCCGTGGTTGCGGGCCTGCTGCGCCAGCCGGCAGAACGACGGGGAGCCGACCAGGTCCACCCCGTCGCCGTACAGGTGTCTGCTGTTCGACGCTCCGCCGACGGCGCTGTTGCAGGCGTAGCTGCGGAAGCTGCTGCTGATCGCGATGGTCACGTCGCCGAGGGCGTGGCGCATGGCCTGGAGTTTCCACATCGAGACGAGCGCGTTGAACCGGGCGGTGCTTGCCGAGACCGCGCCGCCGGACCAGTCGCTGTTGCACTTGTTCAGTTCGGGGTAGCTGAAGTTGGCCGGGGTGCAGTCGTCGTCCTGGAGGGCGTAGAGCCGGTTGAACGTCTGTGGGCCGGCGATGCCGTCGGCGGGCAGCCCGTACGCCTGCTGGAAGCGGATCACCGCCGATCGGGTGGCTGGGCCGTACGCGCCGTCGAGGGTGAGCACCGCGCCGTAGCCGGGGTAGCCGGCGACCCGGATCTGGAGTTGCCGGACGTCCTCGCCGGATGCCCCCTGGGACAGGGTGCGTCCCCAGGTGTAGCAGCCGTCCGCCTGGGCCGCGCCGGCGGTGACTGTGACGCCGGCCACTGTAGTGGCGGCGGTCAACGCCAGTGCCGCGAGGAATCTGCCGAGCCGTCGGAACATGGAGCCCTCCATCAATGCATGGAAGTACGTGGATGCATGGAAGTTTCATGCTTCGACTTTGATCCGTCAAGAACTTGCAGTCCCGGGTTACCCGAAAGGCGGGTGTCGCGGCCTGCCCCCGGGGCTCCGTAGGATCGGCTCGTGACAGGGGCGGAACGGCACACGGACAGTGACGGCATGGCGGACGGCCTGGAGCGGCTCTGGACGCCGCACCGGATGACCTACATCTCCGGCGAGGACCGCCCGGCCGAGGGCTACGAGAAGCCCACCGGGTGCCCCTTCTGCCGGGGGCCGCAGCTGCCTCCGGAGGAGAGCCTGGTGGTGGCCCGGGGCGAGCACGTCTTCGTGGTGCTCAACCTCTACCCGTACAACCCGGGGCACCTGCTGGTCTGCCCCTACCGGCACGTCGCCGACTACACCGACCTGGACGTGCCGGAGACCACCGAGCTGGCGTCGTACACCCAGACCGCCATGCGGGTGATCCGCAAGGTCAGCAACGCCCACGGCTTCAACCTGGGCATGAACCAGGGCGGGGTGGCCGGCGCCGGCATCGCCGCGCACCTGCACCAGCACGTGGTGCCCCGCTGGGGCGGCGACGCGAACTTCATGCCGGTCATCGGCCGCACCAAGGTCCTGCCGCAGTTGCTCGGCGACACCCGCGACCTGCTCGCCCGCGCCTGGCCGTCCTGACCGCCGCCGGCCGCGCCGCGCCGGTCGCGCGACCCGCGCACCGGTCCGGCTAGTCGGCGCGCAACAACGGCGTCAGCTCCGACCAGCTCTCCACCCGGTGTACGCGGGGCAGCAGCGCGGCGTGCGCGGCGACCTCGGCCTTTCGGGGCCGGAACAGGAAGCGGTGCGGCACCGAGTCGAGATAGCCGAGCACCTCAAGCTTGTCGTCCACGAAGTGGGTCAGGTCGAGGCGGCTGGCGATCGGCGCCTTGTCCGGTCGGGTGCGGCAGAAGTGCACCCGCTCCACCGGGACGCCGGTGCGCGCCGGAAAGTCGTGGTGGGCCAGCCACTCCCGGGTGCGCCGCTCGGTGGCCTCCCCGCACTTGGACACCAGGTGCACCTCGTCGAACGCCGGGCCGAGCGCCGCGAGCGCGTCGAACGCCCCGACGACGGCCGGGGTACGCAGGTAGTGCGCGCCGAAGAACGAGGTGTCCGCGTCGTCGTCGGCCGGCTCGATGATCACTCCGCCGATGTCCACTCCGAGCCGTCGCATGGCGTTGATCATGCCGGACCGTGACCGTCTCCGTGCACCCGAGTGTCCGCCCGCGGATCTGCTACGCCCCGGCCCGTCGAAGGTGGCACGATCGGCCGATGGCAGTCACGACACGGGTGTTGGGGCGCAGCGGCATCGAGGTCAGCGCCCTCGGCATGGGGTGCTGGGCGATCGGCGGACCCTGGGCGGAGGGCACTCAGCCACTGGGCTGGGGCGCTGTCGACGACGACGAGTCGGTGCGGGCGGTACGCCGGGCACTCGATCTGGGGATCACCCTCTTCGACACCGCCGACACGTACGGGGCCGGGCACGGTGAGCGGGTGCTCGGTCGGGCGCTCGCCGGCCGCCGCGACGACGCCGTGATCGCCACCAAGTGGGGTTACACCTTCGACGAGGCGAGCCGGCAGGCCACCGGCGAGGACGCGTCGCCCGGGTACCTGCGCAGTGCCGTGACCGCCTCACTGCGCCGGTTGAACACCGACCGGATCGACCTCTATCAGCTGCACCTGGCCGAGCTGTCGGTGCCGAGGGCGCAGGCGCTGATCGGGACCTGCGAGGACCTGGTGGCCGAGGGCCTGATCCGCGCGTACGGGTGGAGCACCGACCGCACCGACCGGGCTGCCGCGTTCGGGCACGCCGCCGCCGGTGCCACCGCCGTGCAGCACGCCCTGTCGGTGCTGCGCGACGCACCCGAGCTGCTCGCCGTCTGCGACAAGTACGACCTGGCCAGCGTCAACCGGGGTCCGCTCGGGATGGGGCTGCTCACCGGCAAGTACACGGCCGGGTCGACGTTGCCCCGCGACGACGTACGCGGGCTGGCCCCGGGCTGGTTGGAGTGGTTCCGGGGTGGCCGGCCGGCACCGGAGTGGCTGCGTCGGGTCGGCGCGGTTCGTGCCGCGCTCACCGCCGACGGGCGCACCCTCGCCCAGGGCGCGTTGGGCTGGATCTGGGCGCGCAGCGGTCGCACCATTCCGATCCCGGGCTGTCGTACGGTCGCCCAGGTCGAGGAGAACGCCGCCGCGCTGCACCGGGGCCCGCTGCCGGCGGACCAGTTCGTCGAGGTGGAGCGTCAGCTCGCCGCCGTACGCACCGCAGCCCTCCGCGACGCCGATCGCCCCCACTGGCCCCGCCCCACCCACCCCACAGTCCACCCATAGCCCTCCCCGCGTGCCCCCTCCTGCGTCGATCATGGAAGGGCGGGCCAACCCTCGCCGATCTTGCACTTTCTGCGGGGACTTATGCCGTGAGAGCGACATAAGGACGACCGAAAGTGCAAGATCGCCGGGGCGGGGCGGGGCGGGGCGGGGCGGGGCGGGGCGGGGCGGGGCGGGGCGGGGCGGGGTTGGGGGTTAGGGGAGTTGTTCCTTGCGGGTCTGGTCGGCCAGGTGGGCGGGCATGGGGTCGTGGCGGACGAAGTGACGGCGGAAGGTGCCGGTGCCGGCCGTCATGGAGCGCAGCTCGACGGCGTACCGAAGCAGTTCGGTGGCCGGCACTTCGGCGCGGACGAGGGTGCGGCCCTCGGTGTCCTGGTCCGGTTCGGTGCCGAGCACCCGGCCGCGTCGGCCGGACAGGTCGCCCAGCACGGTGCCCACCGAACCGTCCGGAACCCTGATGGTGACCTCGTCGATCGGCTCCAGCAGGGCCGGCTGGCCACGCTCGGCGGCGTCGCGCAGCGCCAGCGCGCCAGCGGTCTGGAAGGCCGCGTCGGAGGAGTCGACGCTGTGCGACTTGCCGTCGACCAGGGTCACCCGCAGGTCCACCACGGGGTGCCCGGCGACCAGCCCGCGCTCCAGTTGGGCGCGGACGCCCTTCTCCACGGAGGGGATGTAGTTGTGCGGCACCGCACCGCCGACCACCCGGTCGACGAACTCGAAGCCACTGCCGCGGGGTAGCGGCTCGACCTCGATGTCGCAGACCGCGTACTGGCCGTGGCCGCCGGATTGCTTGACGTGGCGGCCGTGTCCCTTCGCGGGCACTGTCAGGGTCTCGCGCAGCGACACCTTGACCGGCTCGGTGTCCAGTTCGACACCGCCGGCGCGCAGCCGGTCGAGCACCACGTCAGCGTGCGCCTCACCCATGCACCAGAGCACCAGTTGGTGGGTCTCCTGGTTGCGGTCCAGCCGCAGCGTGGGGTCGCCGGCGACCAGACGGGCGAGGTTGCGGGCCAGGGCATCCTCGTCGGCGCGGCTGCGGGCGGCGATCGCCACCGGCAGCAGCGGCTCCGGCATCTCCCAGGGGGCGATCAGCAGCGGGTCGTCAGTGGTCGAGATGGTGTCGCCGGTCTCGGCGCTGCCCGACTTGGTGATCGCGCAGATGTCACCGGCGACGCAGAGCGACACCTCACGCAGTGTGGCGCCCAGCGGGGTGTAGATGTGCCCGACCCGCTCGTCGGCGTCGTGGTCGGGGTGCCCGCGTTCGGCCATGCCGTGCCCGCAGACGTGCACCGTCTGGTCGGGGCGCAGCGTGCCGGAGAAGACCCGGACCAGCGAGACCCGACCGACGTGGCGGTCGACTGTGGTCTTGACGACCTCGGCGACCAGCGGCCCGGCCGGGTCGCAGTTCAGCGGCGGACGCGGCGAGCCGTCCACGCCGGTCACCGCCGGCAGCTCGTGTTCCAGCGGCGACGGGAACGCGGCGGTCAGCACCTCCAGCAGCACATCCAGCCCGACGCCGGTCTGGGCGCAGACCGGCACCACCGGGTAGAAGTGCCCCCGGGCGACTGCCTTCTCCAGGTCGTCGATGAGCACCTCGGTGCTGATCTCCTCACCGTCGAGGTAGCGGTCCATGAGGGTCTCGTCCTCGCTCTCGGCGATGATCCCCTCGATCAGCTCGTCGCGGGACTCGTCGATGGCCCGCTGGTGCTCCGGGTCCGGGTCGCGGACGTCGGCGGGGAGCCCGGCGCTGTAGTCGAAGACCCGACGGGTGATCAGGCCCAGCAGCCCTTCGGTGGAGACCCCGTCGTCGCCGAGCATCGGCAGGTAGAGGGGCATCACGTTGTCACCGAAGAGGCGCTGGCAGAGCGCCACCGTCTCGTCGACGTCGGCGCGGGGTTGGTCCAGTCGGGCCACCGCGACAGCGCGGGGCATGTCGACAGCTGCGCACTCCTCCCACAGCGCGACGGTGGCCGCGTCCATGCCGCCCGCCGCGGAGACCACGAAGAGCGCGGCGTCGGCGGCTCGCAGCCCGGCGCGCAGCTCGCCGATGAAGTCGGCGTACCCGGGGGTGTCCAGCAGGTTGACCTTGATGCCGTTGTGCAGCAGTGGCGCGCAGGACAGGCTGACCGAGCGCTGCTGGCGTACGGCGGCGGGGTCGTGGTCGCCGACGGTGGTGCCGTCGACGACGGTGCCGGCGCGGCCGATCGTGCCGGTCGCCGCGAGCAGGGCCTCGACCAGTGTGGTCTTGCCCGCCCCGGAATGCCCGACGAGCACCACGTTGCGAACCCGCTCGGGCTCGGTCACCACTGGCGTGCCGCCGGTGGGACCTTTGTCGTGACTCTTCTGCGCCATGGGGCGCACCTCCCTCAGCCGGTGGTGGTGGCGACCGCCGCGCGACGGGTAGCGGCCCGGGGCGAGTGCGCGGCGATATCCTCCGGTGGTCTGCTGCACAGCGGGAACGGGACGGGTGGACGGGTGAGCTGGCTCACCTCCCGACCCGATCTCACACCCGTTGCCGGGTAGGCACAAGCCTCCCCCGGGCGGGTCGGCGGTACCGTCCGTATCGCCGGAGCTGGGCGGACCGTTATCGTGGGGACCGCCATGGCGAAGATCTTCCAAGTGTCGGCCCGCGCGGGGATGACCCGCGTCGTCGAGCCGATTGCCCGCGCCCTGCTGCGCGCGGGCGTCACCCCCAATGCCGTCACTGTCGCGGGCACCGTTGGTGTGCTCGTCGGCGCGCTCGGCTTCGGTGCCCGCGGCCACCTGGTCGCGGGCGCGCTGATTGTCACCCTGTTCGCGCTCACCGACCTGCTCGACGGGACGATGGCCCGGATGAGCGGCGGCTCCACCAGGTTCGGCGCGTTCCTCGACTCAAGCATGGACCGGGTAGCCGACAGCGCCGTCTTCGGCGCTGTCGCGTACTGGCTGGCCACGCAGGGCGACCACTCCGGGGTGGCCGCCGCGTTGGTCTGCCTGGCCGTCGGAGGCCTCGTCTCCTACGTCAAGGCCCGCGCCGAAGGGCTCGGCATGACCTGCAACGTGGGCATCGCCGAGCGCACCGAACGACTGCTGATCGTCGGGGTCGGCGGCATCCTCACCGGTGTCGGCGTCGATCCGGCCCTGGAGATCGCGCTCTGGCTGCTCGCCGCCGTGTCGATCTTCACGGTGGGGCAGCGGATGGCGCACGTCTACCGTCAGGCCCAGCAGCTCCAGCCGGACGGCCAGGCATGAGTGCCGTGCCGGTGCCCCGGCGTCTGACGACCGGCGGCCGAGTCGCGTGAACCTCACCGAGCTGGGCTACATCGCCGGGTGGCGGGTGGTCCGCGCGCTACCCCGGCCGGTGGTGGCGGCGGCGTTCCAGGCGGGCGCGGACCGCGCCCATCGCCGCCCCAACGGGGGTACGGCCCGACTGCGCGCGAACCTGCGTCGGGTGGTCGGCCCGGAGCTGTCCGAGGCCGAGCTGGACGATCTCGTCAAGCGCGGGTTGCGCTCGTACGCCAGGTACTGGATGGAGGCGTTCCGGCTGCCCGGGTTGAGCCGGTCGCAGATCCTGTCCAATTTCCGGCTCGACGGCGCCGAGCTGCTCGCCGCTGACGTGGCCGCCGGCCGGGGCGCGGTGGTGGCCCTGCCGCACGCCGGCAACTGGGACGCCGCGGGTGCCTGGGTGGCGGCCACCGGTTGGCCGATCACCACTGTCATGGAACGGCTCAAGCCGGAGGGCGTGTACCGGCGTTTCATGGCCTTCCGCGCTGAGCTGGGCATGGAGATCCTGCCGACCCACGGTGGGCCGCGTCCGGCGTTCGACGTGCTGCTGGACCGGCTTCGGGCCGGCGCGGTGGTGCCGTTGCTGGCCGACCGTGATCTCTCCGCCCGGGGGGTGGAGGTGGACTTCTTCGGCGCGAAGACCCGGATGCCCGCCGGGCCGGCGCTGCTCGCGTTGCACACCGGCGCGCCGCTCTACGTGGCCTCGATGTGGTACGAACCGGACGCCGCCTGTGCGTCGCTGGCTGGCCCGCTGCCGGTGCCCGGCCCCGAGGCGGGGCCACTGGACCAGCGGGTCCGGTCGCTGACCCAGCTGATCGCCGACCGTCTGGCCGCGGGTATCGCCCGGCATCCGGAAGACTGGCACATGTTGCAGCGGATGTGGCTGGACCAGGCGAGGTCGGGGGCGGGCGCGGCGCTGCCCTCGTCGGCCTCCGGCCCGGCCTGAGGAGGTGGGCTGACAGATGCGGATCGGCATCGTGTGCCCGTACTCCTTCGACGTGCCCGGCGGGGTGCAGAACCACGTCATGGACCTCGCCGAGGCGCTGATCGCGCTGGGCCACGAGGTGAGCGTGCTCGCGCCGGCCGACGAGGATTCGCCGCTGCCGGAGTACGTGGTGTCCGCCGGGCGGGCAGTTCCGCTGCCGTACAACGGTTCGGTGGCCCGGATCGCGTTCGGCCCGGTGTCGACCGCCCGGGTACGGCGGTGGATCACCAACGGTGACTTCGACGTGCTGCACGTGCACGAGCCGCTCACGCTGAGCCTGTCGCTGCTGGCCGTGCTCTCCGCCCGTGGCCCGGTGGTGGCCACGTTCCACACCGCGATGACCCGTTCGCGGGTCCTCGCCGCCGCGCAGGGTGTGCTCCAGATCGTGTTGGAGCGGATCACGGCCCGGATCGCTGTGAGCGCGCTGGCCCGCAAGGTGCAGGTCGAGCACATGGACGGCGGGGCGGTGGAGATCCCCAACGGGGTGGCGGTGGCCAAGTTCGCCGACGCCGAGCCGTTGCCGGGCTGGCCGGGGGAGTGCGCGGCCGGCACCGGCGGCACGCTCGGCTTCCTGGGCCGGTTCACCGAGGCACGCAAGGGCTTCCCGGTGCTGCGCGACGCGTTCGTGGCGTTGGCCGCCACCCGGCCCGGTCTGCGGTTGCTCGTCGCCGGCCCGGGTGACCCCGACGACCTGTACGACCAGTTCCCGGCCGAACTGCACGAGCGGATCACGTTCCTCGGCCTGGTCAGCGAAGCGGACAAGGCGCGCATGCTGCGCAGTGTGCACCTCTACGTCGCACCGAACACCGGTGGTGAGTCGTTCGGCATGATCCTCACCGAGGCCCTCGCCGCGGGTACGACTGTCGTCGCCAGTGATCTGGACGCCTTCCGGCGGGTGCTCGACGGTGGGCGGGCCGGTCGGCTCTTCCCCACCGGCGATCCGGTGGGGCTGCGTGCCGTGCTGGCCGAGCTGCTGGACGACCCGGCCGGGCGGGCCACGCTGAGCGCCTGCGGCGATCAGGTGGTGGCGAATTTCGACTGGCCGGTGGTTGCCCGCCGCGTTCTGGAGGTATACGCAGCGGCGATCGAGGCAACCGACGGGCGGGTCATCGACCAGGAATGGGTGGGGCTGGGCTGAGCCGGTGTGACGGATGGTGCGGTGGTGACCGGCGGGACCGGTTCGGCCGCGCCCAATCGGACGAAACGGAGCAGCACTACGATGCCGCACATGTGGTGGGTGGTGGCCGCGATCGTGGTCGTGGGGCTGGTCGCGGCGTACCTCATCTGGACCGCCGGCCGGGTCGAGCGACTACAGGGCCGCGCGGAGCTGGCGGCCCGAGCCCTCGACGCCCACCTGTTGCGCCGCGCGGCGGCGGCCGCGGTCCTGGCTGAGCGGCGCTTCGGCGTCGAGCTGTACGCGGCGGCCCGGATCGCCCTGGACGCCAGCCCGGACGAGCGGGAGGCCGCGGAGAACGACCTCACCCGGCAGTTGCGCGGCGTCCAGTTGGATTCGGGCGACCCGGACTGTGCGGCGGTCATCGCCGCGAGTCGTCGGCTCGCGTTGTCCCGGCAGGTGCACACCGATCTGGTCCGCGACGCCCGCTCGGCGCGCAGCCGGCCGCTGGTGCGCCTGTTGCGGATGGGGCGGGGCCGGGAGTGGCCGCGCTACTTCGACATCGACGACCCGACCCTCGTCGTGCCGGCGGACGTCCCCGCCGCCTGACCTCCGAGGGTCGCCGCCTGCTCCCGGACGGTCCGGGCGGGCTGGTGACCACTGCCACAGTGCAGGCCACCGGGGGTCTGATTGGCTGTCGGCGCGGTGTTGAACCGCGCGTAGCATTTTCGCTGCCACCCCCAGAGCATGTCCAAGGAGCGATGACCCGTGCCCGAAAACACCGCGTCGAACACCGGTACCGCCCCCGTCGTCGGCACCGCCCGCGTGAAGCGTGGCATGGCCGAGATGCTCAAGGGCGGCGTGATCATGGATGTCGTCAACGCCGAGCAGGCCAAGATCGCTGAGGACGCCGGCGCCGTCGCGGTGATGGCCCTGGAGCGGGTGCCCGCCGACATCCGCGCGCAGGGCGGAGTGTCCCGGATGAGCGACCCCGACATGATCGACGGGATCATCGAGGCGGTCTCCATCCCGGTGATGGCCAAGGCCCGCATCGGCCACTTCGTCGAGGCGCAGATCCTCCAGTCGCTCGGCGTGGACTACGTCGACGAGTCCGAGGTGCTGACCCCTGCCGACTACGCGAACCACATCGACAAGTGGGCGTTCACAGTGCCCTTCGTCTGTGGCGCGACCAACCTGGGCGAGGCGCTGCGCCGGATCACCGAGGGCGCGGCGATGATCCGCTCCAAGGGCGAGGCGGGCACCGGTGACGTCTCCAACGCCACCACCCACATGCGCAAGATCCGTCAGGAGATCCGTCGGTTGGCCTCGCTGCCGACCGACGAGCTGTACGTCGCGGCCAAGGAGTTGCAGGCCCCGTACGAGCTGGTCAAGGAGGTCGCCGAGAGCGGCAAGCTGCCGGTGGTGCTGTTCACCGCGGGCGGGATCGCCACGCCGGCCGACGCGGCGATGATGATGCAGCTCGGCGCGGAGGGCGTCTTCGTCGGTTCCGGCATCTTCAAGGCGGGCAACCCGGCTCAGCGGGCCGCCGCGATCGTCAAGGCGACCACCTTCCACGACGACCCGGACGTGCTGGCCAAGGTGTCCCGGGGCCTCGGCGAGGCGATGGTCGGCATCAACGTCGACGAGATCCCGCAGCCGCACCGCCTGGCCGAGCGCGGTTGGTGAGCGCTCTTTCCGGACGGCGGACGCGGAGGGGAACGGTGCGACAATGACGGCACCCGTGATCGGTGTGCTCGCGCTCCAGGGCGACGTTCGCGAGCACGTGGCGGCGCTGGCCGCGGCGGGCGCGGACGCCCGCCCGGTCCGCCGTCCGGCGGAGCTGGACGTGGTTGACGGCCTGGTCATCCCGGGCGGCGAGTCCACCACGATGAGCAAGCTCGCCGACATCTTCGAGATGCGCGAGCCGATCGACAAGCGGATCGCCGACGGCATGCCGGTCTACGGCTCCTGCGCCGGAATGATCATGTTGGCGACCGAGGTGCTCGACGGTCGACCCGATCAGCGGGGTTTCGCGGGCATCGACATGACCGTGCGGCGCAACGCCTTCGGCCGGCAGGTCGACTCGTTCGAGGCCCCGGTGACCGTCGTCGGGGTGCCGGGCGAGCCGTTCCACGCGGTGTTCATCCGCGCGCCGTGGGTCGAGCGGGTCGGTGCCGGCGTCGAGGTCATCGGGGTGGTGTCCGACGGTCCGGCCGCCGACCGGATCGTGGCGGTGCGACAGGGCAACCTGGTGGCCACCTCGTTCCACCCGGAGCTCACCGGCGACGTGCGGGTCCACGCGTACTTCGTGGACCTGGTCCGCGCCGTGTGTTGAACGGCGGCCGACCGCGCCGGGCTGTCCATGATGCTCGCCGCGGTGGTGGCTTCGTCCGGGGTTTTTTGTCCCGTCTGCCCTGGTCCGTCGGGGCCGGGCGGTAGTGCCGTGCGCGGTGCATGACAGGGACCGGGGGGACGTCGGTAGGATTGCGGAGATTCGGCAGGGCCATCTGCCCGCCACTGCTTCCACCAGAGCTGACCGGCACCTCCGCGTGCGCCGGCGGGAGCAGGGCGTGAGCGGTGCGGTCGATGCAGACGGCGGGTAGCAACGGAGGTAGAAGATGTCCGGCCACTCAAAGTGGGCGACGACCAAGCACAAGAAGGCCGTCATCGACGCCAAGCGCGGCAAGATGTTCGCCAAGCTGATCAAGAACGTCGAGGTGGCCGCGCGGACCGGCGGCGGTGACCCCTCCGGTAACCCGACGCTCTTCGACGCCATCCAGAAGGCGAAGAAGAGTTCGGTGCCGAACGACAACATCGATCGCGCCGTCAAGCGCGGCTCCGGCCTGGAGGCCGGCGGCGCCGACTGGCAGACGATCATGTATGAGGGGTACGGCCCGAGCGGCGTCGCCATGCTCATCGAGTGCCTCACCGACAACCGCAACCGCGCGGCGACCGAGGTACGGACCGCGCTGACCCGCAACGGTGGCTCGCTCGCCGACGCCGGCTCGGTGTCGTACATGTTCTCCCGCAAGGGCGTGGTGATCGTCCCCAAGGAGGGCACCAGCGAGGACGACGTGATGCTGGCCGTCCTGGACGCCGGCGCCGAAGAGGTCAACGACATCGGCGAGGCGTACGAGGTGGTCTCCGAGCCGACCGACCTGATCCCGGTGCGCACGGCGTTGCAGGACGCCGGCATCGAGTACGAGTCGGCCGAGTCCTCCCTGATCCCCAGCGTCAACGTGCCGCTGGACGAAGAGGGCGCCCGCAAGATCTTCAAACTGATCGACGTCCTTGAGGACTGTGACGACGTCCAGAACGTCTACGCCAACTTCGACGTCAGCGACGACGTGATGGCGGCGGTCGACGCCTGACCCCGCACCGCCCCCGCCCCGCCTCACCCCGCCGCGATCTTGCACTTTCTGACCCGACAGACCGGGTCATCGCGG
Source organism: Micromonospora sp. NPDC053740 (assembly GCF_040677775.1). NCBI lineage: Bacteria > Bacillati > Actinomycetota > Actinomycetes > Micromonosporales > Micromonosporaceae > Micromonospora > Micromonospora sp. NPDC053740. Next base: position 345,889 of record NZ_JBFASO010000006.1, read on the forward strand.
GGCATATCCTCAACAGAAAGTGCAAGATCGCGGCCGGGGGGCGGGGCTGTGGCGGCGAGTGAGGAGGGGGTGCGGGGTGGAGCGGTTTGCGGCTGGGGACACTGTGGTGCGGCGTGAGGTGTTGCGGGGTGAGGTCTGGTTCGGCTGCCCGACGATCTGCGTCGAGGATTCGCCCGACCTGCTCGCCCTCTACCTCCCACCGGGGGCCGAGTTCGGCTTCCCGGACACTGGCGTCTTCCCCTGCGGGCGGCACCCGTGGGAGGTCAACGGGCACCGCTCCTGGTCCGGGCACGGCAAGCTGATGCTGCAACGCCCCGGTGAGGCGCACTCGATCGACGTGTTCTGGACCGGGCCGGGGCGCGACTTCGCCGGCTGGTACTTCAACCTCCAGGACCCGGTGCGGCGTACCCCGATCGGTGTGGACACCCTGGACCACGAGCTGGACCTGTGGTGGGCCGCGGACGCCGACCGGTACGTCTGGAAGGACGTGGAGATGTTCGCCCAGCGCCTCGTCGAGGGGCGCTACCCGGGCATGGCGGACGCCATCCAGGCCGAGGGTGACCGGATCGCCGCCCTGCTCGATGGCGGTGAGCGCTGGTGGGACCCGTCGTGGGCCACCTGGCAGCCCGACCCCGACTGGACGGCGCCCCCGCTGCCCGCCGGCTGGGATCAGGTGCCACCCGCCCGCTGAGCGGCGCCGACGTCAGTTCCCGGGCAGCGCGTTGACCAGGAACACCTGATCCAGGCCGCCGGTGCACGGCTCGACCAGCGCCGCGTCCGCCCCGTCGCTGTCGTCGTCGCGCAGGCCGACGCACAACTCGCTACGGTCGGGCCGGATGCGGTACGAGTCGGGCGTCGCGCCGGTCGGTTCGAAGTGGAACACCTGCTTCGGCCTGTTCGCGCTGCAGTCCTTCTCGTCCCAGGGTTCGAGCAGGTTCCGGCCGGGGTCCTCGTCGCGGATGGTGAGGCAACCCTTCCCGAGCACCGGGTGGACCCACTGGATGAAGAACATTCCGTCGGCCACCGGTTCCAGCGAGGTGTCCGGTGGGGTGGCCTCTGTGCAGGGCCGCTGGACCGCTATCTCCTTGGTGTACTGGCCGGTGCGATCGCGGCCCTCGGTGAGGCAGAGGTGCGGGCTGCGGACGGGGCGGATCTGACTGGGCCCCCCGCTCGGCAATCGGGCACCGTTTCCCGCCGACGCGGTCGGATCGGTGGTGTGCGCGGCCTTTCCCTGCTCGTCGTCGCGTCGCTCGATCCAGAAGCCCACGCCGAGCGTGGCCAGCAGGGCGACGACGAGCAGCGCCAGCGGCGCGGGCCGCGCGAACCAGCGTGGGCGGGCCGGGCCGGAGTGCTCCGGGGCCACTGTCGTGACCGCGTCGAGCGGTGGTGGGTCCGTTGCCGGGGGCGGCGGGGCCAACTGACCTGCCGTGAGGCGGTGCCGGGCGGCCAGCCACGTCTCGACCTGATCTCCCGCGCCGCACGCCCGCACGAACGCGGCCACCACCTCCGGGCGCGGCAGTGTGGATCGGCGCAGGATGTCCGCAGCGGTGCTGCGGGCCAGCACGTCGCCTGTCGACGCGGCACGCTGCTCCAGTTGCCGGTAGGTGAGCCCCGACCGGTCCTTGAGCTGGCGCAGCATCTCGACGAATTCGGCCGGGTCGGACGCGTCGTCCGGGCGTAGCTCCCCCGTGGTCATCGCCCGATTGTCCAAACACTGTGGGCGCGGAGGCAAGTCGGGTCCCGACGACTGTCCGACATGGTCGGACAGGATCCGGACATGCTGCCCTGAGCTGCCCGGACAGCCCAGCGCGGCGCGCCGGGCATTGTCCTGGCCGACCGGGTTACCTAGCGTCTTTCTCGATGGCCGCGCCGCTGACCGGTGTACGGCCGACGTGCTCGCGCCGGTACGGGTTCGGGCTCGACCACACGAACGACACGGGGAGATTCGATGGATGACGCTGTCCGGGATCCGGTGCCGCAGGCGGCCACGGCGGGGGAGTACGTGGCGTTGCTCAGGGAGGTGCGGCGGCGTTCCGGTCTGACCTACCGGGAGCTCGCCCGACGGGCCTCGGCGGCCGGACACTGGCTGCCGCCGAGCACCCTCGCGACGATGCTGGGGCGGACGACGCTGCCCCGGGAACGCACAGTGGTAGCGCTGCTGGCCGCCTGCGGCACCCCGGCGGTCCAGGTCGACAGGTGGCTGGCGACACGGCGGGACCTCGAGGCTCGTCTCGGCGAGCGCTATCGAGGGGAGAGTGACGCGGAACGGACCCCCGCCGGCCCCTCCACCACCGCCGCGGCGGACATCCGCCCGAGCGTCGGCTCGGTTCCGCCGCGACCCGAGGCGCCCTGGCCGGCCCGCCGCTGGCTTCGGCTGGCGCTGCTGGCACTGCTCGGCGTCCTGACGGTCGGGGCGACAGTGACGCTGCGACCTCTCGTCCCCGCCGCGATGGACGGCTCCCCGGCCGCTGGCTGCCCGGAGGTGCTGCGCCAGGGCATGTACGGCCCCTGCGTGCTGAACCTCCAGCAGCACCTGGTGGCCGGCGGACTCACAGTGCCGGTCGACGGCTGGTTCGGCCCGGACACCACCAGTCGGGTGATGGTGTTCCAGGCGTTTGGCGGCCTGCCGGTCAGTGGCACAGCGGACGAGCGGTTGTTCGACGAGTTGGCGGGTGATCGCAAGGTTCCCGCGAGCTGGTCGGAGGACCGGATCGGCAAACATCTGCGGCGGACGTTCCCGGAGGACCCGGCCGGTGCGGTGCAGTTGGCGCGCTGCCTGTCCGGCTTGGACCCGTACCGGGTGGAGGTCGTCGAGGACGGATCGCGGCGCTGGGGGTTGTTCCAGTTCAGCGACACGGAGGTGTCCCGGTTCGGCGTCGACCGTCAGACGGCGCTGGACGCGGCGTGGAACATCAGGACGGCACGGGAGGTCTGGTCTCGTACCGGCGACTTCGGCCACTGGAGCTGCGCCGCGTAGCGGTGACGCGTGACGCTCCCCGCCCGGTCCACGGACCGGACGGGGAGCCCCCCGTTATCCCGACTGACGATTCACTGTCGCAGGCGGTTGGCGAAGACGTACGCGCCAACGGAACGGCCGGTGGCGAGCCCGGCGTCCGCGTCGAACCGATAGTGCACGCCGAGGTAGATCCGGCTCAGGGCGTTCTCCTCGGCGGCATCGTCGAAGCCGGTCATGTGCCGCACCACGCCCACTGCGTGCGGATCGTCAGTGGTGGCGTCGAAGGCGATCGCATCGGTGCCGAAGAACCTCTTCATCACGGCGGACCAGGCCCCCGCGAAGGTGGCGTGCCCGGAGATGTAGGCCGGGAAGGGCGGTGTGTACGGCACCCCCTCGCGGGTCTTCGACAGCGGCTGCCAGCCGGGGCCCTCCGTCGCCTCGATCGCCGTCACCGGGCGCCACAGGTCGATGGGCGTCTGGTACTTGGCGTCCCAGGCGGCGATGGCGGCGTCGGCGAGGGCGAGGGCCACCAGCCCGAAGAGCCGGGCGTTGGCCAGGATGCCGAGCTGACGCTGCTCCGACACGATCCGGGTGTGCGCGAAGAGTTGACCCGGCGGCTTGTACGTGCCGCCCAGGTCGTTGGCCCAGAAGAACGCGATCTGCGTCTGCTCGGGGGTCCGCAGCGTCGACGTCTGACCGCCGTAGTCGCGGATCTCCTGCACCTGGGTGCGGTACTCCTGCTTGCTGAGCAGGTCGGCGTACCCGGTGGCGCCGGCTGGCAGGCCGGGCCGGAACTGCCGGCCAGAGGTGAGCGCGAACGGGGTGACCAGTCCCCAGTTCGGGCCGACCGCAGCCTTGCCGTTTGTCGGCCGCCACGCGCCGGGCACGTTCTCCTGCACCGGATAGGCCGCGTTGTTGTCGAAGCCGTCGTTGGCGCGGGCCTGGAGGTTGGCGGCGGCAGCCGCCGCACCGACGGTGTCACCCCGGGCGACCTCGGCGGCGTTCACCCCGGACGGCCGGAGCGCGACAGCGGTGGCCAGGGCCTGTGCGTAGGACTGGCCCTGGCCGCCGTACAGGGCGGTCAGCACGTCGTACGCGGCGCGGTCGATGGCCGCGTGCAGTGACGGCGCGACGACGTTGTCCATGGTGCCCGGGTAGCTGACCGGCACTCGTACCCGGTAGGGGTTGCCGACCCCGGTGACCGAGACGGCGGCGTCGTGCATCGACGCGTGCAGGATGGCGGCTTCGCGGGACGAGGAGGTGGGTGGCAGGTCCAGCGCCTTGTAGGTGGCCAGCAGGACACCGTTCCAGTACAGGATCGGGTCGGTGGCCGGGTTCACCGCCAGCGGGGTGAGCGACACGTTGTCCAACCGGACCGTCGTGGCGGCCTGGCCACCGAAGTGGAACAGCAGCACCGCCTTCGGGTCGCCGAACGGGGACACGAAGTCGAAGGTGTACCGGCTCATCGAGGACGTCAGCGTGACGCTCTGGTCGACGGCGGAGGTGTAGGGCGTGTCCGCCCGGGAGACCGAGACGCGCAGGGAACGGTTGACGTCGGCCGCGGCGTCGAACTGCAACCGGTACGGCTGCGCTGCCGTCACCCCGAACTCGAAGTGACCGACGAGGTCCTCCCAGACGGGCTTGCCCACCGTGGCGCTGGTGCGGACGCGCAGTTGCCCGGCGTTGACAGTGGTGCTGGTCGAGGCGAGCCGGGTCCACCAGGGCTGGGTGCTGCCGTTGTCGAACGTGCCGTTGAGGATGAGGTCGCCCGGGGCGGCGGTGGCCGGCGCGGGGCGGACGAGGGCGGTGAGGGTGCCGGCGAGGGCGACAGCGAGCACGGCGCTGAGCAGACGGCGGATTTGCCGTGCGTTGATCGGTGGGGACATCGAGAGCCTTTCCGGTCCGGAAAACCGGCGACGACCAGGTCGTTGCCGTGAGGATCGGCTCAACGTAGGAGTGTTCGCGCTGTTCAGGGCCACCGAACAGCGCCCGGAACGGTGCCGTACGGCAGCGGGCGCCGGCATCCGGTCAGGACACCGACGCCCGTGCGGGCCGACCGCTGGCTCAGCCGATGGTCTCCCGCTCCCGCCAGGCGGTACGCAGCGAGGTCCGGCCGTTGGTGCGCAGGAGCGACCCCTCGTACACCCGGGCCCCGGCGAGGAGGAACGCGCCGGCGGCGAGCACCAGGAGGACCAGTGAGACGATCGGCTCCCAGCCGGCCGCGTCGCCGGTGAAGAGCCGCAGCGGCATGGCCGTGGGCGACGAGAACGGCAGGTAGGACAGCACCCGCATCGCTGTGGCGTTGTCGTTCAGAAAGATCACCGCGAAGAACGGCAGCATGACGGCGAGCTGCACCGGCGTCGACACCGCGGCGATGTCCTCCTGCCTGTTGGCCAGCGCGCCGGCCGCGGCCCACATGGCGGCGAGCAGCACGAAACCGATCAGGAAGAACGGCACGAACCAGCCGATCGCCGGGGCGAGCAGGCTGAGCAGACCTCCGCTGTCGCCGATCTGCAGCCCGAGCACCGCCACCAGCGCGATCAGGGCGATCTGCGCGAACGCCAGGATGGCCCCGGCCACCACCTTCCCGGCCAGCAGGGCCCGGACCGGCACGGCGGCGACCAGGATCTCCACGATCCGGGTCTGCTTCTCCTCGATGACGCTCTGCGCGATCTGCACACCGAACGTCTGTGAGGTGATGAAGAAGACGAACGCGAAGACGAACGGCACCAGGAACGCCACCACCGGGTCGACCGCGTCCGGGTCGAGCAGGCGGACGGTCGGCTGGGTGCTCAGGGCCCTCACCACGTCGTCGGGGGCGTCGTCCATGGCCAGGACGGCCGGTCCGGTGACCACCGCGGCGTCCGCGTCGTCGTCGCGGACGGCCTGTTCGGCGGCCCGGTCATCGGAGACGACCCGGACTTCCAGCCCGGCGGCGCGCAGCGGCGCGGCCAGGCTCTCGGTCACCGCCACTGTGGACGGTCCGCCGGCGAACAGCGGCGGCAGGATGGTGCCGGCCGCGGCGATCAACAGGAAGAACAGCGTGCCGAACAGGAAGGTGCGGTCGCGGAGCTTGACCCGGATCTCGCGTTCGGCGACCAGCCGGGTGGCCTGGGTGACGTTCACTGGGTGACCTCTCGGAAGATCTCGGTGAGCGAGGGGCTGACCGGGCGGAAGGCGCGGACCGGGCCGCGCGCGAGGGCGGCCCGCAGCACTGGCTGTTCGTCGGTGCCGGCCGGCAGGTCGAAGACCACCCGCGCGCCGTCCAACTCGACCACTGTCACCCCGGGGTGGTCGCGTACCCAGCCGGCGTCGTGTTCCACCACCAGCTCGAAGCGGGGAACCGTGTACGAGTCGCGCAGTTGCTGCCGGCTGCCGGCGGCCCGGATCACCCCGTCCCCGATGATCACCAGGTCGTCGCAGAGGCGTTCCACGACGTCGAGCTGGTGACTGGAGAACAGCACCGGCGCGCCGGCCGAAGCCCGCTCCCGCAGCACTGCCACGACGGTCTCCACGGCCAGCGGGTCGAGGCCGGAGAACGGCTCGTCGAGCACCAGCACCTCGGGGTCGTGCACCAGCGCGGCGGCGATCTGGGCGCGCTGCTGGTTGCCCAACGACAGCGTCTCCAGCAGGTCGTCGCCGCGCTCGCCGAGCCCGACCCGGTCCAGCAGCGCGTCGGTGGACCGTCGTGCCGCGGCGGCGTCCAGCCCGTGCAGCCGGCCCAGGTAGGCCACCTGCTCGCGGGTGGTCATCTTGGGGTAGAGGCCCCGCTCCTCAGGCATGTAGCCGAAACGCCGACGGTCCTGCCGGGTCAGCGTGGCGCCGCCCCAGCTCACCTCGCCGGCGTCGGGGGCGAGCACACCCAGGATGATCCGCATGGTGGTGGTCTTGCCGGCGCCGTTGGCGCCCACGAAACCGGTCATCCGGCCGGCGGACACTTCGAAGGACACGTTCCTGAGCACCTGACGGTCGCCGAAGCTGCGGTCGACGCCGTCGAGGCGAAGCGTTCTGGTCACGCACTCACGCTAGATCGATGACGCCGCCGCGCCGTCCGCCCGGCGGGTGAGCGGGCGGTCCACCTCGCGGCGGACGCCATCACCCGCCGGGGCGGACCACACCGTTCTCGTAGGCGAACACCACGGCCTGCACCCGGTCGCGCAGGCCGAGTTTGGCCAGCACCCGACTCACGTGCGTCTTCACAGTCGCCTCGCCCAGGTGGATGGCGGAGGCGATCTCCGCGTTGCTCGACCCGGCGGCGAGCAGCATCAGCACCTCCCGTTCGCGTGGGGTCAGCTCGGCCAGCGCGGCCTCGGCGGCCGGACCCCGGTGGGCGGTTCCCGACGGGTCGCCGGGTCGGGCGAAGGAGGAGATGACCCGGCGGGTGATTTCCGGGGCCAGCAGGCCGTCGCCCCTGGCCAGCACCCTGATCGCCTCGATCAGCTCCTCCGGCGTGCCGTTCTTGAGCAGGAAGCCGCTGGCCCCGGCCCGTAGCGCGGCGAACAGGTAGTCGTCGCGGTCGAAGGTGGTGAGGATCAGCACCGCGGGCGCCCCGGGGCCGTCGGCGACGATCTGCCGGGTGGCCTCCAGGCCGTCCATCCCGGGCATCTCCACATCCATGAGTACGACGTCGGGGCGGGTGGCTCGGGTCATGGTGACGGCCCGTTCGCCGTCGGCGGCCTCACCGACCACCTCGATGTCGTCCTCCACCTCCAGGATGACCCGGAAGCCGGTACGGACGAGGTGCTGGTCGTCGGCGAGCAGCACCCGGACCGCCGGACCGGCGCCGGGTGCCTGCTGGGCTGCCGCGCTCATGCCGACGGCTCCGCGACGGCTGCCGCCTGCTGTCTGTCGCTCGGCTCCCGCTGTGGGCCCACCGGTCGGTCCGCCGACGCCGCCAGGGGAAAGCGGGCACGTACCCGCCAGCCGCCGCCGGCCCGTGGCCCGGCCTCCAGGTCGCCGTCGTGGGCGGTGACCCGTTCGCGCATGCCGATCAGGCCCAATCCGACGGTGTCGCCCCGCCCGCCGCCCCGCCCGTCGTCGGTCACGTCGACCTCCACCTCCCGGGCCAGGTACCGGACCCGCACGTCGAGCAGGGCCGCCTCGGCGTGCTTCAGGGTGTTGGTCACCGCCTCCTGCGTCACCCGGTAGGCCGTCTGGGACACCGATTCGGGCAACGCGACAGGGTCGCCGTACACCCCGAGGGTGGCCGTCAGCCCGGCGGCCCGAGCCCGCTCGATGAGCTCGTCGATCCGTTCGACGCCGCCGGCCGGCGGCGTCGCGGCGTCGGTGCCGGCGGAGGTCCGCAGCACGCCGAGCATCCGACGCAGCTCGTCGACGGCGGTGCGGGCGCTCTGCTCGATGGCGGTCAGCGCCGTGCGGGCCTTACCCGGGTCGCGGTCGAACACCCGGCGGCAGGCGGATGCCTGCACGCCCATCACCGAAACGTGGTGGGCGACCACGTCGTGCAGCTCGCGGGCGATCCGGACCCGTTCGCCGAGCACCGCCCGTTCCCGGGCCTCGGCCTGCGACCGGCGCAGGTCCTCGGCCTGCGCGCGCAGCTCGTGCTCGCGGCGCGCGGCCACCCACGCGGTCTCGCCGAAGAAGTACGCGAAACCGAAGACCAGCACGTTGAGCAGCACGCCATTGACCATCGCGGCGAGCACCGGCGGCACCGGTCCGACCGCGTCGGCGAAGGAATCCGCCGGAATGTGGTCGATCATCACCGCGTAGTAGATCCCGAGCCAGGCGAACATCGTGGCGATCACGCCGATCCGCAGCCGGCGGGACAGTTGGCGGTCCTGCCCCCAGGCGCCGACGGTGTAGAGGGCGCAGAACAGGGCCCAGGAGGAGAACTGGCTCTCCGGGGCCGAGCGCGCCTGCGCGGCGATGAACGCCACCGCGACGACCAGCACGGTCGCGGTCGGCCAGCGTCGTCGCCAGATCAGCGGGAGGGTCACCGCGACGGTCCAGAACAGCTGCTCCGGCCCGGACGGCGGTGGGCCCAGCAGGAACGCGCCGGTGCTGCGGGCCAGGGTGAGGCTCACCAGCGCCAGCGCGGTCACCCCGAGGCCGATCCAGAGGTCGTTGCGGCGCTGCTCCGGCGTCGGACCCGGGCGACGCCATTCGTCACGCTGTGCCACGGTCATCCAGGAACGATGCCACGCCGCCCAGCACTGTCGCTCGTCGGGAGGCGCTACGTGACCGGGCCCGGCGGCCGGGCGACGGCCCGGCGCGAGGTTCGCGCCGGACCGTCGGGTGGGGTGTCGCTTCAGCTCACGCCGTCCGACGGCGGGTCTTGGTGCTGGTGTCGATCAGGTCCCAGACCAGGATCACGGCCGTGCCCACCGCGATGGCGGCCCCGAGGGTGTTCCGGTTGTCACCGTCCGCCAGCCAGCTCAGTCGGTCGCCCAGGGCCGGGTTGAGCAGCCGGTCGGAGAGCGCCAGCCAGGTCAGCGGCAGCGAGAACGCCAGGCTGAGCAGGGCCTTCACCCCGAACAACCGCCAGCTCCAGTGCCCGATCCGGTACTTGACGATCTCGAACACCGCGGTGGCCAGCAGTACCACCATCAGCGCCGGCAGCCAGAACGACCACAGCGCCGGATCGAGGATCGGGATGTTCCTACCGTCGGTCTCGTGCACCCACGACTGGTAGTGCTGGAAGGGCAGGTACCCGATGGTCAGCACCAGCATGGCCACCGACGCGATGGTGTCGGCGAGGGAGACGCCTCGGTGTGCGGGGACGTCGGGCAGTTGGTCGACTGTCCATTCGGGCAGGCCGGCCGTGGTCTGGGACCGGTCGATGAGGGCGAAGGTCAGGGTTAGCCAGAAGGCGATCTGCACGGCCACCTGCATGGCAACGACAATGGCTGGCCCGATGGCTCCGAAGCCCTTGCCGTCTGCCACGTCGACGATCGCGACGATCGTGCCGACGAGCGCCGGGATGAAGCTGAGCAGCAGTTTCAGCAGCCGCAGCCAGACCAGGTAGTAGGTGGGGCCGATGAGCTGCAGCCGGCGGTCGGCGTACCGGGCGGCCAGCAGATCCGGGTTGCCCAGCTCGGTGAGGACCTCCCGCTCGGCGGCGGTGGCGTCCTGGCCGCCGCCGGTCCGGTCCTCGACCATGTCCTCGATCGAGGCGCGTAGCTCGCTGGCGATCTCGTCGCGGCGCTGGGTGGGCACCGAGCGCAGGGTGGCGGCGAGGTAGCGGTCGGTCAGGGTGTTCATCGGTCCACTCCTTGGATCAGCCCGGTGATGGAGGTCTGTACGGCGGCGAGGTCGTCGAGGAGCCGGTTCAGCATCGACTCGCCCTCGTCGCTGGTCCGGTAGAACTTGCGGGGTCGGCTCTCTTCGGTGTTCCACTCGCTGGTCAGCAGCCCCTGGTCCTCCAGGCGGCGCAGCAGCGGGTAGAGGGTGTTGGCGTCGACCGGGAAGCCGTGGTCGCTGAGCCGTTGCAGCAGTGCGTAGCCGTAGTCCGGTCGGCGTAGCGCGACCAGGCTGGCCACCACGACGGTGCCTCGACGCAACTCCTGCAGGTGCGTCCGTAGAACGTCCTCGCTAACCATGTGTCACACCATAGTGTGTGCCACACAGTGTTGTCCACCCCGACATCATCGTGTTCGCCCACCCTTCGTTCGGGGAGATACGAGCTGCGGGGCGCCCGGTGGACACCGGACGCCCCGCACCTGGGCCAGATCAGCAGGACGCGCCCTGCCGGAAGTTCCGCTCGACGAAGCTGGCCGGCCCGACCTGGAAGTAGCCCACCCCCGGCCGGATCGGGTGCCCGGTGAACAGCTCCACCCGCGACCCGACCCGGACCAGGTACGCCTCGGCGTCCCCCGCGTCGTTGCGGATCAGCGAACCCCGCCGGCCGTAGATCGCCTCCAGCTCGTCGAAGGACATGCCGACAGTGGCGCCGGCGGGGGACTGCGGCGGCGCGGTGGCCGTACCGACCTCCACCAGCCGACCGTCGCGGAAGGCCAGGATGAGCACGCCGGCCCAGGAACCGGTCGCGCCGGCGTGCACCACCCCGCCGCAGCTCGGCGCGGTCCAGTCGATGTGCCCGTCAGCGGTGAGCACGGCCAGGCTGGCACCCATCCGGTACGCCCCGGCGCCGCCGACGCCGAGCACCTGCGGGTGACTGTGCCCGGCGAGCGTGGCGGCGGCCATCGGGGCACGCGCCGAGGCTGGCGCGCCGCCACCGAGCACCGGGGCTGCCCAGGCCGGACCGGCGTCGACCAGCGGGACGAGTGTGCCGAGCGCCAGCGCGGCGGTGGTGAGAAGGATCGTGGGTCGGTTCATGGTGCGCTCCTTCGGTGATGGGTCTCTGCCCTGTTAGTCACCGCGCCCGGCCCAACGGTTCGTCGGCTTTCCGACCGGCCCGGTCTACTGTTCAGAGAGACGCCGACCGCCCGTGCTGGCCGGGGGTGACGCGGTGACGGCTCCGCAACGGATCGGGCCCTACGCCATCGAGCGGCTGCTGGGCGTCGGATCGTTCGCGACCGTCTGGCTGGGCTACGACCCGATGCTCGACGGACACGTGGCAATCAAGGTGCTGGCCGAGAACTGGAGCCACGACCTCCGCGTCCGGGAACGCTTCCGCGACGAGGCCCGTCTGCTGCGCCGGCTGGAGCACGAGCGGTTGGTCCGGGTGCATGCCGTCGGTGAGTTGCCCGACGGGCGGCCGTACGCCGTGCTGGCCTGGGCGGACGGCGGCAGCCTGCGCGACCGGCTGGCTCTTGGTGAGATCTCCGTGCCGGCGGCGTTGCGCCTGCTCGGTGAGGTCTGCGCGGGCGTGAGCGTGCTGCACCGGCACGGCGTCGTGCACCGCGACCTCACCCCCGGCAACATTCTGTTCCATTCCACCGGGGTGGCCTCCGGCGCCGAGCGGGTGCTCATCGCCGACCTCGGTCTCGCCAAGGCGCTCGCCGCCGCCTCCGGCCTCACCGCCCGGGCCGGTACCCCCGGCTACATGGCACCGGAGCAGGACGACCCGGGCGCGGTGATCGACACGCGCGCTGACGTGTACGGGCTCGGTCGGCTCGGGATCCGGCTGCTCGCCGCCGAGCCCGGGTCCGACCCGCCCAGATCGGTCGGCGCCCTGCGACTGCGCGACGGCGTGCCGGCGCGGGTGGCCGCGGTGCTCGTCCGGGCCACCGCCCACCGGCCGGCCGACCGCTATCCGGACGCCGCCGCGCTGCACGCCGCGCTCGACCGGGCCACCGCCGTACGGCAGCCGCCGTCATCCGCTCCGGTGGCCCGTCACCCGTACCGGATGCTGTTGGCCGGGGCGGCCGTCGCGGCCGTCGCGGTGGTGGGCCCCGAGCCGGGCCACACCGGGGCCGAACGGGACACGTACACCGCCGGACCGCTCACCGTGACGTTGCCGGACGGCTGGTCGGCCACCGGGGCGACCTGGGCCGGTCAGTACGACGCCGACGGCGAAGCGGAACCGGCGCTGGTGATGTCGCCGCAACCCCGCCGCTGGGCCGCCGACCCCGGGGTGCCCGGCGCGTTCGTCGGCGTCTCGGCCAGCACGGCGGCGCGCACCACGCCTGCCGGGTTCCTGGCCGAGCGCACACACGGGGACTGCGCGTCCGCGCCGGCGCGCACCACCCGCCGGGCGGGCGTTGAGTGGACGGTTGTGGCGTACCGCTGCGACCGGGGCCGGCCGCGGATCGTCGAGTCGGCGGGGCGGCATCCGGGCCACGGCGCTCTGGTGTACGTGCAGGTCGTGCCACCGGTGGACGGCGGGCCCGACTTCGTGGACGCATTGCTCGACGGCGTGCGGGTGCGGTAGCGGGGCCGCCGTGGTGCGGACGAACGTGCCCGGTGCCGGGCCCTCGGATGGAAGGCTGGCAGCGTGGCGCAGAAGTGTTGTCGGGCTGCGGTCCGCGCTGCCTACGCGGGCGGGCGGTCCGTCGTCAGCGGCGACGGATCGAGCGGGCACCGATGACGGACGGTGCGCGTCGACAGCTGACCCGTACGGCGACCGGACCGCAGCGCGCGGACCTGCTGGAGCTGTTCTTCGATCTCGCCTTCATCGCCAGCCTGACCCTGACGTCGCAGTCGATGGCGGCCGAGCAGACCTGGACCGGCATCGCCCAGGCTCTGCTCGCACTGTCGACACTGTGGGCGGTCTGGGTGACCACCACGTTGATCACCGACACGTACAGCCCACGAAAGCGACCGATTCCCCAGCTGATCCTCGGCATCATGTTCGGCATCATGCTGATGTCCGCCGCGCTGCCGACGGCGTTCCACGAGCACGGACTGATCTTCGGTGGCACCTGGGCCGCGATAAACCTGGGCCGAGGGCTGGTGCTCATCCGATCCCTGCGTGGTCGGCAGGGGCAGGAACGCTCCCTTCGCGCCCTGGTCTGGAACCTCGGGTCAGGGACCCTGTGGGTGGTCGGCGGCCTGGTGGCCGACCCCGAGTGGCGCCTCGCCGTGTGGCTCGTCGCGCTGGGTGTGGACTACGTCGCGTTCGGGTTCCGTTTCCCCATCCCCGGTCGGGCGCCCCTGCCGCAGTACCGGGTCGCGCCGGAGCACCTCGCCGAGCGGTACCAACAGATCTACATCCTCACCCTGGGTGAACTCGTCCTGGTCAGCGTCCTCAGCCTGAGCCACCAGCCCTTCACCCCCGATCGGATCGCCGCCTTCGCCACCGCGTTCCTGACAGCGGCGGTGCTCTGGTGGAGCTACGCCCAGGGAGCGGGCGCGACGCTCCGCGCCGCCATCGAGGCATCACCCCACCGGACTCGGCTGGTGCAGACCAACCCGTACGCCCACTGGTTGATGGTGGCCGGAGTGGTGGGAACGGCCGCCGGCGTGGAACGGATCATCGCCCAGCCGTGGGAGCGGCCCGCCGCACCCATGGCCGCGCTCGTCCTGGGTGGCGCGGGGCTCTTCCTCATCGGTCGGGCGGTCCTGGAACACGAGGTGTACGGGCGGGTGCCGCTGTCGCACGTCGTCGGTGTCGGCGCGACGATCGCCCTGGCGCCGCTCTCGGTGCACCTGCCCGGGCTGGCTCTGGGCGTCGCCGCCGCTCTGGTGCTGCTGGGGGTCGCGGCCGTCGAGTTCCTCCGGGCGCGGCACCGTCCCGCCCCGTCGCCGGCGATGCTCTGACTAGCGGACCACCACCGTGATCGTCTGTTCCCGAGCCTCCTTCGGGATCCTGACGTCGACGGTGCCGGGGCGGACGAACCGGATGTCCACCACGCCGGCCTCGTAGTGCTGCGAGACCAGCTCCGGGCGGTCGACGGTGACCAGGCCGGGGCCGATGCCCTGGATCCGCAGCACCGCGCCGGTGGCGAAACAGAGCGACCGCAGCAGCTCAAGCTCGGTCTCGGCCAGCGGCAGGTCGTAGCGCACGGCGCCCTGGCAGCTCGTGGTCGGCGCCGTCGACGTGGTGGCCGGGCGGTGCGGCGTACCCCGGGCAGTGGTCGGTGCGGGCGGTGCCGCGATCGGACGTCCGCTGGTCGGCGGCGGTCGGGACGGCGATGCGGTGGGCGCCGGGATCGCCGAGGGGGTCGGCGACGGTCGGGACTCCACTGGTGGCTGTACGGGCAGCGGCGCTACCGGGTCGGCGCCGCAGGCCGCTACCGACACGGCGGACACGAGGACGACGCCACCGGCGAGGAGCCGGCGGATCGAGCGGCCTCGCGCGGCGGGGCTCATCCCGTGCCGAGTCGTTGTCGCACCTGCCGCCGGGCCAGGTGCAGCCGGGACTTCACAGTGCCCACCGGCACGTCGAGTAGCGCCGCGATCTCGGGGTAGCTCAGCCCGAGGACGTCGCGCAGGGCGATCACCTCGGCGAGGTCGGGGCGGACCGCGTCGAAGGCGTCGAGCAGGTCGAGGCGGGTGCCGGCGACCACGCTGGTCCGTCGGGGGTCGGCCTGGTCGGGCACCGGTACGCCGCCGGCCTCCAACCGGCAGCGGCGGCGCAGCGTGCGGTACGTGGAGCGGGCCCGGTTGGCGGCCAGCCGGTGCAGCCAGGTGCGGAACGAGGAGCGCCCCTCGAAGCGGGTGATTCCGTTGGCCAGCGCCAGCAGGGTGTCCTGGCAGGCCTCCTCGGCGTCCTCCCGGTTGGGCAGGAACCGTGCGCACAGCCGCAGCACCTCCGGGCGAACCGCGACCAGCAGGGCGGTCAGCGCGGCCGGGTCACCGTGCGCGGCGGACCGGGCCAGGGCGTCGATGTCGTCCGCGTCGGGCATGCCGGATGTCCAATGCTCGCCGGTGCCGATCCCTGAGCGTACGACCGGTGTGGCCGCCGCGCCCCGGTACGGTCCGGCACCCGACGCGTCACTCGAAGCGGGACACGTCCCCGGCGCCCCGGCGCAGGATCTCCGGCTCGGGCCCCGACAGGTCGATCACGGTCGTCGGCTCCTTACCGCAGTCACCGGCGTCGAGCACCGCGTCGAGCTGGTGGTCGAGCCGTTCCTTGATCTCCCAGCCCTGGGTCATCGGCTCCTCGTCGCCGGGCAGGACCAGGGTGCTGGACACCAGTGGCTCGGCCAGCTCGGCCAGCAGCGCCTGGGTGACGGTGTGCCGGGGCACCCGCACGCCGACGGTCCGCTTCTTCGGGTGCAGCATCCGGCGGGGCACCTCACGGGTGGCCGGCAGGATGAACGTGTAGCTGCCCGGGGTGGACGCCTTCACCAGCCGGAAGACCGAGTTGCTGATCTGGACGAACTGGCCGAGCTGCGCGAAGTCCCGGCAGACCAGCGTGAAGTGGTGCCGGTCGTCGAGGTGGCGGATCTGGCGGATCCGGTCCAGCCCGTCCTGGTTGCCCAGTTGGATGCCGAGCGCGTAGCAGGAGTCCGTCGGGTAGGCGACCAGCCCACCACCGCGGATCAGGTCGGCGACCTGCCCGATGATCCGGGGCTGCGGGTTCTCCGGATGCACGTCGTAGTACCTCGCCATGCCGCTGAGCCTAGGCGCACGCGGGGAGGATCAGGAGACGAGGGCCACGACCGTCGGCGCGGACGGTGGAGCCGCCGAGATCACCTCGGTAGGGTAGGTCCCGGTCGGCTCCGACCAACAAGATCCACACCGCCGGGGGGCGCCAGGCATGGCCGATTCGTTCGCGCATCTGCACGTGCACACGGAATACTCGATGCTCGACGGAGCGGCCCGCCTCAAGGACCTGTTCGCCGAGGCCAACCGGCTCGGCATGTCCGCCGTGGCGATCACCGACCACGGCAACATGCACGGCGCGAACGACTTCTACAACCAGGCGATGGCCGCCGGGATCACCCCGATCCTGGGCGTCGAGGCGTACGTGGCGCCGGAGTCGCGCTACCACAAGGCGCGGGTGAAGTGGGGTCGCCCGGAGCAGAAGAGCGACGACATCTCCGGTAACGGCGCGATCACCCACAAGACCATGTGGGCGAAGAACGCGCAGGGCCTGAAGAACCTGTTCACCCTCAACTCGCGCGCCTCCATGGAGGGGCACTACGTCAAGTGGCCCCGGATGGACATGGAGCTGATCGCCGAGCACGCCGAGGGGATCATGGCGACCACCGGCTGCCCGTCCGGCGCGGTCCAGACCCGGCTGCGGCTGGGCCAGTTCGACGAGGCACTCAAGGTCGCTGCCAGCTACCAGGACATCTTCGGCAAGGACAACTACTTCCTGGAGATCATGGATCACGGCCTCTCCATCGAGAGCCGGGTCCGCGAGGGGCTGACCGAGATCGCCCGCAAACTGGACATCCCGCCGGTGGTCACCAACGACTCGCACTACACCCACGAGGCGCAGGCCACCGCCCACGACGTGCTGCTCTGCGTGCAGACCGGCAGCAACATCGACGACCCGAACCGGTTCCGGTTCGAGGGCGGCGGCTACTTCATCAAGAGCGCCGACCAGATGCGCGCTGTGGACTCGTCCGAGCTGTGGCAGGAGGGCTGCCGCAACACACTGCTGGTCGCCGAGAAGGTCGACCCGAAGGGCATGTTCGAGTTCCACAACCTGATGCCGCGCTTCCCGGTGCCCGAGGGGGAGACCGAGGAGTCCTGGTTCCGCAAGGAGACCTTCGCCGGCCTGGCCCGCCGCTATCCGAACGGCATCCCCGAGGGGCACGTCGTCCAGGCCGAGTACGAGCTGGGCGTCATCAACCAGATGGGCTTCCCGTCCTACTTCCTGGTGGTCGCCGACTTCATCCAGTGGGCGAAGAACCAGGGCATCGCTGTGGGTCCGGGCCGTGGTTCGGCCGCCGGGTCGCTCGTCGCGTACGCGTTGGGCATCACCGACCTGGACCCGATCCAGCACGGCCTTATCTTCGAGCGGTTCCTCAACCCCGAGCGGGTCTCGATGCCGGATGTCGACATCGACTTCGACGAGCGTCGACGCGGTGAGGTGATCAAGTACGTCACCGACAAGTGGGGCGAGGACAAGGTCGCCCAGATCGCCACCTTCGGCACGATCAAGGCGAAGGCCGCGATCAAGGACTCCGCCCGGGTCCTCGGCTTCCCGTACGCGGTCGGCGACCGGATCACCAAGGCCATGCCACCGGCGGTGATGGGCAAGGACATCCCGCTCACCGGCATCTTCGACAACAAGCACCCCCGCTACGCCGAGGCGGGCGAGATCCGCGGCCTGTACGACTCCGACCCGGACGTCCGCAAGGTGATCGACACGGCCAAGGGCATCGAGGGGCTGATCCGCCAGACCGGTGTGCACGCCGCCGGCGTCATCATGTCCGCCGAGCCGATCATCGAGCACATCCCGCTGATGCGCCGCGACGCCGACGGCGCGATCATCACGCAGTTCGACTACCCGACCTGCGAGTCGCTCGGGCTGCTGAAGATGGACTTCCTCGGCCTGCGCAACCTGACGATCATCGACGACGCGGTCAAGAACATCGAGCTGAACCACGGCCGGAAGCTCGACCTGCTGGGCCTGCCGCTGGACGACAAGGCCGCGTACGAGCTGCTGGCCCGCGGTGACACCCTGGGCGTGTTCCAGCTCGACGGTGGGCCGATGCGGTCGCTGCTGCGGTTGATGAAGCCGGACAACTTCGAGGACATCTCGGCCGTCCTGGCCCTGTACCGGCCCGGCCCGATGGGCGTCGACTCGCACACCAACTATGCGCTGCGCAAGAACAAGCTCCAGGAGATCACGCCGATCCACCCGGAGCTGGAGGAGCCGCTGCGGGAGATCCTGGAGCCCACCCACGGCCTGATCGTCTACCAGGAGCAGGTGCAGCGCGCCGCGCAGATCCTCGCCGGCTACACCCTCGGTCAGGCGGACCTGCTGCGCCGGGCCATGGGTAAGAAGAAGAAGGAGATCCTCGACAAGGAGTTCATCCCGTTCCGGGACGGCTGCCGTGAGCGCGGCTACTCCGACGAGGCGATCCAGGCGGTGTGGGACGTCCTGGTGCCGTTCGCCGGCTACGCCTTCAACAAGGCGCACTCCGCCGCGTACGGCCTGGTCTCCTACTGGACCGCGTACCTGAAGGCGCACTATCCGGCCGAGTACATGGCCGGGCTGCTGACCAGCGTCGGCGACGACAAGGACAAGATGGCGCTCTACCTGGCCGAGTGCCGCCGGATGCGCATCCAGGTGCTGCCGCCGGACGTGAACACCTCGGCCGGGCCGTTCACCCCGGTCGGCAAGGACATCCGCTTCGGCCTCGCCGCCGTGCGCAACGTCGGCGCGAACGTCGTCGCCTCGATCATGCGGTGCCGGGAGGAGAAGGGCGACTACGCCGACTTCTACGACTTCCTGTCCAAGGTGGACGCTGTCGTCTGCAACAAGAAGACAATCGAATCGCTGATCAAGGCGGGTGCTTTCGACTCCCTCGACCACCCCCGCAAGGGCCTGCTCGCGGTGCACGCCGACGCCATCGACGCGTACGCGGATGTCAAGCGCAAGGAGGCGGTCGGCCAGTACGACCTGTTCGGCGCCGGCTTCGGTGACGCCGACACCGGCAGCACCACAGTGATGCCGACCATCGGCGACAGCGAGTGGGACAAGCGCGACAAGCTGGCCTTCGAGCGGGAGATGCTCGGCCTGTACGTCTCCGACCACCCGCTGTTCGGTCTGGAGCACATCCTCAACGCGGCGGCCGACACCACGATCGCCTCCCTGGCCGAGGAGGGCGGGGTGCCCGACGGGGCGGTCATCACCCTCGCCGGCATCCTCTCCGGAGTGCAGCGCCGGGTCACCAAGCAGGGCCGTGCCTGGGCGTCGGCCACCCTGGAGGACCTGGCCGGTGGGGTGGAGACCCTGTTCTTCCCCAACACCTACGAGGTGATCGGGCAGTACATCGCCGAGGACGCCATCGTGGTGGTCAAGGGGCGGGTGGACCGCCGCGACGACACCCCACGGATCATGGCGATGGACATGTCGATGCCGGACGTCAGCACCAGCGCCACGAACAAGCCGGTCACCCTCACCATCCCTGTGCACCGCTGCACACCACCGCTGGTGGAGAAACTCAAGGAAACCCTCGTGCTGCACCCCGGTGACACCGAGGTGCACGTCAAACTCCAGAACGGCGGGCGCACCACCACCCTGCGGCTGGGTCCGTTCCGGGTGGCGGCCACGACCGCGCTGATGGGTGACCTGAAGAGCGTCCTCGGCCCGGCCAACGTGAGCTGAGACCGCATCGGTCCGGCCGGCCTGCGCCGGCCGGACCGCCGGGCTCAGACCCGCTCGGGGGCGCTGATCTCGCGCAGCTTGCCGTCAGCCAACCGCAACCAACGCTGCACGCCGATCTCGGCGAGGAACCGTTCGTCGTGGCTGACCACCACGAACGCCCCCTGGTACGCCGACAGCGCGCTCTCCAACTGACCCACGCTGACCAGGTCCAGGTTGTTCGTCGGCTCGTCGAGCAGCAGCAGTTGCGGCGCCGGCTCGGCGCAGAGCACACAGGCGAGGGTGGCGCGCAGCCGTTCACCGCCGGAGAGCACCCCGACCGGCAGGTTCACCCGGGCACCCCGGAACAGGAACCGGGCGAGCAGGTTCATCCGCTTGGCGTCCGGCAGGCTCGGCGCGTACGCGGCGAAGTTCTCCGCCACAGTGCGGTCGAGGTCCAGCAGGTCCAGCCGCTGCGACAGGTACGCGATCCGCCCGTCGCCGCGCTTCAGCTCACCGCCGGACGGTTGCAGGTCACCGTTGACCAGGCGCAGCAGCGTCGACTTGCCGACGCCGTTAGCCCCGGTCAGGGCGATCCGCTCCGGCCCCCGGATCACCAGGTCGGCGCCGTCGCCGCCGAACAGCTCCCGGTCGTCGAAGTGGGCCCGCATGCCCTGGCCGGAGAAGACGGTGCGCCCGCCCGGGACTGTGGTGTCGGGCAGGTCCACGACGATGCGGTCCTCGTCGCGTACCGCCCGGCCGGCCTCGTCGAGTCGGGCCTTGGCCTGACCGAGCCGGGACGAGTGCGTCTCCTGCGCCTTGCCCGCCGACTCCTGCGCGCTGCGCTTGAGCCCACCGGCGACGATCCGGGCCAGGCCGGCGTTCTTCAGATTCTTGGAGGCGTTGCTGGCCCGCCGGTCGGCCCGTTCCCGAGCCTGCTGCATCTCCCGCTTCTCCCGTTTGACCTCCTGCTCGGCGTTGCGCAGGTTGCTCTCGGCCACCTCCCGCGCCGCGTGCACCGCCTCGGTGTACGCGGTGAAGTTGCCCCCGTACCAGCGGATCTCGCCCTGGTCCAGCTCGGCGATGCGGTCCATCCGGTCCAGCAGTTCCCGGTCGTGGCTGACCAGCAGCAGGCACCCGGACCACTCGGTGAGGACGTCGTAGAGCTTGTGCCGGGCCTCCAGGTCCAGGTTGTTCGTCGGCTCGTCGAGCAGCAGCACGTCCGGGCGGCGCAGCAGTTGCGCCGCCAGGCCGAGGGAGACCACCTGGCCGCCGCTGAGGGTGTGCAGCCGGCGGTCGAGCGACAGCTCACCCAGGCCGAGCCGGTCCAGCTCCGAGCGGGTGCGCTCCTCGATGTCCCAGTCATCGCCGATGGTGGCGAAGTGTTCCTCGCTGGCGTCGCCGGCCTCGATGGCGTGCAGCGCCGCGATCCGCTCGGCGACGCCCAGCACCTGCGCCACGCTCAGGTCGCCGACCAGCGGCAGCGTCTGCGGGAGGTAACCGAGCACACCGTCGACGGTGACGCTGCCGCCGCTGGGCCGCAGCTCCCCGGCGATCAGCCGCAGCAGTGTGCTCTTGCCGGCGCCGTTGGGCGCGACAAGGCCGGTGCGCCCGCCCGGGACGGTGAAGGACAGCTCCGAGAAGACCGGGGTGTCGTCCGGCCAGGAGAAGGACAGGTTCGAGCAGACAATGAAGGCATCAGACATGCGAGTGACCTCAAAAGGGTGGGGTGGGCGCGCCTCAGCCGCCCGACGACAACGGGAACCGGTGGAACGACGGCATGGCCTCGGCGGCTGCGCCTACGCGCGCCGAACCGATGGCCGAATACGTCCGGTCTCACCCGGAGATGTCGTCGTCACCCGCCATGTCTGGTCTCCCTGGTCGTACCGCTAACCCAACGCGCCAAGTCTAACAACGGATCTTCACCCCGCCACCAGGTTCCGCCCCATGCTGTCGATCATGGAGTTGTGGTGGACGATAAGTGCCTCGACGTACCTTTCGTCAGGCACCACAACTCCATGATCGACGGGTTTGGGCGTTCAGCGGGGGCGGTATTCGACCTCGGGGCGGCCGGGGGTGCCGTAGCGGGGGGTGCGGGCGGCCCGGTCGACAGTGACCAGGTACTCCAGGTAGCGGCGGGCCGTTACCCGGGAGATGCCGGTCAGCGCGCTCACCTCGGTCGCGGACAGCCCGACCCCGGCGCGGGTGCCGTCGGTGAGCGCGGCGCGTACCCGATCGAGGGTCTGCGCGTCGAGCCCCTTGGGCAGGCTGTGCCCGGCGGCGCCGCGCAGAGTGGCGAACATCTGGTCCACCTCGTGCTGGGCGGCGACCTCGCCGTCGGCGAGCGCCTGGGCCCGGTAGTCGGCGTAGCGCTCCAGCTTGTCGCGGAACGCGGCGAACGTGAACGGCTTGAGCAGGTAGTGCGTCACGCCGAGGGACACCGCGGTGCGTACCACCGCCAGGTCCCGAGCGGACGTCACCGCGAGCACGTCGACGCTGCTGCCGGCCGCGCGTAACGCCCGGCAGACGTCCAGGCCGTGCAGGTCCGGCAGCCGAAAATCAAGGAGTACGAGGTCCACGTCGCCGCCGCCGCCCGCGCGCAGGGCCGCCATCGCCGCCCGCGCGGTGTGCGCCACCCCGACCACCACGAAACCGGGAACCCGTTCGGTGTACGCGCTGTGCGCCTCGGCCAGCAGCGGCTCGTCCTCGACGACCAACACCCGGATGGCGGTCATGACCGCTCGATTCTGCTCGGCAGCCGGACGGTGAACAGGCTGCCGCCGTCGTCGGAGCGACACACCTCGGCGCTGCCACCGTGCCGGCGTACCACCTGCCCGACCAGCGCCAGACCGAGGCCCCGGCCGGTGCTCTTGGTGGACCAACCGCGCCGGAACGCGTCGGCGACCCGCTCCGGTGCCAGCCCGGGGCCGTTGTCGGCCACCCGGACCACCAGCTCGTCGTCGGTCGCGCCGACGAAGACCCGCACCCGGCGCGGCGCCGGCG
Organism: Micromonospora sp. NPDC053740; assembly: GCF_040677775.1. Taxonomy (NCBI): domain Bacteria; kingdom Bacillati; phylum Actinomycetota; class Actinomycetes; order Micromonosporales; family Micromonosporaceae; genus Micromonospora; species Micromonospora sp. NPDC053740. The sequence goes on from NZ_JBFASO010000006.1 coordinate 368,421, forward strand.
TACCGGCCACCGCCTCCAGGGCGTTGTCGACCAGATTGCCGACCACTGTGAGCAGGTCACCGGTCGGCAGTGGACTGTCGTCGAGGCGGCAGTCCGGCTCGATGACCAGATCCACCCCGCGCTCGCCGGCCTGTGCGGACTTGCCGAGCAGCAGCGCGGCCAACGCCGGCTCGGTCACCGCACCGACCACCCGGTCGGTCAGCTGTTGGGCGAGGGCCAGGTCCCGGGTGCCGAGCCGGACGGCCTCGTCGGCGCGGCCCAGCTCCACCAGGGTCAGCACCGTGTGCAGCCGGTTGGCCGACTCGTGGGTCTGCGCCTGCAACGCCTCGGTCAACGCGCGCACCGAATCCAGCTCGCTGGCCAGGGTGCGCAGCTCGGTCTGGTCGCGCAGGGTCAGCACGGTGCCGAGCACCGCACCTTCGAAGCGGGTGGTCCGCTGGTTGGCGACGAGCACCCGGTCACCGGCGACGATCGGCTCGTCGCGGGCGTCGCGGCCGGAGTCGATCAGCTCGGCCGCCGCGGGCGGCAGGTCGATCCCGGCCACCGGCTGGTCGATCACCGGCGCGTCCGCGTCGAGCCCCAACAGCCGGCGGCCCTCGTCGTTCACGAGCGCCACCCGACGATCGGTGGTCAGCACGACGAGACCCTCCCGTACCGAGTGCAGAACGGCGTCGTAGTACTCGTACATCCGCGTCATCTGGGCCGGCCCCAGACCGTGCGTCTGGCGGCGGAGCCGGCGGCTGAGCAGCCAGGAGCCGGTCGCGGCGAGCGCCAGAGCCGGCGTGACGACACCGAACAGCACAGGCAACTGGCCGAGCAGCTTCTTGTCGATCTCACGGGTGGTGATGCCCACCGAGACCAGACCGACGAGGCGTCGCTGCTCGTCGTAGACCGGAACGACAGCGCGTACCGACTCGCCGAGCGTCCCGACGTTTGTGGTGGTGAACGCGCGGCCCGCCAGAGCGGGCCCGATCTCACCGACGAACGGCTCGCCGATCCGGTCCGGGGTCGGGTGCGAGAAACGGGTGCGGTCGGGGGCCATCACCACGACGAAGTCGGTGCCCGTTGCCTGCCGGGTCGATTCGGCGTACGGCTGGAGGACCCGCGCGGGGTCGACGGTGGTGAGGGCCCCGCGGACGTCGGGGGAGCCGGCCACTGTCTGCGCCACGGCGAGCACCTCGTCCTGTGCGGCCTGACGGGAGTCGCTGCGGGCCAGCCAGACGGCGCCCGCCGCCCCGGCCAGCACGAGCAGCGTCACCACCATCGCCTGGAGTGCGAAGAGTTGCCCCGCGATGCTCCACTGGCGTCGGGCCACCTCCACCACCTCCTCGTCGCGCCACCGTTCGCGCCACCGCGGTGAACAGAATGACCGCAAGGCTGTCAACGGGTGAGACGCGCTTCACATTGTCGACATGGACACCACCGCATCCGCCACCACCCCGGCACCGGCGGTCCGCCGGGACCGTACCCGTTACCTGTATCTGGCCGTCATCGTGGCCGTCGTCGCCGGCATTGTGGTCGGCCTGGTCGCCCCCGATTTCGGCAAGGAACTCAAGCCGATCGGCACCGGCTTCGTCAACCTGATCAAGATGATGATCAGCCCGGTCATCTTCTGCACCATCGTGCTCGGCGTCGGCTCCGTCCGTCAGGCCGCGAAGGTGGGCAAGGTCGGCGGCCTGGCCCTCGGCTACTTCCTGACCATGTCGACAGTCGCTCTCGCCATCGGCCTGGTCGTCGGCAACGTCATCCACCCCGGCTCCGGCCTGAACCTCGGCCCGGACCTCGCCGGCTCCGGCAAGGCCGCCGCCGGTGACGAGGCCGCCGGTACCGCTGACTTCCTGCTCGGGATCATCCCGACGACGCTGCTCTCCTCGCTCACCGAGGGCAAGGTGCTCCAGACGCTGCTGGTCGCCCTGCTGGTCGGCTTCGCCGTGCAGGCCATGGGTCGGCGGGGTGAGCCGGTACTCAGCGCCATCACCGTCATCCAGCGGGTCGTCTTCAAGGTTCTCGCCATGATCATGTGGCTGGCGCCGATCGGTGCGTTCGGCGCGATGGCCGCCGTGGTCGGCGCGACCGGCGTGGACGCCCTCAAGAGCCTCGCCCAGATCATGGTGGGCTTCTACGCCACCTGTCTGATCTTCGTGCTGGTGTTCCTGGGCGCGCTGCTGTGGTTCGTGGCCCGGATCTCGATCTTCTCGTTGCTGCGTTACCTGGGCCGTGAGTTCCTGCTGATCCTGTCGACCTCGTCGTCGGAGTCGGCGCTGCCGCGGCTGATCGCCAAGATGGAGCACTTCGGTGTGAGCAAGCCGGTCGTCGGCATCACGGTGCCGACCGGCTACTCGTTCAACCTGGACGGTACGGCGATCTACCTGACCATGGCGTCGCTGTTCATCGCCGACGCGTTGGGCAAGCCGCTGGCCGTCGGCGAGCAGATCTCGCTGCTGCTGTTCATGATCATCGCGTCGAAGGGCGCCGCCGGGGTCACCGGCGCCGGGCTGGCCACGCTGGCCGGCGGCCTCCAGTCGCACCGGCCGGACCTCGTCGACGGGGTCGGACTGATCGTCGGCATCGACCGGTTCATGTCGGAGGCGCGGGCGCTGACCAACTTCGCCGGCAACGCGGTGGCGACCGTACTGGTGGGAACCTGGACCGGCGAGTTCGACAGGGAGCGGGCGGCCGGTGTGCTGAGCGGCAATGACCCGTTCGACGAGGCCACGATGGTCGACGAGCACGACGACGAGGCGGCGTCCCGCCCCGACGAGAAGGAGGCCACGCCGGCCGGAGCCACGGTCTGAGCCCGGCCTGAGCCCCGGCCTGAGCCCCGGCCTGAGCCCCGGCCTGAGTCACGGGCCGGAGCCCCGGCCCGAGTCATGGCCTGAGTCACGGGCCGGAGCCCCGGCCCGAGTCATGGCCTGAGTCACGGGCCGGAGCCCCGGCCCGAGCCCCGGCCCGAGTCACGGCCCGAGTCACGGCCCGAGTCACGGCCCGAGTCACGGCATGGACCGGGGTCGCGGCGGCGCAACGCCGCGACCCCCTCCGGCGGTGATCCACTCCGCTTCCTGAAAGTCGGGGCATCCGAGCCACCGGGACACCGCGACGTCCTGAAAATCGAGTTGATCAGGGGGCGGTGGTCACCGCACCGTGTTGCCGTGTCTGCGTCCAGGCTGCGCCGGCCGCGACCGCTGCGGCGGCCACTCCGAGCAGGTCGAAGTCGGTCAGCCCGGCGGCCCTCGACACCGACACCGCCACCGCCACTGCCGCTGCCACTGCCACTGCCACTGCCACTATCTCCACCACGACCGACCATCGGGTCGCCTGCGCCGATTCGACAGCGATCGTTGGGCGTACCAGGCCCGTTGGGCCTCGAGACGGCCGGTCAGGTACGCGGCACGGCGCTCATCGAGGGAGGCGGCCCGCAGTCTCCGCATTCCTTGCGTGATCTGTGGCCCAGCCACCGCCGGGGCCGCCAACGAGGCGGCCGACATGTCTCGGGTCAGGCACAACAGTCGGTTGGTGAATTCCTCGGCGCTGTCGGAGTCGCTCCGGATGCGGGGAAATGGGTCAGCCGCGATGGTGAATCACCACGTGAGCGACTTGATGGATTCGGAGAGGGCTCTGCCGACGTACCACCGTTCATTGGGGCGATTGGTGAGGAGGAAGACCTCGGCGATCGCGGCCACCAGGAGCAGGGACAGCCGCAGCTCGACCACCGTTGGGGGGCGGACGACGATCCCGGCGAACAGCCGGTTCCTGGGCGGTGTAGGCGCTAGACCCAGCCGTCCACCCGGGCCGCCCGAGCGTGTGGGGCTAGGACGTGGCGGCCTTGTCGCAGGGGACGCCGATGCCGAGGTCGACGCTGTCGTTCTGGCCGTTCGACGTCACGATGAGCGGTACGCAGGCGGCCTGCGCGACCCAGGTGCCGCCGACGAAGGCCATCCACTGGGCCTGCCCACCCTCGGGTGTGCAGGCGTGCACTGTGACGGCCGCCGCGCGCGTGCCGGTGCCGCCCCAGCCGAGCCGGGCCCTGTCCTGCCAGCCCGCCGCCACCCGCAGGTCGACGACTGTGCCGGCGCGGACGATGAGCCCCCATTTGGCGAACAGTCGTGCCGCCGGCTCGGTCTCCCCGGAATCTTCCGCCGACATCACGGGGGCGTCGGGCACCGCCACGTCTTCGCCCACCAACCGGTAGCCCGCCGGCGGTGCTGCCAGCGTGTCGACAGATGGTGTGCACGGCGGCCCACCAGTGCTTGTGCTGGTCGTCGGCGCCGCGGGGTTGGCCGGCGGCGTGGTGTGCCGGCGTGGGTCACCTGGCGGTGTGCAGGCGGCCAGGACCACCGTCAGGCACAGGAAGCCCCACCCGGCCGTGGTCCGGACGCTCCGGCGTTCGGCGGAATTCGAATTCATTCGATATTAATAGCAGGTTACCGATATACGCGTCGGTAACGTTGCGGTGGGCGACAGTGCTCGTGCCGATAGTGGAGTTATGTCTCAATGAACGATCGGTCAGCAGTCGATCTTGCGTGTGACATATCCGACTACCGCTTTTCCAGCCCCCCACAGAAATTGGGCACGTAAACCTCGGCGGGTACCTTCCTTTCGTGCCAGACGCCTCTCGACAATTGATTGCCGACCGCTATCGGCTGGTCCGTCCGCTCGGCCAGGGCGGGATGGGCCGCGTGTGGCAGGCCCGCGACGAGATGCTCCAGCGCGACGTCGCCATCAAGGAGTTGGTGGCGCCGCCCGGCCTGCGTGACGACGAACGCCGCGAGATGCGCGAACGGTCCATGCGCGAGGCGCGGGCCGTCGCCCGCCTGGGCCACCCCAATGTGGTACGCGTCTTCGACGTGCTGCACGCGGGCGGCGACCCCTGGATCGTGATGGAACTCGTGCCGTCCCGGTCCCTGCAACAGGTGCTCGAAGCCGAAGGGTCGATGCCGGCGGACCGCGCCGCGCGGATCGGGCTCGGCATCCTGGGTGCGCTGCGCGCCGCACACCGGGCTGGCGTGCTGCACCGGGACGTCAAGCCGGCCAACGTGCTGCTCGGCGACGACGGCCGGGTGGTGCTGACCGACTTCGGTCTGGCCACCCTCCCCGGCGACCCACGGATGACCCAGACCGGGATGGTGCTCGGCTCGCCGGCTTTCCTCGCGCCCGAGCGGGCCACCGACGGCGACGTGGGACCGGCGGCCGACCTGTGGTCGCTCGGCGCCACCCTCTACGCGGCGGTCGAGGGACGCACCCCGTACCACCGCTCGTCGCCGATCGCCACGCTGGCAGCCCTCGCCACCGAGCCGCCACCGCCGGCACAACGAGCAGGTCGGCTGACCCCGCTCCTGGAAGGACTGCTGCGCCGTGAGCCGGATCAGCGGATCAGCGCCGATGAGGCGGATCGTCTCCTGCGGGAGGCCACCGCCCCGGACGTGCCAGCCGCCGAGGTGAGCACCACCGGTGGCGGGCCGTTGACCCGGATCACCGCCACGACCGCCACCGCCGACGATGGGCCCCGTCCGACGATCGTGCCCGAGTTCGTCGCCGCCGAGCCCGGTCCCCCCGCCGCGCCGGCCGTCCCCGCCGCGCCGGGTTCCGGGTCGGGGCGCAAGCGTCGGGCTCGGCTGATCGGGTCGATCGGGGCCGCCGCGCTGCTGGTCGTCCTGCTGGTCACCGCGTCCCTGCTGAACGCCGGGCTTTTCGGTGGCGTGGGTGACGGCGGAGTGGCGGCACCGCCAGTGAACCCGTCGCCGATCGCCGAGACGCCGGTGTCCAGGGTGCTGCCACCGGCGCCCGCGGGTTGGCGCTACTACCGTGACGATCCCCGTTTCCTCGTACCGGTGCCGGACGGCTGGCAGGCGCGGCGCGACGGTGAGCGCGCCGCGTTCCGGGAGCCGGACGGCAGCCGCGTGCTCGTCGTCGACGAGCTCCGGTCCATCCCAGCGGACCTGGTCGCCGAGTTGCGGGAGCGGGAGGGGGCGCAACGCGGGCGGTACGCCGACTACCGGCAGGTGCGGCTCGGCGCGTTGCGCTACCAGTTGCGGGCAGCCGAATGGGAGTGGGCGTACACCGACGAGGACGGCACGCCGATGCACACGTTGAGCCGTGTCTTCGTCGGCCACAACGGGCACGCGTACTCGATCGACTGGACCACCTCCGCCGCCGAATGGTCCGCGAGCGCGGCCGTCCTGGCGCTGATCACCGATGGTTTCCAGGGCCTGCCGGTCGCCGGTGTCCCGCCGTCCCGACCCGCCGGACCGCCACCGTCGGCGAGCGTGGGGCCGCCGTCGCCAGGGACGGGCAGCGGCACGACGACCGGCCCGGGGGATCCGACGCACCAACCGGCTGCCCCGCCGCCGTCCCCCACGCCGGGCAGCACGCCCGCCGGGAAGCAGATCTCCAGTTTCGCCAGTGACCGTTGCATCGACATCCCGGACGGCAACGCCGTCGCCGGTGTGCGGCTGCAGATCTGGGACTGTCGGCGGACCGCGAAGCAGCTGTGGACCTTCCCGGCGGACGGCACCGTCCGTTCGATGGGCAAGTGCCTGGATGTCGCAGGCCACTCCACAGAGGACGGCGCTGCCGTCCAACTCGCCGAGTGTTCCGGCGCGGCGTCGCAGAGGTTCACCCTCAACAAGGCGTACGACCTGGTGAACACCAGGGCGGACAGGTGCGTCGACGTGCTCGACTCGAACCCCGACAACGGTGCGCGGCTGCAGATCTGGCAGTGCAGCGGCAACGCCAACCAGAAGTGGCGTGCCAACTGAGCGCTGACGGCACGGCTGAGGTGGTTACGGTCGTGGATGCCGAGGTTCCCGACCGTTCGAGGAGTGATCGCATGCCCCCCTCTCCGTCCCGGCTCTTCGCCGAGATAGCGACGGCCGAACCACCCGCCGAGACCAGAGTGGTCATGCGACGGGCGGTGGTGCTCGGTGGCAGCATGGCCGGGTTGCTGGCGGCTCGGGTGTTGAGCGACCACGCCGAGGAAGTGCTGATCGTCGAACGGGATCCGTCCGATGTCGGAGCCGGTCCACGGCCGGGCGTGCCCCAGGGCAGTCAGGTGCACGCGCTGCTGCCCGCCGGTCAGGTCCAGTTGGAGCGTTGGTTTCCCGGCATCGCCGACGAGGCGCTGACGCTCGGCGCCCCGCCGCCACCGCGTGACCCGGGCACGGCGAAGGTGTTCGTGAACGGCATGTTGGGTCTGCCGCCCGCGGCGACCGGCACCGGGCCGGCGCTGATCACCACGCGTCCGTTCCTGGAGGCGCTGGTCCGCCGACGCACCCTCGCCATCGACAACGTCCGCATGGTGTACGGCCGGGCGGAGGGTCTGCTCTTCGACCAGCGGCGGGTCAAAGCCGCCCGCTACGTGCCCGAGGGTGGCACCGAGCCCGTCGTCGCGGCGGCGGACCTGGTGGTCGACGCGATGGGGCGGTCCAGCCGGTTGAGCGACTGGCTGGCCGAACACGGGTGGCCGCGCCCGCCGTTGCACCGCATGCCGATCAAGCTGAACTACGCCACGGCGCTCTTCACCCGCGACGAGAAGGTCAGCGACGCCTGGGTGGCGGTGTTCCACACCATGGCGGGCAAGGGGCGCACCGCCCGGATCGGTGGGATCAACTCGGTCGAGGGGGACCGCTGGATCATACTGGTGGCCGGCTACGACGGTGACCGGCCCAGCCGCGACGTCGCCGACTTCACCGCCCGTTGCCGGGAGCACTATCCGCAGATGTTCGGCGACATCGCCGAACACGGGGAGATGCTCGGCGGGGTGGTCACGTACCACCAGGCGGACAGCCGACGCCGTGACTTCCACAAGCTCGACCGTCTGCCCGCCGGGTTGGTCGCCGCCGGCGACGCCGTCGCCTCCTTCAACCCGGTGTACGGCCAGGGCATGACCTCCGCGGCACTGCACGCCTCCTGCCTGTCGAAGTACCTGCGCTCCGGTCCGAAGCCGCACGACGAGCCCGCGCACGCGTACTTCGACCAGGTCCGCGTGGTGGTCGACGCCGCCTGGCAGATCTCCACCACCGCCGACATCGAGCTGCCGCACGTCGACGGGCCGTACCCGCCCGGTTACAAGGTCACCAAGTGGTTCGGGGACCTGCTCTTCCGGGCGTCGCTGACCGACCCGGTGCTCAACGCCCGGCTGGGTCGGGTCACCACAATGCTCGACCACCCGGCCGCCCTGAGCCGCCCCGGCACCCTGTTCCGGGCCATCCGGCTCGGCCTGCTCGGCGGCTCCCGGCGGTGATTCGTCGGCAAACCCGCCGCTCACCGCGGGGTGCGGTGGAGAATGGTGGGCCGGGGAGGGGTGCTGCGACGAACCGGGGGAGCGGTCGTGCTCGGAACCAGCCTCCTTGGCCGGCTTCGCCGCCGTGACCCGGGTGACGCCATCCTGCGACGCGCGGCCCGGCTGACGCTCGTCGCGTCAGTCGTCTTCTACGGCTGCCGGTACGGCGCGGGCAGCTCGACGCTCGCCACGTACGCGTTGTTCGGCACCATCGCCGCCGGGTCGTTCGCCCAGCTACCCGGTCCGGCGCCGCAACGTGCGCGGATCCTCGTGCTGTCGCTGCCGGTGGTGTGGGCGCTGATCGCGGTGGGCTCGCTGTTGGCCTGGAGCACCTGGGCGGCGGCCGGTGGCATGCTGGTCGTCGGTTTCGTGGTGGCGTTCGCCGGGGTCGGCAACCCGCGCCTGGTGGGGTTGGCCAGCGCGTTCCAGCTCTTCTACATCCTGGCGTCGTTCCCGCCGTACCAGCCGGGCACCCTGCCGCAGCGACTCGGTGGGGTGACCCTCGCCGTCGTGCTGCTCGCCGCGGCCGAGGTGTTTCTCTGGCCCGACCCGGTGCCGGTCTCCTACCGGCAGCGCCTGGCCGAGGCGGCGGACGGCATCGCCGCCTTCCTCGACGTCGCCGCCGAGCGGTTGACCGACCCGCACACCGCTGTGGGCGATCGGGACGCGCGGCGCGAGCGGGCGTACGACGTGGTGGCGGCGATCGAGCTGAACCGAAGCCCTCCGGCGTGGGCGCCCACCGCGGCGGGCGCTCAGGATCGGGCGTTGCGGATCTGCGCGGCCGCGTTACGGGAGGTGCTCGCCGAGGCGGACCGGCTGGCGGCGGACGCCCCGCCGGAGCCGATCCCGGACCTGGCGGCGGCGCGTCTGCTGCGCTCCTGCGCGAACACCACCCGCGCGGCCGGCCGGAGCCTGTCGCCGGGTGCCCCGGCGGTGGCCCCGGCTGACCTGGACGTGGCGGTCGGACGAGCCGAGGCGGCGTACCCGGTGGGATCCGGCCAGGTCCGCGACGCGCCGGACGTACCCCGGTTGTGCCGGGACGCGACAGCGCTGGCCCTCGCGGACCAGGTGCGGGTCTTCGTCGTCGGTTCCCGGGTGGCGACCGGGGCGCGCCTCGGCGGCGGTGACGCATCCTCGGAGCTGTTCGCCTACGCCCGGCGCAGCCCATGGATGCTGTACTGGTGGCAGTTCCGCTCCCACCTGGCGCCGCGCTCGGCCCACCTGCACAGCTCGCTGCGGCTGGCCGTGGCGCTCGCCATCGCCCGGGTGGCCGCCGGGGTGTTGCAGCTGACCCACGGCTTCTGGGTGCTGCTGGCCACCCTCACGGTTCTGCGCACGTCCGCCGCCGACACCCGCACGGCGCTGCGGCCGGCCGTGCTGGGCACCATCGTCGGCGCGATCGTCAGCGGCGGGGTGATGCTCGTCGTCGACGAGCCGATCGTGTACGCGGTCGTCCTGCCTGTCACCCTGCTGCTGGCGTTCGGCGTCGGCCGCCTGCTCGGTCCGGTGTGGCAGCAGGCGCTGTTCACAGTGCTGCTGACAGTCGTCTTCGCCCAACTCAGCCCGGAAGGGTGGCGGCTCGCCGAGGCCCGCCTCGTCGACGTGCTGCTCGGCGCGGTGATCGGCGTGCTCGCCGGTGTGGCGATCTGGCCGCGCGGCGCGGGCCACGACCTGCGGCACAACGCCACCCGCTACCTGGCGGCCAGCGCGGACGCCGTCGAACAGACTGTCCAGTCCATGCTCGGTGATGCTCCGCCACCAGCGGGAGCCCTCAGCCGGGTACGGCACCGGATGGTCCTGATCGACTCGTCGTACTGCCAGTACCACTCGGAGCGGCACGATCCGCACCGTCAACAGGTGAACTGGGACGCCGTGCTGAGCGCCGGGCACCATGTCGTGCCCGGCGCGGAGTCGCTGCTGCGCCGCAACCCGCCCGGCTGCCTCGCCGGTTGGCCCGGCGCGGCGGCGCTGCTGCGGGACTCCACCGGGCGCCTGCGGTCGGCGTACGACGCCCTCGCCGACGAGGTCGCCCACGGCCGGACACCGGAGCGGACGCCGGTCCCGACCACCTGTGTCGACCAGTTGGACCGGATCCGCCCGATCCTCGGCGAGGCAGACCATCGGTCGGTCCGGCACCTGGTGGAGGTCGACAGGTGGCTCGCCGGCCTCGCCGACAGCCTCGCCCGGATCCCAGTGCCCGCTGCCGACGAGTCGGTCGGGCGCCGACGGCGGCCGTGACACCGGTGCCGCCGGCGTCGATGTGACCGATCCGGTGCCCCAACCAGTCATGACCTGTGGAAGCCCACCGGGGCCACGGGAGGAAACATGGATCAGAACCTACGGGTGCTCTTCGACCGCGCCGTCGCCGACGAGCCGGCACTGCCCCTGGTCGACCTGGTCGGTGACGCGGTGGCCGCCGGCACCGGCCTGCGTCGACGGCGGCAACGGCTGGTGGCGACAGGTGTCGCCGCCGTGATCGCCGTCGCGGCGGTGGGGGCGGTGAACGTGGCGACACCGCCGCAACGATCGGCGCCGCCACCAACGGTGTCGGCAGCGTTCGGCATGCTCGTGAACAGGGCATGCCACGCGCCCGCTGACGAGACCGCGACCGACGCTGCGGTCTACCTTGCTCCCGAGATCACCGCCCAGCAGCGCGGCGTGATCAACCGCGCGCTGGACGCGGATCCGGCGGTCGGGACAGTGGCGTATGAGAGCCGCGAACAGGCGCTGGAGAAGTTCAAGAAGCTGTACGCGGACGCTCCCGAACTTGTCGACAACATCGTGTCCAGCCAACTGCCGGAGTCATTCCGGATCACGCTCGTCGTGCGGTCGAGGTACGCGGAGCTGGCTGAGCGCGTCGAACGCCTGGACGGGGTCGACGAGATCATCGGCATCGACTGCCCGGCCGGCACGAGCGCGTCGGCGGTCGACTGATGGCGGCTTCCCGCTGGGGCGCGGTTCGACGGCGTGAGCAGACCGCCCAGCAGGCGGAGTTCAGCGCCTTCGTCGAGACCACCGCACCGAGGCTGCGGCGTACCGCCTACCTGATGTGTCGCGACTGGCACCTCGCCCAGGACCTGACCCAGACGACCTTCGCGAAGATGTACGCGAACTGGGGCCGGATCCGGCACACCGCGAACCTCGAGGCGTACAGCCGTCGGGTCCTCATGAACGCCGTCTTCGACCAGAACAAGCGGCGCAGCACCGCCGAGGTCGTGCTCGCCGAGCTGCCCGAGGGGTCGCCGCAACGGCCCGACGACACCACGGAGCTGCACGTCGTCCTGCTCCAGGCGTTGGCCACCCTGCCGATCCGCGATCAGGCCATCGTGGTGCTCCGGCACTGGGAGGATCAGAGCGTCGAGGCGGTCGCCAGCACCCTCGACGTCTCCGTGTCGGTGGTCAAGATGCAGAACGCCCGCGCGTTGACCAGGCTGCGGGCGTTGCTCGGTCAGGACTTCGTCCGCATCTGACAGGCCGCCGATCGCCGATTGGCAGTGCCCGTCGCGCGTCGTTCGGCCTAGCGTCGACGGCATGGAGATCGAGCAGGCGCAGAAGCTCTGGCAGCCGGAGCCTGGCTGGTTGAACACCGCCAGTTACGGGTTGCCGCCGGAGCCGGCGTGGGCGGCGTTGCAGGAGGCTCTCGCCCTCTGGCGGGTTGGTAGTACGTCGTGGGAGGGCTGGGGCGAGTCGACGAGCCGGGCTCGTGTCACCTTCGCGGGCCTCATCGGGGTACCGGTCGGTGACGTGGCGGTCGGCGCGGCGGTGTCCCAGCTCTTCGCGCCGGTCGCGGCGGCGCTGCCCGCCGGAGCCACTGTGGTGGTCCCCGAGGTCGAGTTCACCTCGAATCTCTTCCCGTGGCTGGTTCAGCAGGAGCGTGGCGTCACGGTCCGCACCGTGCCGCTGGAGTCGCTGGTCGACGCCATCGACGCCGACACCGACCTGGTGGCGTTCAGCCTGGTGCAGTCGGCCGACGGGGCGGTGGCGGCGTACGACGAGATCGTCGCCGCGGCCCGCGCCCACGACGCGCTGGTGGCAGTGGACGCGACCCAGGCGTGCGGCTGGCTGCCGTTCGACGGCAGCCGGGCCGACGCGGTGGCGGTGGGCGGCTACAAGTGGCTGATGAATCCGCGCGGGACCGCGTACGCCTATCTGGCCCCCGGGCTGCGCGAGCGGCTGCGTCCCGACGCGGCCGGCTGGTACGCGGGCCGCGACCCGCACGCCTCCTACTACGGACCGCCGCTGCGGTTGGCCGACGACGCCCGCCGGTTCGACATCTCACCGGCCTGGTTCAGCTGGGTCGGTGCGGCACCCGCCCTGGAGGTGGTCGCCGAGATCGGCGTGCCGGCGATCGGGGCGCACAACGTGGCGTTGGCCAACCGGTTCCTGACCGGGCTGGGCCGGGCACCGGGGGAGAGCGCCATCGTCAGCGTGGACGTGCCGGACGCGGAGCAGCGCCTCGCGGCGGCCGGCATCCGGGCGGCGGTGCGCGCCGGACGGGTCCGGGCCTCGTTCCACATCTACTCCACCGAGGCCGACGTGGACGCCGCGCTGACGGCGTTGACCGGCTGACCCGTCGCCGAGGACGGCCGGCGCGCAGCCGGCCGTCCTCGACGGCATCACGAGCAGACGCTGAAGGTCGCCGCCGTGTACGAGAGGGTTCGCCACTCCAGGTCGACCCCGAGGCTCATGTCCCACGTGCCGTCGGCGAGGCGGCCGAAGTGAAGGATGTTGGTGCCGGCCCCGTCGTAGTAGAACCAGCCCTCGCCCTCGTACACGGCGAGTCGGGTCGCCGCCCTGGCCAGCGTCCGGGGGCCGACGACGCCGTCACCGACGAGGCCCCGGGCGGTCTGCCACTTCTTCGTGGCGGCGGTCGTCCCCGGCCCGAACCGGCAGTCGACGCCCGAGCGGGCGAGGTAACCATCCGCCCAGAGGATCAACTGCCACATCGCGACGACGTTGTTGTACGAGCGGGTCGTCGCCGAGATCGGGCCCTCGTCGCCCCAGTCGTCCGTCCAGGTGCCCGAGCCCATGACGTACCCCTGGCTGACGTTGGCCGATGCCGGCGCGGCCGGGATGGCGACGGCGCCGACCGTGGCGACGACGATCGCCGTCGCCACGGCCCTGATTCGTAGGTGCATGGAACATCCCCCTTTGGCTGAGTGGCAGCTGTCATGGGGGTAGATGGCCGGCGGGCCCACTTTGTTCACCAGGGGCGGACACGATGTCAGGCCAGGTGGCCACCGATCTTCGTGTAGCCGCGCAGCAGGTCCCGCGAGATGATCAGCCGTTGCATCTCGTCGGTGCCCTCGAAGATCCGGTAGAGCCGGACCTGCCGGTACCAGCGTTCGATCGGCAGCTCTCGGGTGTAGCCCATGCCGCCGTGGATCTGGAGCACCCGGTCGACCACCCTGTTGACCATGCCGGCGCCGTAGAGCTTGCCCATGGACGAGGCGTGCCGGGGGTCCAGGCCCGCGTCGACGGTCCACGCCGAGCGCAGCACCAGCCAGCGGGCCGCCTCCAGCTCCGTCTCGGAGTCGGCGATCATCCACTGGATGGCCTGGTTGGTGCCGATCTTCGTGCCGAAGGTCTCCCGGGTGTTCGCGTACTCGATGGCCATCTGCAACACCCGCTCGGCGATGCCGATGGCGTGCGACGGGATGGTGTAGCGCCCCTTGCCGATCCACTCCATGCCGAGCGTGAAGCCCTGCCCGATCTCACCGAGGATGTTGCGGTGCGGCACGCGTACGCCGTCGAAGATGAGGGACGCGGGCCCGCCCTCGCCCATCGTCTGGATGAACTCCGAGCGCCAGCCCATCGACCGGTCCACCAGGAACGCTGTGGCGCCGCCGTTGCGGGCGCCCTTCTCCCGGTCGGTCACGGCCACCACGATGGCGAAGTCGGCGTCGTGACCGCCGGTGATGAAGGTCTTCTCACCGTCGAGGATCCAGTCGTCGCCGTCACGGCGGGCGGACAGCCTGATGTTGGCGGCGTCGGATCCGGCGCCCGGCTCGGTGATCGCGAAGCAGGAGCGTCGCTCGCCCTCGATGGTCGGGATGAGGAACTCCCGCTTCTGCTCTTCGGTGGCGTGGAACAGGATGTTGTCCGCCTCGCCGCCGAAGCGGAACGGCACGAACGTGCGGCCCAGCTCGGTCCAGATCAACGACTGGAGTACGGCTGGCAGGTTCATCCCGCCGTACTCCTCCGGGGTGGCCAGGCCCCAGAAGCCGAACTTACGCGCCTTGAGTTGCAGTTCGCGCACCTCGGAGTGGTCGAGGCCCGGCTGGTGCGCCCGTTCCCGGCGGAGCACCTCCGCTTCCAGGGGCATCACCTCGCGGGTGATGAACGCGCGCACGGTGTCCCGGACGGCGCGTTCCTCGTCGGACAGTGCGAAGTCCACGGTTCCCCCTCGGTCGGCGTGGTGGTGCGCCGCCACGGGCCGCGGCGGTCCCTCATAAACTAGCGGTGTAAGTTTTCATTCGTCCAGACCCCTTCTCCGGCCGACGTGGTGACGCCTGCCCGCAGGCGGTCCCGGATAGGGTGCGTGAACAGGTGGTTCCCACGGGGAGGGACACCGCAGACCGAGGAGTTCCGACGTGCCCCGACCTCGACGGCCTCTGCTCACCCGCGACCGGATCGTCGAGACGGCGCTCGCGCTGATCGACGCCGACGGGCTCGGCGCGCTCTCCACCCGCCGACTCGCGGCCGCGCTCGGCGTGCAGGGTCCCTCGCTCTACAACCACTTCGCCACCAAGGACGAGATCCTCGACGCGGTCGCCGACACGGTCACCGGTGCTGTCGACACCAGCGGCTTCGCCAGCCGGGACTGGCTCGCCGCGCTGCGGGACTGGGCCTGGTCGTACCGGCGGGCGCTCACCGCGCATCCGAACATCGTGCCGTACCTGGCGCAGGGGCCGGGTCGTCGACCGGCCGCCCTGGCCATGGCCGACGCGGTCTACGGCGGTCTGGTCCGGGCCGGTTGGCCGCCGGCCCGCGCCACCCACATCGGCGCGGCGCTGCGGTACTTCGTGGCCGGCTCGGCGCTCGGCTCGTTCGCCAGGGGTTTCGTCGAGGACCCGGAGCTGTACGCGGCGCACTACCCACACCTGCGCCAGGCCCACCGGCTCGCCGAACACCAGCAGAGCGTGGACGAGGGCGCTTTCGCCCTCGGCCTGGACGCCCTGCTGCACGGTCTGGCCGCCGAGTACACCCACACCGTCGAGACGGTGGAGTCCGCAGGGTCCAACGGGTAGCGTCCAAACTCCCAGCGCTAGTTTCATCGCCCGTCGCGACCCCCGTCGCCATCGCCCATCGCCCACCCTCGAAGGGACGACATGGACCTCGCCGCCCCGCCGTCGCTGTTGCCCGACCCCCTGCGCCTGCGGCGCCACCTGCACGTCGGCGGGGAGTGGACGCCGCCCGCCGACACCGGTCTCATCGACGTGGAGAACCCGAGCACCGGGGAGCTGATCGGGCAGGTGCCGGCCGGCACCCCGGCCGACGTGGATCGCGCCGTGGCCGCGGCCCGGACCGCGTTTCCCGGCTGGTCGGCCGCGACCCCCGCCGAGCGCTCCGCCCACCTCGACCGGCTGCACGCGGCGCTCACCGCTCGCGCCGACGACCTCGCCCGCACCATCGCCGTGGAGCTGGGCTCGCCGCTCAAACTCGCCACCCGGGTGCAGGTCGGGCTGCCACTGACAGTGCTGCGCGACCACGTCGCGCTCGCCGCCCGCGCGCCGGTCGAGGAGAGCATCGGCAACTCCCTCGTGGTCCGCGAGCCGATCGGCGTGGTCGGCGCGATCACCCCGTGGAACTACCCACTGCACCAGGTGATGGCGAAGCTGGCACCCGCCCTGGCCGCCGGCTGCACGGTGGTGCTCAAACCCAGCGAGCTGACCCCGTTGACCGCGTACCTGCTCTTCGACGCGGTCACCGAAGCCGGCCTGCCGCCGGGCGTGCTCAACCTGGTCCCCGGCACCGGGCCGGTGGTCGGCGAGGCGCTCGCCGGGCACCCCGACGTCGACCTGGTCTCCTTCACCGGCTCCACCGCCACCGGCGCGCGAATCATGCGGCTCGCCGCCGACCGGATCGCCCGGGTCGCGCTGGAGTTGGGCGGCAAATCCGCCAACGTGATCCTCCCCGACGCGGACCTGGCCACCGCCGTCAAGGTGGGCGTCGGCAACGCCCTGCTCAACTCCGGGCAGACCTGTACCGCCTGGACCCGGATGCTTGTGCACAACGATCGATACGACGAAGCCCTGCACC
Source organism: Micromonospora sp. NPDC053740 (assembly GCF_040677775.1). Classification (NCBI taxonomy): domain Bacteria; kingdom Bacillati; phylum Actinomycetota; class Actinomycetes; order Micromonosporales; family Micromonosporaceae; genus Micromonospora; species Micromonospora sp. NPDC053740. The sequence continues at coordinate 384,961 of NZ_JBFASO010000006.1, forward strand.
TGATCGCCACGGCGGTGGCCGGCTACCGACTCGGCGACCCGTTCGACCCGGCGACCCGGCTCGGCCCGCTGGTCTCCGCCGCCCAGGCCGAGCGGGTGCGTGGCCACATCGACAGGGCCCTCGCCGACGGCGCCCGGCTGGTCGCGGGCGGGCCTGAGGCCCCGGTGCCGACCCGGGGGCACTTCGTCGCACCGACCGTCTTCGCCGACGTGCACCCCGACAGCGCGCTCGCCCAGCAGGAGGTCTTCGGCCCGGTGCTCGCCGTCATCCCGTTCGCCGACACCGACGAGGCGGTCGCCATCGCCAACAACTCGAAATACGGGCTGGCGGGCGCGGTCTGGTCCGCCGACACCGACGCGGCGCTCGCGGTTGCCCGGCGACTGCGTACCGGCGCCGTCGACATCAACGGCGCCCCGTTCAACCCGCTCGCCCCGTTCGGCGGTTACAAGCAGTCCGGCCTGGGTCGGGAGTTGGGCGTACACGGGCTGGCCGAGTTCTGCGAGCTGAAGGCGATCCAGCGATGACCGACCCCGAGCTGTCCCCGGCCGCGCCGGGCCGCCCCGAGCTGTCCCCGGCCGCGCCGGGTGGCGGCAGCACCGAGCCGGTCATTGTTCGCGCGCTGGTCGCGCGCGGGTCCGGCGCCGAACTGCGGGTCGAGCGGGTACGCCTGCCCGCGCCCGGCCCCGGCGAGGTGCGGGTGACGATCAGGGCGGCCGGTGTCTGCCATTCCGACCTGTCCATGGTCAACGGCACCCTCGCCGCGAGGTTCCCGCTGGTGCTCGGGCACGAGGCGACCGGCGTGGTGGCCGAGGTCGGGCCGGGCAGTCAGCTGACCGTCGGCACTCCGGTGGTGCTCAACTGGGCGCCGGCCTGCCGGGCCTGCTGGTGGTGTCGGCGCGGCGAGCCGTGGCTCTGCGCCGACACCACGGCCCCGACAGTGCCGCGCGGCGAGACCGACGACGGGGTCCCGCTGCACCTGACCCTCGGCCTCGGCGCGCTCGCCGAGGCGGTGGTGGTACCCGAGCGTGCCGTCATCCCGATCCCCGCCGGGCTGCCGCCCGAGCAGGCCGCACTGCTCGGCTGTGCGGTGCTCACCGGCGTCGGCGCGGTCCGGAACACCGCCCGGGTGACACCCGGTGAGTCGGTCGCTGTCGTCGGGCTCGGTGGGGTCGGGCTCGCCGTGCTCAGCGCGGCCCGCCGGGCCGGTGCCACGACGATCCTGGCCATCGACGTCGCCGAGGCGAAACGGGATCTGGCGCTCGCCGCCGGGGCGACCGACTTCCTGCTCTCCGACGACCGGCTCTCCAAGGAGGTGCGGGCGCGCACCGAGAGCCGGGGCGTCGACCACGCCTTCGAGTGCGTCGGTCGGGCCGCCACCATCCGCGCCGCCTGGCGGCTGACCCGGCGCGGGGGAGCGGTGACGGTGGTCGGCATGGGCGCGAAGGACGACATGGTCAGCCTCGGCGCGCTGGACATCTTCCACTCCGCGCGCACGCTGCGCTCCTCGGTGTACGGCTCGTCCGATCCGGACCGGGAGGTGCCGGTGCTGGCCGCCGAGTTGGCCGACGGCGCACTGGATCTGGGTGTGCTGGTCAGCGGGACGGTTCCGTTGGACGAGGCGCCGGCGGCGTTCGACCGGTTGGCCCGGGGCGAGGGCGCCCGCTGGGTGGTCACCCTGGACTGACGCTGGTGACAGTCGGGAACTCAGCGCGTCGACGATCTCAGCACGTCGACCTCGCAGCCTGGTGCCCACGGGTCGAAGCCATGCTCGACGAGCCAGCGGATCGCCAGCAGGCTTCGCAGCGACCACCACGCGCGGATCACGTCGAGGTCGACGTCGGTGCGGTAACCGGCGAGGAGGTCGCCGAGGTGCTCCTCGTGGCCGAGCGTCAAGGTGGCGAGGTCGAAGAGGGCGTCGCCCCGGCACGCCTCGGACCAGTCGAGTACGCCGGTGAGCTGGTCACCGTCGACGAACACGTGGGTGATCTGTAGGTCGCCGTGCGTGAATACCGGGGTCCACGGCCGGAGCGCCGCCTCGGCGACCTGGCGGTTGCGCGTGACCAGGTCGGTGGGGAGGACGCCGTTGGCGACGAGCCACTCGCATTCGGCGTCGAGTTGCGATGTCAACTCGTAACAGGTTCGCCCGGGCCATGGCGGTAGCGGCGCGTCGTGCAGCGTCCGAGCGGCGGCACCCGCCGCGGCCCACGCCGCCGGCGACGCGGTCGACGGCTCGCCGAGGCGGCCAAGCGCCGTTCCGGGCAGGGCGGCGAGCGCGAGCACTGGCGGCTTGCGCCAGAGAACCTCGGGGGTCGGGACCGGCGCCAGCGCCATCGCCTCGACCTCGACGTCGGTGCGCCCCGGATCAGTGTCGATCTTCAGGAACACGTCGCCGACGCGTACTGTCGCCCGTTCCTGGTGGGCGACGACGACTTCGACCTCCGGCACAACGGCCATTGTCGCGACACGACCATCGACATCCCAGCGATTTGTCGGGCGCGACTGGCGTGGTTGGCCAGGTGCCCTGGGTCGACCCGGAAAGGGTCAACCCTGGGCACCCGGGCGACGAGAGCGGGCGACTGGTCAGAAGGGTGGGGCGTCCTCGCCCATCAGCGCCAGCACGACGCCGCCCTTGCCGCTCTTGAGGCCCTGGACGACGACCTTGCCGGTGCTGCCGTCGGGCAGCTCCAGGGTGAAGGTCTTGCCGACTGCGTTCTTGGGGCCGTTGCCGGCGCTGTTGGCGGGGCGGAAGTCGCCTGCCCAGGGCGGAATCCCGCCCCTACGGGCCGGCTCGGCGAAGAGCGCGGCGGTGCCGGGGGTCCTGGTGCCGTCTGAGGAAAGGAGCACTGAGGCGCTGCGAAAGGTAGCCATATGCGCCAAGGCTAACCCGGAATTGCCCGATCGCGGCACCACAGTTGCCCGTGACGGCGATTCGGCCGGCGTCTCGCTCCCGGCCGTTGCGCCGGGACCAATACCTAGCAGTACTATGCATCGTACTTCTAGGTTTAGGGGCGGGAGGTTCCGTGAAGGTCGCCAAGGATCTGGTCGCCGCCTCGGCGACGCCGATGGTGCTCGGCATCCTGGCCGAGGGCGAGAGCTACGGCTACGCCATCCTCAGGCGGATCAACGAGCTGTCCGGGGGTGAGCTGGACTGGACCGAAGGGCTGCTGTACCCGCTGCTGCACCGGCTCGAGCGCCTCGGTCACCTGGAGTCGAGCTGGCAGGCGGTCGCCGGTGAGCGGAAGCGCAAGTACTACCGCATCACCGAACGGGGCCTGGCCGAGCTGGCCGAGCAGCGCCGGCAGTGGGACACAGTGGTGGGCGCGCTCAAGGAGATCTGGCACGACCGCGCGCCGCAGACGGTGCGCCCGTTGGAGGGCCTCGCATGACGGCGCACGAGGGGCCGCAGGGATTGGAAGCGCAGTTCGAGCAGTGGCGTCAGTACGTGCTGCGTCGCCGGGAGATGCAACCTGTGGACGCCGACGAGTTGGAAGACCACCTTCGTGGTTCCGTCGACGAACTCGTCGCCGCCGGCCTGAGCCCGGACGAGGCGTTCCTGGTCGCCGTGAAACGGATGGGCAGCCTCGACGACCTCTCCCGCGAGTTCGCCCGGGAACATTCCGAACGGCTGTGGAAGCAGTTGGTGCTGACCGGCGACTCCGGCAACCCGGTCGGCAGCGCTCGCTCCCGCCGGGACCTGTGGGTCATGCTCGGCTGTGCGGCGGGTGCCGTGGTGTCCGTGAAGGTGCCGGCGTTGTTCGGGCTGAGCTTCGCCGACAACGGCTCGTTCTACGCGCGCAACTTCACACTGTTCGCGCTGCCCTGGCTGGCGGCGTACCTGGCCTGGCGTCGGGGAGCCCGACGGACGGTCATCGCGGCACTGGCGGCGCTCTTCGTCCTCGGCGCCGTGGCCGCCAACGCCTACCCCCTGGCGGACGACTCGCAGTCAGTGGTCGTCACCAGCATCCACCTGCCCATCGCCCTATGGCTGGTGGTCGGCCTGGCCTATGTCGCCGACGACTGGCGCTCCTCCCGTCGACGCATGGACTTCATCCGGTTCACCGGCGAGTGGTTCATCTACCTGGTGCTGATGGCCCTCGGCGGCGGTGTGCTCGCCGCGTTCCTGTTCAACACCTTCGCTGCCATCGGGATCGTCCCGGAGGCGTTCATCTCACAGTGGCTGCTGCCCGGTGGCGCCGCGGCCGCGGTAGTGGTGGCCGGGTGGCTCGTCGAGGCCAAGCAGAGTGTCGTCGAGAACATCGCGCCGGTCCTCACCAGGCTGTTCACCCCGCTCTTCACTGCCGCCCTGCTCGCCTTCCTGGTCGCTGTCGTCTGGACCAGCCACGGCATCGACGTCGAGCGGGAGGCGCTGCTCCTCTTCGACCTCCTGCTGGTCGTGGTGCTGGGGCTGCTGCTCTACTCACTCTCGGCCCGTGACCCGCTGGCCCCGCCCGGCCCGTTCGACAAACTCCAACTCGCGCTCGTGGTCAGTGCGTTGGCCATCGACGTGCTGGTGCTGCTGGAAATCACCGGGCGCATCACCGACGAGTACGGCGGTACGCCGAACCGGGCGGCGGCGCTCGGCGAGAACGTGATCCTGCTGGTCAACCTCGCCTGGTCGGCGTGGCTGCTGCTGTCCTTCATCCGTCGGCGCACGCCGTTCGCGGCGCTGGAGCGGTGGCAGACCGGCTACCTGCCGGTGTACGCCGCGTGGGCCTGGACCGTGGTCCTCGTGTTCCCGCCGCTGTTCAGCTTCGCCTAGTCGGCGCGATCGACCCGCCGCGCGGTGGCGGTCGGTGCGCTGCTCGGCGGTGCCGCCCCGGCCGCACCGATGTCGGCGCACACCGGTCAGGCAGTCCGTGACGCGCGAGCCGGCCCACCCGTGGCGGGTGGGCCGGCTCGTCGTCACTTGCCGGTGACGATGCCCGGGTTGATGCAGAGTCCCGGGTTCGCGCCGTTCTTCTCCGCGATCTCCAGGCATCGGGTCACCTTGTCGACTGTCGCGTTGGTCTCGGTGATCTGCTTGGAGATCTCGGCGTTCTTGCGGTCCTGCTCCAGGTTGCGGGTCTGCGCCAGCTTGTCCTGGAACGCCTTGATGTTGCCCTCGGTCTTGTCGTCGTGGTTCACCCGGGTGATGGTCACCGAGAGGATGTCCACGTCGGTGGTGAGGCGGGTCTCCGCGCTGGTCTTGATGTTCGCGGCGAACGGCTTCAGGTCGACGTTGAGGTCGCCGGTCTTGGCGTCGATCTTCTCCAGCGGGTTGTACGCGGCGAAGGCGTCGTTGACCGCGCTGTCGAGCTGCACACCGACCCGCTGACCCCGGAAGCTGCCGAAGTCGCCCTTGTAGTCCATGAACTGCTTAGGCGCGTTCTCCGGCTTGACCTGCCATTCGACGAGCACCTCGACGCAGGCGTCGGCGAGGGTGCCGGTGCGCACTCGTACGCAGTTGTCGCCGCCGATGTGGTCGTACTTCTGGCGGCCCGCGTCCCACTCGCCGACCTTCTGCCAGGGCGCCACCCACTTCAGGCCCGATCCGGTCACCTCGCCGGTGGGCTTGCCGAAGCTGGTGACGATGCCGACCGAGCGGATGGGCACCGAGTGGGCGCTGGAGGCGATGCCGACCAGAAGCGTGAGGGCGAGGAAGCCGAGCGCCGCGAGGGCGGCCATCCGCTTGAACGACCGTGCGGGGGCGACGAGTGCGACGACGGCGCTGACCGCGAGGGCGACGGCGAAGACGATCGCCATGGTGAAGCCGACGGGCATGGGGTGGGGACCTTCCGATGGGCTGTGCGGATCATCAACCTAGGGGGTCCGGTCAAGTCGACGGCGCGGGGGAGTGGAGTTCACGCACGTCAACAGCGGGTCGACGATCGATCCCATCGACACGGTTCGACTCTGGCGGCCCGCCGTAGGTCTCGTCCACGCGACGATCGGCCCGGTGACCGGTGGCATCTTCGTCCTCGTCGTGGTGCTGTTCCGGCGCGGCCTCCGGTGCGGCGTCCCGCGCTGGCCCACCGCTGGCGGCCCGCCGCCGCTGAAAATTCGCCCGACGGTGCATCCGCCACGCGGCCTCCGAGCGAACCCCCGGGGAGAGAACGTCTACCCCGGGGGTACGTCTGGTGCTGACCGATCCGATGCCGGCGGAGGCCGTGGAGATCGCGCACAAGCAGGTTTCGCTGGCGGCCGAGGACCTGGACGCCAACGGCGTGGCGACGCTGGTGCTGGACCTGGTCGAGGCGTGGGGCGTGCCGGCGCTCTGGGAGCAGGTCTGCCGTCCGCTGCTGGCCCGGCTGTCCGGGCGCACGGCCGCCGAGATCGTCATCGAGCATTCCCTCTTCGAGGGCGTCCGGGTCGGGTTGGACGCGTACCGCCGGGAGCCGGGCCGTTCACTGCCCACCGGCGGGGTGCTGCTTGCCGGCGCGGAGAAGGAGGCGCACAGCCTGGGTCTGCTGGCGCTCGCCGCCGCGCTGCGCGAGCAGGGCCGTGGCTGTCTGAACCTCGGCCCCGCGCTGCCCTGGTCCGCGCTCACCGGCGCGGTGCACCGGGCCTGCCCGCGCACCGTCGTGCTCTGGTCGCAGACGCCGCTCACCGGCCGCGCGTACCGCCTGGTGCGCTTCGCCCGGGACTTTCCGCTCCTTCGCGTGTACGGCGCGGGGCCGGGCTGGATCGAGCCGCTCGGCGGTCCGGCGGTCCGTCTCGGCACGTTGACGGAGGCCGTCGACGCCTGCCTGGCGGTCACGTCCGGGCGTGATGCCCACCACATACGATACGGATCGGTGCCGTATCGTTAATACGCGTCGTAGGCTGACCCGCGTTACGAGTCTGACCCGTATCGTATTTCGTCGCGGGTGATCAGCATGGGGGGAAAGCCAGGCATGGAGCTGCACAACAACACCGGACACCCGAGGCGGTGGGCGATCCTGGGGGTGCTGGTGATCAGCCTCCTCGTGGTCGTCCTCGACAACACGATTCTCAACGTCGCCCTGCGCACCCTGGCCGACCCGGTGCACGGCCTCGGTGCCAGCCAGGGCGAGCTGGAGTGGTCCATCAACTCCTACACGCTCGTCTTCGCCGGGCTGCTGTTCACCTTCGGGGTGCTCGGTGACCGCGCCGGCCGCAAGCGCTTCCTGATGATCGGTCTGGTGCTGTTCGGCCTGGCGTCGCTCCTCTCCGCGTACGCCCAGAGCCCCGGACAGCTCATCGCGGCCCGCGCCCTGATGGGGGTCGGCGGCGCGGCCATCATGCCGGTTACCTTGTCGATCATCTCCAACGTCTTCGACCCGCGCGAGCGTGGTCGGGCCATCGGAGTCTGGGCCGGCGCTGTCGGTCTCGCCGTGGCGATCGGCCCGATCCTCGGCGGCGCGCTGCTGGAGCACTTCTGGTGGGGCTCGGTCTTCCTGATCAACGTGCCGGTTGTCGTCGCCGGGGTGGTTCTGGTGGCGCTGCTGGTCCCCGAGTCGCGTGACCCACGGCCCGGCCGGATCGACGTGCTCGGCGTGCTGCTCTCCGTGGTCGGCCTGGTCGCCCTCTCGTACGGCATCATCGACGGCGGCGAGCACGGCTTCGGCCGCCCGCTGGCCTGGGGCTCGATCCTGGTCGGCATCGCGGTGCTGGCCTGGTTCGTCCAGCACGAGCGGCGCAGCGACCACCCGTCGCTGGACGTCCGACTGTTCAAGGTGCCCCGGTTCGCCGCGCCGGTCGCCATCGTCGGCCTGGTCTTCTTCGCCGCGATGGGCTCGATGTTCTTCGGCTCGTTCTACCTGCAACTCGTGCGCGACTACAGCCCGTTGCAGACCGGTCTGCTCTTCCTGCCCTTCGCCGGCGCCCAACTGGTCTTCGCGCCGCGCAGCGCCGCGATGGTCCGTCGCTACGGCGGTAAGGCCGTCGCCACCGTCGGGTTGGCGCTGACAGTGGTGTCACTCGGCGCGTTCGTCTTCATCGGCGCCTCCACCCCGATCTGGATCGTGCTGCTCGTCTTCCTCATCCAGGGCGCCGGGATGGCCAACATCATGCCTCCGGCCACCGAGTCGATCATGTCGGCGCTGCCCCGGGAGAAGGCCGGAGTGGGCTCCGCGGTCAGCAACACCATCCGCCAGGTGGCCGGCGCGCTCGGCGTGGCAGTCCTCGGCTCGGTGCTCTCCGCTGTCTACCGCAGCGACATCGGTGACGCGCTGACCGGTCTGCCCACGCAGGCCCAGGACGCGGCCAACGAGTCGATCTCCGGTGCGTACGCGGCGGCGGGTCAGCTCGGCCCGGCGGCGCCAGGGCTGATCTCGGCGGCCAACGACGCCTTCGTCACCGCCATGCACTGGGCGGCCGGGCTCTCCGCGGTGATCGCCGCACTCGGGATCATCGTGGTGCTGCGCTGGATGCCGGGCAAGGAGGAGACCAGCGTCGCCCCGGCGGCGCCGGTCGCCGAGCCTGAGCTGGCCGGTACGGCATAGGTTCGGGGAGAATGACGGACATGACGTCCACTGCTGATGCTCCGCGGTCGCCCGGTCGACCGCGGAGCATCCGCGCCGACGAGGCGATCATCGAGGCCACCCTCGACCTGCTCGCCGAGGGCAGCACCATCGAGGCGCTCTCGATCGAGGCGATCGCCACCCGCGCCGGGGTCGGCAAGGCCACCATCTACCGCCGCTGGGCGGGCAAGGACGCGTTGCTGCTGGACGCGTTGCGCCGCCTCAAGGGCGTCCTGGCCCAGCCGGCGGGCCACTCCGTCCGCGACGACCTGGTGCTGCTGGTCGGTGCGATCGGCAAGAACGTCGACCCGCGAGCGGCCAAGATCATGCCCTGCCTGGCGCCCGCCGTGAACCGCAGCGCCGACCAGTTCCAGCTCTACCAGAACATCATCTCGCCCCGGCGGCAGCTGATGCGCGAGGTGCTGCGGCGCGGCATCGACGAAGGGGTGCTGCGTGCCGACATCGACGTCGAGGTGACGATGGCGCTGCTCACCGGGCCGATGCTGATCCAGCGGGTGCTCCAGTGGAACCCGGACCTGGACGAGCAGGCCCTGCCCGAACGGGTCGTCGACGCCGTGCTGGAGGGCATCCGGGCCCGCTGACGCCGAGCGCTCGGGCGGCGGCGTTGGGGCCTGGCTGGCACTCCGTCAGCGGCTCCTGCGCCCGCCGGTGTGCGGGGCTCGGTCGGCGGGGTTCGTACCCGCCGGTGTCGGTCGGCGGCGTTCGTGCCGCCGACCGGCCCCGGTCAGCCGGCCGGCGTGCGCAGTCGGTGCAGGCGCAGCGCGAGCTGCACCTCCAGCGCCCGCTCGGGCCGCTGCCAGTCGACGCCGAGCAACTGCCCGACCCGCTCCAACCGCTGCGTCACAGTGTTGACGTGCACATGCAGTTGCTCGGCGGCCCGGGCCAGGCTGCCGCCCACCCCGAAGTACGCCTCCAGCGTCTTCACCAGAGCCGTGCCTCGCCGGGCGTCGTAGTCGAGCACCGGCCCGACTGTCGCGCCGAGAAACTCGGTCACGTCCTTCTCACCCCGGTCACCGACAGTGCCCAGCAACAACCCGACGAAGCCCAACTCCACAGTGCTCGCGCCCTGCCCGGCGCGGCCCAACGCACCCAGCGCCGTCAGGCACCGGTCCGCCTCCTGGAACGTCCCGGCCAGCGCCCCCGGCGTGTCAGACGGGCCACTCGCCCCGGCGGTCACCGGTCGACCGGTCACCCGGGACAGGTCCCGGGCCACCGCGCGGGCGCTGCCGCCCGCGTCCAACCCCGGCAGCATCAGCACCACCCGGCCGTCGCGCGCCGCGGCCAGCCCGCCGCGCGCAGAGGCGTACGTGGTGGCCCAGGAGAGCACCCGCTGCCGAGCCGAGCCGGTAGCGGCGATCGCGTCGTCGCCCACCGCCACCAGCACATGCGGCGCGTCCAGGTCCACCCCGAGCCGACGGGCCCGACTGCGCAGCGCGTCGGTGTCACGCAGCGGGCGGGCGATCAGGTCGTCCAGCAACTCGCCACGCACCCGACCCTCCGCCTCAGCGACAGTCCGGCGGAACAGCAGCAGCAGCGCGGTCACCAACGCCGCCCGCTCCAGGATGCGCTGGTCGGCGTCGACCAACTCGTCGTCCGGGCGGAGCACCAGGGCGCCCAGGTTCTCCGCGCCCGCCACCACCGCCGCGTACCAGAGGGGACCCCGACGTACGCTGCGCCCCTCGGTCCGCGACGCGGCCACCGCCTCGACGATGTCCGCGCGGTCCGGCTCCTCGATCTCACCCACCCGGGCCAGCAGGCGGCCCTCGGCGTCCAGCGCCAGCAGCGCGCCGCCCAGCACCTCGGTCACCGCAGCCGCCACGTCCTCCACGCCGCCGCCGCGCAGCACCAGCGCGGTCATCCGGTCGTGTGCCGCCGCAGCCCGCTCCACCGAGCTGCTGTGCGCCCGGATGGTGGTGTTCGCCGCCGACAACTCGGCCAACGCCGAACGGGTCTCGGTCAGCAGCCGGGCGGTGTCGATCGCCACAGCGGCGTGCGCGGCCAGCGACACCAGCAACGCCACCTCCTCCCGGACGAACGGTCGCGCCGAACGGTTGGCCGCGTAGAGCACCCCGATCGAGGTCGAACCGAGCCGCAGCGGCACCCCCAGGATCGCCACCAGACCCTCCTCGCCCACCCCGGCGTCGATCTCGCCGGTGTGGTGGAAGCGCGCGTCCTCGCCGTAGTTGGCGGTGACGTACGGGGCACCGGACTGGGCCACCAGGCCACCGAGACCAGCGCCCATCGGCAGGCGCAGCCGCTGGAAACGGGCCGACACCGACCCGTCGGTCACCCGCATGTAGGTGTCGCCACGTTCGTCGTCGTTGAGGGTCATGTACGCCACGTCAGCGCCGAGCAGATGACGGGCCCGGTGCACGATCGCCCGCAACACGTCGTCCAGATCGCGCAGCCCGGCCAGGTCGCTGACGGTGTCGTACAGGCCGGACAGCTCGCTCTCCCGGCGGCGGCGACGCTCCAGCAGCGCGCGGACCCGCAACGCCACCGACTTGGCCTGCTCCAGCTCGGCCAGCCGGTCCGGTGGCAGCCCGGCGGCCCGCGCGGCCACCAGCGGTCCCTCGAACTCGACCGCCGCTGCCTCTCGGGCGAGCAACTCAAGGAACTCCACCGGCGAAGACATGGTCGACATTGTGCTCAGCCCCACTAGTTGGCCGTCCAGCCCCCGTCGAGGGCTATCGACGCCCCGGTGATGAACGCCGCCGGCGGCGAGCAGAGGTACGCCAGCAGCTCGGCCACCTCCTCCGGCTCGATCAACCGCTTGATCGCGGCCCGGGCCAGCATGATCTTCTCGATCACCTCGGCCTCGTCGATACCGTGACTGGCCGCCTGGTCGGCGATCTGGCTCTCCACCAGCGCGGTACGCACGTACGCCGGGTTGATGCAGTTGGCGGTGACACCGTGCGCGGCGCCCTCCAACGCGACCACCTTCGACAGCCCCTCCAGGGCATGCTTGGCCGAGACATACGCCGCCTTGTACGGCGAGGCACGCAACCCGTGCACCGAGGAGATGTTGACGATCCGCCCCCAGCCCCGGGCGTACATGTGCGGCAGCGCCCGGCGGATCAGCAGGAACGGTGCCTCCACCATCACCCGCTGGATGTACTCGAAACGCTCAACGGGAAAGTCCTGCAACGGTGCTACGTGCTGGAGCCCGGCGTTGTTCACCACGATGTCCACGTCCACGTCGAGCGAATCCACCGCCGCGGCGTCGGACAGGTCCACACCCTCGGCCCGCCCACCGGCCTCGGCGGCCACCGCCTTGGCCGCCTCCAGGTTGCGGTCCACCACGAGCACCTTGGCGCCGGCCGCGCCCAGCCGCAGGGCACACGCCCGCCCGATGCCGCCGCCGCCCCCGGTCACCAGGGCGGTCCGACCGGAAAGGTCGACCTGTACGACGTGGGGGACCACCACGGGTTCTGCCGTCATGGCGCAAGAAGTTACGAGCTGTGTGCCCCCCGGCACATGGGCCAGCGACACATACTCCGTACCAAAGCTGTGTGGCCCCACCCGCCCCCTGCCGCCCGCTCCCACCCCACCGGGCGTCTTCCCGCCCGCCCCGCCGCCGCCCGCTCCCGCTCCCGGGCTGCCGCCCGCACCGGCCGCCGGGCTGCCGCCGGCACCCGCCCCCGGGCTCCCGCCCGCACTCGCCCGCATCCCGCCGGGCCGTGCCTTGCGCGGCAAGATCGCGCAAGATCCTGGTTGTAGTGGCTTCCCGGTGTCTCGTGGCCACTACATCCTGGTTCCAGCGCGATCTTGGCGCGGGGCGCGGGGCGTGGGGCGTGGGGCGTGGGGTGTGGGGCGTGGGGTGCGGGTGTGCTTGTGTGCGGCGCGGGGTGTGCGGCGCGGGGGCAACGGGCGTGAGGCCGCAGGGGCGCAGGGAGCCGCGAGGGGCGGCGAGGGGCGAGCCGGGGCGCGAGGGGGAAGGGCGAGGCGGGGCGCGAGGGGCGGGGTGCGGAGGGCGTGTCCCGTGGGACTGGTGGGAGGGGCGCCGGTTAGGGTGTCGAACACACGTACTGCTGACGGCTGGGGAGGGGGCGGCGTGCGCGTGCTCGGTGTGGACCCGGGGTTGACCCGGTGTGGGGTGGGCGTGGTCGAGGGTGTGCCCGGCCGGCCCTGCACCCTGGTCGCCTACTACGTGGTCTACACCGACCCGGCCGACGACCTGGCGCTGCGTCTGTTGCACCTGGACCGGTCGCTGAACAAGCTGGTCGCCGAGCACCAACCGGAGAGCGTCGCCGTCGAGCGGGTGTTCAGCCAGCACAACGTTCGCACCGTGATGGGCACCGCGCAGGCCAGTGGCATCGCCGTGCTGGCCGGGGCGCGGGCCGGGCTGCCGGTGCAGACGTACACCCCGAGCGAGGTGAAGGCCGCCGTGACCGGGTCCGGTCAGGCCGACAAGGCGCAGATGACCGCCATGGTGACCCGGCTGTTGCGGCTGGCCGAGCCGCCGAAGCCGGCGGACGCCGCCGATGCGCTGGCCCTGGCCATCTGCCATGTGTGGCGTGGCGGAACCCGCTCCAAGCTGGCCGCCGCGGCGGACCGGGCACGACGAGGAGGAGCGCGATGATCGCCAGCGTGCGCGGCACGGTGACCGCGACGGGTCCGGACCAGGCAGTGATCGAGGTCGGCGGGGTCGGGCTTGCCGTGCACTGCGCCCCGGGGACCCTCGCGGAGCTGCGGGTCGGCCAGGTGGCCCGGCTCGCCACCAGCTTGATCGTGCGGGAAGACTCGCTGACCCTCTACGGCTTCGCCGACGACGACGCCAAGTCCCTGTTCGAGCTGCTCCAGACCGCCAGTGGGGTCGGCCCGCGGCTGGCCCAGGCGGTGCTGGCGGTGCACACCCCGGATGCGGTTCGCAAGGCGATCGCCAACGCCGACACGGCCGCCCTGACCCGGGTACCCGGGATTGGCAAGAAGGGCGCGGAACGACTGGTGCTGGAGCTGCGTGACCGGATCGGCCCGGTGCCGATCGGCGCCGACGGGGTGGCCGGGGTGACCCGCGGCAGCTGGCCCGACCAGGTCCGGCAGGCGCTGGTGGGGTTGGGCTGGACGGCCGGACAGGCCGACCAGGCGGTGGCCGCGGTGGCGGAGTCGATCGAGGGTGAGACCCCGCCGGTGCCGGTCCTGCTCAAGCAGGCCATCCGACTGCTGGGCCGCACCCGATGACCGCGCGGGCCGCACGATGAGCGAGACCGAGGGGCTTGTCTCGGCGTACGTCAGCGACGCCGATCGGGACGCGGAGGCCACGGTACGGCCGAGGCGGCTGGCCGAGTTCATCGCCCAGGACCGGGTACGCGACCAGCTCGACCTGTTGTTGCAGGGGGCCATGCGGCGGGGGTCGCCGCCGGATCACATCCTGCTCTCCGGCCCACCCGGGTTGGGTAAGACGAGTCTGGCCAACATCGTCGCCGCCGAGCTGGGCGCGGGCATCCGGGTGACCAGCGGCCCGGCTATCGAGCGTTCCGGTGATCTGGCGGCGATCCTGACCAGCCTCGCCGAGGGCGACGTGCTCTTCATCGACGAGATCCATCGGATCGCGCGGCCGGCCGAGGAGCTGCTGTACAGCGCGATGGAGGACTTCCGGGTCGACGTGGTGGTGGGCAAGGGGCCGGGGGCGACGGCGATCCCGTTGGACGTCGAGCCGTTCACACTGGTTGGCGCGACGACCCGCTCGGGCCTGTTGACCGGGCCGATGCGGGACCGGTTCGGCTTCGTGGCGCACCTCGACTTCTACGCCCCGGCTGATCTGGAGACGCTGCTGCACCGTTCGGCGCGGATCCTGGGGGTGCCGATCACTCCGGAGGGGGCTACCGAGATCGCCGGTCGGTCCCGGGGCACCCCGCGGATCGCGAACCGGCTGCTGCGGCGGGTCCGCGACTACGCCGAGGTTCGGGCGAACGGGGTGGTCGATCTCGACACCGCCCGCGCGGCCCTGATCGTGTACGACGTGGACGCGCTCGGTCTGGACCGGTTGGACCGCGCGGTGTTGACCGCGTTGGTCGACTCGTTCCGGGGCGGCCCGGTCGGGTTGTCCACCCTCGCCGTGGCGGTGGGGGAGCAGCCGGACACGGTCGAGGAGGTCTGCGAGCCGTTCCTGGTGCGGGCTGGGCTGTTGGCCCGTACGCCGAGGGGTCGGGTGGCGACCGAGGCCGCCTGGCGGCATCTGGGGCGCACACCGCCGAATGGTACATTTGGTGTAGATAGCCCGCCTGTGCCCGACTTGTTCTCCTTGGATGTCGATCAGCCGTGATGTGAACGTGATCTGTGCCGCATTCGGCGTTCCCAGGTGCAGGGTTTAGACTTCGCCGCGGTCTGTACAGGACGTGAGATTCCGCCTCCGCTCCGGCACCCACGGTGCCGGGGAGGTGGCCAATGGGAAGGTCAGTAACCGTGCAATTGGCAGCAGCGGGTGGTGGGGCCGGCGGCATCACGCCGATCCTGATGATCGCCCTGCTCTTTGGCGTCATGTACTTCATGATGATCCGACCCCAGCAGAAGCGCCGCAAAGAGGCGGAGGCGATGCAGTCCAACCTCGGCCCCGGCGACGAGGTCGTGACCATCGGTGGGCTCTACGGCACTGTCACCGGCATCGAGGACGACACCGTCCTGATCGAGGTCGCCCCGGGCGTGCAGACCCGCTACGCCCGCCCGGCCATCGCGCGGGTGGTCACCCGCGCGGAGCTGCCGAGCGAGCCGGTCACCGAGGACGCGGACACCGTCAAGGAGTGACCCCTCCCCCCGGGAGCGGCGAGTCCGGCGTACGGCCGGTGGGCCGCATTCCGGGTCGTCGCGCCCGAACGGGGCAGCGGACGAGACGTGAAAACTGGATAGTTGGGTCGACGCCGGGCGTCGGCACGTTCCCGTGACCGTCGGCGTTCCGCGCCGGGGTGCCCGGTCCTCGTGTCGGCACCTCGTCGGCTCAAGGCAGACCCGTCGGGCGGAACCCCCGGCCCGACACCGCCGCCGCTGCGACAGCGGCGCGACCGTACAGGGAGACAGGACAGCCGTGGCACCACCTCAGGGACAGATGCGCCCCGGGCGGCAGCTCGCCGTGCTCGGTTTCATCTTCGTGGTCCTCTATCTTTTGGTGTTCTTCGCCGGCGCCAGCGGCAGCTGGAAGGACCGGCTCGAGCCCAAGCTCGGCCTGGACCTCATCGGCGGCACGCGGGTGACACTGGAGGCGACCAACAGCGTCGACGGCAAGCCCCCGACGGCGGAGAACCTCGAGGAGGCCCGCGAGATCATCGAGAGCCGGGTCAACGCGTTCGGCGTGGCCGAGGCCGAGGTGGTCACCGAGGGCAACCGCAACATCGTCATCTCCCTGCCCGGTGAGAACCGGAACCTCGACGACGTGGGTGAAGCGGCTGAGCTGCGCTTCCGCAAGGTGCTCAAGGCCGCCTCCGGCAGCGGGGTGGCCGAGGCGCCGCCCGCCGCCACGCCGGCCCCGTCCGGTAGCGCCGCCCCGACCGGCAGCGCGACCCCGTCCGGCGCCGCGACGCCGACCCCGGCGGGCAGCGCCTCGCCGAAGGTGACCTCGTCGCCCAGCGGCGGTCAGGGCGGAATGGCCCCGGCGTCGCCCAGCACCACGCCGACCCCCTCCGCGTCCGCCACCGCCTCGCCGAGCGCCGCCGCGCCCAGCGCCAGCGCCGAGCCGGTGCCGGCCAGCGTCGAGGAGCAGCGCAAGGCCGTCGAGCAGAAGGTCGGCGCCGCCGCCTGGCAGGCCGCCAACGGGTTGCAGGCTCCGGCCGACCTGAGCGCCGACCCGTCGCTGGCCGAGAAGCTCAAGCCGTTCGGCACGCTGTCTCCGCAGGAGGTCGCGGTGCTGCCGGCGCAGATGCAGTTCAACGTGCCGACGATCGGCTGCGCGCAGCTCGACCAGCGCCCCCCGGCGTCGATCTCCGACGCGAAGCAGCAGGTGGTCTCCTGCGAGGACGGCGCGTCGAAGTACCTGCTCGACCAGGCCAAGGTGCTGGGCACCGACGTGTCCGACGCCGACGCGGTGCTCGACCAGACCAACGCCTGGGTGGTCAGCCTGGACTTCACCGGCGACGGCCAGGGCAAGTGGACCTCGCTGACGCGTGAGGCGTTCAACAACGAGGGCCAGGCCTGCGACGCGACCGCGTTGGGTCAGGACGGCAAGTGCCGGGTGGCAGTCGTGCTGGACAACAAGATCGTCTCCTCCCCGGAGATCCAGGGCGTGCTGACCGGCAACTCCCAGATCACCGGCACCTTCACCCAGAAGGACGCCAGCACCCTCGCCGGCCAGCTCCGCTACGGCGCGCTGCCGGTGACCTTCGAGCAGCAGGAGGCGCAGAACGTCACCGCCACGCTGGGTGCCAGCCACCTGCGCGCCGGTCTGCTCGCGGCCGGCATCGGCATGCTGCTGGTCATCATCTACGCGTTCTTCTACTACCGGCTGCTCGGCTCGGTGATCTTCCTGAGCCTCATCCTCTCCGCGCTGCTTGTCTTCGGCGCGCTGGTGGTGCTCGGCCGGCAGATCGGCTTCACGCTCACCCTCGCCGGCATCGCCGGCATGATCGTCTCGCTCGGTGTGGCGGCGGACTCGTTCGTCATCTACTTCGAACGTCTGAAAGACGAGATCCGGGAGGGGCGAAGCCCGCGCAGCGCGGTGCCCCGCGCCTGGATCCGAGCCCGTCGGACGATCATCTCGGCCAACGCGATCACGCTGCTCTCCGCTGTGGTGCTCTACGTGGTCTCGGTCGGCACGGTCAAGGGCTTCGCGTTCGCGCTCGGCCTGGCCACTGTGCTGGACCTGGTGGTGGTCTTCCTCTTCCGGCACCCGATCATGACGATGTTCGCTCGGACCCGGGCGTTCCTGTCCCCGCGGGTCAGCGGTCTGGGCCGAGCACTGCCGGCCCGCAACCAGCCGACTCAGCCCCGCAACCCGCGCGCCAAGGAGGCCTGAGATGGCTCAAAACGGTCTGGCGAGCCGCCTCTACAACGGCGAGGCCGGTCTCAACATCGTCGGTCGGCGCAAGCTCTGGTTCGGCGTCGCCGGTGTCCTGGTCCTGATCGCGATCCTCAGCTTCTCGATCCGTGGGTTCAGCCTGGGCATCGAGTTCGCCGGCGGTAACTCGTTCCAGGTGCCGGCCAGCGTCGGCACCCTCGACGACGCCGAGCGGGAGGTCAATTCGGCCCTCGCCGCCGAGAACACCGGCGTCATGGTGGCCACCACGCAGAAGGTCGGCGGTCCGGGCGGCGACTCCTACGAGCTCCGCACGCCGCAGCTCACCGCCGAGCAGGCCACCGCGGTCAAGGCCCAGATCGCCGAGGACCTCGGCATCAGCGCCGACCAGATCAGCGACAACCAGGTCAGTGAGGCCTGGGGCAGCCAGGTGACCGAGCGGGCCGTACTCGGTCTGGTCATCTTCATCGCACTGGTGATGGTCTACCTGATCCTGCGCTTCGAGTGGCGGATGGCGGTGGCCGCAGTCGCCTCGCTGATCACCAACCTGATCCTCACCGCCGGCATCTACTCGCTGGTCGGCTTCGAGGTCACCCCGTCGACGATCATCGGCTTCCTCACCATCCTGGGCTTCGCGCTCTACGACGTGGTGGTGGTCTTCGACAAGGTCCAGGAGAACACCCGGGGCATCACCGCCAACAACAACCAGACGTACAGCGAGGCGTCCAACCTGGCCATCAACCAGAGCCTGATGCGGTCGTTGAACACCTCGGTGGTCGCCCTGCTGCCGGTCGGTGGTCTGCTCTTCATCGGTGCCGGCCTGCTCGGTGCCGGCACGCTGAAGGACCTCGGTCTGGTGCTGTTCGTCGGTATGGCGGTGGCGTTCCTGACCTCCATCCTGGTGGCCACCCCGCTGCTGGCGCTGTTGAAGAACTACGACCCGCGGATCCAGGCGCACAACAAGCGCGTCCTGACCCGGCGGGGTGCGGTCGGCCGCGGCGAGGTCGCCGGTAAGGGTGCTGCCGCGAGCCCGGTGGCCCAGGCCGACGCGACCGACGAGCCCGTCGATCAGGACGCCGCCGCGCTGGCCGGTGCCGCCCCCAAGGTGGGCGCTCGGCCGGCGGGCAAGCGGCCCACCGGTGCCCGGGGCGGTCGCCCGGGTGGCGGCGGCAACCGGCCGGGTGGCGCCAAGCGGCGCTGACCCGACAGGAAACACCCGAACGGCGTCCGGCATGCTGTTGCCGGACGCCGTTCGTCGTCGAAGGAGAGCGAAACAGCCGTGACGGAGACCCACAGCACCGCAGCGCGCGGGGACAGTGGCCCGGAGGTCGCCCGACTGGTCGCCAGTCGGGTGCTGGACGTGCCCGACTTCCCCAAGCCCGGCGTCATGTTCAAGGACCTGATGCCACTGTTCGCCGACGGCAAGGTCTTCCGTGAGGTGATCGACGGGATCGTCGCGTACCACGGGCGGGACGCCTTCGACGTGGTGGTCGGCATCGAGGCGCGCGGGTTCGTCGTGGCGGCGGCCATCGCGTACGCGACGGGGGTGGGCGTGGTGCCGGTGCGCAAGGCCGGCAAGCTGCCCCGCCCGGCGCACTCGGTCTCCTACGAGTTGGAGTACGGCGAGGCCACCCTTGAGGTGCACGAGGACGCCTTCACCGCCGGGCACCGGGTGCTGGTGGTCGACGACGTGCTGGCCACCGGTGGCACCGCCGAGGCGACGCTGGACCTGGTCGAGCGGGCCGGCGGCACCGTCAGTGGCTTCACTGTGCTGCTGGAGCTCGGCTTCCTGGGCGGGCGCGAGCGACTGGCGCCGCGTCCCGTCCACGCCCTGTTGACTGTTTGAACCGGTCGATACTCTGCTGACCGTTTGATCCCGGACCCGTCGGATGGACCCGGCGCCGACCGTCCGGCGGAGCGGCAGGGGACCGTCCGTGCGGGTAGCATTGCCCTTTGCTGACGCCGGCGGTATGCCGTCCGGCGGGCGAGACCAGGTCGGCCGATCTTCGGCCGGCGTGTTTCCGGCGAGCGGTGAGGAGGCCGGTGTCCCACGATGTCGTCCCTCCGGCGGAGGGCACGGTGCACCCGACAGGCGACGCTGACGGCTCGGTGACCGACCGGACAGGCGACGCGCCGGCCCGGGTGACGGGCACCGGCAACGGCTCCGGTCGGGCTGCCGGTGAGAGCGCGGTGCGTCCGACCAGCGGCCCGCCGAGCGCTGAGGCGTCCCCCGGCGCCGATGGCGTCGTGGTGCCGTTCCCGACCGACGCGGGCATCGATCCGTCGCCCAGCGGTGGCTTCGGGCTGTCCAACGCGCCCACCGGTCGGCGGGTCCGGGCCCGGCTTGCCCGGTTCAACGCGCCCTGGCAGACCTCGCAGGTCAGCGAGGTGCTGGAGCCGCTGATCGCGAGCCACCGGGACAACCACCCCAAGGCGGACGCCCGGCTGCTCCAGCGCGCCTTCGACACTGCCGCGCGGTGGCACTCCGGGCAGTACCGCAAGTCCGGCGACCCCTACATCACCCACCCCCTGGCCGTGGCGACCATCCTCGGCAACCTGGGGATGGACACCACCACGTTGGTCGCCGCGCTGCTGCACGACACCATCGAGGACACCGAGTACACCCTCGACCAGATGCGGGCCGACTTCGGTGGCGAGGTCGCCCTGCTGGTCGACGGCGTCACGAAGCTCGACAAGGTCAAGCTGGGCGACGCGGCCAAGGCCGAGACGATCCGCAAGATGGTCGTGGCCATGGCGAAGGACCCGCGGGTGTTGGTGATCAAGCTGGCCGACCGGCTGCACAACATGCGCACCCTGACCTTCCTGCCCCGCCCCAAGCAGGAGCAGAAGGCCAAGGAGACGCTGGAGATCCTGGCGCCGCTGGCGCACCGGCTCGGTATGAACACGATCAAGTGGGAGCTGGAGGACCTGTCCTTCGGCACGCTCTTCCCGAAGCGCTATGAGGAGATCAACCGGCTGATCGGGGAGCACCAGCCGCAGCGCGAGGCGCTGCTGCGGCAGGTGACGCAGAAGGTGCAGATCGACCTGAAGGCCGCCAAGATCAAGGCGGAGACCACCGGTCGGCCGAAGCACCTCTACTCGATCTACCAGAAGATGATCGTGCGGGGTCGCGACTTCAACGACATCTACGACCTGGTCGGTGTGCGGATCCTGGTCGACACCGTTCGGGACTGCTACGCGGCGCTGGGTGTCATCCACGCCAACTGGCAGCCGGTGCCGGGCCGGTTCAAGGACTACATCGCGATGCCCAAGTTCAACATGTACCAGTCGTTGCACACGACTGTCATCGGGCCCACCGGCAAGCCGGTGGAGATGCAGATCCGCACGTACGCGATGCACCGCACCGCGGAGTTCGGCATCGCCGCGCACTGGAAGTACAAGGAGCACAAGGGCACCCAGATCGTCGGCCCGCCCGCGCACATCGACGAGATGACCTGGCTGCGGCAGCTGCTCGACTGGCAGCGTGAGGCGGCCGACCCGAGCGAGTTCCTGGACGCGCTGCGCTTCGACCTGTCCAGCCAGGAGGTGTACGTCTTCACCCCGAAGGGTGACGTCATCCCGCTGCCGACCGGGTCGACACCTGTGGACTTCGCGTACGCGGTGCACACCGAGGTGGGGCACAAGTGCATCGGGGCGCGGGTCAACGGCAAGCTGGTGCCGCTGGAGTCGACGCTGTCCAACGGCGACGTGATCGAGATCTTCACGTCGAAGTCCGAGACGGCCGGCCCGACGCAGGACTGGCTGGGCTTCGTCAAGAGCCCGCGCGCCCGGACGAAGATCCGGCAGTACTTCAACAAGGAGCGGCGTGAGGAGGCGATCGAGGCCGGCAAGGACGCGATCGTCAAGGCGATGCGCAAGCAGGGCATGCCGTTGCAGCGGATGCTCACCTCCGACGCGCTCATGTCGATCGCCCGCGACCTGCACCTGGCCGACGTGGCCTCGCTCTACGCAGCGGTCGGCGACAGCCAGGTCTCCGCGCAGTCGGTGGTGCAGAAGCTGATGGCCGCGTACGGCGGCGAGGAGGGCGCGGCGGAGGACATCGCCGAGACCGCCGTCGCCACCCGGCCGCCGCGCAGCCGGCAGAGCAGCGCCGACCCGGGCGTGGTGGTCCGGGGCGTCAGCGACGTCTGGATCAAGCTGGCCCGCTGCTGCACACCGGTCCCACCGGACTCGGTGTTCGGCTTCGTCACCCGCTCCGGCGGGGTGAGCGTGCACCGCGACGACTGCGCCAACGCCGAGGACCTGCGCGCGCAGAGCGAGCGGGTCGTCGAGGTGAGCTGGAAGCTCACCTCCGCGTCGACGTTCCTGGTCGCCATCCAGGTCGAGGCTCTGGACCGGCACAAGCTGCTGGCCGACGTCACCCGGGTGCTCTCCGACGAACGGGTCAACATCCTCTCCGCCACCGTCACCACCACCCGTGACCGGGTGGCGGTGAGCCGGTTCAGCTTCGAGATGGCCGACCCGAAGCACCTGGGCCACCTGCTGGCCACGGTGCGCAAGGTCGACGGCGTCTTCGACGCCTACCGGGTCACCTCCGGCGCCTGACGCCCACCGGATCGGTCTCGGGGCTCGACGCGTACAGCGGAAATGACAGCGCCCGCCGGCTCAGCCGGCGGGCGCTTCGTCGTGCGCGCGGGGGTCAGCCCTGCGGGTTGCTCATCGTGAGGTCCTTGATGATGACCTCCTTCTTCGGGTGACCGCCCCCGGCCTGCTGGGCGAACGCCCCGTCGTCGCCGGCCTTGGCCACGTCCTTGACGAGGTCCATGCCGCCGGTGATGGTGCCCACCACCGTGTACGCCGGGTCCAGCGGCGAGTCGCCGTAGACGATGAAGAACTGGCTGCCGGTGCTCCCCGGATCCTGGGCCTTGGCCATCGCGATGACACCCTCCGGGTACGGCGGGCGCTTGTCGGTGGGCAGGTTCTCCTCGGCCATCCGGTAGCTCGGGCCGCCCTGGCCGTCGGTGTCCCGCCAGCCGTTGCCGGTGGCGCTGGGGTCACCGCACTGCAACACCTTGATGCCCTCGCTCACGAGGCGGTGGCACTTGGTGTTGTCGAAGAAGTTCTTCTCCGCGAGGTAGGTGAAGCTGCCCGCCGTGCACGGCACCAGCGACCGGTCGACCTTGGCCGTGATCGGGCCGAGGTTGGTGTCGATCGTCATGGTCTGGACGCCCTTGGCGGACTGCTCGTTGCTGGGCACCCCCACGTCCTTGATCTGCGGGGGGCGCTGCTCGGTGGGCAGCGCGGTGTACGCGCACTCGGCCGCGCCCGCCGCCGGCGCGGCGGTGTCGCTCTTGTTGTCGTCGTCGCCGCCGAGGCTCACCGCCAGCCAGACGGTGCCGGCGACCACGAGCACCAGCGCGGCAGCCGCGCTGACGATCGCCGTCGTCTGCCGGCGCTTGCGGGCCTTGGCCGCGCGCTCGGCCATCTCCTTCTCGAGCCGGGCGCGTGCCGCCGCGCGCTGCCGCTCTCTGGTGGACGTCACGCCTGGATCCTCCTGGCTGGTTGCTGCTGGGTGCCGCTTGGGTGGGTGGTGGCGCCCGGTCAGCCGGCGCTCGGGCTGCTGGCCGGGGTGCCGGAGGCCGAGGGAGCCGGTGCCGCACCGGTGACCGGCTCACCGACCGTGAGGCTCTGGATCGTCACATCGGTGCTGGGCTTGACCTTCGCCCCGGTCCCATTGTCCACGGTCGGGAGGGCGCCGATCTTCTCCACCACGTCCAGCCCGCCGGTCACCCGGCCGATGACCGGGTACTTGGGGTCGGCGGTGGTGAAGTCCTTGAAGAAAATCAGGAACTGGCTGCCGTTGCTGCCCGGCGGGTTGGAGACCATCGTCACCGTGCCCTTCGGGTACGTCGGCGGCTGGCCGGGGGCCGGACTGGCCGACGGCGACGCCGACGGGACGGTCGGCAACTCTTCGTCGTAGAACGAGTAGGTCGGCCCACCAAGACCCGTGCCGCTGGGGTCGCCGCAGCGCAGCGCGCCCTCGGCGGTGATCTCGTGGCACTTGGTGTTGTCGTAGAACGACCGGCTCGCCAGGTGGGCGATGCTCGCCGCCGCGCACGGGGAGTTGGTCAGGTTCAGTTCCGCGGTGATCGGCGCGCCCTGGTTCGTGGTCACTGTCATCGCCCGGGTGCCGTCGGTGGGCAGATCCTTGGTGGCCGGCGTGCCGACGTCCTTGAGGTTGGTGTTTGCCGTCGCGTCCTGCGGCGTCCAGAGGCAGGTGTCCTCAGCGGCCGTGTTCTGCTTCGGGTCGGAGTCGAACGCCCCGAGCGCCCAGGCTGAGCCGGCCACTACCAGCACAAGGATCAGAGCGGCGCCAACTCCGGCCTGGATCTGCCGTCGGCGCCTCGTCGAGGCGGCCCGGCGAGCCAACTGCCGGTCGAGCTTGGCCCGCGCCAGTTTGCGCTGCCGGTCCCTGCTGGAAGCCACCAGTGCTCCCCTTTCCTCTACCTGGTCGTCGCCGGCGGCCGGTAGCCCCGGCCCGTCCGGGCGTGACGTGTGCCGCGCCACACGCCCGCCAGAGTGTACGGCTAGTGACTGGGAATGTGGTGTACGAGGTCCACCCCGTCCCGAGCAGCGCTTATCGGAGGTTGTCACTGTGCCCCACGAGGCCCGTGGGACGGACGCGGCAAACTCGCTCGGCCCGCCCGATAGGCTGCTGGGCAGGACGACAGCTGCTCGACGGAGAGGACAGTGCCCGTGCTCGTGGCCGGCTTTCCCGCGGACGCCTTCGGCACCAACTGCTACGTGGTTGCCACCGCGCCGGGGGAGCAGTGCGTGGTGGTCGACCCCGGCATCGGGGTGCTCGACCAGCTCGACGCGCTGCTCGCCGAGCACCGCCTGCATCCGGCCGCCGTGCTGCTCACCCACGGCCACCTCGACCACACCTTCTCGGTCGCGCCGGTCTGCGGTGCGCGCGGCATCACCGCGTACGTGCACCCCGGTGACCGGGAGATGCTGGCCGACCCGTCCAAGGGCCTCTCGACCGACTTGACGTCGCTCTTCGGCGGCCGGCTGAGCTACACCGAGCCGGAGGACGTGGCGGAGTTGACCGACGGCGCCACCCTCACGCTCGCCGGCCTGGAGATCGCCGTCGACCATGCCCCTGGCCATACCGGCGGGTCGGTGCTGTTCCGGCTGCCGGGCGCCGGGTCGAACTGGGAGGCTGACGAGCTGTGCCTCTCCGGTGACGTCCTCTTCGCCGGGTCGATCGGCCGCACCGACCTGCCGGGCGGGAGCATGCCGGCCATGCTCACCAGCCTGCGCGACAAGATTCTTCCGCTGGCCGACGACACCGTCGTGCTGCCCGGCCACGGCCCCAGCACCACCATCGGCCGCGAGCGCGCCAGCAACCCGTACCTCATCGAGGTGGCTGGCACGTCGCCGGCCGCTCCCACCCGGGGCCTCTAGATCTTCTGTCCGCGCCGCGCGCGGACCCACGACACCACCGCGCCACCGGCGCGGAACCGCAAGGAGTACGCCGATGAGCAAGCCCACGCCCATCTCCGGCTTCCCGGAGTGGACCCCCGGCCAGCGGATGATCGAGCAGTTCGTGCTCGACAGGATCCGGGCCACCTTCGAGCTGTACGGCTTCGCGCCGCTGGAGACCCGCGCCGTGGAGCCGCTGGACCAGCTGCTGCGCAAGGGCGAGACCTCGAAGGAGGTCTACGTGATCCGGCGGCTGCACGCCGACGCCGAGGGTGCCGGTGGTGACGACCAGCTCGGCCTGCACTTCGACCTGACCGTGCCGTTCGCCAGGTACGTGTTGGAGAACGCCGGCAAGCTGAGCTTCCCGTTCCGCCGCTACCAGATTCAGAAGGTGTGGCGGGGCGAGCGGCCGCAGGAGGGGCGCTACCGGGAGTTCGTCCAGGCCGACATCGACATCGTCGACCGGGACACCCTGGCCGCGCACCACGAGGCGGAGATGCCGCTGGTCATCGGGGACGCGCTGCGCTCGTTGCCGATCCCACCGGTGACGATCCAGGTCAACAACCGCAAGATCTGCGAGGGTTTCTACCGGGGCATCGGCCTGACCGACCCGGAGGCGGCGCTGCGGGCCGTGGACAAGCTCGACAAGATCGGCCCGGCGAAGGTGGCCGACCTGCTGGCCCAGACCGCCGGGGCGAGCGAGGCGCAGGCAAAGGCGTGCCTGGCGCTGGCCGAGATTTCCGCCCCGGACGCGTCGTTCGCCGATGCCGTCCGGGCGCTCGGGGTGAGCGACCCGCTGCTCGACGAGGGCATCGAGGAACTGGTCCGGGTGGTGGATACCGCCGCCGAGCACTCGCCCGGCCTCTGCGTGGCGGACCTGCGCATCGCCCGTGGGCTGGATTACTACACGGGCACCGTCTACGAGACCCAGCTGCGCGGCTACGAGCGTTTCGGCTCGATCTGCTCCGGCGGCCGGTACGACAACCTGGCCAGCGCCGGCGCCGTCTCGTACCCGGGGGTGGGGATCTCGATCGGCGTGACCCGGCTGCTCGGTCTGCTCTTCGGCGCGGGGGAGCTGTCGGTCTCGCGGGAGGTGCCGACCGCAGTGCTCGTCGCGGTGACCAGCGAGGAGCAGCGTACGGCCAGCAACCGGGTGGCCGAGGCGCTGCGGCGGCGCGGGGTGCCGACCGAGGTGTCGCCGAGCGCGGCGAAGTTCGGCAAGCAGATCCGCTATGCCGAGCGGCGTGGCATCCCGTACGTCTGGTTCCCCGGTGCCGAGGGAGCGCCGGACGAGGTGAAGGACATCCGCTCCGGTGAGCAGGTCACCGCCGGTGCGGGGGAGTGGACGCCACCCCTGGCAGACCTCAAACCCACTGTCGGTTGAGTGTCCCCACTGGCGCTGACGGCCGCGGGGACCTACGGTAGCGTAAGTTACGCCACCGTAGGGAGTTTCTCGTGACCGTCAGCACCACAGTGAGCCAGACCGCGCTGCTCGTCGAGCTGGAGCCGGTTGTCGCACGCAACCTGGACCGCCACCTCTCGCTCGCCAAGGAGTGGTTCCCGCACGAGTACGTGCCGTGGAGCGAGGGGCGGACCTTCGACGGCCCGCTCGGCGGCGAGGCGTGGTCACCGACCGACTCCACAATCCCGGACGTGGCCCGCACCGCGCTGATCGTGAACCTGCTGACCGAGGACAACCTGCCCTCGTACCACCACGAGATCGCCACTCTGTTCGGTCGCGACGGCGCGTGGGGCACCTGGGTGCACCGGTGGACCGCCGAGGAGGGTCGCCACGGCGTCGCGATCCGCGACTACCTGACCGTCACCCGGGCGGTCGACCCGGTGGCGCTGGAGCGGGCCCGGATGACCCACATGTCGGAGGGCTACACCAACGCCCACGGCGACGAGGTGCTGCACTCGCTGGCGTACGTCTCGTTCCAGGAACTGGCCACCCGGATCTCGCACCGCAACACCGGCAAGGCCACCGGCGACCCCACCTGCGAGGCGCTGCTGGCCCGGGTGGCCGCCGACGAGAACCTGCACATGGTCTTCTACCGCAACCTGCTCGCGGCCGCGTTCGAGCTGGCCCCGAGCCAGGCCATGCGGGCAGTCGCCGACGTGGTGGACGACTTCCAGATGCCGGGCAGCGGCATCGACGGGTTCGCCCGCAAGTCGGTGGCGATCGCCCTGGCCGGCATCTACGACCTGCGCCAGCACCGCGACGAGGTGCTGCAGCCGGTCCTGCGTCAGTGGGACGTCTTCAACGTGACCGGCCTCAACGCCGACGGTGAGGCCGCCCGCGAGCAGCTCGCCGCCCAGCTGGAGAACCTGGACCGCGCCGCGAGCCGCTTCGAGGAGAAGCG
This sequence comes from Micromonospora sp. NPDC053740, assembly GCF_040677775.1. NCBI lineage: Bacteria > Bacillati > Actinomycetota > Actinomycetes > Micromonosporales > Micromonosporaceae > Micromonospora > Micromonospora sp. NPDC053740. Next base: position 412,191 of record NZ_JBFASO010000006.1, read on the forward strand.
CGACGCCCGAGCCGCCCGCCTAGCCCTCCGCTAAACCCCCCACCCCTCCAACCCCACCCCCCACCCCACCCCGTTGATCATGAAGTTATTGCCACTCGGGTCGGCGTGTCGGCGCAATAACTTCATGATCAACCCAGAGGGCTGCGGGGTTGGGGGTCTTGGGGGTGGGGTTGGGGGTGGGGGTGGGTTAGGGGAGGGGGAGGAGGAGGCAGGTGCTGGTGGCGTGGGCTATCAGGCGGTCGGCGGCGTCGGTGATGCGGGCCTCGGCCAGGGCCGTACGGCGGCCGCGTTGCAGCACAGTGCCCTCGCAGCGCAGGATGCCGCTGTCCACGGTGACCGGGCGGAGGAACTTCACGTTGAGGTCCAGCGAGGTGTAGCCGACTCCGGCGGGCAGCGTGGTGTGCACCGCGCACGCCGCGGCGGTGTCCAGCAGGGTCGAGAGCACGCCACCGTGGACGCTGCCGAGCGGGTTGTAGTGGAACTCCTGGGGAGTCAGCTCGACGACGACCCGGCCCTCGTCGGCTTCCATCCTGGCCATGTCGAGAAGGTGCATCACCGGCGGCGCGGCCAGCTCGCCGGCGATCATCGCCCGGAGAATGTCCAGGCCGCTGCGTCGACCGACCTGGGCGGCGTTGACCGACGGGTCCGCCCAGGTGAAGGTACGGCTGCGCACTGGTTCCTGCGTCTGCGTCATGGACGCAGCCTGGCAGCAGGTTGCTGAGTCTGTCAACGAGATCTAGCCTGGTCGGATGCGACCCGCGGCTCTGGACTGGTCAGTGGAGAACTGCACCATCGCCCGCGCGATGGAGGTCCTCGGTGAGCGGTGGACCCTTGTGGTGCTCCGCGAGGTGTTCACCGGAGTACGCCGCTTCGACGACATGCGGGTACGCACCGGCATTCCGCGCCAGGTGCTGACCAACCGGCTCGCCAGCCTGGTGGAGCAGGGCGTGCTGAGTCGCGAGCCGTACCGGGAGCCCGGCAGCCGGCTGCGCCACGAGTACCGGCTCACGGAGAAGGGCCTGGATCTGTGGCCGGTGCTGGTCGCCGTGCTCGGTTGGGGCGACCGGTACCTCGCCGACGCGGAGGGGTCTCCGCTCAGTGTCACGCACCGCGACTGCGGCGCGACGGTACGCGCCGAACTTCGCTGCGCCGACGGGCACGACGTGGGTCAGCCCCGCGACGTGGTGCCCAGTCCTGGCCCCGGCGCCCGTCGCCGTACCCCCTGACCCGAGCCCGCCGCACCCCGAGACGTCCGTTGCCCATCGCACCCTGACGCCCAGGCGCCCGTCCCCGTCGCCCGTCGCGCGGCGCCTCGCCGTGCCCTCCTGTGCGCGGTGCACCCGACGCCCGGCGCGGGCAGACATCGATGACCGTGCGCGCCGAATGTGGCCGGCTGTCGGTTGGGTGTGACGGTGGCTGTTCGCCAGCGTGTCGGGGGTGTTGCGGCCGCGTGGCCAACCGAGGTCGGTGAATCCGGACGAATTCAACCCTTGTTAATGATCTTAAGTATGTGAATACTTCAGTCTCATCCGGCCGGTTTCCCCAGATCGGCCGGGTTGCCCTCGGGTCAGCCGCCCCCGGCAGACCCGCTCCCCCGCCCAGGAGGTTTGTTACATGCGACCCACGAGGTCAACATTCCGCGTTGCGGCCACAGTCGCCGTTTCCGGAACCCTGGTCGTCGGCTCGCTCATCGGCGCGCCCGCCCAGGCCGCTCCTGCCGCGTCCCCCGACGCCGCCGCCGCGATCTCCGCGGAACTCGGCGACCGCTCCGCCGGCTCGTACATCGACGCCAGCGGCAAATCCGTCGTCACGGTGACCGACGCGGCCGCCGCCAGCAAGGCGAGCAAGGCCGGCGCCGTCGTCCGCTACGTCACCCGCGGCGCCGCCGAGCTCAACCGGGCCACGGCCGAGCTGGAGCGCTCCGCCAAGATCCCGGGTACCGCCTGGTGGAGTGACCCGGTCACCAACCAGGTCGTCGTCTCCGTCGACAGCACCGTCACCGGGGCCAAGCTGGAGCGGGTCAAGGCCGCCGCCGCGCGGGCCAACGGCGCGGTCCGGGTCGAGGCCGAGGCGGGCGTGCTGAGCACCCGGATCTCCGGCGGCCAGGCCATCTACGCCGGCGGGGGCGGGCGTTGCTCGCTCGGCTTCAACGTGCGCAGTGGCAGCACCTACTACTTCGTGACGGCCGGGCACTGCACCAACATCTCGGCCAGCTGGTACTCGAACTCCGCCCAGACCTCGCTGCTCGGCACCCGTACCGGCACCAGCTTCCCGGGCAACGACTACGGCATCGTGCGGCACAACAACTCGGCCAACGCCGCCGGTAACGTCTCGCTCTACAACGGCAGCTTCCGCGACATCACCGGCTCCGGCAACGCGTCGGTCGGCCAGTCGGTGCAGCGCTCCGGCAGCACCACCGGCCTGCGCAGCGGCTCGGTGAACGCGACCAACGCCACGGTGAACTACGCCGAGGGCTCGGTCTCCGGTCTGATCCGGACCAACGTCTGCGCCGAGCCGGGCGACAGCGGCGGCTCGCTCTTCGCCGGCGGCACCGCCCTGGGCATGACCTCCGGTGGTAGCGGCAACTGCCGCACCGGTGGCACGACCTACTTCCAGCCGGTCACCGAGGCGCTCAGCCGCTACGGCGTCAGCGTCTTCTGATCCACGCACCACTCGCGGGCCGCCGGAACTCTCCGGCGGCCCGCGTCGCGTCGACGGCCACCGAACCCCGCCGACACCGGGCGGACGCGACGGCGCTCAGCCGGGTCGGGACGGCCTCGGCCGCCGCCGGGAGACCAGCACTGCGACCAGCGGTACGCCCGCCTCGGCGGCCGCCGCCAGCCGCTCCGTCAGCCCGGTCCACGCCCCACCGGTGAGGAGCTCGACGGCGAACCAGCCGACCAGCCCGAGGAGGACCACCGCCGCCGCGAGCGCCGCCCGGCGTACGGGGGCCGGCGGGCGGTCGCGCTCCCGATCGAGCGACGGTGCGCCCCGACGGGGCACCGCCAGGGCCGGCCAGACGGCCAACGCCCCGAACGCGACCCCGGCGGCCACGGCGTGCGTCGTCGAGTCACCGTCCGGGTTCTGCGGGAACGCGACAAGCACCAGGGTCGCCAGCCCACCCAGCGCCAGCAGCGCTCGGCCCATCGGTGCGGCGCTGACCAGGCCGAACGCGGTCGCCAGGTGACAGAGGCCCAGGCCGGCGAGCCCGATCGTCATGATCCAGCGATGGTCCGCGCCCGCGGCGGCAAGCGCACTGATGGTCTGCCGCACCGGGTCGAATCCGTCGGACTGGGCGGCCTGCGCCAGTGTCCAGCCGCCGACGAGGAACAGTGGTGCGCCACCGGCCGACAGCAGGGTCCAACGGGGAACGGCGGACATCGGGCGATCGTAGCGGCGCGATCGGCGGAGTTCCCCGGCCGCGCGCGCCCGGTGCCGACGCGTCGACGGTGCGGACGCCGGTGCAGGCGGGGACGAGGCCCGATCAGGCGGGGACGAGGCCCGATCAGGCGGGGACGAGGCCCGATCAGGCGGGGACGGGGCCGGATCAGGCGGGGACGAGGCCGGATCAGGCGGGGACGAGGCCGGATCAGGCGGGGCGAGGACCCGTCACAGCCGGTCGGGTCGTCCGGGAGCGGGCCCGCTCGGTGGTCCGAGGGGATCCGGGGGTACGACGCCGATGGTCGGCAGGTCCGGGCCGACGCGTACGGTGCCGCCGACCGACCAGGCGAGGTGCGCCCGCCGGGCGGAGAGGACCGCCAGCAGCGGCCAGAGGGAGACCGCCACCGCCGTCACCCGTTCGGCCAGCCCGGTGCGGGACCCACTTGTCACCTCGAACGCGCACCATCCGAAGAGCGCGAGCAGCACGAGCGTGGCGCTCAGCCCGACCGTCCGGCGGAACGCCCAGGGCGGCTCCGGTCGGGTGGGGTGCTCGGTGTCGTGGCCGCGCGGCAGCCGCAGTGCCGAGCCGGCCGGCCAGAGCACCAGGGCGAGGACGGCCACCGTCGCCGCGACGCCGTGGCTGAGCGAGCCGCCGACCGGCGGCCGGGGAAAGGCGACCAGCGCGATGGTGGCCACGCCACCGACCGCGAGCAGGAAGCGGCTGGGTAGCCCGGCCGCGTGCAGGACGGCGGCGACAGACAGGTAACAGCAGCCGAGCAGCACCAGGGCCACCACCATGATCCAGGCGTCGGTGGCGTCCTGTCCTGCCAGCTCGCTGATGGTGTCCCGGATCGGGTCGTACCCGACGGGCTGTCGGGCCTGAGCCACCGTCCAACCGGCCACCAGCAGCACGGGCGCCGCCGCCGCCGTGGCGACGGCCCAGTTTGGTACGGGCCGCATTTCGCCACGTTAACCGGCGCGGCTGCCGGGGGAGTCGGGTTCGCCGGTCCACCCCACCAGCGAATCGTGCCGGCCTGCCGGGTGCCCGGAGGCGGAGCGGCCACCCCTGACAGAATGCCTGGGAGGACTGTTCCACGATGAGGAGTTGCCAGCCGTGATCCGTACCCACAATGCCGGAAGCCTGCGCGCCGCGGACGCCGGCTCGACGGTGACGCTCGCCGGCTGGGTGGCCCGCCGCCGCGACCACGGCGGGGTCATCTTCGTCGACCTGCGCGACGGTTCCGGTGTTGTCCAGGTGGTGTTCCGCGAGGAAGATGCGCACGCGCTGCGCAACGAGTTCTGCGTCAAGGTCGTCGGTGAGGTGACCCGCCGCCCGGCCGGCAACGAGAACCCGGAGCTGCCCACCGGTGAGGTCGAGGTGACCGTCGTGGAGCTGGAGGTGCTCTCCGAGGCGGCGCCGCTGCCGCTGCCGGTGGACGACCAGATCGAGGCCGGCGACGACATCCGACTCCGGTACCGCTACCTGGACCTGCGCCGCAGCGGCCCGGCGAACGCGCTGCGGCTGCGCTCGCGCGCCAGCCAGCTCGCCCGGGGCGTGCTGCACGAGCGTGACTTCCTGGAGATCGAGACGCCGACGCTGACCCGCTCGACGCCGGAGGGCGCCCGCGACTTCCTGGTGCCGGTGCGGCTTCAGCCCGGCAGTTGGTACGCGTTGCCGCAGTCGCCGCAGCTGTTCAAGCAGCTGCTGATGGTCGGCGGCATGGAGCGGTACTACCAGATCGCCCGCTGCTACCGCGACGAGGACTTCCGCGCCGACCGGCAGCCTGAGTTCACCCAGCTCGACATCGAGATGTCCTTCGTCACCGAGGACGACGTGATCGACCTCGGCGAGGCGATCGTCTCGACGCTCTGGAAGGACCTGGCCGGGCACGAGATCTCCGGGCCGATCCCACGGATCACCTGGCACGACGCGATGGCCCGGTACGGCTCGGACAAGCCGGACCTGCGCTACGGCGTCGAGCTGACCGAGCTGACGGAGTACCTGCGCGGCACCGAGTTCCGGGTCTTCGCCGGGGCGATCGACGCGGGCGGCTACGTCGGCGCGGTGGTGATGCCGGGTGGTGCGGCGCAGAGCCGCAAGGAGCTGGACGGCTGGCAGGACTGGGCGAAGGCGCGTGGCGCGCGCGGCCTGGCGTACGTGGTGCTGGACGCCGAGACCGGCGAGGCACGTGGCCCGGTGGCGAAGAACCTCTCCGCCGAGCACCTGGGCGGGCTCGCCGACACGGTCGGGGCCAAGCCGGGTGACGCGGTCTTCTTCGCCGCGAGCGCCACCACCCGGGAGGCGCAGGAACTGCTCGGGGCGGCCCGCGTCGAGATCGCCAAGCGGTCCGGCCTGATCGACGAGAGTGCCTGGGCGTTCTGCTGGGTGGTCGACGCGCCGATGTTCGAGCGCACGGACGAGGGCGGTTGGACGGCAGTGCACCACCCGTTCACCTCGCCGAACGCGGAGTGGGTCGACCGGTTCGAGGAGGCTCCGGACCGCGCCCTGGCGTACGCGTACGACATCGTCTGCAACGGCAACGAGATCGGCGGCGGGTCGATCCGTATCCACCGGGGTGACGTGCAGAAGCGGGTCTTCGACCTGCTCGGCATCACTCCCGAGGAGGCGCAGGACAAGTTCGGCTTCCTGCTGGAGGCGTTCAAGTACGGTGCGCCGCCGCACGGCGGTATCGCCTTCGGCTGGGACCGGGTCTGCATGCTGCTCGCCGGTGCCGACTCCATCCGTGAGGTCATCGCCTTCCCGAAGACCCGGGGTGGCTTCGACCCGCTGACCAGCGCACCCACCCCGATCACCGCTCAGCAGCGCACCGAGGCCGGTATCGACGCCAAGCCCAAGCCCCCCGCGACGGCCCACACCGGCACGGCAGGCCCGGCAGCCCCGGTGGCCGACCCGGTCTGACCCCTCTGACCCCACCCACCGCCGCCCGCCCTTCGCTTGGTTGATCAAGAGGTTTGCGTCATCATCGCCCCGCGAGATGACGCAAACCTCTTGATCGTCTGTGGGGGAGTGGGCCGGGATGCGGGTGCTTGTCGTCGGGGGTAGCGGGTTACTGGGGCGGTCGGTTTGTCGGCGGGGGGTCGACGCCGGGCTCTCGGTGGTGGGGACGTTTCACTCGGGTGAGATCGCTGTGCCGGGTGTCGTGGCGCGGCGGCTGGACGTGACCGATCGGGCCGCCGTGCGCGCGCTGGTCGCCGAGGTGCGGCCGGACGCCGTGGTTGGGACCCCCTATCGGTACGGCGACTGGGCGGTCACCGCCGACGGGGCCGCCCACGTGGCGTTCGCCGCCGCCGAGGTGGGTGCCCGGCTGGTGCACGTGTCCAGCGACGCGCTGCACGCCGGACGACCCGTGCCGTACGCCGACGACGAACCACCCACGCCGGTGCACGCGTACGGTGCCGCGAAGGCGGCGGCCGAGACCGCCGTACGGGCGATCGACCCGAGCGCGGCGCTGGTGCGGACCTCCCTGATCGTGGGGGAGGGCAGCAAGCAGATCCAGCTCTGCCGGGACGCGCTCGCCGGCCGGGCCACCCTGTTCAGCGACGAACTGCGCTGCCCGATCGACGTCACCGACCTGGCCGACGCCGTGCTGGAGCTGGTCGCCTCGACGTACGCCGGTCTGCTCAACGTGGCCGGCCCGGACGCGGTCAGCCGGGCCGAGCTGGGCCTGCTGGTGGCCGCGCGATACGGCCTGGATCCGGCCGGGCTGAAGACCACCACCAGCGCGGCCACCGGGCTGGTGCGCCCCCTTGACGTACGCCTCGACTCCACCCGCGCCGCCGCCCTGTTGCGCACCCGGCTGCGCGGGGTACGCGAACTCCTGGCGCACTAACCCGCCCCACCCCAAGCGCGCGGCCGTCCCACCCCCCGCGATCTTGCACTTCCGGTGGCGACAAAAGGGTCTTCAGTGAGCGAGACGAAGACCGAAACCGCAAGATCGCGGAGAGATAGATGCACAGTTTCTATGCACAACACTTGTGCATAGAAACTGTGCAGAGATAGTGTGCAGTCATGGCGAACGACGAAGACGTCACGCAGCCAGCGCTGCGTGAGGTGCGGATCGACAAACGGCAGGTCCGGGTGCTGGCGCACCCGCTACGAATGCGGTTGATCGGAGCGCTGCGCGTGAAGGGGCCCGCCACCGCGACCACCCTCGCCGAACTGCTCGGCACCAACACCGGCGCGACCAGCTACCACCTGCGCCAACTCGCCGAGGTCGGGCTCGTCATCGAGGACCCCGACCGGGGCAGCGGGCGGCAACGATGGTGGCAGGCGGCGCACGACGTCACCAACTGGGAGCCGTCCGACTTCGACGACGACCCCGACGCCCGGGCCGCGATCGAGTGGATTCAGGGCGACCAGGTGCGTCTCCTCGCCGAGACCGCCGACCGCTGGTTCGCCACCCAGCACGAATGGTCACCGGCCTGGCGGGACGGCTTCGGCATGAGCGACACCCTGATGACCATCCCACCGGCCCGGCTCGACGAACTCAAGAACGAGGTGTGGCAGTTGCTGGAGCGGTACCGCCAGGAGGCCGAAACCGCGGACCCGACCGATCCGGAGGCCCAGCCCGTGCAGATCTTCCTGGCCGCCTACCCGCTGCGCGAGGGCCTCTGATGAGCGCGAGGAGTGAGCCGGTGTTGCGAGCCCCGCAGTCGAGAAGTGAGGGATTGTCATGAGCGCGCTGACCGTACGTCAGATTCGACGTCGTTACCTCACGCTCTACGGCCTGCGCTGGCTGCCCACCGGTCTGATGATTCCGGTGATGATCCTGCTGATGCAGGAGCGGGGCCTGTCGCTGCCGCAGATCGGTCTGGTCGGCACCGCGCAGGGGCTGTTGGTGCTGGCGCTGGAGTTGCCCACCGCCGGGATCGCCGACGCGATCGGCCGCCGACCGGTGCTTCTCGCCGCCGGGGTGCTCAACCTCGCCTCGCTGGCGCTGTTCGCTGTGGCCGACTCGTTCTGGCTGTTCTTCCTGGTCTGGGCCCTGCAGGGGGTCTACCGGGCGCTGGACAGCGGCCCGTTGGAGTCCTGGTACGTCGACGCCACGCTGGCTGTCGACGCGGAGGCCGAGTACGAGCGTGGCCTCGGGCATGCCGGCACCGTGGTCGGCGCTGCGATCGGTGGTGGCGCGTTGCTCAGTGGCGGTCTGATCGCGCTCGGCTCGATCGGGCCGGTCAGCGCGCTCACGGTGCCTGTCCTGGCCGCCATCGTCGCGCAGGCGGCGGCGCTCGTCGCACTGGTAGTGCTGCTGGTCGAGCAGCGGTCGGCCACCGGGGTCGCGGCGCTGCGGACCTCGGCCGCCCAGGCGCCCCGGATGATCGGCGAGGCGCTCGGGCTGCTGCGCCGGTCCCGGGTGCTGCTGGCGCTGGTCGCGGTGGAGCTGTTCTGGGGCTTCGGCATGGTCACCTTCGAGTCACTGCTGCCGGTACGGCTGGCCGAGGTGATCGGCGACCCGGAACGCGCCGCCGCGCTGCTCGGGCCGGCGAACTCGGTCGCCTGGCTGGCCTCGGCCGCCGGCGCGGCGTTGACCCCATTGCTGCTGCGCTGGTTCGGCGCTGCCCCGGGCGCGGCGCTGCTGCGCATCCTGCAGGGTGTGACGGTGGTCGGGATGGGGTTGTTCGCCGGGCCGGTCGGGGTGCTGGTGGCGTACCTGGCCTGCTACGCCGTGCACGGGGCGTCCAACCCGCTGCACAACGGGCTGCTGCACCGGCAGGTGGACGGCCCGTACCGGACCAGCGTGCTCTCGCTGAACTCGATGATGGCGCAGCCGGCCGGTGCGCTCGGTGGGGTGGCGCTGACCGCGCTCGCCGCTGCCACCAGTGTCGGCACCACGATGGTGGTCGGCGCTGTGGTGCTGGCCGTCGCCGCCCCGCTCTACCTGCCCGCCTGGCTGGCCGGCCGTCGGGCCGCACCCGCCGTCGAGCCGACCCCGGTCCCAGTTCCCGCCGCCGACCGGTAGGGAACACTCCTCGCCTGACCGCCTCAGGCCGGTCAGGCGAGGCGGATCGAGCTGAGCGGGACCGGGCGGCCGTGGCACTGGTGCATCCACCGTGGAGATTGGCGAGTCGACCGATTGGGTACATCACGCGCCGACCTACTGGGAACCCCCACCGGAGGACCGACATGCTCGCCATTCTCGCGGCCATCGTCTTTGGCTTCGCCCTGCTGCTCGACCTGCTCGGCACCGACTTCGGAGCGCCGGACCTGTTCAACTGGAACACCCTCGTACTCATCGGGCTCCTTCTCCTCTCGCTCTACCTGGCCGGTGTGGGCAGCGGCCCGCGCGGCGGTGGCGGCGGCCGCTGGTACCGGGGCCGTCGCCCCGGGCGTGGCTGACCGGAACCGATCACCGGTGGCGGGCCCGCGGCGCGATTCCGGCGTCGTGGGCCCGGCCCGGTACTGTCTTCGTGATGGAGTCCGACGCCCTCTTCTCCCTCGGTGAACCCGCCGGGTCGCGCAGCGCGCCCGACGGTCCCGCCGGTGTCGACGGCTTCACCGCGGTGGCCGACGATTCGCCCCTGCCCGTCCGGATGCGCCCGGTGACCCTCGACGAGTTGGTCGGGCAGGAGCACCTGCTCGCTCCCGGCGCACCCCTGCGGCAACTGGTCTCCGGCGGGGCTCCGATGTCGGTGATCCTCTGGGGCCCGCCGGGCAGCGGCAAGACCACAATCGCCCACCTGGTGGCCGGTGCCACCGACCGCCGCTTCGTCGCCATGTCGGCGCTCTCCGCCGGGGTGAAGGACGTCCGGGCGGTGATCGAGGCGGCACGCCGCCAGCGCCGTTCCGGTGGCCCACAGACCGTGCTCTTCATCGACGAGGTGCACCGGTTCAGCAAGACCCAACAGGATTCACTGCTCGCCGCCGTCGAGGACCGCACTGTCACCCTGCTGGCGGCCACCACCGAGAACCCGTACTTCTCGGTCATCTCACCGCTGCTGTCGCGGTGCGTGCTGCTCACCCTGCAACCGTTGGACGACGAGGCGGTGCGGGGCCTGCTGCGCCGCGCGGTCGCCGACAAGCGTGGCCTGGACGGCGCACTGGCCCTGACCACCGAGGCCGAGGATCACCTGGTCCGGCTGGCCGCCGGCGACGTCCGTAAGGCACTCACCGCCCTTGAGGCGGCGGCGGCCTCCGCGACGGCCCTCGGCGGTGGGCGCATCGACCTCGCCACCGCTGAGCAGGCCGTCGACGTGGCGGCAGTGCGCTACGACCGCGACGGCGACGCCCACTACGACGTGGTCAGCGCCTTCATCAAGAGCATGCGCGGCTCGGACGTGGACGCGGCGGTGCACTGGCTGGCCCGCATGCTGGTCGCCGGTGAGGACGCCCGGTTCATCGCCCGTCGTCTGGTCATCTTCGCCAGCGAGGACGTCGGCATGGCCGATCCCGGGGCGCTGAGCGTGGCGACGGCCGCCGCGCACGCGGTCGAGTACGTCGGGCTGCCCGAAGCGCAGCTCAACCTCGCCCAGGCGGTGATCCACCTGGCCACCGCGCCCAAGTCGAACTCGGCCACCACCGCCATCGGCGCCGCCATCGCCGACGTCCGGGCCGGTCGCGGTGGCCCGGTGCCACGCGGGCTGCGCGACGCGCACTACGCCGGTGCCCGAGGGTTGGGCCACGGGACCGGCTACCGCTACCCGCACGACGATCAGCGCGGCGTGGTCACCCAGCAGTACGTCCCGGACGACCTGGTGGGCACCGACTACTACCAGCCCAGCCCGCACGGCGCGGAGCGGTCGGTGGCCGGCAGGTTGCCGCTGCTGCGCCGGATCGTGCGCGGTCTGCCGGCTCCTGCCGGGCGTCCGCAGACGCCGACATCCGAGCCGTCCGTAACGGCGCAGACCGCGCCAGCGCTATCCCCGGGGGCCGCCCGTCCGACGACGGGCACGGATGCCCCCGGCACGATGCAGGACAGCGGCACCGACGCCGCAGGAGAGGGTCAACAGTGAGATCGCGTGGTGGGGACCGCCCGGACGAGGGCCCGGACGAGCGGCGCGATCCCCGCGCCAAGACCCGCCGTTGGGGTCGCGGCCGGGCGGCTGAGCCCGAGCCGGAGGAGCCGGTCGCCGGCGAGGAGTTCGGCTGGATCGACGACCTCCGCTCGGCCAAGCAGCAACGCACCGAGCTGGGCCCGGACGGCGCGCCGGCGGAGCCGAACCGGCAGCGCGGGGGCATGCCGCCGGCAGACCCGGCCGGGCCGCCGGCACAACCCACAGCGCGTACGGCGGGAGGGCCGGCCGGTGCGCGCGGCAGTGCCCCGGAGTCCCCGGCGCCGCCGGCCTCGCGCCAGCCTGAACAGGGCGGTGCCGCCGCCCGTCGACCTGTCGACGGGCCCTGGCCCGGGGAGACGCCACCAGCGGAGCGTCGCCCGGACAACCGGCCACCCGCCGCCGGCCCCGCACCCGGGCAGCCGCCGCGCCGCGGCGTGCAGCCGGTGCCCGGCGCCCGCGCCGCCGTACCCCAGTCGCCACCCGCCGCCCGCCCGGG
>NZ_JBFASO010000007.1:0-209636 GCF_040677775.1 Micromonospora sp. NPDC053740
GGGGCAGGGCACGCCACTTGCGGGGCAGGGCACGCCACTTGCGGGGCAGGGCACGCCACTTGCGGGGCAGGGCACGCCACTTGCGGGGCAGGGCACGCCACTTGCGGGGCAGGGCAGGCCACTTGCGCTTGGGGCTATGGCCTTGACCTGCTGCCGGCGTGCAGCGGGGGAGGAGCCTAGATCGTGGTTGCGGCGCGATCACGGGTTGTGCGGGCCGGTCGGGCGGCGGGACGTCGACCCCACGGCTTGTAGGTGGACAGCACCGTCGCGATGATCATCAGGCTGGTCGACACCGCTGGCGCGATGACCAGGTCGGCGCGATCCCGTGCCGGCAGGGCGGCGCCGACCGCTCCGGCGTGGCGCAGGTTCGGGGTGAGCAGGAACAGCACCAGCCCGACCATCACGGTGGTGAGCACGAGCTTGACCAGCACCCAACGGTGGCGCAGCAGGCCCCACGGGGTGAGCAGCGAGCTGGCGACTCCGATCAGCCAGACCAGGACGCTCAGCGGCGCGAACAGCACCGTGCCGACCAGGGCCGTGACTGGATAGACCACCGCCGGGTCGGCGCCCCGCTGCACGGCGATGCCGAGGGTGAGCAGCACCAGGTCGGCGCCGAGCCAGCCGAGCGAGGTGACGAGGTGCAGTGTGAGCAGCGCCTTGCGGGTGGTGGGTCGGATCCGAGGCATACCGCGATGCTGCCCGCGAACCGCGGCCGGGTCGTCCGACGAGCGACGACATCACGGGTACGCCCGGCGACGTAGCCCGGCCCCCGGACGCACGTGATGCCTGTGAGTCATCACGATGACTCACAGGCATCACGACGGCTGGGTCAGTAGACCGACAGGTGGACGTGGTTGGTGTGGTCGGTCGACGGGGTGCCGTGCGCCCCGCTGTACGACTTCCACCCGCTGCTGGGCAGCCAGATCTGCCGGTACCAGATCACGTAGAGCACGGCGAGCCGGTCCGCGTTGCGGATGAAGTACGCGGCCAGGTTGTTGCCGTAGGTCTTGTCGCCGCCGGTGGCGTTCCCGCCGAAGCCGCCCTTCTGCGCCGCGAAGTCGCAGGCCCTGCCCTTCGGGTGTTCACCGGAGCCGCTGGGGCGGTGGCACGAGACGTACCGGGTGAAGCCCGCCGCCTTTGCCTGGTTGAGCGCGTGCAGGGTGCGCGGGGTGATGCAGCCGCTGGCCGGCGTGGGGTCGTTGACGCTGCACGACTCGGAGGGCCAGGAGCCGTCGGAGTTGCGCGGCGCGGCAGTCGCGTTGGCGCTGGAGGTGCCCCGGTTGGAGCCCGCGTCGGCCGTGGTCTGCGGTCTGGGTGTGGTGGCCACGGTCAGGGCCCGTTCGGCCTGCTCCTTGCGCTTGGCCATCACCGCTACCTGCTTGCGCTGTTCGTTGATCTCGCCGTCCAGGGCGACCCGGGTGCGGTTGGCCTTGTCCTTGCTGTTCAGCAGGTCGCGCAGCACCCGGTCCTCGTTGGCCGCCACCGCGTCCAGCGCCGCCGCCCGGTCCATGAAACCTTCGGGGGTGTTGCTGTTGAGCAGCGCCGACATCGCACCGAGCCGGCCGGTGCGGTAGGCCACTTCGGCGATCTCGCCGACCTTGCCGTTGCGCTGCTCGATCTCGACCTCGATGGTCTTCAGCTGGGTGGCGAGCTGCTTCTGCCGTTGCACCGAGGTGTCCAGGGCGCGCTTCGCGTCCAGGTAGCCCTTGCTGGCCGCCTCGAGTTGGGCGCGCAACGCCGGGGTGCCGCCCTCTTCGTCGGAGTCGGGCGCGGCGGCCCGCAGGCCGGTCGGGGGAGCGGCCGAGGCGGTGCCGGCCGGAAGCGCGACGCCGAGGGCGAACATCGCGACGATCAGGGCCGCCAGTCGGGCGGCGGGTGGTCGTGCTGGTGCCACTGCGCATGTCCTTCCGTCAGCCGCCGACCGGGTTAGCTGACGGGTTCGGGACGGAAGATCCCTACCGCTGACGCGGATGCACCCCAGGAACATGGTTCCCCGGTTCGCCCAGCTGGGCGATTAGGCGGCGACCGCCACCGGCGCCGGGAGGGCGCCGCCTGGTGGAGGCCGGGACCGAGCCTACCGGTGCCGGTGGGGCTGCTGCAGCCAATGTGACGGACGGTGCGTGCGTCACCACGGAAAAGTACGACTCCGTCACCATTCGATGGAGCCGCAGGCTCCAGAAGCGGCACCGGGCTCGATCTGCAACGTCGCGTGCTCGATGCGGAAGTCGTCGTGCAGGGCCGTACGCGCCGCGGTGAGCACCGCGCCGACCTCCGCGCCGGGTGCCATGGTCAGGTGGGCGGAGGCCACCTCCATGCCCGAGGTGAGCGTCCAGACGTGCAGGTCGTGCACCTCGACGACCCCGGGGACGGCGGCGAGCCGGTCGTGCACGGCCGTCACCTGGAGGTGCTCCGGGGCGGCCTGCACCAGGATGCGGATGGCGGCGCGGGCCAGCCGCCAGGTGCGCGGCAGGATGAACACGCCGATGGCGACCGCGACCAGGGGGTCGGCCCACCACCAGTCGGTGACGGTGATGAGCAGGGCCGCGCCGATGACGCCGAGCGAGCCGAGCAGGTCGCCGAGCACCTCCAGGTAGGCGCCCTGGAGGTTGATGCTCTCCCGGGCCCCGGCGCGCAGCAGCGCGAAGGCGGCGATGTTGGCGAGCAGGCCGAGCACTGCCACCGCGAGCATCGGGCCGGCGATGACTTGGTGCGGGTCACCGAAACGGCGGATCGCCTCGATCACCACGTAGATCGCGACGCCGGAGAGCAGGACGGCGTTGGCCAGCGCGGCGAGCACCTCGAGCCGGTAGAGCCCGAAGGTGCGCTGCGGGTCGCCGGTGGCCCGCCGGGTCGCCGTGATGGCGGCGAGCGCCATCCCGATGCCGAGCACGTCGGTGAACATGTGCCCGGCGTCGGAGAGCAGGGCGAGCGAGCCGGTGTGCAGGGCGACCACCGCCTCGACCACCATCAGGGTGGCGAGCAGGCCGAATGCCGCCCAGAGTCGACCTCGGTGCTGGTGTGCGGCATTGGCGACGGACCCATGGTGGTGGTCATGACCTGCGCCCACGAGAACCACCTTCCGCCGCCGGCCGGGACCCGGTCAAATGTATGCTCACATCGCTATGTGTGCAAGTGTATGGCCACCACCTTCCGCTGGCGGCAGTCCGCACAGGTCAGCCGGTCGGGTCGATGGTGGTGAGCCGCTGGGTGGCCCGGGAGAGCGCCACGTACAGGGTGCGTACCCCGGCCCCCGGATCCGCCCGGATCTCGCTCGGGGCGACCAGCACGACCCCGTCGTACTCCATGCCCTTGGCCTCCAGGCTGGTCACCACCTGCAACCTCGGCGCGCCGAGCGCGCCCAACCACCCGGCGACCTCGTCCCGGCGGGGGACCGGCGTGATCACGCCGACCGTGCCCTCCACCTCGGCCAGCAGGCCGGCGGCGGCCTCCACTGTCGCGGTCTCCAACCCGGTCGCGGGCACCACCAGCTCCACCGGCTCGACCCCGGTGGAGCGGACGGCGGTCGGCAGCGGCAGGTCCGGGTAGAGCCGACGGATCTCCGCCGCCGCCACCGCGAAGATCTCCGACGAGTTGCGGTAGTTGGTGGTGAGCGTGAAGTCGTGCCGCTTGCGCCGGCCCAGCGCCTGGTCGCGGGCTCGGGTCAGCTCTTCCGGATCGCCGGTCCACGCGGTCTGGGCGGGGTCGCCCACCACTGTCCAGGAGGCCAGTCGGCCGCGCCGACCGATCATCCGCCACTGCATCGGCGAGACGTCCTGCGCCTCGTCCACCACCACGTGCGCGTACTCCCGGTAGTCCTCCGGGCGCTCCCGGGCCGCCGCGCGGGCGGCCCGCTGCCGTTCACCGAGGGTGCTCAGCTCACGGACGCCGCCGGCGAGCTGGAACGGATCGCGTCGCGCTCGGGCCGGCTGTGCGGGCTTACCGAGCAGCGCGTCCAACTCGTCCAGCAACGCCACGTCGGCGATTGTCAGCCCGGCCGAGTCCAGGTTCCGGTACGCGGCGTTGAGCAGCCGGATCTCCGCCGAGGAGAGGATCCCCCCGGCGTACCGGCGCAGCCGGTCCGGCTGCGCCAGCCAGCCGAGCACGTGCCGGGGGTGCAGCCGGGGCCACCACGCCTTGAGGAACTCCCGGAACTCCGACCGCTCGGCGATCTCCGCCTCGAAGGCCGGTTGCTCCGGCAGTCGACCGCTGCTCAGCTCACGGGCCTGCGTCCAGAGCGCGGCGAACACCCCGTCGAAGCCGGCTCGGCGCACCTCGTTGCGTCGTGCGCCGCGTTGCAGCGCGCGGTCCCGGATCCGGTCCAGCGCGGTCCGGTCCAGCCGCAGCAGTGTGCCCCGGTAGAGCAACCGCAGCTCACCCGGGCCGCCCGGCACCGCGTCGCGGGCCGCCCGCTCCAGCACCCGGCGCATCCGCAGCGAGCCCTTCACCGCCGCCACCTCGGGCGGGTCGGGTCGGGTGGCGGTCATCCCCGGGAAGAGGGTGCCCAGCGAGTGCAGGGTCGCGGTGTCCTCACCGAGCGACGGCAGCACGGAGCCGATGTACTCGACGAAGACTGACGACGGGCCGACCACCAGGATGCCGCCGCCGGCGTAGCGGCTGCGGTCGGAGTACAGCAGGAACGCGGCCCGGTGCAGGGCGACAGCGGTCTTGCCGGTGCCGGGGCCGCCCGCGACGATGGTCACCCCGGAGCCGGGCGAGCGGATCGCCTCGTCCTGCTCCCGCTGGATGGTCGCCACGATGTCGCGCATGCCCCGCCCGGTGGCCTTGGACAGGGTGGCCAGCAACGCGCCGTCACCGACGACGGTCATCCCCTCCGGAGCGGCCGTCGGGTCCAGCAGGTCGTCCTCGATCCGGGTGACCCGCTCGGCGCGGGACTGGATGGTGCGGCGCCGCACCACGTCCAGCGGCTGCGCCGGTGTGGCCTGGTAGAAGGCGGCGGCGGCCGGTGCGCGCCAGTCGACGACGAGCGTCACGGCGTTCTCGTCGCGGATCCCCAGTCGCCCGACGTGCAGCACCTGACGGTCGCGCAGGTCCAGCCGGCCGAAGACCAGCCCCTCGTGCTCGGCGTCCAGGGTGTGCCGCCGCTGCGCCGCGTGGAAGACCATCGCGTCGCGCTCGACCAGGGCGCCGTGCGTGCCCACCCGGGCCATCCGGTAGCCGTCACGCTCGGCGCGGACGGCCGACTGCCGCAGCTCGGCCAGTCGGGCGTACACCCGGTCGAGGTGTCGTTGCTCGACGGCGATCTCCTGCTCCAGGCCGGTCTGGTCGGTCAACGCACGCTCCTTCAGAGGTCGCCGGCAGGCGGCGGGAACCGCGCGAGCCAACCGAGAAGAGTACGGCCTCGGAGCCGACCCGCCGCGCCCGAGGTGCGCGAACGTGCTCAGGCGCCCGTCTCGGCACGGGCCGCGTCACGGTGAGCCGGCGGCGATGCGCCACGGTGAGCCGGCGGCGATTCGGCGAGCACCCGCCGCACCACGCCGGTGAGCGCGGCGTTGACCTCGTCCGGACGCTCCATCATCAGCATGTGCCCGGCACCGGGGCAGACGGTCAGCTCGGTGGCCGGCAGAGCCGCCGCGATCGACTCGGCGCACGGTGGCGGGGTCAGCCGGTCCCGGTCGCCGACCAGGGCGGCGGCCGGCAGGTGGGCCAACGCGGCGAGGGTGTCCAGCCGGTGCTGGGCGCCGATGGAGGCGCGGAACCCGCCGATCGAGCGCAGCGAGGCCCGAGCCACCGCCGACGTCACCAGGCGGATGTCGGCCGGCTCGCAGCGGTCACCGAAGAGCATCCACCGGATGCTCGGTTGCAGCGCGTTCAGCAGTGCCCGGGGCGCGCGCCACGAGCCACACCGGGCCAGCACGCCGGCGCCGGTCGTCTCGGCCAGCCGGATCAACCGGGCGATCCGCGGCGAGAGGCCGTAGACGGTGTGCGTGTGCCCCTCGGCGGTGGTCGAGACGAAGACCAGGCCGGCGGTACGGGCGGCGAAGTGCGCGGGGTGGCGGTGCGCGTACTCCATGATCGTCATGCCGCCCATCGAGTGCCCGACCAGCACCACAGGGCCGGTCGGCGCGACCGCGTCGATCACCGCGGCCAGGTCGTCACCCAACTGGGCCACTGTGGCAGTGGGCAGCGCCATGCAGCTGGACCGGCCGTGCCCCCGCGCGTCGTAGGCCACCACCCGCACGGCACCGCCGAACGGCGGTGCCGTGAGCGCGTCGACCTGCCGGTGCCAGGCGCGCCCGTCCAGCGTCCAGCCGTGCAGCAGGATGGCGGTGACCTGGGCGTCCGTCGGACCCGTCGCCTCGACGTTGAGCCGTACGCCGTCCGGCAGACCGACCTCGAACCGCTCCGGCATCGCCACCTCCCCAGGTCCGCCCAGTACCACCAGCACCTCCGATACCCGGCGGTAACACCGGCTACCCGCCATGACACCACGCCAATCGCACCGTGGCGAACATTCCCGACCTCGCCCGTCCCGGACGGCGGCGGGCCAAGCTGAACGGCATGGGGTCGTCGGGAGCACCCATGGGCGCGACGTCGGGGCAGGGGCGCCAGGCCGGCGGTACGCCCCGCGCCGCGCTTGCCGACCTGCTCGCCGGCAACCGGCGGTTCGTCAGTGGTCAGCCGGTGCACGGACACGACGTGACGGCCGCCGCAGCGGCCTCCGGCGACCAGCAGCCGTACGCCGTGGTGCTGGGGTGCATCGACTCCCGGGTGCCGTTGGAGGCGATCTTCGATCAGACCTTCGGCGCGATCTGCGTGATCCGTACCGGCGGGCACGTGCTCGATCGCGCGGTCTGTGGCTCGATCGAGTACGTGGTCGGGCAGCTCGGCGTACCGCTGGTGATGGTTCTTGGCCACGAGCGGTGCGGCGCGGTGCAGGCCACTGTGGAGTCGCTGCGCACCGGGCAGCGTCCCGGCGGGTCGCTGGCACACCTGGTGGACGAGATCGCCCCGGCGGTGACCGAGGCGGGGCTCGACGATCCGGCGGTGCAGCCGCTGGCGATTCGCCGGCACGTCCGGCGCACGGTGCGCACCCTGCGCGAGGACGATCTGCTGGCCGGGCCGGTGGCTGCCGGCCGGGTGGCAGTGGTCGGCGGCCTCTACGACCTGGCCACCGGCGAGGTGGCCCTGCTCGATCCAGGCTGACCCGGCCTCCGGACACGCGAAACCGCCCGCCGGGAACTCCCGGCGGGCGGTTTCGGTGGTGCGTGGGGGAGGGCTCAGCCCTCGAAGACGCCGGCCGCGACCAGGCGCTTCTCGGTGGCCTCCCAGCCGTCACCCGGGTGGGTGGCAGCCAGGTTGTTGATCTCCGCCCGGATCTTGGCGGCGTGGCCGGCGGCGGCCAGAACGCGGATCTCCTCGACGAAGGCGTCGGAGTCCGTGCGCAGGTGCGCGGTCTTGCCGTTGGTCAGGTTCCGCACGTAGGCGTGCTTGCCGCCGTTGAGCGGGATGAGGTACTTGAACTCGCCCAGCACGCTGAGGGCGCCACCCTGGCCAGCCTGGCCGGCCCGGACGGACGCGCGCGCGGTCTTAGAGGTGTTGCTCGCCACGGAGGTACTCCTTGCAAGACGTACGGGAGGACTGGACGTCCGGGGGCTGTGTGCGGGTCGTACGTGACTCGACCCGCGAAGGTGTAACGCGGCATAAGCCGCCGGTGGAACTGTACAGGACCACGACATCATGCTGGTCGTCGCGGTGTCCTGAGAGGCAACGGCGACCACCCGTCCGGCTATTCCACCCGGCGTTTTTTCCGATTCTCTGGCGCACCATGCGTCACAGGAGTCATCATGTGTTGCAGCAGCCACCTGGGTGGACGAGGTCGTAGGGGAAGACGCACCTCGCTCTCCGGGAGGTCACCGTGCCAACGCGTGGCGTCGTATACGTCCATTCGACCCCGCTCGCCGTGTGCTCACACGTCGAGTGGGCGATCGCGCGCGTCCTAGCCGCGCCGGTCAACCTGCAGTGGACGGCTCAGCCCGTCGACCCCGGCGCACGCCGGGCCGAGTGCGGGTGGACCGGTCGTCCTGGGACGGGCGCCGAGCTGGCTGCTGCCCTACGGCAGTGGCCCATGATCCGTTTCGAGGTCACCGAGGAGCCGAGTCCCGGCGCCGACGGTGAGCGCTTCATGTATGTGCCAGCCCGTGGCCTGTTCCGGGCAACGGTCGGCGTGGCCGGCGACATTCAGCTCGGCGAGGACCGCCTTCGAGCGCTGATGGCCGCCTCCCGGGCCCCCGAGGCGCTGGCGCACGCCCTCGACAAGGCGCTCGGCACGGCATGGGACGCTGACCTGGAGCCCTACCGGTACGCCGGCGACGGAGCCCCGGTGACCTTGCTCACTCGGGTCGGCTGACCCGGCCGGCGGGCCGCTGGCCGGACGCCGTCGCAGCGGCGACGACCGGTAAGGTCAAGTTGCCCCGATAAGGGAGAAGCTGGTGGGATGGGCGGCGTGTCGAATCGCCCGTGGCGCGCCAGTGTCGCTGTCGCAGCCCTGACCGCCCTGCTCGCCTCCGGCTGCTCCGGTGACCCGGAGCGCCCCACGCCGACGCCCAGCCCGGCCGGCACGTCCGCGGGCCCGAGCGTCCCGGCCGCGCCGCCGGCCGGCGACCCCGCCAGCCGCGCCGCCGCGCTGGTGGCGACGCTGGCCGACGAAGACCTCGTCGGCCAGGTGCTGATGCCGTACGCCTACGGCGACTCGGCGACGAAGGTCTCCGCCGGCTCGGCGGCCGGTAACCAGGCCCTGGCCGGGGTGGACACCCCCGCCGACATGATCGCCAAGTACCGACTGGGTGGCCTGATCCTGGTCGGCTTCAGCGCCGACGACCCGACCAAGGGCAACCAGGAGACCACCAACGTCGACAACCCCAAGCAGGTGCACGAGCTCACCGCCGGGCTGCGGACCGCCGGCGGTCGGCTCGCCGCCGGTTCGGCGCCGCTGCTCATCGGCACCGACCAGGAGTACGGCGTCGTCACCCGTGTGAGCGACGGGGTCACAGTGCTGCCCAGCGCCCTCGCGGCTGGCGCGGCCGGTGACCCGAAGCTCACCGAGGCGGCCTGGCGGGCCGCCGGCACCGAGTTGGCCGCGATGGGCATCAACATCGACTTCGCCCCGGTGGCCGACGTGCTGGCCACCCGCAGCACCGTGATCGGCTCCCGGTCGTACGGCGCCGACCCGAAGCAGGCCGCCGCGCAGGTGGGCGGCGCGGTCCGCGGCCTCCAGGCGGTCGGGGTCGCGGCCACCCTGAAGCACTTCCCCGGGCACGGCCACAGCGCCGACGACTCGCACCAGGACCTTCCGGTGCTCACCCAGTCCGCCGCGGCGTTGCAGAGCGGCGCGTGGCCGCCGTTCACCGCCGGGATGGACGCGGGGGCGATGGCAGTGATGTCCGGTCACCTGGACGCGCGCGCGATCGACCCGGGAACCCCGGCGACGTTCTCGCACAAGCTGCTCACCGACGTGCTGCGCGGCCAACTCGGCTTCAAGGGCGTGGTGATCACCGACGGGATGAACATGCCGCCCGCGATGCGCTGGGCCCCCGGCGAGGCCGCGGTCCGGGCGCTCAACGCCGGTAACGACCTCATCCTGATGACCCCGAACGTCGGTCAGGCGTACGACGGGCTGCTCGCCGCGCTGCGCGGAGGATCCCTGCCCCGGACCCGGCTGGTCGAGGCGGTCACCCGGGTGCTGACCATGAAGTTCCAGCTCGCGGAGCTGCCGGCGGCGCAGATGTCCACGCTCAACACCCCGGCGCACCGGGCGGCGGCCGACGCGCTGGCAGCCGCCGCCGTCACCGTGCTGAAGGGCGCCTGCGGCGGAGCGGTACGCGGACCGGTCACCGTCACCTCGTCCGGCGGTCGGGACGGCACCCGGGCCACGCTCACCGCCGCGCTGACCGCCGCCGGGGTGCAGGTCAAGCCCAGCGGCGGCACGATCGTGCACCTGGTGGGCTACGGCGACGGCGCCAAGGACCTGAGCCCCGACGCGGCGGTGACCGTCGCCATGGACACCCCGTACGTGCTGGCCGACGCGAAGTCACCGACGCTGCTGGCGACCTACTCGTCCAGCCGGGCGTCGATGACCGGCCTGGCCGCCGTGCTCGCCGGCAAGGCCCGGCCGGGCGGCCGGTCCCCGGTGACCGTCCCCGGACTGCCCGCCACGACCTGCGGTACCTGACCGTCCGGCACGGCCCGGTCAACGCCCACCTCACTCGCCCTTCGCGAGCCCCCGCACCGCGAGCCGGTACGCCGGCAGCACGTCGGTCCGTTCGGTGATCAGCCCCTCGTTGACCGCGAAGACGAGGGTCTGCCCCGCCGACTGGACGGCCAGCGCCCAGTTCCGCGACTGATCCTCCTCCTCGACCAGCGGGTTGGTGGCGAGCCAGGTCATCTCGGTGGCGTCGAAGCCGCCGGCGCGGAGGTCGCGGAACTGTTGGCCGGCGACCGTCTCGCCGGCTCCGGCGGCGAAACTCTCCAACGCGGCGCGCGGCGTGACAGTCGGTGAGTCCGCCGCCCAGATCCGCAGGAATCCGCCGCCGGCCGGCCGGCCGTCGACCTCGCAGCGGACGGTGGTGCCGCCGCGCTTGGTGAGCGCCTCGCCGACCAACTCGGCCAGCTCGCCCTTGGGCGGCTCGATCGCCTTCGCCGTCCACCCGTCGGCCAGCGGAAACGTCACCGGTACCGGGCAGGGGGAACCGGTGCCGCCGGCCGTGCCGCCGGGTGACGCCGGGGCCACCTCGTCGTACCAGGGCTCGCCAGCGGCCTGTGGTGCCGGGCTGCCGGCCGCGGGCCCGGCCGGAGCGCCGGCGTCGTCGCCGCAGCCGGCCAGCAGGCCGAGGGTCAGCGCCGCCGACACGGCGACGCGGGTACGAACGTCCATATTGGTGATCCCCGTCAGTCGATCTTCAGTCGGCCCATCTAAGCCGTGCGGTCTCTCGACGTCAATCGGGATCGTGCGCCCCGCACGACGGAAATCGGGTCGCCCCCGCCCGGTCGGTCTGACAGCCTCACCCCATGGGAGCGGCAGCAGGATTCCGGCACGTGCAACGGGCGGACGGCACTGTGGTGATCACCCACCACGGCCGGGTCGCCGGCACGCTGCGCGGCGCTCGGGCCGCGGAGTTCCTGGCCGAGGTCGACGACGACCCGCAGTTGGTGATGGCCCGCTGGACCGGCAACTACCGCCACGGCAACGAGCGCACCGCCAAACAGCACCCCCGCAACCGAGGCTGAACGACGATAAGGGCCCCTCCTCTCGACGAGGAGGGGCCCTTTCGCAGGATCTCAGGGGCGGGCGAAGACGAGAGCCACGTTGTGGCCGCCGAAGCCGAACGCGTTGTTCAACGCGGCCGGGATCTCCATGTGGCGGGCCTTGTGCGCGGCGACATCCAGGGTGAGGCCTGGCTCCGGGTCGTCGAGGTTGATCGTCGGAGGGACGACACTGTCGCGGATCGCCAGGATGGTGGCGATCGACTCCAGCGCGCCGGCCGCACCGAGCAGGTGACCGGTCATCGACTTCGTCGCGGACAGCACCGGGTGGTCGCCGAGCGCCTTGTGCAGCCCACCGATCTCCAGCATGTCCCCGACCGGGGTCGACGTGGCGTGCGCGTTGACGTGCACGATGTCCCGCTTCGCCACGTCCGCGTCGGCGATCGCCTTGGCGATGGCCCGGATGGCGCCCTCGCCCTCGGCGTGCGGCTGCACGATGTCGTACGCGTCGGAGGTGATGCCGGCGCCGGCGAGGCGCGCGTACACCCGGGCGCCCCGGGCCGCGGCGTGCTCGGCCCGCTCCAGCACCACGATGCCGGCGCCCTCGCCGAGGACGAAGCCGTCCCGGCCCCGGTCCCACGGGCGGGAGGCCCGCTCCGGGTCGTCGTTGCGGGTCGACATGGCCCGCATCGAGCTGAATCCGGCGATCGGCAGGGGGTGGATGACCGCCTCGGTGCCGCCGGCCACCACCACGTCGGCCCGGCCGGAGCGGATGATGTCCAGGCCGAGGGCGATCGCCTCGGCGCCGGTGGCGCAGGCGCTGGCCACCGAGTGCACGCCGGCCTTGGCACCCAACTCCAGCCCGACCCAGGCGGCCGGACCGTTCGGCATCAGCATCGGGATGGTGTGCGGGGAGACCCGCCGTGGCCCGGACGCCTCCAGGATGTCGTCCTGGGCGAGCAGAGTGGTGGCACCGCCGATGCCGGAGCCGACGCTGACGGCCAACCGCTCCCCGTCCAGGTCGGAACCGGCGAGGCCGGCGTCCGCCCAGGCCTGCTGCGCCGCGATGATCGCGATCGCCTCGGAACGGTCCAGGCGGCGCAGGCGGACCCGGTCCAGCACCTCGGACGGCTCCACCGCCAACTGGGCGGCGATCCGGACCGGCAGTTGCTCGGCCCACTCCTGGGTGAGGGCACTCACCCCGGAGCGGCCGGCGAGCATTGCGTCCCAGGTCGACGCGACGTCCCCGCCAAGCGGGGTCGTCGCGCCGAGCCCGGTGACGACGACGTCTGGACGACTCATGATCAGGACTGCGCCGCGATGTAGCTGACTGCGTCGCCGACGGTCTTGAGGTTCTGCACCTCGTTGTCCGGGATCTTGACGCCGAACTTCTCCTCGGCCGCGACCACTACCTCAACCATGGAGAGCGAGTCGACGTCGAGGTCGTCGGTGAAGGACTTCCCCTCGGCCACGTCGTCCGGGTTCACCCCGGCAACCTCTTCGAGGATCTCGGCGAGGCCGGTGGTGATCTCGTCACGGGTCATTGCGGTTGGTTCCTTTCATCGGGGTTCTCCGGCGGCCGGCGTCGCCGACCGCCACTCCTGGACGCGTACGCGCCCGAGGGGGTCATCAGGGGCAGCGGACGACCTGACCGGCATAGGTCAGGCCACCGCCGAAGCCGAACAGCAGCACCGGTGCGCCGGAGGGCACCTCCCGGCGCTCGACGAGCTTGGACAGGGCCAGCGGCACGCTCGCCGCGGAGGTGTTGCCGGACTCGACGATGTCCTTCGCGATGATCGCGTCGGGGATGTTGAGTCGCTTGGCGATGCCGTCGATGATCCGGGCGTTGGCCTGGTGCGGCACGAACGCGGCCAGCTCCGACGGGTCGACCCCGGCCCGCTCGCAGGCCTGGAGCGCGAGCGGCGCGATCGCTGTGGTGGCCCAGCGGAACACCGCCTGCCCCTCCTGCTGGATGTACGGGCGCCAACCCTCGATGCGGACCGCGTCGCTCTTGTCCGGCACCGAACCCCAGACGACCGGGCCGATTCCGGTCGGCTCGTCGTCGGCGGTGGCGGAGACCACCGCGGCACCGGCTCCGTCCGCGAAGATGATGCAGGTGGAGCGGTCGGTCCAGTCGGTGAAGTCGGACAGCTTCTCCGCGCCGATGACGATCGCGTTGCGCGACGCCCCGGCCCGGATGGCGTGGTCGACGGTGCCCAGCGCGTACGCGAAGCCCGAGCAGGCGGTGTTGAGGTCGAACGCGCCCGGCGCGGTGATGCCCAGCTTGCCGGCGACCCGGCAGGCCACGTTGGGGCTGCGGTCGATGGAGGAGCAGGTGGCGACCACTACCAGGTCGATGTCGGCGGCGGTCAGGCCCGAGTTGGCCAGCGCCTTGCCGGCAGCCGCGGCGGCCATGTCGGCGACCGTCTCACTGTCGGCGATCCGCCGGCTGACGATGCCGACCCGGTCGCGAATCCACTCGTCGTTCGTGTCGACGAGCTGGGCGATGTCGTCGTTGGTCACCACCCGGGAAGGCTGGTAGTGCCCCATCGAGACGATGCGACTGCCAGTCATGAACGACCTCCGATACGGGCGATCAGGTCCCGTGCGGCCGGCAGGTCGTCCGGGGTGTTGAGGGTGACGATCTCCGGGGCGCCGTCGCCCTTGAGTTCCCGCTTGACCAGGCCGGCGAGGGTGCCGGCCGGGGGCAGCTCGATCACGCCGGTGACCCCGAGGTCGGCCAGCGTCCGCATGCACAGGTCCCAGCGCACCGGCGCGGTGACCTGACGAACGAGGCGCTGCACCATTGCCGCGCCGTTGTCGACAGCGGTGCCGTCGAGGTTCGACAGCAGGGTCCGGGCCGGGTCGGCGGGGGTGATCCCGGCGGCCTCCGCGGCGAGCGCGGTCTCGGCCGGAGCCATGTACGGGGTGTGGAACGCGCCGGCCACCTGGAGTCGGATGATCCGGGTCCGGGCGGGCGGCGCGGCGGCGAGCTTGTCCAGCCCGTCCAGGGCGCCCGCGGCGACGATCTGCCCGGCGCCGTTGCGGTTGGCCGGGTAGAGCCCGTTCGCCTCGATCGCGGCGATCACCTCGTCGGGGTCACCACCGAGCACCGCGGCCATTCCGGTCGGCTCAAGCGCGCACGCGGCGGCCATCTCCCGGCCGCGAACGCCGGCCAGTGTGATCGCGGCGTCGGCCGAGAGCACACCGGCCAGGGCGGCGGCACCCAACTCGCCGACGCTGTGGCCGGCGGTGAGTGCGACGCCGTCGAGCGGCAGGTGCTCGGCCGCGAGCAACGCCGCGGCGACCAGCAACGGCTGGGTGCGGGCGGTGTCCTTGATCTCGTCGGCGTCGGCGTCGGTGCCCAGGTGCAGCAGGTCGACCCCGGCCAGCGCCGACCAGTGGCGCAGCCGCGCCTCGGTGCCGGTCAGGTCGAGCCAGGGGGTCAGGAAGCCGGGTTTCTGAGAACCCTGGCCGGGACTAAGTACGGCGAGCACGTCTATGACTCTCCCGGATAAAGGCGGGTAACGCGGTGCCGCCTTCGACCAAACCACACTAGGACCTTTAGAGGTTTCCTACAAAGATCGGCGGGGATCATCCTCTGTTTGGGCGGATTTCCGGGTAGCCGGGGTCATTGTCTGAGTCGGGACCGCCGAGGCCAGCGGGGCGACCGGATCCAACCGACCCACTGTCAGCGCGACCTGGAGGGCGAACGCGTCGCGCGGCGACAGTGGCGAGAACCCGGTCACCTCGGCGATCCGCCGCAACCGGTAGCGGACAGTGTTCGGGTGCACGAACAGCGCCCGGGCCGCGCTCTCCAGCGTGCCACCGGCGGCCAGGAAGGCGTCCAGGGTCGCCAGCAGTTCCCCACCGGCACGCACCAGCGTCGCGTACACATCGTGACGCAGCCGCCGACGGGCCTCGGCGTCGCCGGCGAGGGCCCGCTCCGGCAGCAGGTCGGCGGCCGGCACCGGCCGGGGCGCGCTCGGCCAGGCCGGTGCGGCCCGAAAGCCGGACAGCGCGGCCCGCGCCGACTCGGTCGCCTCGTCGAGGCTCGGTACGGCGGGACCGACCACCACCGGGCCGTCCCCGAACGCGCTCAGCAGCTTCGCGGTGGCGGTCAGCGGGTCAGGCGCGCCGCCCAGCACGATGACCAGCCGGTCGCCGTGGACGCCGCCGATCACCTCCACGCCGATCCGGCGGGCCTGCCGGTAGACCACGTGCAGCACCGCCGAGACCTCACCGCCGGGCGACCGACCGACAGCCACCGCCACCGGCGGCGCGTCCGCCCAGCCGAGCGCGGCGGCCCGACTGGCCAGGACGTCCGGCGAGTCACCGCGCAACAGCGCGTCGACAAGCAGCGCCTGCAACCGGGCGTCCCAGGCGCCGCGCGACTCGGCGGCCCGCGCGTACACCCGGGCGGCGGAGAACGCGATCTCCCGGGAGAAGCGCAGCACCGCCTCGCGTAGCTGCTGCTCCTCACCCTCGGCGGCCAGATGCGCCACCTGCTCCTCGACCACGTCGATCGTCACCTTGATCAACGCCACGGTCTGCTGGAGGGTGATCGACCGGGCCAGCGCCTGCGGGGCGGCGGCGAAGACCTCGTCCGAGACCTCCTGGGTGCTGTCCGCCGTTCCGCCGCCGTCGCGCAGCCACTGCACCAGCGACCTCGCGCCCGCCTGGGCCACCAGCATCACCCAGGAGCGCTGGTCGGCCGGCAGTGCCCGGAACCAGGGGAGCGTCTCGTCCATCCGGGCCACGCTGGAGGTGGCCAACGCCCCCGCCGATCGTTCGATCCGGCGCAGCGTGGCCGACAGCTCCCCACCGCCCGGCGTGCTCACCGCCCTAGCCTGACACGTCGTGAGCAGGCCAACCACGCCGGCACCGGTCCGCCGACCACTGTCGGCGCGCCCAGCGGGCCCGTCTCACGGCTGCGGGGGAGCGGGCAGGCCCACCTCCTGGGCCAGGATCGCGGCCTGCACCCGGCTGCGCAGGTCCAGCTTGGCCAGGATCCGGCTCACATGAGTCTTGGTGGTGCTCTCCGCCAGCACCAGTCGATCGGCGATCTGCTGGTTGGACAGGCCCAACCCGAGGCAGGCCAGCACGTCGCGCTCACGCGGAGTGAGGGTGCCCAGCGCGGCCCGGGCGTCCGCCGACGCGCCCGGCGCGGTGGCCGCGAACGCGGTGATCAACCGGCGGGTCACAGTGGGTGCGATGAAGCCGTCACCCCGCGCCACCGTCCGCACCGCGCTGACCAGGCCGTCGGCGTCGGTGTCCTTGAGCAGGAACCCGGCCGCGCCGGCCCGCAACGCCCCGAAGACGTACTCGTCGAGGTCGAAGGTGGTGAGCACCAGCACGTCGGCGAGCCCGTCGCTGACGATCGCCCGGGTCGCGGAGATCCCGTCCCGGCGCGGCATCCGCACATCCAGCACCGCCACGTCGGGGCGCAACTCCCGGCACAGGCGCACCGCGGCGTCCCCGTCGGCCGCCTCGCCGACCACCTCGACGCCCGCCGAGCCGTTCAGGATCATCGCCAGTCCGGCCCGTACCGCCGGCTGGTCGTCGGCGAGCACCACCCGAACCGTCGCCGGGCCCGCGTCGTCCGGTGGCCCCGCCGGCCCGGTCACCCGCCCTCCCCGGTGGGCAGGGCCGCCCGCACCTGCCAACGGCCGTCGTGCGGTCCGGCGGTGAACCGGCCGGCCAGCAGTGTGGCTCGCTCCCGCATGCCGATCAGCCCGGCCCCGGCGCCCGGCAACCCGGCCCCGCTCCAGCGCACCGGGTTCTCCACGGTCAGCACCACCTCGGCCGGCCGGTACGCGATCGTCAGCTCCGCCTCACCCGTACCGTGCTTGAGCGCGTTCGTCAGCGACTCCTGCACGATCCGGTACGCGGCGAGGTCCACCCCCACCGGCAACGCGCCCGGCGTGCCATCGGTTCGGACCCGCACCGCGAGGCCGGCCGCCCGGGCCCGGTCGACCAGTCCGTCCGCCTCGGCCAGCCGCGCGGTGACCACCTCCGGCGTGGCCGGGTCGGCGCTGGTCCCGGGCTCGCGCAACACCTCGATCATCTGACGCATCTCGGCGAGGCCCTGCACGCTGCTCTCCCTGATCACCCGCAACGCCGACTCCACCTGACCGCGATCCAAGCCGGGCACGGAGAGCACGGCGGTGGCGTGGATGGCCACCGCGCTGAGGTGGTTCGCGACCACGTCGTGCAGCTCCCGGGCCATCCGGGCCCGTTCGGCGCTGACCGCCTGCCGACGGTCCAACTCGACCAGCCGGGCGGTCTGTTCGGCCCGCGCCCGCTCGGCGGCGGCCTGATCGCGGTACTGCCGCACACTGATGCCGGTCAGGACCGGCAGCAGCCCGGCGAGCACCACCAGCACCCCGAGCGCCGCGCCGCGCCACTGGCCGTACCCGAGCACGCCAACGACCACCCCGAGCAGGCTCAGCGCCACGGTGATCCGCAGCAACCACCGCCACAGCCGGGGCGGGCCGTACACGCAGGCGTCGTAGAGCACCTGGGTGTAGACCAGGACCGTGCCCAGCGAACTGCCCAGCGCCGTGTCGACCACCAGCGCGCCGGTCCCCACGGCCAGGCTGGCGCGTGGTGCGACCCGCCGTAGGCCGACGGCGACGCAGACCGCCACCAGCGGCGGCAGGAACAACGCCGACGGCACGTTCGCGTCCGGACGGACCTGTGGTTGCCAACCCAGGGCGTGCAGCACCAGGCCACCGGCCAGTGACGCGCAGGCCAGCACGAGGTCGCGGCCGAGGGTGCCAGAGTCGAGCCACGGTGGCGCACGCATGCTCCGATCCCACCACAGCCGTCGCCCGTCGAACTCCCACCGAGGGAGGACCTCGACCGCACCGCCATGCGCCGAAAGGGGTATGCGGACCCTTACCGACCGTCGGAGCGCCCGCGGCCGTGACGCCCCTGGTGAACGGCGCCAGAAGAAGCTGTGAACTGCGTAACCGGCTCCCGCGCTCAAGCGGCGTCTAGCAGGACCGGCCGGTCCGGACCCCGGGTACGCTGCGCGCGGCCCGTCGGTCCCGGCCAGTACGGTGACAGGGCACCTCGGGGAGAGCATCCGAGGGTGAGGCGAGCGTGAGGAGACCGGGGATGGCGCACGGGGAGGCCGAGCACGGCTGCGCCCAGGGCGAGCCCTGCCGGCCGGGGCACCACGACCCGCAGGCGGCTGGCAAGCACCGCCGGCCGGTCGGTGGCGCACCATCGCACCCGGTGGAGCCACTGCACGGGCGCGTCGATGACGAGCCCGTGCTGCCGCGTCAGCGCTCTGCCGAGCCCACCGGCCTCGCCGAGCCCGACTCGGACGTTCCCGCTGGTTGCCTCAGCGAACTTCCCGGCTGGGCCGGGGCACATCGGCACGGCGCGGTCCGACCGCGGCCGAGGGCCATCCGCCGGGAGCGCCCACCGCGCCGCTGGTGCTGAGCACCGCCGACGTACTCGCTGATCGGCGAGTACGTCGACGTCAGTTCAGCGAGTACGTCAGTTCAGCGCGTGCGGCGGCGGATCAGCAGGGCGATCCCGGCGAGGCCGACAGTGATGGTCAGCATCACGCCGACGTTGAGCAGCAGCAGGTGTTGCAGGTCGCCGAGCGCCTCGTCGAGGTCCTTCGCCGGGTCGAGCGTGTCCTCCGGGAGGACTCGCTCGCCACCGCCCGCGCCGCCGCTGACCGTGTCGAACTGCCGCTCCAGCGGCACACCGGCGGTGCGCAGTGTCTCGGACATGCTGAGCCGACCCAGGAACCAGCCGGCGCTGGTCTTGCGACCGTCCGGCTGCTTCGCCGGCCGGAAGACGCGGGGGCCGCCGATCGCCTTGGGATAGAGGTCGTAGGTCTGCTTCGGCGTCTCGCCGGCGAGCACCACGACGGTGTATTTCGGACCGAGGTTGGCTGCCTTCGGACCGGTCGGCATGCCGGTGCGGGCGAGGAAGTTGACCTGGTCGATGACCGCGCCCACGAGGGCGGGCTCCTTGTCCGCGTGCAATCGCAGCGGCGCGGACAGCCCGGTGCCGGTGATGTCCACTCCGGCGGGTGCCGGCTTCGGCGCCGCCGAGGCCGAGCCGGCGGTGCCAAGCGCCAGCAGTGCCACCGCCAGCGTGCCCGCCAACGCGGCGACCAAGCGCCTCATGTGTCGGAGCATCCCGCCTCCTCGCCCCGTTCGATGGATGGCTTCGTCGTGACGTCTGGACCGATCTGCCGGTGCGGCATCGACCGGATGGTCGCGTCCACTCCTACAGACTCCGCAGAACGTCGATGAGTTGCAGCTTTCAGAACAGTAATTGGAACTATCTGCGATCTCTGCTCGACTAATGAGGAGCCGTTTGATCAGCGGGCGGATCGTACCCTTACGGAGGGGTTCATGGGGGGCAGGGTTACACGTACGGTGCGGGTCATGCCAGTGCTGTTCGGCGTGGCGTTCGGTGTGTCGTTTCTGGCGCCGGCGACTCCGGCTGCCGCCCACAACCAGCTGACCGGCAGCAACCCGCGCGACGGCGCCCGCGTGGCGTCGGCACCAGCCCGGGTCGAGCTGCGGTTCCTCGCCAAGCCGTCGCCGACTACGACGAAGATCACAATAACCGGACCGGACAATGTGGTCGCTGGCGGGACTCCCGCCTTCGACGGCAGTCGGGTGCGGGTGCCGTTCAAGCCGGCCGCCGCCGGGCTCTACATCGTCGGCTACCAGCTCGCCTCGTCCGATGGGCACCCGGTGAAGGGCGAGGTGCGGTTCACCCTTACCGCCGGCACCGCCGCCGACCCGTCCGCCTCGCCGTCGGCCGCCGCCAGCACCAACCCGGCGGGCTCGCCCTCGGCTGCCGCGTCGGCCGAGGGCGCACCCTCCGCCGGCCCCGCGTCGGCGACCCCCGGCAGCTCGACGGCCTCCACTGTGCCGGCGGCGTCGGAGCGGTCCGATTCGGGCAGTCGCTGGTGGCTCTGGGCGCTCGGCGGCCTGGTGCTGCTCGCCGCCCTCGCGGCCGGCCTCGTGTTCCGCCGCCGACGCGGAGCCCGGTGACCACCGGGCTGGCCCTGCTCCGCGATCTTGCGCTTACTGTCCCGACACAAGGGGCATCCCACTCATGTCGACAACCGAAACCGCAAGATCGGCGGAGGGGTGGTGGGTCAGACCAGGCGCAGGCGGGCGGCGCGGATCCGGGTCAGGGTGCGCTCGCGACCGAGCACCTCCAGCGACTCGAACAGCGGCAGACCCACGGTGCGGCCGGTGACGGCTACCCGCACCGGCGCCTGCGTCTTGCCGAGCTTGAGGCCCCGCTCGGCGCCGACCGCCTCCAGCGTCGACTTCAACGACTCGGCGTCCCAGGACTCCAGCGCCTCGAACGCCGCGACGGCGTCGTCCAGCAGCTCGGCGGAGCCGTCCTTCATCGTCTTGGTCCAGGCGGCCTCGTCGATCAGCGGTGAGGCCAGGAAGAGGAAGTCGACGTTCGGCACGATCTCGCTGAGCACCGCGATCCGCGTCTGAGCCAGCGGCGCCACGGCGGCGAACGCGTCGGCGTCGAACTCCTCCGGCTGCCACGGCGGCGGCGCGATGGTCCCGGTGCCGGTCAGCCACGGCTGGCAGGCGTCGATGAACTCGGCCACCGGCAGCGCACGAATGTACTCGCCGTTGAACGCGCGCAACTTCTTCTCGTCGAAGAACGCCGAGGAGAGATTGACCTCGTCCAGCCGGAACTCGTCCTCGATGACCGACCAGGGAACGATCTCCCGGTCGCCGGAGGGGGCCCAGCCGAGCAGCATGAGGTAGTTGCGCATCGCGCCGGCGAGGTAACCCTCGTCGCGGTACGCCTCCAGGGCGACCTTGTCCCGGCGCTTGGAGAGCTTCTGCCGCTTCTCGTTGACCACCACCGGCACGTGCGCCCAGATCGGCGGCTTGACCCCGAGGGCCTCCCACAGCAGTTGCTGCTTGGGAGTGTTGGGCAGGTGCTCCTCGGCCCGGATCACGTGCGTGATCCCCATGGTCATGTCGTCGACGACGTTGGCCAGCAGGAAGACGGGTGAGCCGTCGCCCCTGGCGATGACGAAGTCCTCGATGAGCTTGTTCTCGAACGTGGGCTCACCACGGATCAGGTCGACCACCACCGTCGCGCCCTCGTCGGGCGTACGGAAGCGCAGCGCGTGCCCCGGGCCGGGGCCGAGGCCACGGTCGCGGTGGTAGCCGTCGTAGCCCTGGTACTGCGAGCCGGTGCGGGCCTGCACGTCCTCGCGGGTGCAGTCGCAGTAGTAGGCGCGGCCGGACTCAAACAGGCGCGCGGCGGCAGCCCGGTGCTCGCCGGCGTTCGCCGACTGGAAGTACGGGCCCTCGTAGCTGCCCCGGGAGATCCCGATCCAGTCCAGCGCGGAGAGGATGCCCTCGGTCCACTCGGGCTTGTTGCGCGCCGCGTCGGTGTCCTCGATGCGCAGCACGAACACGCCGCCCTGCTGCTTGGCGTAAATCCAGTTCTGCAGCGCCGAGCGGGCGCCGCCGACGTGGAACATGCCGGTCGGGGAAGGGGCGAAGCGCACACGTACTGTCACGTCCCCCAGCCTACGGCGGTACGCGACTGCTTTCCGCCACG
The DNA here is from genome assembly GCF_040677775.1 of Micromonospora sp. NPDC053740. Classification (NCBI taxonomy): domain Bacteria; kingdom Bacillati; phylum Actinomycetota; class Actinomycetes; order Micromonosporales; family Micromonosporaceae; genus Micromonospora; species Micromonospora sp. NPDC053740. Next base: position 21,814 of record NZ_JBFASO010000007.1, read on the forward strand.
GCCCCCCAGGGCGTGCGTCAAAGCCCCTGGCTCACGGGACCGAGCGGATCTTGACGACCAGCGCGCTGCCGAGCAGGGTGACCACGGCGGTGACCGCGTAGAGCGTGGGATAGCCACCCAGGTACACCACGAGCGGGGCGGAGAGCGCCGGGCCGAGCACCTGCGGCGCCGAGTTGGCGATGTTGATGACGCCCAGGTCCTTGGCCCGGTCGGTGGCCCGGGGCAGCACCTGGGTGATCAACGCGGCGTCCACCGACAGGTAGACGCCGTAGCCCGCGCCGAGCAGCAGCGCCGCGACGATCGCCATCGGCCAGACCGGCGCGACAGCGAGCAGCAGCGCCGCCACCGCCATGATCAGCCCGGAGACGATCACGTAGATCTTGCGACGACCGGAACGGTCGGACATCCGGCCGGCGACCACAGCGGTCAGCATCATCCCGAGCGTGTAGAGCAGGATCAGCACCAGCAGGCCGCCCTCAGGGTCGGGGTGGCGCACCCCGTCGCTGAGGAAGTACAGCAGGTAGAGGGTGCCCAGGGCGTTGCCCAACTGGACCAGGAACCGGGTGATCCAGGCCCAGGCGAAATCCGGGTGCCGGCGAGGGCTGATCCACATCGAGGCCAGCAGCGCCCGCGTCCGGATCGCCGGCCGATGGGTACGCGGCAGCGGTTCGTCGGGGGTGAGCAGCGCGAACGGCAGCGACAGCAGCAGAATGGCCACGGCGATGGCCAGGTAGCCGGCGGCGTTGCCGGTGACCACGGCGGTGACCAGCACCGCGCCGAGCACCAACCCGAGCGCCTGCGGGATGCCCACCCACCCGGAGACCCCGCCGCGCTGGCGCACCGGGACCCGGTCCGGGATGGCGGCGGTGAGGCTGGCCAGCATCGCGTTGAAGCAGACCTGCGCGGCGACCCAGCCGAGGGCGACGCCGAGGATGGTCCGTTGCTGGGCCAGCAGCACCAGGGCCGCCGCGCCGAGCACCGCCCCGCCCGCCGTCCAGACGTGCCGACGACCGAACTCGCGGCCGGCGATCCGCAGGCAGGTCCGGTCGGAGAACGCGCCCGCCAGGGGGTTGGCCAGCACCGCGGCCAGCGCGCCGAGGCCGGTGACCACGGCCAGCATGTTCTCCTTGTCGCCGGGCGCGATCTGCTCGATCTGTTGCGGCAGCAGCACCTGGATGGGCGTGAAGAACGCCATCCACACGCCGAGGTTGGCCGCGAAGATCAGACCGATCCAGCCGCGCCGCACCGGCACCGTCGGCTCGGCGAGCGCCGCCGGCAGCGACGACGGCGTCGGGTCGAGGGTGGTCACCGCGCCGACCCCGGCCGGCTGGCCGCGATCACGTCCCGCAACCAGGTGTACGACGACTTCGGCGTACGGGTCTGGGTGGCGTAGTCGACGTGCACCAGACCGAAGCGCTTGGTGAACCCCTCGGCCCACTCCCAGTTGTCCAGCAGCGACCAGACGAAGTACCCGCGGACGTCCACCCCGTCGTCGATGGCGGCTCGGACGGCCCGCAGGTGCCCGTCGAGGTACGCGATCCGCTCCGGGTCGTCCACCTGCCCGTCGGTGTCGGGGGCGTCGTCGTACGCGCAGCCGCTCTCGGTGATCTCGATGGGCGGCAGCGCGTCGCCGTAGGTGTCGCGCAGCCAGCCGAGCAGCTCGCGTAGCCCGTCGGGGTCCACCGGCCAGTCGAAGGCGGTGCGCGGGTAGCCGTCCAGCGGCACGAGGTCGAACGGCAGGGGAGAGCCCTCCTCGGCAGCCCGTACCCCGGTGGGGTTGTAGTAGTTCACGCCGAGCACGTCGATCGGCGCGGCGATCGTGTCGAGGTCGCCGGGGTGGATGACGCTCGGGTCGAAGCCGGGCAGCTCCGGGTAGCCGCGGCCGAGCAGCGGGTCGGTGAAGAGCCGGTTGTGCAGCGCCTCGTACGCCGCCCCGGCGGCCCGGTCGGCTTCGTGGTCGCCGAGCACCCGCACCGGCGAGTAGTTGTTGGCGATCGCCACCGGGCTGGCGGTGTGGGTCCGCAGCGCGGCGACCGCGAGCCCGTGCCCGAGCAGTTGGTGGTGGGCAACGGGGAAGGCGTCGAACAGCAGCATCCGTCCGGGGGCGTGCACACCCATGCCGTAGCCGAGGCTCATGTGGATGAACGGCTCGTTGAGGGTGATCCAGAGCCGGACCCGGTCGCCGAGGCGGGCGGCCGTCTTCTCGGCGTACTCGGCGAAGCGGGCGGCGGTGTCGCGGTGCATCCAGCCGCCGGCGTCTTCGAGGGGTTGCGGCAGGTCCCAGTGGTAGAGGGTGGCCACCGGGTCGACGCCGGCGGCCAGCAACTCGTCCACCAGGCGGTCGTAGAAGTCCAGGCCGGCCGGGTTGGCCGGGCCGGCGCCGGTGGGCTGGACCCGGGGCCAGGCGATGGAGAACCGGTACGCGGTGACGCCGAGGCCGGCCAGCAGCGCCACGTCCTCGGAGTGTCGGCGGTAGTGGTCGCAGGCCACCTCGCCGCTGCTGCCGTCGCTGATCCGCCCGGGGGAGCGCGCGAAGGTGTCCCAGATGGACGGAGCGCGGCCGTCGGCAGTGGTGGCGCCCTCGATCTGGTGGGCCGATGTGGAGACGCCCCAGCGGAAGCCGGTGGGGAACTGGGGCATTGGTGCGGTTGACATGCGCCCTCCCGGTCAACGTGAAACGTGCTCGGGACTTTAGGGCGCTCTCGATGAATGCGCCATAGGCCGGCCTGACGCAATGCGCAATGGTTGATCGGCGTGTCTTTTTCCGAACCCGTCCAGGTAAGTCCGATTTAGCGCATAGAGTGCCGATATCGTGGGATGTCCTCACCGGAGGAAAGACGGAAATGATCCTCGTGGAACGCAGTGCGCACGTGGCGGCGCCAATTGAAGTGGTCTGGGATGTCGTGCAGCGGGCCGAGCAGTTGCCGGCCTGGCTGGCCGGGGTCCGAGCGGCCGAAGTGCTCTCGGGAGAGGGCTTCGGGCGGCGACAACTCGTCCAGGCGGGGCGCGGCTCGGCGCATGAGGCCGAGGTGATCGCCTACCAGGAGCCGACGCTGATCGGCTGGCGGGAACGGGCAAAGGGTGCCGGTGCTCGTGCGGAGGCGCGCACCGAGATCTACGTCCAGCTCACCGGGGACGAGGAGGAGGGCGGGACCGTCGTGCGCCTCATAGTGGTCCGCTGGCCGGCCGGCCCGGTCAAAGCGGCCATGCTGCGCCTCGGACTGCGTCGGGTCGGCGCCGACCTGGAGGACTCGCTGGCCCGGCTCACCGACCTGGCCGCCGTCGGCTGACGAGCGCCCATCCTCCCGGCGTCACCCGCGACGGCGGTGGTCCGGATCCCCGCCAGGGCCCCCGGACCACCGCCGCTCCCGTCCCTTGTAGGCATCGATCATGGACTTGTGGTGCCTGGTGCGCGGTGATGTGCCCCCTTCGTCCACCACCACAACTCCTTGATCGACCCGGTACGGGTGTGGGGAACCAGCCAGAAGGGCCCGGCGCGTCAGCGCCGGGCCCTTCTGGGGTCGTGCTCTGTCTAGCTGTCGCCGCCGGTCTCGCCGACCGGAGCGGCGTTGACGTCGTCGATCGCGTACTTCTTGGCGGCCTCGGCCGGCACCGTCGCCGCCACCGCGCCGCTGCGGGCGAGCTGCCGCAGCGTGGCCACCACGATCGACTCCGCGTCGACGTGGAAGTGCCGGCGCAGCGCGTGCCGGGTGTCCGACATGCCGAAACCGTCGGTGCCGAGCGACGTGTAGTCGCCGGGTACCCAGCGGGCGATCAGGTCCGGTACCGCACGCATGAAGTCGCTGACCGCGATCTTCGGCCCGTCCGCCTCGGCCAGCTTCTGCTGGATGTACGGAACCTTCGCCTCGGCGCCCGGGTTGAGCAGGTTGTACTCCTCGGTCTCCACCGCGTCGCGGCGCAGCTCGGTCCAGGAGGTCACCGACCAGACGTTGGCGCCCACCCCCCAGTCCTGGGCGAGGAGCTGCTGGGCCTTGAGCGCCCACTGCATCCCGGTGCCCGAGGCGAGCAGGTTGGCCTTCGGGCCGTCGACCTGCGGCGCCGGCGAGTAGCGGTAGATGCCCTTGAGCAGGCCCTCCACGTCCACGTCGGCCGGCTCGGCCGGCTGCAGCGTCGGCTCGTTGTAGACGGTCAGGTAGTAGAAGACGTTCTCCTGCGCGTCCCCGTACATCCGGTGCAGACCCTGCTCCAGGATGTGCGCGATCTCGTACGCGAACGCCGGGTCGTACGCGACCACCGCCGGGTTGGTGGCGGCGATCAGCAGCGAGTGCCCGTCCTCGTGCTGAAGGCCCTCACCGTTGAGCGTGGTCCGACCCGCTGTGGCGCCGAGCAGGAAGCCCCGGGCCATCTGGTCGGCCGCGGCCCACAGCCCGTCGGCGGTCCGCTGGAACCCGAACATCGAGTAGAAGATGTACATCGGGATCATCGGCTCGTCGTGCGTGGCGTACGCCGAGCCGGCCGCCGTGAACGAGGCCACCGAACCGGCCTCGTTGATCCCCTCGTGCAGGATCTGCCCGGTCGTCGACTCCTTGTACGACAGGAACAGCTCGCGGTCGACCGAGGTGTAGCGCTGGCCGTGCGGCGAGTAGATCTTCGCGGTCGGGAAGATCGAGTCGAGACCGAAGGTGCGGGCCTCGTCCGGGATGATCGGCACCCAACGCTTGCCGAACTCCTTGTCCTTCATCACGTCCTTGAGCAGACGGACGAAGGCCTGCGTGGTGGCCACCTTCTGCTTGCCCGAGCCGCGCTTGATGTCGGCGAACCGCTCCGGGCCGGGGATGGCCAGCCGCTTCGTGCTGGTCCGCCGGGACGGCAGGTACCCGCCGAGCTGCTCGCGCCGCTCCTTGAGGTACGCCATCTCGTCGGACTTCTCGCCCGGGTGGAAGTACGGCGGCAGGTAGGGGTTGTCCTCCAGCGCCGAGTCCGGGATGTCCAGGTAGAGCCGGTCGCGGAAGGTCTTCAGATCCTCCAGCGTCAGCTTCTTCATCTGGTGGGTAGCGTTGCGGCCCTCGAAGTGCGAGCCGAGCGTCCAGCCCTTGATCGTCTTCGCCAGGATGACAGTGGGCTGACCGGTGTGCTCGGTGGCCGCCTTGTAGGCCGCGTAGAGCTTGCGGTAGTCGTGCCCACCCCGCTTGAGGTTCCAGATCTCGTCGTCGCTGAGCGGCTCGACCATCTTGCGGGTCCGGGCGTCGCGGCCGAAGAAGTGCTCCCGCACGTACGCGCCCGACTCCGCCTTGTAGGTCTGGTAGTCGCCGTCGGTGGTGGTGTTCATCAGGTTGACCAACGCGCCGTCGGTGTCCGCGGCGAGCAGCGGGTCCCACTCACGGCCCCAGACAACCTTGATCACGTTCCAGCCGGCACCCCGGAAGAACGCCTCCAGCTCCTGCATGACCTTGCCGTTGCCCCGCACCGGGCCGTCCAGCCGCTGCAGGTTGCAGTTGATCACGAAGGTGAGGTTGTCCAGCTCCTCGCGGGCGGCAACGCCGATGGCGCCCAGCGTCTCCGGCTCGTCCATCTCGCCGTCGCCGAGGAACGCCCAGACGTGCTGCTGGGAGGTGTCCTTGATGCCGCGGTGCTGCAGGTACCTGTTGAACCGGGCCTGGTAGATCGCGTTCAGACCGCCGAGACCCATCGAGACGGTGGGGAACTCCCAGAAGTCCGGCATCAGCCGAGGGTGCGGGTACGAAGGCAGCCCACCACCGGGGTGCGACAGCTCCTGGCGGAACCCGTCGAGCTGGTGCTCGCTGAGCCGCCCCTCCAGGAACGCCCGCGCGTACATGCCGGGGGAGGCATGGCCCTGGTAGTAGATCTGGTCGCCACCGCCCGGGTGGTTCTTGCCCCGGAAGAAGTGGTTGAAGCCCACCTCGTAGAGCGACGCCGAGCTGGCGAAGGTGGAGATGTGCCCGCCGACGCCGATCTCCGGGCGCTGAGCCCGGTGCACCAGCATGGCGGCGTTCCACCGGACGTACGCCCGGATCCTCCGCTCGACGTGCTCGTCACCCGGGAACCAGGGCTCGCGCTCCGACGGGATGGTGTTGATGTAATCGGTGGTGGTCAGGGGCGGAACCCCGACCTGGCGCTCACGGGCGCGCTCCAGGAGGCGCAGCATGACGTAGCGGGCGCGTTTGGCCCCGCGTTCGTCGATGACACCGTCAAGCGACTCGACCCATTCGCTGGTCTCTTCAGGGTCGATGTCCGGAAGCTGGCTCGGTAGGCCGTCGCTGATCACCGGGCGCTTGCGTTCCGTAGCCACAGGCGTTCCCTCGGTTGTGTGTGGGATAGGTCTCTAGCGCCATCCTGCCCCCTGGTGGCACCCGTCGTCACGTCTAGGTCCCCCCGACGCGATGCTGAACACAGGTACTCGCCAGTAACTTAGCGCGACGACCCGGTGAAACCCGACCGGTTTGACCGCTACTCCTACCGTTACCGCCATGAACGGACGCCGTGTCGCGGTCGCCGCGAGCATGATCGTTGTCGGGGTGGTTGGCCTGGTCATTGGCGCTGTCGGCCTCGCCTCCGGCAACCTGCCGATGGTCGGATTGGTGGCCCTGGGCGCCCTGGTGGCCGTGCTCGGCGCGGGCCTGCTGCGCGACGCGATCCGCGCAGCCCGTCTGAACGGCCACGATGGCCGCCGCCGCCGCCGCCGTCCGGACTCGGACGCCGCCGGGTACGGCTTCTACCCGGTGCCCGCCGGGGACGCCGGGAGCGGGCACGTCGGCCACCAGCGCGACGGCGACCACGACCGCTCCGACGGTACGGAGCCGGCCGGCGGCAGCGGCGACTCCGGGGGAGGCTGGTCCGGCTGGGGCTGGTCCAGCGGTGACTCCGGCGGCGGCTGGTCCGGCGGTGACTCCGGCGGCGGCTGGTCCGGTGGCGGCGACTCCGGTGGCGGTGGCGGCAGCTCCTGACCCCACCCTGCGGCAGAATGCGACGTATGCGCAGCGACGTGATCACCGTCCAGACCGGGTCCCGGCCGACCGTCCGGGACATCACCGCGGAGGCCCAGCAGTTCGTCTCGGGCGAGGGCGACGGCCTGCTGCACGTCTTCGTGCCGCACGCCACCGCCGGCCTGGCGATCATCGAGACCGGGTCGGGGTCCGACGACGACCTGCTCAGCGCCGTGAACGACCTGCTCCCCACCGAGGACCGCTGGCGGCACCGACACGGCTCGCCCGGCCACGGCCGCGACCACGTGCTGCCGGCGTTCATCCCGCCGTACGCCACGCTGCCGGTGCTCGGCGGTCGACTGGCGCTCGGCACCTGGCAGTCGATCTGCCTCGTCGACACCAACGGCGACAACCCGACCCGCCAGGTCCGCTTCTCCTTCCTCCCCGCCTGACCTCGCCCGCACCTCCCACGCCCGCCCCGAACTCCGCGCCGCCCGCGTCCCGCGCCGCCCGCGTCCCGCGTCCCGCGCCGCCCGCGTCCCGCGCCGCCAAGCCAAGCCAAGCCAAGCCAAGCCAAGATCGTGCTCGATCCTGGATTTAGTGGTCTGCGGTTCGCCGGATGCCACTACAACCAGGATGTTGCGCGATCTTGAGAGTCGACCTCGTCGAACGTCGGGCGTCGACCTCGTCGAACGTCGGACGGCGGACGTCGGGCGTCGACCTCGTCGGACGTCGAACGCCGGGCGGATCGGATTACCGCCTGCGGAACAGACCCTGGCTCCGCATGCCGGTCAGGCTGCGGGTCGGTGCGTCCCGGTAGCGCAGGCGGACCGCTCGTTGACTGGCGGCGATGAACTGCCGACGCGCGGCCCAAACCTCCTCGTGAACCAGGCTGATCTCGGCAGCGGTCGGGATCGGGTGCGCCGACCCGAGTCGGGCGAAGCGGTAGTCGGCTTCGTGTAGGCCGACGGCAGCGTCCACGGCCCGCCCGGGCGCGAGGAGGCGGATCTTCGTGAGAGCGGCCATCTTCTGCCGGTGCGCGGTCTCGACCCGTGCCACCCAGTCCGGGGCGTCATCTGCCGCCGTTCCTTCGAGGTGGTCCCGGACCGCCCGGGACGAGTCGAAGCTCGAATCCAGGAAGGTCACGAGCACGTCGACCAGCACGTCTCTCGCCCAGCGTTCCCGCTCGCGCTGCCCTGAGTAGTAGATGTTCAGCGCGGCCAGCACCGCGGCGAGCGCCGCCGCGATCGCCGAGACGAAAGAGGCTTTGTCTGCCACAGCACCTCCTCGTGCTCGCCGCCGACTCTCGCCGGTCGCGAGGCATCGGGGTCACGACGATCGCCCGGCGGCGCAGGGCGACGTGGGCACCGACAGCCTGCCTGACGCCTCCCGGACACGGCAATGGCAGAGCCGTGGCGGCCGGCGGCGGGGCGTGGACCTGGGCTTGGCGCCCGTAGGTCGGGACGGGCCGGTGTTGCCAGTCCGGTCGTGTGTTGGAACTGCGCAGCTCCGGCGGCCAGGCCCGCCCCGGACCTGATCGCTGAGCTGCCGCGACGGGTGTGCGGCGTACGATGTGGTCGTGACGCGGCAGGTGGGTTCCGCTGTGGGCGGGCCGGCGGATCGGGCCGGTCTCGCTGCCGATGTGGTGCGACGGATGGCACACGTCACCGCCGCGCTGCGACACCGGCAGGGCTCCGCGTTCGCCGACTTGGGGCTCACCCCGGCGGCGGCCCGGGCGCTGCGGGAGTTGGACCCGGACCACCCGTTGCCGGCCCGGGATCTCGCCGGTCAGTTGGGTTGTGACCGGTCGAACGTGACGGTGTTGGTCGACAAGCTGGAGCAGGCCGGGTTGGTCGAGCGCCGCACCGACCCGAGGGATCGGCGGCAGAAGACGCTGCTGGTGACCGAGGAGGGTCGCGTCGTGCGAGCCCGGGTGATCGGGGTGATGTCCGACTCCCGACTCCTGTCCGGGCTGAGCGACGAGGAGCTGAGCACCCTTCGTGACCTGGTCTGGAAGGTGTCCGACGGCGGCTGCCCGGAATCCTTCGGGCCGGAGTGAGCGCACCCCTGCCGGCCGTGTCCCACTGGGCGAGCAGGGCTTCCGTCGGTAATGCTGTCCGACGTGACCACCCCGCAAGATCTCGACGACCGGTTCCGGGAGACGCTGGCGGCGCTGCCTGCCGCCGAGCGGCGGCGTGACCCCGCCGACCCGGTCACCGATGACGCCCCGCTGACCGGCGCACAGGTGCTGGACCTGTTCGACGCGCAGGTGACCAGCCGGCAGCTCGACCTGGCCGGCCGCTGGTTGCGCAGCTTCGGGGAGGGTTTCTACACCATCGGTTCGGCCGGGCACGAGGGCAACGCCGCGGTCGCCGCCGCGCTGCGTCCCACCGATCCGGCGCTGCTGCACTACCGCTCGGGCGCCTTCTACTGCCTCCGCGCCGCCCAGGTCGCCGCCGACCCGACGCTGGCCACCGACTCCGAGTCGTCCGTTGACCCGCCCCGGACCGCCGACTCCGAGTCGTCCGTTGACCCGCCCCGGTCCGCCGACTCCGAGTCGTCCGTTGACCCGCCCCGGTCCGCCGACCCTGACCAGGACGCCGACCGAGCGCGGACCGTTGCCGCCGAGCGGTCCGAACGTGGGTCGACAGTCGACGGCGCATCGACACGTGGCCCCGAGCCGAACGCCGATCTGTCCGAATCGGAGCCTGCCGTCGACGGCGCATCGACACCGGCGGTCGGGGTCGGCAACGGGTTCGGGGCGTACGTCGACGCGGCCCGGGACGTGCTGCGCGGGATGGTCGCGTCAAGCCTTGAGCCGATCGCCGGGGGCCGGCACAAGGTGTTCGGCCGGGCTGACCTGGCCATCGTGCCGACCACCTCGACCATCGCCTCGCACCTGCCCCGCGCGGTCGGAATGGGACTGGCTGTGGAGCGGCTGCGCCGGCTGGACAGCGCCGGTCGGCGTACCGGGGCCGGCGTGCGGGTGGGCAGCGGCGCGGGCGCCACGCACGCCCCCTGGCCACCGGACGCCATAGTGGTCTGCTCCTTCGGCGACGCCTCCGTCAACCACGCCAGCGCCACCGCCGCCTTCAACACCGCCGGGTGGTACGACCACGCCGGGCTGCGGATCCCGGTGCTCTTCGTCTGTGAGGACAACGGGCTGGGCATCAGCGTCCGCTCACCGGAGGGCTGGGTCGAGGCGACCCTGCGGGCCAAGCCGGGCATCCGCTACTTCAGCGTGGACGGGGCCGACCCGGTGCGGACGTACGAGGTGGCGGCGGAGGCCGCGGCCTGGGTACGCCGTACCCGGCGGCCGGCTGTGCTGCACCTGCGCACCGTGCGGCTGATGGGGCACGCCGGGGCGGACGCGGAGTCGGCGTACCGGAGCCCGGCCGAGCTGGTGGAGGACCTGGACCGGGACCCGGTGGCCGCCACCGCGCGGCTGCTGGTCGACGCGGGTGTGGCGACCGGCGAGGAGCTGCTGGCCCGGTACGACGAGACCGGCTGGCAGGTACGCCGGCTGGCCGAGGAGGTGCTGGGCGAGCCGAAGCTGGCGTCCGCGGCCGACGTGGTGTCGGCGCTGGCCCCACGTCGTCCGGTGCGGGTGGCGCGGGCGGTGGCCGACGCCGCGGCGCGGGCCAGCGGGCCGGGCGCGGGCGCCCGAGCGGAGGCGTTCGGCGGCAAGCCGCCGGAGCTGGCCGGGCCGATGACCCTGGCGCAGAGCATCAACGCGGCACTCGCCGACGGGATGCTCGACCACCCGCAGATGGCGCTCTTCGGTGAGGACGTGGCCGCCAAGGGCGGCGTGTACGGGGTGACGAAGGGGCTGCGCGACCGGTTCGGGGCGGCCCGGGTCTTCGACACCCTGCTCGACGAGACGTCGGTGCTCGGCCTGGGTCTCGGTGCCGGGCTGGCCGGGATGCTGCCGGTGCCGGAGATCCAGTACCTGGCGTACCTGCACAACGCCGAGGACCAGTTGCGCGGTGAGGCGGCCACCATGCGGTTCTTCTCGCAGGGGGCGTTCCGCAACCCGATGGTGGTGCGGGTGGCGGGCCTGGCGTACCAGGAGGGGTTTGGCGGGCACTTCCACAACGACAACTCGGTGGCCGTACTCCGTGATGTGCCCGGTCTGGTGGTCGCGGTGCCGGCGCGGCCGGACGATGCCGCGCCCATGCTGCGGACCTGTCTGGCGAGCGCGGCGGTGGACGGCAGCGTCTGCGTGTTCCTGGAACCGATAGCGCTCTACCACACCCGCGACCTGTACACGGATGGTGACGGGGAGTGGCTGGCCGGCTATCCGGAGCCGGGTGGGTGGGTGGCCGGGCACGTGCCGATCGGGCGGGCCCGGGTCTACCGGGTCGGCTCGGCGGACGACCTCACCATCATCACCTTCGGTAACGGGGTGCGGATGTCGCTGCGGGCCGCTGCCGTCCTCGCCGAGGAGGGGGTGGGCACCCGCGTGGTGGATCTGCGTTGGCTGGCTCCGCTGCCGGTGGCGGACATCATCAGGGAGTCCTCGGCGACCGGCCGGGTGTTGGTGGTGGACGAGACGCGCCGCTCGGGCGGGGTCGGCGAGGGCGTGATCGCCGCGCTTGTCGACGCCGGATATGTCGGTGCCGCGCGTCGAGTGGCGGCAGTTGACTCGTTTGTACCATTAGGTCCGGCAGCACGTCACGTACTGGTCTCCGCGGAAGCCATTACCGACGGTGCCCGTACGCTGCTGGCACGGTAAATTCCGTTCCACCCGGTGCGCCACTTGCGCGCAGACCAACAACTGTGTGGACTTTGCCTGACGGCGTCGCACCGACGCCGCGAGCAGGGACGAGATGAGGAGGCACGCGACAGTGAGCGCGACCGCTGGTCAGGCCGCCGACGGGGTACGCAGCCTGGCGGACCGGTTCGGGATCGAACCGGGGATGGTCGTCATGGAGATGGGGTACGACGACGACGTCGACCAGGATCTCCGAGACGCCCTGACCGACCGCTGTGGAGATCTGGTCGACGAGGACACCGACGAGGTGGTCGACGCGGTGCTGGTCTGGTACCGGGACGGCGACGGTGACCTTTTCGAGCTGCTCGTCGATGCCCTCGGCCCGCTGGCCGACAACGGCGTCGTGTGGCTGCTCACCCCGAAGGCGGGGCGCGAGGGGCACGTCGAGCCGAGCGAGGTCGCGGAGTCCGCGCCCACCGCCGGCCTTCAGCAGACCTCGACGGTCAACGCCGGCCGGGACTGGAGCGGCGCACGTCTGGTGCTGCGCCGAGGGGCCAAGGCCAAGAAGTAGCCAGCGCCGCTCCGCTCGCCCGACGGTCCGCCCACCGCCGGGTAGCAGGCTGACGCCGTCACCCGACTCGACGCGAGGAGAGTTCGTATGCTCATCGAGGTTGGTGCCGAAGCACCCGACTTCGTGCTCAAGGACCAGAACAACCAGGAGGTCCGTCTCTCGGACTTCCGGGGCAGACGCACCGTGCTGCTGGTCTTCTACCCGCTCGCCTTCACCGGCACCTGCCAGGGCGAGTTGGGCGAGGTGCGCGACAACCTCGGCGAGTACGTGAACGACGACGTCCAGGTGCTGACCGTCAGCGTCGACTCGGCCTACAGCCACAAGATCTGGGCCGACCGTGAGGGCTACCAGTTCCCGATGCTCGCCGACTTCTGGCCGCACGGCGCAGTCGCCCAGGCGTACGGGGTCTTCAACGAGGTGGCCGGCTTCGCCAACCGGGGCACCTTCGTCATCGACAAAACCGGAGTGGTCCGCTTCGCCGAGATGAACGGCCCGGGCGAGGCCCGCGACCAGCAGGGCTGGCGCAAGGCCATCGCCGAAGCGACAAACTGACCGGGGTACGCCGTGCGCCCGGGTCGGTGGCGGGCAGGTAAGCTTGCCAGCCACCGGCCCGCCACACGGGCGATCCGGGCGCGTAGCTCAGTGGGAGAGCACTCGCCTTACAAGCGAGGGGTCGCAGGTTCGAAACCTGCCGCGCCCACCCTTCAATACCGCGTAGCCGCCTGCGAAGCCGCCGTCCACGTGGACCACCGTCCCGGCGGTCACCCATGATCCGCGCAACCGCACGGCTCCTGCTGCCTCATCGGCCCGGCAGGCAGCGCTCATCGGCCCGGCAGACAGCGGGATCACCGAAGTTGCGCGGATCTTGCCATGGCCGCCTTACCCTCGATTCGGGGAGTGTGGTCGTGGACCTGGCGGGCATTGGCGCGGTGCTGTTCGACATGGACGGCACCCTGGTCGACTCCGACGCCGCGGTGGAGCGGGCCTGGGAGCGGTGGGCCGCCGAGTACGGCGTCGACCCTGCTGCGGCGCTGGCGATCGCGCACGGCAGCCCCGCCGACCGGACCATCCGCCGGCTGCTGCCCGCGCTCGACGACAGAGCGGTCGGCACCGCCGCGGCCCGGCAGTTGGCGTTGCAGTACGACGACCTGTCCGACGTGACAGCCACCCCAGGGGCACACGACCTGCTGAACACGCTGGCCGAGCTGGGGCTGCCCTGGGCGGTGGTGACCAGCGCCGACGCGCGGCTCGCCGAGGCCCGGCTCGGTGCCGCCGGCATCAAGGCGCCGGTGCTCGTCACAGTGGAGGACGTCAGCGTCGGCAAGCCGGACCCGGAGGGCTATCTGCGGGGCGCGGCGCTGCTGGGCGTACCCGTGACGCGGTGCCTGGTCGTCGAGGACGCCGAGGTCGGCCTGCGGGCCGGTCGCGCGGCGGGGGCGATGACCGCCGCGCTGAAGGGGCTCGACGGCGACCTTCGTCTGCATGACCTGGCCCAACTGGCGCACCAACTGGAGTCGACGCCGTCGGCACCCTGACCGCTGTCAACCAGTGCGCCGCTGGGTCAGGTGGACGGCGGTCAGAGCGAGCAGCAGCAACGTGACGCCGAAGAGCACCGCGTTGAGGGCGACGGTGGGGTACCCGAAGCGGGGTACGTCGAGGAACGGGTAGAGGTAGCGGCCCTCGGCCCGGCCGACGGCGCCCCGGACCAGGATCACCGTCAGCCACAGCAGCGGGTAGCCGAGCAGGCTGACCGCGCACGCCGGACGCAGCGCGACCCGAGGCCGGCGGTTGTACCACTGCGCGGCGGCCAGCGGCGGCACCACTGCGTGCAGCAACAGGTTGCCGGCGTCGGAGACCAGCCCTCGGGCCTCGGGGGTCGCCACCATGGCGTAGCCGCTCCACGGGTTGGCCAGGACGAGGACGAAGACCACCGCCGTGCCGACGAGGTAGACGGTGAGCGCGGTGCGCAGCCGGTCACCGCACCCGGCCAGCAACACCACAAGATAGGCAAGGTCGACCTGAACTGTGAAATAGAACAGCAGCTCGACGGGCTCCTCGCGGGCGGCGACTCCGGCGAGTGCCAGCCCGACGGCGAGCACCAGCGCGGTGCTCACCCGCAGGACCCGGTCGGCCACCGGCGGACGCTACCACCGTCGCATCGATGAACGCCACGACGAGCAGCCGCGTCCGGTTCCCGGCACCGGGTCGACTTGTCACTCCGACCTGGCGCCGGCGTCACCCCGGCGCGCCCCGGGGATGGCAGCGCCTCCCGCCGGGCCGACCGGTGGCAGCGACGCGTACAGCGTGACCAGCTCGGTCAGGTAGCGCTCCGCGGACCAGTCAGTCGCCGCCGCCCGGCCGTCCCGGATCACGGCCGTGCGCAACTCCCGTTCGGTCAGCAGCCGGGTGAGCAACGCCCCGAACGCCGCCGGGCTGGGCTCGGCGACCGGTCGGGTGGTGCCGGTGCCGGGCCGTTCGGCGAGCAGAGTGTCCACCATGGCCACCGGCAGTCCGTACGCCTCGGCCTCGGCGAGCACCAGGCCCTGCGTGTCGGTGGTGGAGGTGAACGCGAGCACGTCCGCTGCCCGGTAGTGGGCGCCGACCCGGTGGCGTGGCACCGGACGGAGCAGGTGCAGCGCGCCGGTGACGCCGTACCGGCGGGCCATCCGGCGGACCGCGAGCCGGTGCCGCCGGGCCCCGAGCAGCACCAGCCGGGCGGCCGGCAACTCGCGGCGGACCTGGGCGAACGCGGCCAGCAGCAGCTCGGGGCTCTTCTCCGGGGTGGCCCGTCCCACAGCGAGCAGCACCGGCGCGTCCGCTGGGATGCCGAGCCGAGCCCGCAGCCGCCGCCGGTCGTCGGCGTCGGCGTGCGGTGCGGCGGCCGGGGTCGGCAGGACCACGATCGGGGTACGCCCTGCCATCGTCGCCATCATCGCCGCGGTTTTCGTCGAAGGGGCGATCAGGACAGTGGTGTGGGCCAGGAGGGTTCGCCCGAGCGCCAACAGTCGGGCCTGTCGACCCGGTCCGGGGTGGGCGAGCGCCCACAGGTCGCCCGCCCGCCAGCGCAGGCCCAGCCGCAGGCCGGCGTATGCGGCCCCGATCGGGATCTCCGGGTAGTGCGCGGCGTACGCGACGAGGTCGGTGTGCCAGGTGAGCACTGTCGGTACGCCCCGGGTGGCGGCCCACCGCAGGCCGGCGACGCCGAGCGGGCCGGTGGTGTGCACGTGCACCACGTCGGCGGGCGCGCTGGGCGGCCGGGGCAGCGCCAACCGGTACGGCCGGGTCGGCACCGACAGTGAGGGCACCTCGCCCGGCCGGCGGCGACACCGGGACAGTGGGCCGGGGCAGTGCAGCACCACCCGGTGCCCGGCGGCGCGCAGGAGCGTCACCGTGGTGCCGACCGAGGTGGCCACCCCCTCCGGGTTGGTGAGGTGACTGTCGCTGACGTGGGCGATCCGCACGTTGCCATCGTCGCCCGCCCGCGCACCCCCCGGCCGTCCCGTCCGCCCCGGGCGGGGAAACAGTTGGCGTCTCCGGACCGGCTCTGCTGCACTACCCGCGGGCGACGACGAACGGGGAGACGCTGTGGAGCTGACGCTGACGCCGATGACGGCACCGGAACTGGACCGCCTGCGGGGGCCACTGGTGCAGGGGTACGCCGACGACCTGGTGGCGCACCGGGGGATGACCCCGCAGGCGGCCGTGGAACGGTCGGTCGACCAGATCCGGGAGTCGCTGCCGGCCGGCGTGGCCACCGAGGGTGCGCTGCTGCGGGTGGGCCGGGTCGACGACGCCGAGGTCGGCTGGATCTGGGTGACCCTGCCGACGGCCGCCGCCCCCAACCAGGCCTGGATCCACAACATCGACGTGCACGAGGAGCACCGGGGACGCGGGTACGCGCGGCGGATGATCCAGCTCATCGAGGCCGAACTCGCCCAACGCGGTGTGCCCGAGCTGGGACTGAACGTCTTCGGTACGAACACCGTGGCGATCGGCCTCTACCGCAGTCTGGGCTTCGAGGTCACCTCGCAGCAGATGGCGAAGCGCCTCACCCCGGGGAGCTGAGCCGGCGGCGGCCCGGGACGGGTCCCCTCGGCAGGACTGTTCACAGGCCCAGCGGGAAACCGGCGCGGACCGCACCTGGGGAGGAGCGACGGATGACGCACGGCGCCGGACTGACCATCGGTGTGCTGGGCTCGTACGGTGGGCGAAACCTCGGCGACGAGGCGATCCTCACCGGCCTGCTCACCGATCTGCGTACGCAGGAACCGAACGCCCGGATCATCGTCTTCTCCCGGAACCCGGAACACACCCGGGCCGCCCACCCGGATGTCGAAGCGGTGCCCTGGGAGGGCGTGAGCCGTACCGACTCGGCACTGGTCCTGGCCCAGCTGGACCTGCTCATCCTGGGCGGCGGCGGCATCCTGTACGACCGGGAGGCCCGCCGTTACCTGCGGGTGGTCCGGGTGGCCCAGGAACGCGGCCTGCCGCTGATCACGTACGCGGTGGGGGTCGGGCCGCTCAGCGACGCGGTGGACACCGGCATGGTCCGGGAGACGCTCTCCAGCGCGACCCAGGTGACAGTCCGGGACCAGGAGTCCCGGATGGTGCTGGAGGAGGCCGGCCTGCTCAACCCGATCACGGTCACCGCGGACCCGGCGTTCCTCCTGCAACCGGAGGAGTTCCCGGCCCACCTGTTGGCGGAGGAGGGTGTGCCGGTCGGCAAGCGCCTCGTCGGGATCAGCGTGCGGGAGCCGGGCCGGGCCGCCGAACGCCTCGACGTGGACGGCTACCACCGGCTGCTGGCCCAGATCGGTGACTTCCTGGTGCACCGGATCGACGCGTACGTGCTGTTCGTGCCGATGGAGCGCGACGACATCAGGCACTCCCACGGGGTGCTGTCGCACATGGTCGCCGCCGAGCGAGGTCGGATCCTGCACGGCACCTACTCTCCGCAGCAGGTGCTGGGGCTGATGCGCCACTTCGACCTGGCCGTCGGCATGCGCCTGCACTTCCTGATCTTCGCGGCGATGGTCGGTACGCCGTTCCTGCCCCTGCCGTACGCCGGCAAGGTCTTCGACCTGGCCCAACGACTCGGCGTGCCGGCGCTACGCGGGGTGGAGCGGGAGGTCGAGGGGCCGCTGCTGGCCGAGGTCGACCGACTCTGGGACGAGCGGGAGCAACGCGCCGAGGCCACCGCACGACGGGTGGCGGAGGTGTGCGATCAGGCGCGGGGCACCTCGGAGGTCACCCGAGGCGTGTTGGAGAGCCTGCGCAGCCAGACCCTCACGCGGGTCTGAGCGGGCGGTCACACCGCCGGGCCGGTCCACCGGTAGCGCCACTCGCGGGCCTCCTCGCGGGCGGTCTCCAACTCGTAGATCTGCGCGTCGGCCAGCCCACCGGAGCCAAGGTGATGGTGGGTCAGTGGCGGACGGCCGTTGCTGTCCAGTTCGACGGTGATGGTCTGCCCGTCCGCCGTGCCGCCGACGAGAAGGATCTGCACGGATGAAGCCATGCGCCCATCCTGCCCGGCCCAGCGCCCGCCCGCAGCGGATAGCGGGGCAGCGGGGCACCCGGCCCGTGGCTACTGTCGGCGGATGGAGCAGACGATCGATCCCACGCTCGGTCCGGTGCTCGCCCGCACCGGCGACGAACGTGCCGTCTTGACGTCGTTCCTCGACTTCCACCGGGCCGTGCTGCTGCGCAAACTGCGCGGTCTCTCCGACGCCGACGCCCGACGCCGGCTGGTGCCGTCGGCGACCACACTCGCTGGGCTGGTCAAGCACCTGACCCTTGTCGAGCGGAACTGGTTCCCGACCCTGTTGGCACCCGAGCCCGGCGACGTCTACCTGACCTCCGAGGAGGACGCGGTCGCCAGCTTCACGCTGAGCGACCAGGAAACCATCGCCGGTCTCACCGAGGCGTACGAGCGAGCCTGCGCCCGCTCCCGGGCGGTCGCCGCGAGCATCGACCTCGACCACGTGGTGCCGCATCCGCAGCTCGGTGAGGTGTCGCTGCGCTGGATTCTGGCGCACATGATCGAAGAGACGGCCCGGCACGCGGGCCACGCCGACATTCTGCGCGAGCTGACCGACGGCGAGGCCGGCGCGCTCTGAGCCAGGGGTCGCCGCACTCCGTCGGCCGTCAACCGGTGGGCAACAGGCCCGGTGGGTACTCCATCCCGTCATGCGTACAGGCCGCAGCGGCAACCCGCGCCGCGTACCGGGCGGCACGTGCCAGTGGCTCACCGCGCAGCCGGGCGGCGATCAGGCCGGCCGCGAAGGCGTCGCCCGCCCCGTTGCTGTCCTCCACCGGCTTTCCCGCGACGGCGGGCGGCACGGATACCGCAGTGCCGTCGCCCGGGTACAGGTCGGCGCCGTCCGCGCCACGGGTCACCACCACCGTCCGGGGCGCCAACGTGCCGGCGAGCGACGCGGCGCGGTCGCCCAACCGCACCCCGCTCAGCAGAACCAGGTCGGCGACCTCCGCGAACGGCTGATGGTAGGTGTTCTCGCCGTCCCAGTCGTGCAGGTCGGTGGAGAGCGCCACGCCCGTCGGAACGGCAGCCCGCACGGCGGGCAGCAACGGCACCGTCCAATCCATGATCGACAGGTGGACGTGCCGGGCGTCGCGGACCAGTGCGGTCAACTCGGTGGCGGGAAACGGTGGATCACCCTGCCATGGGCGCGGGTCGTACAGCGACGTGCGCCGCCCGCCCGGGTCCACCAGGTTCACCGACCGGCGGGTGCCGCCCCGGTGTTCGGCCAGCAGCGCCGGCACCTCGGCCCGGGTCAACGCCGCCCGGACCAGCTCACCGGCCGGATCCGCACCGAGGGTGTCGACCACCAGTACGTGCAGGCCGAGCGCCCGGGCGGCCAACGCCACACCGGCGCCGGTGTTGCCGATCCGCAACTCGATCGGCTCGACGGTGTGGGAGTCGGCAGCTGGGAGGGGCAGCGCGGGCACCCGAACCCGTACGTCCACCCCAAGCCCGCCAAGAACCAGCAGATCGACCACAGCGCCGACGCTAGCCCGTTGCCGCACCCACCTCCAGTCCCCGCGATCTTGCGCTTTCTGCTGCGACAAAACGTGCACTCTTCACCGAACGTCGACACAAAGTGCAAGATCGCGCAGGTGGGCCGGTGGGCGCGGACGCCGGGCCGGGTGGGCCGCCTAAGCTGGGGGCGGGCGGCGACTAGGGGGAGCAGGTGCTGGTCATCCACGGGCTGTGGTTGCCCAGCGGCAGCTCGACCGGCGGCCTCGCCATCTGGGCCGAGGACAGCACCGCACCGATTCCCGCTGCACGTACGGGCCGGCCGGCCCGGGAACGCCCGCACCCCTTCGCGGCCGGGCACACCGACCTGGCCGCCGTCCTCGCCGATGCCGCCGAGCCGAGCCGGTCGGACACCGCGCTACTCACCCTGCCCACCCTGGCCGGCGCGCCGACCGACTCACCCGAACTGATCCGGACCACAGTCGCACCCGCGGCCCGCGGCCGGCTCACCCTGGCCGGGTGGCGGGTTCCCACCCTGGTGTACGCCCCGGACGACGCCCTTTCGCTGCTGCGAGCCCTGGACGACATCCCGGCGGTGCCCGGGGCCACCCTGCGACACCTCGCCGAACTGGTCGACTTCGCCGCCGACCTGGTGACCCGTGGCCGCGTCCTCCCCGGCGTGCACGCGACGACGGCCGATCGGATGCCCGGCGCTGGCGCGACGGCCGACCAGACGCCCGACGCTGGCGCGACAGCGGTCGACCAGACGCCCGGCGCAGGCGCGGCGACGGGCGGCGCGGGCACGACGACGGTTGACTGGGCGCCCGGCGCGGGCGCGACGACGGCGTCGGGCGGGCAGGTGCTCGCGCAGGCGGTCTGGCGTCCGCTGCTGACCGGCACCGACGCCGCCTGGGCGCGCGCGCTGGCGCTGGCCCTGCCACCCGCCGCCCGCGCTGCCGTCCTGCCGTCCGCCGCCGCGTTGCCGTCCGCCGCGTTGCCGTCGTCCGCCGGCGCTGCTCAGGGGCCCACTGGGAGCGCCGCCACCTCCGCTGCGGCGATTGTTGGTTCGGGCGGGTCTGAGCTGACCGCTGCCGCCCTGGTCGCGGATGCGCTCGATGCGTTCACCGACGCCGCCGCGCGGGCCGCGCTGGCGACCACCACGCTGGCACGAGGGCTGCGCCCTGGTGGTCCGGCACCGGCCTGGCTGGCCGCGCTCGCCGGCCCGCAGCGGGACTTCACCATCGACCCGGCCGGGCTGGACAGCCTCTCCACCGAACTGGACGCCTGGCAGCGCGACGCCGCCGGTGGCCCGGTGCGGGCCAGTTTCCGCCTGGTCGAACCAGCCCCCGACGAGGTCACCGAACCGATCCTGGCCACCCGTGTGAGGTCCGCCGACGACGCGACCGCGCCGGTGTCCGCCGACAGCGCGCCGGTGTCGGTCGGGTCGATCGGTGCCGGGCGCTGGCGGTTGGAGTTCGGGTTGCAGGCCGCGGACGAACCCGGCCTGCACGTGGATGCCGGGGACATCTGGCGAGCGCCGCAGACCCTCGGCGGCCTGGTTGGCCGGACGGCCAACCCGCAGGAGACGCTCCTCGCCGAGCTGGGCCGGGCCAGCAGGCTCTGGCCGGACCTGGACGCCGCGCTGCGTACCGCCGCCCCGGAGGCGATGGAACTCGACGTCGAGGGGGCGCACCGGTTCCTCAGTGCGGGCGCACCGGTGCTGCACGCGGCCGGTTTCGGGGTGCTGCTGCCGTCCTGGTGGCAGCGTCCGTCGGCGCGACTGGGCGCCCGGTTGCGGGCGCGCAGCCGCACCGCGCCGGGCACCGTGGGTGGCACCGATGCCGGAGTCGGCCTGGACGCCCTTGTCGACTACCGCTGGGAGATCGCACTCGGTGACCAGCCGCTCTCCGCCGAGGAGTTGGCGGCGTTGGCCGAGACGAAGACCCCGCTGGTACGGCTCCGCGGGCGGTGGGTGGAACTGGACCCGGGGCGGCTCGCGGCCGGGCTGCGCCTGCTCCGCTCCGCGGGCGAGCTGACCGTCGCCGACCTGCTCCGCCTCGGGCTGGCCGACGGCGAGGCCACCGGCGAGCTGCCGGTGCTGGAGGTGACCGCCGACGGGGCGCTGGGCGACCTGCTCGCCGGCGCGGTCGAGCGGCGGCTCACCCCGCTGGACCCGCCACCGGGCTTCCGGGGGACGCTGCGGCCGTACCAGCAGCGAGGGCTGGCCTGGCTCGCCTTCCTGCGCTCACTCGGTCTGGGCGGTGTCCTCGCCGACGACATGGGGCTGGGCAAGACGGTGCAACTGCTCGCGCTGCTCGCCGGGGACCCACCGGAGGCCGGGCCGACCCTGCTGGTCTGTCCGATGTCGCTGGTCGGCAACTGGCAGCGGGAGGCGGCCCGGTTCACCCCGGAGCTGCGGGTGCACGTACACCATGGTGCCGAGCGGGCGCGGGGGGCGGAGTTCACGGCGGCCGCGCACGGCGCGGACCTGGTCCTCACCACCTACTCGGTGGCCGCCCGCGACGCCGCCGACCTGGCTGGCATCGACTGGCACCGGGTGGTGGTGGACGAGGCGCAGGCGATCAAGAACGCGTCGACCCGGCAGGCCGAGGCGGTTCGTGCGCTGCCCGCCCGGCAACGGGTGGCGGTGACCGGCACGCCGGTGGAGAACCGCCTCGCCGACCTCTGGTCGATCATGCAGTTCGCCAACCCGGGTCTGCTCGGGCCGGCCGCGACGTTCCGCAAACGGTTCGCCGAGCCGATCGAGCGGCACGGCGACGTCGAGGCCGCCGAGCGGCTGCGCCGGATCACCGGCCCGTTCGTGTTGCGCCGGCTCAAGACCGACTCGTCGATCATCTCCGACCTGCCGGAGAAGCTGGAGATGGAGGTGCTCTGCAACCTCACTGCGGAGCAGGCCGCGCTGTACCGGGTGGTGGTCGACGACATGCTCGCCCGGATCGAGACCAGCGACGGCATCGAACGACGCGGCCTGGTGCTGGCCACCATGACCCGCCTCAAGCAGGTCTGCAACCACCCCGCCCAGTTGCTGCGCGACGGCTCACCGCTGGAGGGCCGCTCCGGCAAGCTGGCTCGGCTCACCGAGATCCTTGAGGAGGTGCTGGCGGCGGGGGAGCGGGCACTGCTCTTCACCCAGTACGCCGAGTTCGGTGCGATGTTGCGGGGTCACCTGTCGGCGCGGTTCGGCAGGGAGGTGCTGTTCCTGCACGGTGGCCTCGGCAAGGCCGAGCGGGACGCCCTGGTGCAGCGTTTCCAGTCTGCGGAGGGTCCGCCGCTGTTCGTCCTCTCCCTCAAGGCCGGCGGCACCGGGCTGACCCTGACCGCCGCGAACCACGTGGTGCATGTGGACCGGTGGTGGAACCCGGCGGTCGAGGACCAGGCCACCGACCGGGCGTTCCGGATCGGGCAGCGTCGACGGGTGCAGGTGCGCAAGTTCGTGTGCGCCGGCACTGTCGAGGAGAAGGTGGCCGCGATGATCGCCGACAAGCGCAGCCTCGCCGAACGGGTGGTCGGCACCGGTGAGCAGTGGATCACCGAGCTGTCCACCGGCCAGTTGCGGGACCTGTTCGCCCTGGAAGCCGGCGCGGTGGTGGAGTGAGCGAGCGGAGCGCCGACGTGAGCACCGACCGGTTCGCCGACTACGGGCGTCCGCGTCGGGTCGACGGGGGTCTGCGGGCACGCAGTGCCCGGGGCGCGATCGGCAGGTCCTGGTGGTCGCGGCGTTTCCTGGAGGTGCTGGAGTCGTTCGCGCTCGGTACCCGGCTGACCCGGGGCCGGTCGTACGCGCGAGCCGGTCAGGTGCTCACGCTCGACATCACCCCCGGCCGGGTCGACGCGGTGGTGCAGGGCTCCCGGCCGCAGCCGTACCAGGTGTCGATCGCGCTGAAGCCGTTCCCGGCGGCGCTCTGGTCCCGAATCGAGGACGAGCTGGCCGGGCAGGCGTTCTTCAGCGCCCGGCTGCTCGCCGGAGATCTCCCCGACGAGTTGGAGGAGCTGTTCGCCGCGGCCGGCGCGCCGCTCTTCCCGGCCGCCGTGGACGAGTTGACCCAGCGCTGCAACTGCCCCGACTTCGCGGTGCCGTGCAAGCACCTCGCGGCGACGTTCTACCTGCTGGCCGAGGCGTTCGACGCGGACCCGTTCGAGCTGCTGCACTGGCGCGGTCGGTCCCGGGCGGAGTTGCTCGACGAACTCCGCGCCCGGCGAGCCGCGACCACCGGTGCGACCTCGGCGCCCCCACCGCTCGACCCACCGTCCGGACCGGACGGTGCGGCGTCGACAGTGGACGTCGTGGCGCCGGTCGGCGCCGCTCGGGCGCTGGCCGGGCTGTCGGCGACGCCGCTGGCGGACACAGCGGACCGGTTCTGGTCAGCGCCGGTGCCGCTGCCGGATCGGCCGCCCCGACTGGTGACCGGCACCGACCTGCTGCTGCGCCAGCTCGGAGCGCCGGCCCCGGCCATCGGTGGGCCGGGACTGCTCGAACGGTTGCGCCGCGCGTACCGGGCGTTCGGTCCGGCCGACAGGTGAGCTGTCACGTCCACCTGTTGAGCCGTCCCGTTGAGCGGTTGAGCAGTCACGTCCAGCGGCGGCGGAACCGCCACATGATCGCGGCATTGGCCACCAGCACCACCGCGCAGATCGCGCCGGTGAGTCGACCGGCGAACACGGCTATCGCCGGCAGCGACGCCCACAGCACGATGGTCAACAACATCAGGTAGCGGCCCCTGCGGGCTCGGGCCCGGTGGTCCAGCCGGTTGAAGAAGGCCGGGTCACTTTCCCGGAGCTGACGGGTGATCTGGTCGAATCTGCGCTGATCCTCTTTGCTGAGCATGGCGCTGCCTTCCCCTCACGCGTTCAGCGGTTCGGCGGCATACCCGCTGCGGTGGCGGCTCACGCTCGCCCGCTGCTGCTACTTTTCCTGCACGCGAGCGCGCCTCATGTCCGACTTACCTGAGCCTTAAGTTTGCCTTTGGTGGTGAACGAGGCCGTAACTGTCGCGTACGGCGGCGTGGTCCGATCCGTGCTCGGCACGCCACGCGTACGCCCTGCTGGGAAGGTCTGCGGGCAGGTCCATCCCACAGCCCGCCGCCGCTGTCGCGCTGAGCGCTGTCTTAAGTGCCCTCACGAGTGGGTTCCGGCCACCTTGAAGGGCCCTGGGGCCTTGGTTACCTTGCCGTAGCAACCCCCTCAGGCAACAGTCGCCGCACCTGCCGCACCTGCCCGGTAGCAGCTTCCGGCGCTCATCAGAAATCGGGATTGGTACATGGCCGACCAGAATGTGCCACCACGTCGACCGCGGGACGACCGCGGTTGGGACGGACATCAGCACCCCAGCGCTGACGGCTACGGCGACCCCCACACGCCCGCGCCCTACGGCTACGACTCGCCCCACCCCTACCAGGGCGGCTACGCCGCGCAGGCCGACCCGCGTGAGCAGTACGCCGGGCAGCCCGCGCCCGCCCCGCGCGGTCCGCAGTGGGTCGGCCCGGAGGGCCTCGGCCGTCCGGCCCCGGCACGACCTGCCGGTACCGGACTGCCCACCCTCGACGATGACAACGAGCCGGGTCGCAAGGTCGGCCGACGTAAGGCGATGGTGGCCCTCGGCGGCACCGCCGCCGTCGTCGCCGGTGGCGCCGCGCTCGCCATGACCCCGCAGATCCGTGGCCTCTTCGGCGACGAGGCGGCGGCCGGCGACGCGACCGGCAGCACGGTTACCGACGGCACCGCGGCGCGCCCCAGCGGCCAGCAGCCCAGCACCGTGCGTACCTACACCGAGCAGAACGAAAGCTACATGGGCTCGCGGGCCGGTGAGGCGCTGAAGAAGAACGCGCCGGCCGGCGGGCGGACCTTCTCCGGCCCGGCAGCGGCTGCGGCGGCGACCAAGGTGACAGTCAAGACGGTGCTGGCCAAGGACCCGATCCTGCACCTGGCCCGGCGCGCCACCTTCGGTGCGACGCCCGCGGTGGTCGCCGACATCAAGCGCGAGGGCATGGACGCCTGGATCCGCGCCCAGCTCGACCCGGAGAAGTTGGAGCCGAGCAAGGGCGAGCTGAAGCTCGCCGAGCTGCCGACCCAGAAGCTCTCCGTGCAGCAGCTACGCGACCAGCGGGACAAGCTCAACGAGCAGGACGCCCACCCGGAGCGGGAGATGGTCGACGCCACCATCGCCCGGCAGATCTGGTCCAAGCGCCAGCTGTTCGAGGTGATGGTCGACTTCTGGAACGACTTCCTGCACGTCGCAGCGGACTTCGACGGCGGCGAGGTGTACCGCAACTCGTTCGACCAGGACGTCGTGCGCAAGCACGCGCTGGGCAGCTACCCCGAGATGCTGGTCGCCGCGAACAAGCACCCGGCGCTGCTGATCTACCTGAACCAGAAGGACTCCCGCAAGGACGCGATCAACGAGAACCTCGCCCGGGAGAACCTCGAGCTCTACTCGGTCGGCGTCGACGGCGGCTACAAGGAGCCCGACGTCCGGCAGGCCGCCATGTTGCAGACCGGCCGCGGTGTCGACGACAAGGGCAAGTACGTCTTCCGCCCCGAGCAGCACTACGTCGGCAAGGTGAAGATCCTCGGCTTCACCCACGCGAACAACTCGGCCGACCCGAAGAAGGCCGAAGCGGCGATCGACGCGTACATCACCTACATCGCGACGCACCCGTCGACGGCGAAGTACGTGGCGCAGAGCCTGGCCACCCGGTTCGTCTCGGACACCCCGCCGAAGTCCCTGGTGGACCGGCTGGCCAAGACGTACACCACCAACAAGGGCATGATCAAGCCGGTCCTGATGACGCTGTTCTGCTCCTCGGAGTTCTGGGCCGGCGTGGGTCAGAAGGTGCGCCGGCCGATGGAGTACCTGGTCGCCACGTACCGCACCCTGGGCGTCTCGCCGGAGGCGTCGCCGAAGCACAACAACGGCGACAGCAAGCGCACCGCGTACGCCCGGGGGCTGCGCCAGATCCACGACAAGATGCGCGAGCTGGGCCAGTCCCCGATGGGTCATCCGACCCCGGACGGCTACCCGGACGTCTACGTCGCGTGGACCTCGGCCGGCACCATGGTCAACGGCTGGAACGAGGCGGGCGAGATCCTCGCCGGCTACCGCACCACCTTCACGTACACGGCGCCGGAGAAGCTGGTCGCCAAGCCGCCGGCGACGGCCGGTGCGTACGTGGACGCGCTCTCCCTGCGGCTGGTGGGCCAGAAGTTGAGCACGCGGGAGAAGAACCTCATCCTCGGCGTGGCCGGTGTGGCGGCGACCACCAAGGTCGACGCCACGTTCAACGGGGCCATCACCGCCGTCGCGCGGGCGATCCTCGCTTCCCCCCAGCACCACCTCCGGTGAGGCACCCGATGGAGAAGACTGTGTACAACTCTTTCCCCCTGCACCCCGAATGCCCCGACGTGCGACGGCTGGCCGACAACCCGGCCGAGGCGTTGCTGCGCGCCGAGGCGGACATCGTCGCCGCCGAGAACGCCGCCGAGTTCGACAGGTACCGCACCCTGGAGGACCTGGAGGAGGCCCAGCAGGACGGTCGCGGCGTCACCCGGCGGACCTTCGTCGCCGGTGCCGCGGCCACCGCCACCGCGCTGGCCACCGCCCAGTTCGTCACCACCTCGGCGTCGTTCGCGGCGACCAAGACCGGCACCCTGATCCACGTCTTCCTCTACGGCGGGCTGGACGGCCTGAGCCTGATCGCGCCGGACAACGACGCGGTGCTCAACAAGGCCCGGCCCGACCTGCTGCTCGGCAACGACTCGCTGGCCCTGGGCCGCGGCTTCAAGCTGACCAGCGCGTTCAAGCCGCTGGAGAAGTGGCTCACTGCCGGTCAGCTGGGCTTCATCCCGGCGGTCTCCGACGAGCGGCTGTCCCGCAGCCACTTCCAGGCCGCCGACGCCTGCAACCTGGGCGGGCTGCCCAACGAGACCGGCGGCCGGGGTTGGCTCGACGGTCTGGTCGACAACCTGGGCAAGGGCACCGCGTTCCGCAGCGTCGGCATCGGCAGCACGTTGCCCCGTTCGCTGGTCGGCAACAACGGCGCGCTCTCGCTGAACAACGTCGGCTCCCTGCGGCTCAACGGTGACGAGCGGTTCCGGGCCGCCACCGAGAAGGCCATCAAGGGCCTCTTCACCGGGATCAACCACCCGGTCGAGGAAGCCGTGCAGGAGGGCATGGGCGCGCTGGCCACCGCCCAGAAGCTCGCCGCCAAGCCGTACCAGCCCGCCGAGGGCGTCAAGTACGAGGGTGTCGGTAACGCGTTCCAGCAACTCGCCCAGTTGATCAAGGGCGGCGCCAACGTCCGGGTCGCCACCGTCGGCATGGGTGGCTACGACACCCACGAGAACCAGGGCACCCGCGAGGGCGGCCAGCTGCACCGCCGCCTCAACGAGCTGGCAAACGCGATGGCCGCCTTCTTCACCGACCTCGGCCCGAAGGCCGCCGACGTGACGATCATGGTGTCCAGCGAGTTCGGCCGTCGGGTCGGCTCCAACAACAACGGCACCGACCACGGGCACGGCGGCGTGGTCACCCTGCTGTCCGGCAAGAAGCTGGCCGGTTCGCTGCTGGGCACCTGGAACGGTCTGGACAAGCTGGACTCCGGTGACGTGCCGGAGTACAACAACATGTTCAACGTCTACGGCGCTGTGGCGCAGGGCCGGTTCGGGCTCACCAACGCGGAGGTCGACAAGGTCTTCCCCCGCCAGAAGTACGCCCCGATGAAGCTGTACGCGTGACGTATTCGCACACCCACGCCGCCGGCCGTCGTACCGGGACCTCGTCCCGGCACGGCGGCCGGTCGGCTGCGCCCGTACCCCCGCAGATCCCGGACCGGCGCGGGCCCGGCGGCCGACGGCTGCTGGGCGTGCTGCTCCTGGTCGGCCTGCTCGCCAGCGTGCTGCCCTGGTGGCTGGGCACCCCGGCCGGATCGTTGCGGAGCACAGCGACCACCGTCACCGCGGCCGGCCGGATCACCGGCCTGGTCGCCGGCTACCTGCTGCTGGTGCAGGTGCTGATGATGAGCCGACTGCCGGTGCTGGAACGGTGGATCGGCGGCGAGCACATGGCCCGCTGGCACCGGGACATCGGCGCCACACTGCTGGTCACCGTGCTGGCGCACATGTCGCTGATCCTGGTCGGCTACGCCGACCTGCGTAACCAGTCGATCCTCGCCGAGGTCGGCACGTTGCTCGGCGACTACGAGGACATGGTCTCGGCGTTCGTCGCGGCCGGCATCATGATGCTGGTCGGCTTCAGCAGCATCCGGGCGATCCGGCGGGCGTTGCCCTACGAGATGTGGCACCTGCTGCACCTGTCCAGCTACCTCATCCTGCTGCTCGGCTTCGGCCACCAGTTCACCCACGGCGCGCAGCTGTACCGGCCCGGCCCGGTGCGCACCGGCTGGATCGCGCTGTACGTGCTGGTGGTCGCCGCCCTGCTCTGGGGCCGCGTGATCGCACCGCTGGCGTTCAACCTGCGCTACAAGCTGCGGGTCGCCGACGTGGTCGCCGAGAGCACCGACACCATCTCCATCTACCTCACCGGGGAGCGGCTCGGCCGGCTGGCGATGCTCGGCGGCCAACACTTCCGCTGGCGGTTCCTCACCCGGGGCTGCTGGTGGCAGTCACACCCGTTCTCCGTCTCCGCCGCCGCGAACGGCCGCTGGCTGCGGGTCACCGTCAAGGTGGTCGGCACCCACACCGCCGACCTGCGCGACCTGGAACCGGGCACCCGGGTCTGGGCCGAAGGCCCGTCGGGAACCTTCACCGCCGCGCACCGGCTCCGCGAGCGGGCGCTGCTGATCGCCGGTGGCAGCGGCATCACGCCGATCCGGGCCATGCTTGAGGAGTTGCCGCCGGGCGCCGCGCTGATCTACCGCGCCCGCACACCGGCCGACGTGCTGCTCAGCCGCGAGTTGGACTGGCTGGCCCAGGAACGCGACACCTCCGTCTGGTACGTCATCGGCTCCCGCGACGACCCCGGCCCACGCCAGCTGATGAGCCCGGACGGGCTGCGGCAACTGGTGCCCGACGTGGCCCGACGCGACGTCTACCTGTGTGGCCCGCCCGGCTTGGTGGAACAGTCGGTGCGGGCGCTGCGGCGGGCCGGCGTGCCCCGACGGCAGATCCATCTGGCCACGTTCGAGCTGTAGGAAAGGCATCCCCATGCGTCGCGCGCTCCTCGCGATCACCGGCCTGGCCGCCAGCACCACAGCGCTTGTGGTGTTCAAGGGCTCGCCAGGCACCAGCCAGGTCGCCCAGAACCTGCCGACCGCGCAGCCGGTCAACCCCTCCGGGCCGGGCGCCGAACCGGGTGCGCCGGGCACCGACCCGGCCGCCGGCACGCCGACACCATCGGGAAGCGCCAAGCCGTCGACGTCGCCCAAGCCCGGCAAGACCACCGCGCGCCCGTCGGGCACCAGGACGACGAAGGCCCCCAGTGCTCCGCGGACCACCACCAAGGCGCCCCAGTCGACCAACCGCAGGGTCACCGGCGACGGCTTCGAGAACGAGTACGGGTACGTGCAGGTGCAGATCGTCGTCTCGGGTAGCCGGATCGTCGAGGCAGTGGCGCTGTCGCTGCCCAGCGGGGGTGAATCCGACATCCACAGCGGCGACGTCCGCCTCGCCTACGACGGCACCGGCGCTCCTGGCACCCCCAGTGAGGTGGTGCGAAAGCAGAACGCGAACCTGAACACCGTCTCCGGGGCCACCGAGACCAGCAACTCCTACAAGCAGTCGCTGCGGTCCGCCATCGAGCAGGCATTCTGACGTGCGGGCCACGCTGACCCGACCCGGGCT
Organism: Micromonospora sp. NPDC053740; assembly: GCF_040677775.1. Lineage (NCBI taxonomy): Bacteria > Bacillati > Actinomycetota > Actinomycetes > Micromonosporales > Micromonosporaceae > Micromonospora > Micromonospora sp. NPDC053740. The sequence goes on from NZ_JBFASO010000007.1 coordinate 51,813, forward strand.
GTGCCGGGTCGAACAGATCATGGGTACGACGATCAAACTGGACCTCGCCGACGACCTGCCACCGGCGACACTGCGCGAGTTGGCGGACGAGGTCTTCGCCTGGATGCACGAGGTGGACGGACGGTTCAGCACCTACAAGCCGGACAGCGAGGTGTGCCGCTTCGACAGGGGTGAGGTGCTGCTCTCCGAGGCGTCCGCGGACCTGCGGTACGTGCTGGAGACCTGCGCCGACCTGTGGGGCGCCACCGATGGGTTCTTCGACGCGTACGCCACCGGTCGGCTCGACCCGTCCGGCTACGTCAAGGGCTGGGCGGCCCAGGTCGCCTCGGACCGCCTCGTCGCCGCCGGTGCCGTCAACCACTGCGTGAACGCTGGCGGCGACGTACGGGTGCGGGGTCTGTCGCCGTCGGGGGAGCCGTGGCGCATCGGCATCCGGCACCCGTGGGACGCGATGGCGGCCTGCCTGGTCCTCAGCGGGACCGACCTGGCCGTGGCGACGTCAGGCGTGTACGAGCGGGGCCGGCACGTGCTGGACCCGCGCCGCGGGGCACCGGCCAGTGGGCTGCGCTCGGTGACCGTTGTCGGCACCGACCTCGGGTTGGCCGACGCGTACGCCACCGCCGCCCTCGCCATGGGCACTCCCGGCCTCAACTGGCTGGCCCGCCTGAACGACCACACCCACGCGGCGATAACCGACAACGCCCGCCAGCACCACTCCGTCGACCTCCCCCTAACCGACTAGCCCCTTACGCGCCCCCGCGCCCCGCGCTCCCCTTCGCTCCCCGCGATCTTGCAGTTTCGGTTGCTGGTTCGTCCCGTTACGTGCATTTTGTCGGGACAGCAAGTGCAAGATCGCCGAGAGCGGGGTGGGGGTGCGGGGAGGGGGAGCCGAGAGCGGGGAGCTACTAGCGGATGGGGCGGTGGGTGCCGGCTGGGCGGGAGCCGGTGGGGCGTGGGCGGCCGGGGCGGGACCCGGACGGTCGGGTGCCGGCCCAGCGGCGCCCCGGGTGGCTGCGCCGGGGCGGCTCGGTGCCGCCGGGGTGAGGCGCTCTGTCGTTGGTGGACATCGTTCCCCCGTTCGTGGCGCGCGTTCGCACCGTCCCCCTGTCAACGAGGACCGACGCCTCGGCGACGCTGTCTGGCACCGGATCGAATCGTCGACCGGGCCGGTTTCACATGCCTCGACGGGGCAGCGGCAGGTGACCGGGGAGCAGGTCGGGGGCGAGCGTCACCCCGGCGGCGCGCAGCGCCCCGATCAACGTGTTCTGCACGAGGTACGAATCCGGAAGCTGCCAACGTGCCTGTTCCGGGGCGACCGCCCAGCGGACCGTGCCCTCCGGCAACCGGGTGGGCGGCGCGGGGATCCACGAGCCCGGCCCGTGCCGGACCACGTGGAAGCAGTGCTCCAACTCCGGTCGGAGCGGGTCGCCGGGGCGGACCAGGAACATCCACCGTCCGGTGGGCGTGACCAGCACCGGTCCGCGTACGCCGGTGCCGGCCGGGTGGATCTGGACCGCGTCGAGCACGTGCCGGCCGAGGTGGGCGGGCACCTCCAGCACGTCGAAGGCCCGGCCGGTGGGCAGCAGCACCCCGTGCGGTCGGCTCCGCCACCAGGTGGCCACCCGGGCCGGGTCGGCGCTGGCGGCCAGTTCCCAGTTCTCCAGGGCGGGGTGGCAGCCCACTGTGGGGCAGCCGGCCCGCCCGCAGACGAAGCGGCTGCGGGCCAGACAGGCACCCGGGGTGACCTCCCAGCCGTGTACCGCGTACCGGATGGCGACCCGGCGCAGCCGGACCCGTTCCAGCGGCGACAGTTCGGCAACGCGCGGTACGACATTCCCCCACATGTGTGCCAACTCCTCTCGTCGGGCCCGGCGTTCGCCAGGTCGCATGTCGAGCACCGTCACTGCCGTAACCCACGATCGTTGAGGTTGACGAACGGCCCGTGCAACTTGCACGAAAACTACGAGGACTACCTGTACGGCTGACGTACATCCTGTGCGACCAGCGAAAACCTGAAAATGAATGGCAGTCGCCGCACCCGCGGACATCGCCCCGACTCGATTGGTTGTCGGTGGCAGGGGAGGATGGGGAGATGGACGAGCTACCCATAGGACGGCGAGTTGCCTACTGGCGGGGGCGACGCAAGATGTCGCAGCAGGTCTTCGCGGACCGGCTGGGCAAGTCCAAGAGCTGGGTGGACAAGGTCGAACGCGGCGTCCGACGGTTGGACAAGTTCTCCGTCCTCTACGAGATCGCCGACATCCTCCAGATGGACGTCCAACTGCTGATGGGTAAGGATCCGGAGCGGCGCGCCGACGCCCTCAACTGCATCGACCAGGTCGAGGTGCAGGAGATCCGGGCGGCGCTGGAACGCTACGACTCGATGAGCGCGTACTTCGACGCGGCGCCGTACCCGCCACCGATGGACGACATGCGCAAGGCCGTCAACCACGCCTGGCTCACCTACCAGTACGGCCGCTACGGGATGCTCACCCGGGCGCTGCCGAAGCTGCTGCGCGACGCCCAGGCGGCCGACGCCGCCTACGGCGGTGAGCAGGCCGCCGAGGCGGCCCACCTGCTCGGTCAGGTCTACCAGATCGCCTCCTCGGTGCTGCGCAAGCTCGGCGAGTGCGAGCTCGCCTGGTTGGCCGCCGACCGGTCGATGGCGGTGGCCCAGCGGGCCGACGACCCGCTGCTCGCCGGGATCGCCACCACCCGGGTGTGCAACGCCCTGGTCGCGATGGGCCGGGCCCGCCCCGCGCTGGAGCTGAACGTCCAGATCGCCAACCGGCTGGCGCCGGGTGGCAGCAACGAGGTCTCGCCGGCCCGGCTCTCCGTCTACGGGATGCTGCTGCTCCAGGGGGCGATGGCCGCGTCCCGCATCGGTGACTCGGCCAGCGTCGACGACCTGATCAACTGCGCGCAGGAGGCCGCCACTCTGCTCGGCGGCGACTACAACCACTACTGGACGTCGTTCGGCCCGACAAATGTCGAGCTGCACCGGGCCGCCGCCGCCGTGGAGCTGGGCGACGGGGGGCGGGCCGTGGAGGTGCACCAGCTGCGCATCGCGGAGCCCTCCTTCAACGCGCTGCTGCCCGAGCGCCGCGCGCACCACCTGCTCGACATCGCCCGCGGGTACGCCCAGATAGGCGACGTGGCGAACGCCGGCGAGATGCTGCTGCTCGGTGATCGGCTCGCCCCGTCGGAGATCCGCTGCCGGCCGATCGCGCACGAGGTGATGTCCGACATCCTCCGTCGCACACGTGGTGCGCCGCCTTCTCCGGTAGCGGAGTTGGCTGAGCACATGGGAGTAGGGGTATGAGCGCGGAGCCGGTCTGATGGCCGGTGCAGCGCGCAACAGCGGGCACCGCGAGGTGCTCTACGTCATCGCCTGCGGTTCGCCGCTGGCTCGGCACGTCGGTCGTCTGGTCGACCTCGCCCAACGCGACGGTTGGGACGTCTGCGTGGTCACCACGCCGGACGGCGCGAAGTTCGTCGACCAGTCGGCCCTGATCCGGCAGACCGGCCACCCGGTGCGGACGCACTACAAGAACCCCGGTGACCCGGACGTGCTGCCACCCGCCGACGCCATGATCGTCTGCCCGGCCACCGTCAACACCGTCAACAAGTGGGCCGCCGGGATCACCGACACGCTGGCGCTCGGGCTGTTGGTCGAGGCCCAGGGCAAGGGCGTCCCCATCGTGGCGGTGCCGTACACAAACGCGGCGATGGCCTGCCACCCGGCGTTTCGTGCCGGGGTGGCCCGGTTGGCCGAGTGGGGCGTCACTGTGCTCTTCGGCGACGATGTCATCGCTCTGCATCCGCCCGGAACGGGGGAACAGCACCTGCACGCCTTCCCCTGGGCGATGCCGCTGGCCGCACTGCAGACCGTCTCCTGGAGCGCCGTCTAGCGCGTCCGGAAGATCTTCCACCCGACGCGGCCGGGCCGGGTGTCACCGCCCGGCGGCCCCGACGCCGGTAAGCTGGCCCGCCGTGAGCACAAGCGGATCCGCCCCCACAGTCAGCGACGTGGTGGCCGCGCTGGAACGGCGCTTTCCGCCGGTCTGGGCGGAGGAGTGGGACCGGGTGGGCCTGGTGCTCGGTGAGCCGGCCGCCCCGGTCCGCCGGGTGCTCTGCGTGGTCGACGTGGTGCCCGAGACTGTCGAGGAAGCCCTCGCCGCCGACGCGGACATGATCGTCGCGCATCACCCGCTGCTGCTGCGCGGGGTGTCCTCGGTCGCCGCGACGACCTTCAAGGGGCGGATCATCCACCAGTTGATCCGGGCCGGGGTGGCGCTCTACGCGGCGCACACCAACGCCGACGTGGCCTCCCCGGGCGTCTCCGACGCCCTCGCCGCCCGCTTCGGGCTCACCGGTCTGCGCCCACTGCAACGACCCGCGCCCGGCTCGCCCGCTCACGGCGACGACAGGGGTTTCGGCCGGATCGGCGAACTGCCCCAGCCGATGACCCTCGCCGAGCTGACCCGGCACGCGGCGGCGGTGCTCCCCGTCACGTCCTGGGGAGTTCGCGCGGCGGGGGATCCCGGGCGTATGGTTCGTACCCTCGCCGTCAGCGGCGGGTCGGGGGACAGCTTCCTCGGCGCCGCGACCGCCGCCGGGGTGGACGCGTTCCTCACCGCCGACCTGCGGCACCACCCGGCCGGCGAGCACCTCGCCGCCGATGGTCCCGCCCTGATCGACGCCGCCCACTGGGCGACCGAACGACCGTGGCTGGACGACCTGGCCGCTTTCCTCCGGGAGGCGCTGGACGTCGAGACGCTGGTGTCCGACCTGGACACCGACCCGTGGACCGTGCACGCCGCCGCACCCGCCGCACCCGCTGTGGACGACAAGGAGCCCGACCGTGAAGGCTGACCCTCAGGTGCAGCGCCGCCTGCTCGACCTCCAGGCGATCGACACCAACCTCGCCCAACTCGCCCACCGCAGGCGTTCGCTTCCGGAGCGGGCCGAGCTGGAGTCGCTGGCCCGGGAGCTGTCGTCGATGGAGGACGAGCGGGTCCGCGCCCAGGTGGCGGTGGACGACCTGGACCGGGACATCGCCCGGTTGGAGAAGGACGTCGAGCAGGTCCGGGCCCGCAAGGAGAAGGACGAGAACCGGCTGGCCGCCGGCACCGGCCCGGCGCGTGAGTTGGAGGCGCTCCAGCACGAGCTGGTCTCGCTCAAGCGCCGCCAGGGCGATCTGGAGGACGCCGAGCTGGAGCTGATGGAGCAGCGGGAAACCGCGCAGGGCGTACTGGACGGCGTGGAGCAGCGGCTGGCCGAGACCCGGGACAAGCGGGCCGCGACCGAGCAGCGCCGCGACGAAGCGCTGGCCGAGATCGCCAAGGATGAGGAGTTCAAGCGGGGCGCCCGTCAGCCGCTCGCCGCCGACCTCCCCAGCGATCTGGTCAACCTCTACGACAAGATCCGCGAGGACACCGGGTTGGGTGCCGCGCTGCTCACCGGGGGTCGCTGCGGCGGGTGCCGCCTGGACCTGTCCGGCGCCGACCTGGCCCGGATCCGCAAGGCCGCCCCCGACGACGTGGTCCGCTGCGAGGACTGCCGACGGATCATGGTCCGCACCAACGAGTCGGGTCTGTAGGTCGTGGCGCCGCGCGTGGTCTCCATGGAGGCCGACGGTGGGTCCCGGGGCAACCCCGGCCCCGCCGGCTACGGCGCGGTGGTCCGCGACCCGGAGACCGGCGAGGTGCTCGCCGAGCGCTCCGAGTCGCTCGGCACGGCCACCAACAACGTCGCCGAGTACCAGGGCCTGATCGCCGGGTTGACCGCCGCCGCCGAGCTGGGCGCCGCCGAGGTGGACGTCCGGATGGACTCCAAGCTGGTGGTCGAGCAGATGTGCGGCCGGTGGCAGATCAAGCACCCCGGCCTGCGGCCCCTCGCCGCCCAGGCCGCCGCGCTGGTGGGCCGGTTCGCAGCGGTCCGGTTCAGTTGGATTCCGCGCGAGCAGAACAGGCACGCCGACGCCCTCGCCAACGCCGCCATGGACGCCGCCGCGGGTCGGCCGTCGGCGACAGCGGCCCCCGGCCGCCCGGCGCCAACGCCGGCCGGCGTCCAGCCCCCGACGACGCCCGCCACCCCGATCGTCGGCAGCGATCCGGCGACCGCGCCGGCCTCCTGGGAGCCACGGCCGACCTTCACCGCCACCCGGCTGATCCTGGTCCGCCACGGCGAGACCGCGTACACCGAGCAGCGGCGCTACTCCGGGCGCGGCGACGTTCCGCTCTCCGAGCGCGGCCGGGCCCAGGCCCGCGCCACCGGCGTCCGGGTGGCCGAGCTGGCCCCGTCCGTCGCGGCAGTGCTCAGCTCACCGTTGTCCCGGTGTACGGCCACCGCGGCGTCGATCGCCGGGGCGCTCGGTGACGTGCCGGTCCGCACCGAGGACGACCTGATCGAGTGCGACTTCGGCCAGTGGGAGGGGCACACCTTCGCCGAGGTGCGCGAGCAGTGGCCGGGGGAGATGGACGCCTGGCTCGCCTCACCCCGGATCGCGCCGCCGGGCGGGGAGTCGTTCACCCAGGTCGCCGAACGCGCGCACCGCGTCATCAGCGGGCTGCTGACCGCGTACCCCGGTGAGACAGTGGTGGCCGTCTCGCACGTCTCGCCGATCAAGCTGGTGCTGCGCGACGCCCTCGCGGCCGGCGACGGCTTCCTGCACCGGCTCTTCCTGGACGCGGCAGGCATCTCGGTGCTCGACATGTGGTCGGACGGCGGCGTGGCAGTGCGCACCGTCAACGACACCGCCCACCTCGCCACTCTCTGAGCCGATTTACTCCCGGCCGGTCGGCCGCGCCGTTCGGCGCAGCCGACCGGCCGTTCGGCGCAGCACCCTCCGGACGGGTCAGGTGACCGCCGTCACAGAGTCGTAGCCTCCGGCCGTTACATCGGAAGCCACGACTCCCCGGAGGTGTGTCAGATGGCTGCACCCGAACCGGAGGCGCCGCCCACGGTGCCGACCAGGGCGAAGGACCACAGCCCCTGGAACTGGTTGCTCTTCATCCCCATCGTGGTGCCGCTGATCCCGGCGTTCTTCAATGGCGACTCGCCCCGGGTCTTCGGCTTCCCGCGCTTCTACTGGCTGCAACTGGCCTTCATCCTGCTCGGCGTCGGCACCACCACATTGGTCTACCAGATGACGAAGAAGCGGGGAGGCCGCTGATGTGGCGCGACCATCTCACCGAGATCATCGTCTTTTCCGTGCTGTTCCTCCTGGTCAGCGTGATGGGCTTCGTGGCCGCCCGGTGGCGGGCGCCGAAGGACATGGCGCACCTGGACGAGTGGGGGCTGGGCGGGCGCAGCTTCGGCGGCTGGATCACCTGGTTCCTGGTCGGCGGTGACCTCTACACCGCGTACACCTTCGTGGCGGTTCCGGCGTTGATGTTCGGTGCCGGCGCGGCCGGGTTCTTCGCCGTGCCGTACACCATCGTCATCTACCCGCTGGTCTTCCTGGTGCTGGTGCGGCTCTGGTCGGTGTCGCACCGGCACGGGTTCGTCACGCCGGCCGACTTCGTCCGCAACCGGTTCGACTCGCCGGTCCTGGCGCTGCTGATCGCGATCACCGGCATCGTCGCCACCATGCCGTACATCGCGTTGCAGCTGGTCGGCATCGAAGCGGTGCTCAAGACGATGGGCGTCACCGGCGACAACGCGCTGGCCCGACACCTGCCGATCATCATCGCGTTCGCCATCCTGGCCGCCTACACGTACCAGTCGGGGTTGCGCGCGCCCGCGCTGATCGCGTTCGTCAAGGACAGCCTGATCTACATCGTGATCCTGGTGGCGGTCGTCTACCTGCCGTACAAGCTGGGCGGCTGGGGTGACATCTTCGCCGCCGCCGACGCGAAGTTCGACGCCTCACCCAATCCGAACGACGGCATCCTGCTCAACGGCAACAACCAGCTTCAGTACGTGACGCTGGCGCTCGGCTCGGCGTTGGCGCTGTTCCTCTACCCGCACAGCATCACCGGTGTGCTGGCCAGCCGGAACCGCGACGTGATCAAGCGGAACATGTCGGCGCTGCCCGCGTACAGCCTGCTGCTCGGGTTGATCGCGCTGCTCGGCTACATGGCCATCGCGGCCGGCGTGAAGCCGCTGCCCGGTGCTTCGGCCGGCAGTGTGGACAACAACACCGTCGTGCCGCTGCTGTTCGACCAGCAGTTCCCGGACTGGTTCGCCGGTGTCGCGTACGCGGCGATCGGCATCGGCGCGTTGGTGCCCGCGGCGATCATGTCGATCGCGGCGGCGAACCTGTTCACCCGCAACATCTACAAGGAGTACCTGAAGCGGGACGCCTCCCCGGCCCAGGAGGCGAACGTCTCGAAGATCACCTCGCTGGTGGTGAAGGTCGGCGCGGTGGCCTGCATCGTCTTCCTCGACCCGCAGTTCTCCATCGATCTCCAGCTGATCGGTGGCGTGATCATCCTTCAGACGCTGCCAGCGGTGGCGCTGGGCCTCTACACCCGCTGGTTCCACCGCACGGGCCTGATCGTCGGCTGGGTGGCCGGCATGGGGTTGGGCATGTGGATGCTCTACCAGGTGGCCAGCCCGACCCGGAAGCACTTCGGCGGCTCGGCGTTCCCGCTGTCGGAGTTCGGGTTCGACACCACCAAGACGATCTACGTCGGCATCGTGGCGGTGGCGGTCAACCTGGCCGTGGCGGCTCTGGTGACGCTCGCGCTGCGGGCCGCGAAGGTCGAGGAAGGAGTCGACGGCACCGAGCCGGACGACTACTTCGCCGACGAGGGCGACCCCCGGATCACCCCGGGCCCCGACCGCGAAGCCGACCCGGCCCGCGAACCGGTCGCCTGACCTGAAGACCCGCGCGGGTTTTCGCGTCGATCATGGAGTTGTGGTGCCTGGTTGATGGCTGTTCACGGCAGTCGTGCCCCACCACAACTCCATGATCGACCAAGCCTGGGCTTCACGAGCCCTTGTGGACCGACTCGCGCCGGTCCGCTGACCCGATCCCCTGGAGGGCGAGGGTCAGCAGTTGTTCCGCCTTGGCGGCGCCCATCGGTTGCGCCGCGAGTGAGATGCCGTTGGCGAGGATCATCAGGTCGGCCATGGTGATGTCGGGCCGTACCGAACCCTCGTCGACGGCTCGGCGTAGCAGTGGTTCACCGGCGGCGACGAGCGTCGCGCCGCAGGTGTCGGACTCCTGGGCGGGCTCGTTCAGGAGCGAGTCCGCGAGGCCGCGGGTTGTCGTGGCGTACGCGGTCACCTCGTGCAGCCAGGTCGTCAGCGCGTCGAGCGCGTCCGGCGCGGCGAGTAGATCTCCGGCGCGCGCCGCCAGGTTGCGGACACATCCGCCGAAGACCGCCTGGAGCAGCGACCACCGGGTGGGGAAGTGTCGGTGCAGGGTCGCCGAGCCGACCCCGGCGGATCGGGCGATCTCCTCCAGCGAGGCGTACGCGCCGTCGCGGGCGATCGCCTCGGACGCCGCCGTGACGATGAGGTCGTAGTTGCGCTGCGCGTCCGCTCTCATGGCCCGCCTTGCAGAAATGGGGTGGTCCCCCGTATCGTAGCCGACGAGAAGTGGGGGGCCACCCCATTTGTTTCTCAGGAGGCATCGTGGCTGTTCTCGTCATCGGCGCGACGGGTAAGCAGGGCGGGGCAACGGCCCGAGCGCTGCTCGACCGTGGCGTCCCGGTCCGCGCCCTGGTCCGCGATCCCGGCACTGACAGCGCCCAGGCTCTGCGGGAGCGGGGCGCCGAACTGGTCACTGGCAACCTGGACGACGCCGACTCGCTGCTCGCCGCGGCGGACGGGATGGACGGCGTCTTCTCCATCCCGTATCCCGATGTGACGGACATGCAGGGCGACGCCGAAGTGATCCGCGGCCGCAACGTCGTCGAGGCGGCGCGCCGGGCCGGCGTGTCGCAGTTCGTGCACAGCAGCGTCTCGGGTGCCGGCGACTTTCACCGCAACCAGCCCGGCTGGGCCGAAGGTCGGTGGGACAGGCACTACTGGGAGAGCAAGGCGGCAATCGACGAGCTGGTGCGCTCGGGTGGCTTCGCGCACTGGACGGTCCTGAAGCCTTCGACCTTCATGGAGAACCTGGTCGGGTGGTCCTACCTCTTCGGCGACTGGTCCAGTGGCACGATCATCACCGGCTTCGCCGAAGACACGCGCATGCCGTGGGTCGCCGTCGACGACATCGGCGAAGCGGCGGCGATCGCGATCACGAACCCGGGGAAGCTCGACGGCCTGGACGTCGAACTCGCCGGCGACCTGCTCACCATGACCGAGGTCGCGGCCATCCTGAGTGAGGTCACCGGTCGGGCGATCACCGCGCCCGTGCTCACCCCCCAGGAGGCCGTCGAGCGCGGCCTGCTGCCCGCCATGGTCAAGGCGGTCGAGCAGATCAACGAGAACGGAAGCCCCGCCCGTCCGGAGATGACCCGCGCCCTCGGCCTACCGACCACCGACTTCCGCACCTGGGCGCGGCGAACGTTGTCCTGAATCCCGGCGGGTTCGCCGCAAGATCGTGCTCGATCGTGGTTGTAGTGGTGTCGGACCGCGCGGGTTGCCACTACAACCAGGATCTTGCGCGATCTTGGCGGTGGAAGGGCTTCTTCGCGCGACTGGACGGCGCGGTGAGCCAGACCACGACACCCCGACGCGGGGTCAGCGGGAGCGGTTGCGGTTCACCAGGGCCTGGTTCAGGCGGCTTAGTAGGGCTGCCAGCGTGGTCCGGTCCTCGGGGCTCCAGTCGGCCAGCATGTCGCCGTAGAGCCGGGTGCGGGCGGCCTGGACGGCGGCCATCCGCTGGAGACCGGCAGGGGTGGGGGAGATGACGGTGCCGCGGCCGTCGGACGGGTCCGGGGTGCGGGTGATCAGGCCGTCGCGCTGAAGCGCGGAGACCTGCCGGGTGACTGTCGAGCCGTCCAGGTTGAGTCGGGCGGCGAGCGCCGAGACGTTCTGCGGGCCGGCGTCGGCCAGGTGGCGCAGGATGACGTACGCCGCGCGGTCCAGCACCCGGTGCTCGGCCGTGCCGGTGGCCCGTCGGGTGGCCTCGCCGAAGCGCATCAGCAGGGCCACCTCGGTCTCGATCTGGCCGAGGGTGCTCTCGTCACTGTCGTCGCTCATAGCTGTATGATACAGAATAAATACCTGTAGGATACAGCTATCTGAGGAGTCGGAGTGGATCGGCGTTCCGAACCGAACCGCAGTGCCATCTACGCCACCACACTGGTGGCCTTCCTCGCCATCGCCGGCATCGCCGTCGTCGACCCGATCCTGCCCGCCATCGGCGACGCGATCGGGGTCACCGCCTGGCAGGTCGAGCTGCTGTTCACCGCGTACATCGCGGTCATGGCCCTCGGCATGATCCCGGCGACGCTGGCCAGCGGCCGGTTCGGCTTCAAGCCGGTGCTCATCACCGGCGTCTCAGTTGTCGGCCTCGCCGCGATCCTCGCCTCGTTCAGCGACAACATCGTGCAGCTCTCCGTGCTGCGCGGCGTCTGGGGGCTGGGCAACGCGATGTTCTTCGCCACCGCAATGGTGGTGCTTGTCAACCTGGCCGTCGACCGGGAATGGGTGGTGGGCCTCTTCGAAACCGCCCTCGGTCTCGGCTTCGCCGTCGGACCGCTCATCGGCGGCCTGCTCGGCCAGGTCAGCTGGCGGCTGCCGTTCTTCGTCTGCGGTGTCTTCATGGTCCTCGCCCTCGGCGTGGCCTCCCGCAAACTCCGCGAGCCCACCAACCGGCAGGCCCCGGTACGCGTCGGCCAGATCTTCGCCACCTACCGCCGACCGGCGTTCATCGCCCTCTGCGTGGTCACCGCCGCGTACAACTTCGTGTTCTTCGTGGTGCTCGGCTACACGCCGCTCTTCCTCGGCCTGGACGTCATCCCGCTGGGGCTCGCGTTCACCGGCTGGGGTCTCGGCCTGGCCGCCGGCATCATGGTGATCGGTCACCGGCTGGCCCACCGCATCGGCGCGGTGCAGACCGTCGGCGTGGCCATCGCCGGGCTGCTGGTCTGCATGGTCCTCTTCGCCACCTCCACCAGCACCGCCGAGGCGCTCGTGGTGCTGGTGCTCGCCGGACTCTGCATGGGGCTGGCCAACGCCAACCTCACCGACCTGGCGCTCGGCCTCGGCTCCAGCGACCGGCGCGTCGCCACCGGAGCGTTCAACCTGGTCCGCTGGGGTGCCGCCGCGCCGGCCCCGATCATCTCCGGCAAGCTCGCCGAGCAGTCGCTGTCGCTGCCGTTCTGGGTCGGCTTCGGGGTGCTCGCCGTCGGCGTGCTCGTCTACCTGGCCTTCGCTCACCTGATGGCCGCCGGCTACGGCGAGCGGGTGCTCTGGTCCCGCTGGAACCGCGCCGCCGCCGACACCGAGCACGAGCCTGTCGGCGAGACGTACTGACCGTCGGTCGACCGGGTCAGTTCAGGGCGCGCCAGAGCAGGTAGAGGCCGATCGTCGTGCCGAACACCACGATCAGCGTCTTGAGCACCACCGGCGGCAGCCGGCGGACGAGCCGGGCGCCCGCGTACCCCCCAATCAGGGTGGCCGGCGCGACCACCGCGACGGCCGCCCAGTTCAACGGGCCGAACACTGCGAACACCACCAGCGTGGTGCACCCCACCACCGCGGAGAGCAGATTCTTGATCGCGCTCACCCGGGCCAGTGTCGCGTCCAGCACCAGGGCCAGCCCGGCCACCAGCATCACCCCGAGGGCCGCACCGAAGTAACCGCCGTACACCGCACCGAGCGCAACCATCGTCTGAACCGTTACCGTCCGCCGGCGTGGCGTGAGGTCCCGGGGGTGACCGACCAGGCGGCGCAGCGGGTCCTGGAAGGCCAGGACCGCTGTCGCGCCGAGGACCAGAAACGGTACGACCAGCTCGAACGCGCGGGCCGGAGTGGCCAACAGCAGCAACGCCCCGAGGATCGTGCCCACAATGGTGGTAGGCACCAGCGTGGCCAGCGCGCGGGGACGCGGCAGATCCTGCCGGCTGCCCGCCACGCTGGCCAGGTACCCGGGGAAGACGGCGACGGAGTTGCTGACATTCGCCGGCACCGGAGGCAACCCGATCGCGATCATCGCCGGAAAGGTGATCAACGAACCGCCACCGGCCACCGCGTTGACAGTGCCAGCGGCGAGACCGGCGGCGAGCAGCAGCGCGGCGTGGGAGAGATCCATAGCCCCACGAGGCTAGCCGCCGCCTCACGGGACGGATTCGCCGGACCGTTCGTGAGCTGCGCGATCTTGCCCAGGCGGGGCGGCAATACCGGCAGCACGCTCGTCGTTAGGATGAGAGCGCGACGGACGAGTCGACCGGGCGGCCGCGTCGGCGGGCTTCGGCCCGCCGCCGAGGAACGTCCGGACTCCACAGGGCAGGGTGGTTGTTAACGGCAACCCGGGGCGACCCGCGGGACAGTGCCACAGAAAACAGACCGCCGACCCCAACGGGACGGTAAGGGTGAAACGGTGGGGTAAGAGCCCACCAGCACCCCGGGTGACCGGGGTGGCTCGGTAAACCCCACCCGGAGCAAGGCCAAGCAAGGGCCGTCACCGCAAGATGACGACCCGGCGCAGACGCTTGAGGGCTGCCCGCCCGATGTCTGCGGGTAGGCCGCTGGAGCCTGCCGGCAACGGCAGGCCGAGATGGATGGCCGCCGCCGGCGCAAACCCCTCGGGGTACGCGCCGCGCACAGAATCCGGCGTACAGGTCGACTCGTCCGTCGCCCACCAGCTCAGAGACCTGATCAAGGCTCTGAGCTAGCCGTGTATTAGGTGCCGGTTGACCTTGGTCATCGTTGGGTGGCGTTTGACGGCCTGGCCACGGCCTGAGACGGCCTGGAGACGGCCTGAGTGCTGGATCAGTCGGGTCTCTTCTCGGATCGCGCGGGCTGTGCCGTTTTGGGGCCTCTCCGGGCCGGGGCTCGGTGGTTCTGGACCGGGCCGGCCGCTATGGGGGAGGGTCACGTCCTGGCGGTGGAGCTGGTGCCGCGACCCGGTGGCAAGCCAGTCCCGGGGTTGGACCGGCGCGGCAGCCGGAAGCCCCGACGCACGACCAGACCGACCCGCTGGCTTCCGCAGCGGTCTTGGTGGTCCCATTTGTGGATGAGGTGGGACGAGTGCGTGCCGGAGCTGCTGGAGCATCTGGGGGAGATGGGTCTGGTCGGGCTGGTCAAGATTGACGGGGAGCGGGAGCGTAAGCCCTGGACCGTGGTGATCTCAGGCCAGCGGCTCGATGGTGCCGTGATCAGGGTCGACGGCCACAGTCTTGAGTACTGCCTGCGGCATGCCGTCGCCTCGCTTCATGAGCGCTTCCCGGACCAGATCGCGCTGACCTGAGATCCGACTGTGGGGCGTTGCCCCGGCAACTGTCGGTGGCTCACCGCCGGCCTTGCGGCCGCACCGCGCGGAGCGCGGTGCTTGAGCAATGAAAGACCTATTCGGTAATCTGTTCGGCTAGCAGAGCGAACATGTCGCCGATGCTGACCTCATCTACCTCTATGTATTCTGGGGACAATTGCCCCGACAGCTCTTGCTCAGATAGCATTTCCGTCAACATAAGAGACTCGTGAACTTCGTCTAGCTGTGTTGAGACCGACTCTTCATGCGAGTGAGCGTAGTCAAGGACTTCATAAAACACATCTGGACCCTCCGCAGGTGTTGCTCCCATGCCGCTTTCCAGGAACTCGCGGATAACGCTCTGTGCAATCGTGTGGCGTGCGCCTGCGGCCTCTTCGAGCGCTTCTGGCGGGGCTAGGTCACCCAAACGCTCTAGAAGTTCGACGGCTAAGTCCGTGCGACGCCACTCGGTCAAGTCGAGCATTATCGCCTCGACAGTTTCGGTCGCAAGAGGGGGTGCCAACCTCTGCAGCTCGCTGAATTGCGACGCGCGGCATTGAGAGATTACTTCGACGGCGTCTGCCAAACTTGCTGCGGCTTCGATAAAGTCGCCATCGCCGATAACATCTGCTACGTATTCGGCGAGTCCGCGGAGTTCCAACTCGTTCGCTATTTGAAGACATACGCTCACTCTATGCGTCAAGTCGCAGCGGTACCGGTCGGCCGGGACCTGCTGCTCAGGCAGGAAGAGAGTCCAGGTAAGTGACTGCGCGAACTTGTCGCAGTTGCTCTGGAGAGTGCTTAAAAGGAGTCGATCTGGGTGCTTGGACGCCAGCTCCCACAGTTTCTCTAGCTGCTCGAAGTGGGTGGCGCTTTCGATTATTTCCAATACCTTAGCGGGGTTGTTGCTGAGATGGTGGCGCATAAAGTCCGCAACAGACGGATTTTGAAAAGTCGTCGGATATTGCTGTCCAATGGTAATGATCATCGTCCCGCGCAGCAGGCGCACCGCTTGCTGGAATGTGCGTTGGCTGGCATCCGATTCCCGGGTGGCGCGCAGGCTTGCCCAGGCGCCGAATAGGTCGAGGTAGCGAACTTCCCTGCGAAGGAGAAACAATGCCTCCATGAGGTCTCTGGCGGGAGCGTCGAGTTGGTCATAATATATAGGCCCCCACACTCGATCGGGGTCGTTAAGGTTGTTCAGCAGCATGATTGGTGCATCTTGCGGAGAAAAGTAAGTCTCGCGCGATATGTTCCGAAGGGTATCCTCGATTGTTCGAGGGTTGAAGCTGCGGTGTTCAATGATTGGTCGGTATGCAGCGGGTGTGGCGAAGCTAGCTTTTACGGCTGACGAAACATTTGAAAAGTAGACATGGTTGTAGAGAATGCCTGCCCGGACTCGCTCTTTGTAGTCGCTCAGATCAAGAACACACTGCATCGGATCGAAGTCTTCCCTAGCAAGCTGCTCATAGGTGCGTCGCGCTTGCTCAAGTATGTATTCACGAGTCGTCATGATGACGCGTTTGTTGGTCAGCTTATTGACCCGGCGCAGTAGAGACACGAGGCGTCTGTCTTCGTTCTTGGGGAGCTTTCCCTCCAAGGTGGTTTGCCCCAGGAAGTCGTCATAATAGAATACTTGAGGAGCAGAGTCGCTCCACACCTTGTTGGCTTCGTCAATGTCGGCCGAAATTTCGTAGAGCTGATAACCTGCAGCCACATAGTTCGAGCAAAGCACCCGGGCTAGAGTCGACTTCCCGATCCCAGGGTTTCCAACAATCATGCATGCCTTGTGCTCTTCCAGAATTTGGCGCGCTCTGTCAAGGCTGGGATTCGGCGAGAATTTGAGCAGCGTCTCCGGCAAAGACTCGATGAGATCTCGTGACCGGGTCAACACATCACTCGCGAGGAGGCTTTGCAGGATTGAGGTACTGGCAAGCCAGAGGCGGATATGCCGCTTCACAATTTCCGGCCTAGCCTTGAGTAAAGCAACAATTTCGTCAAGGCCATAAATATCGCACTCGACCAGGTACGGTTTAAGCGCCTCAGCGAGTTCGTGCTTCGCCCCT
Source organism: Micromonospora sp. NPDC053740 (assembly GCF_040677775.1). NCBI lineage: Bacteria > Bacillati > Actinomycetota > Actinomycetes > Micromonosporales > Micromonosporaceae > Micromonospora > Micromonospora sp. NPDC053740. Next base: position 68,199 of record NZ_JBFASO010000007.1, read on the forward strand.
ACCGTCAGGCTGACTGAAGTTGCGAGTATGTAGCGCTGAGGCTTGAGTCGCCGAATTTTCAACGCTTCTTTGCTCTTCATGTGTTGCACTAGCTTGGCACGCGAAGAGTTAAACCAATGCTTGCATTGAATGATGATCTGACTGTCGTTCAAGGGGCCGATGTGCCTGAGATCTACGCCCCCGTCACGCCCTTGAGCGAAGATCTCAATCCGGACTTCGAGAAGGTCCTCGAATAAGTCTCGGCAGACCAGTTCAAAATCGAAGTCTGTGAGTCGACCAACATCGAACCCGTCCACAAGGCCCTCCGCAGCCTGGCTAGGCTGGCAGCCTAATTGGGGGTTCGTAGAGATGCAACCTTCGAGGCGAGGATGGTCCATCGCTCCTAGCAGGGACGGCATCCCATTCCTGCCTAGAGGCTAGCGAAGGGGCAGCACAGTCTGACCCCATTGCCGTGCTCCGCGTCCTCGGGCTGCCGATGATTCGAGCCACGATGGCGGGCCAGGTCGTGCTGACAAGTCGCGCTCGCCGAAATGCTCGAAAAGCTCCCTTGCGGCATAGCGCTACCCAAGGGGTCTTCTACCTCAAAGCGGATGGCGGGTGCCTGCTCCGTGTTAGGAATCCCGTCGTCGAGCTCTGGGCTCGCACCCAACGGGCCGGTGTCGTGCTGGTCACGGCGGCCGAGGCGAACGGCTTCGAGTTTGACGACTGAGGTCCGCTGTCCCGTGTGAGACCCGCATCAGGCGCGCCATCGACTGCCCGCTGACGGACGCCGAGTCGCCCTGACGCCCTCCGGTGTGCAGGTCGAGTCGTCCGTCGCCCGCCGTGCCGCCTGGGACGCCGTGCACCCGGATTTATGGCTAGGCACTAGCGCATGGCCGCGTAGCTCGGTGGCAGTTTGCGACAAGGGGTCAGTGAGGCACACCGGCCGGGAACTCCTCGACTCCCAGCACGCGCAGCAGCTCAAGCTTCTCCCGGGCCTCGGCATCGGCCGGGGTCAGCACCAGCAGCTGCTGGCCGAGGTCGGGGGTGACCAGGGTTTCGCAGTCCATCGTGATGCGGCCCACGCGCGGGTGCATGAACGTCTTGCGGTCGGCCCGGCGCACTGCCACCTCGTGCTCGGCCCACAGCCGCCGGAAGTCGTCGCTCGCAGCCCGCAACCGTTCGATCAGGCCGGTCACGGCCGGGTCGCCGGGCCGCCGGCCGGCCACCGCGCGCAGGTCGGCGACCTGTTGGCGGGCGTGCCGTTGCCATTCGTCGGGGCCGTGGAGGTCGCGGATGACCGGGTCGGTGAAGTAGCGGTAGGCGACGTAGCGGCGGTCGCCGGTCAGCCCGGTGTGGTCGCCGGTGAGCAGGATCGACATGCGGTTCTGCGCCAGGACCTCGCCGAGGTCGGACAGGACCATGGCGGGGGTGTCGCCCACCAGGTCGAGCAGGCGGACGAGGCCGGCCCGGGCCAGGCGGGCCATGCCGTCGGCGGGCGGCGGCTGGTGGCCGGCCAGGTGGAACAGGTGGCTTCGCTCGTCGTCGGTCAGCCGCAGGGCCCGGGCCAGGGCACCGAGCAACTGGGTTGACGGCTGGCTGCTGCGGCCCTGCTCAAGTCGGATGACGTAGTCGACGGACATGCCGGCGAGCATGGCGACCTCCTCGCGGCGCAGGCCGGCGGTGCGGCGGCGGGGGCCGTCGGCGATGCCGACCTCGGCGGGGCGGATGGCCTCGCGTCGGCGCCGCAGGAAGTCGGCGAGCTGCTCACGCTGCATGCCTCCATGCTGCCCCGGGACTGGGCACCGAGCCAGGGAGCGGCGCTCCCACGATAAGCGCTCCACTGCCGGCGGACCGGAAAGCGGCGCAGGGTGGAGCCGAGATCGACCGATGAGGGAGAGTTTCGATGCAGACACGCACTCTGGGCGACAAGGGCCCCAAGGTTTCCGCGGTGGGGTTGGGGGCGATGAGCATGTCGGGCACCTACGGCCCGGCCGATCGCGAGGAGAGCATCGCCACCGTGCGGGCCGCGCTGGACGCGGGGGTCACGCTGGTCGACACCGGTGACTTCTATGGCATGGGGCACAACGAGCTGCTGCTGTCAGAGGCGTTGCGGGGACGCGACCGGGACAGCTATCTGCTGAGTGTGAAGTTCGGGCAGCAGGTGGGGCCGGGCATGCGGTTCGCCGGTCAGGACTCCCGTCCGGCTTCGGTGCGGAACTTCCTGAGCTACTCGCTGACCCGGCTCGGCGTCGACCACGTGGACATCTACCGGCCGGCCCGGCTCGACCGGTCGGTGCCGATCGAGGACACGATCGGCGCGATCAAGGAGATGATCGACGCCGGTTACGTGCGGTACGTGGGGCTCTCCGAGGTTGACGCGGAGACCGTCCGGCGGGCGCACGCCGTACATCCGATCGCTGATCTTCAGATTGAGTATTCGCTGCTGTCGCGGGCGGTCGAGGCCGACGTGCTGCCCACGCTGCGGGAGCTGGGCATCGGGCTGACCGCGTACGGGGTGCTGGGCCGTGGCCTGCTCTCGGGGAACTGGGTGCCGGGGCGGGCGGACGATCCGCGTAACCACAGTCCCCGCTTCTCCGCCGAGAACGCGTCGCACAACCTCGCCCTGGTGGAGGCGTTGCGCCGGGTCGCCGACGCGAAGGGGTGCACGGTGGCGCAGTTGGCGATCGCGTGGGTGGCGGCGCAGGACCTGTCCATCGTTCCGCTGGTCGGTGCGCGTACCCGGCAGCGGCTGGCCGAGGCGTTGCCGGCGCTGGACGTGAAGCTGTCGGCCGATGATCTCGAAGAGATCGAGGCGGCCGTGCCGAAGGGTGCCGCGCGCGGTGACCGTTACCCGGCGGCGTTCATGTCGAGCCTCGGCGTCGGTAACTAGTGCCTCGGTTGCCGCGTCCCCGATCCGCACAGTGACCCGCCTCGCAAACATTTGCCTCTGACGTTAACGTGAGGTTCTAGCGTGGGGGGCATGCAGATCAACGGTACGAAAGCCCTCGTAACAGGTGCCAACCGTGGGCTCGGCAAGGCCTTTGCCGAGGCGCTCGTCGCCCGCGGTGCCACCACCGTCTACGCCACCGCCCGCCGCCCCGATCGCATCGACATCCCCGGCGTCGTCCCTCTCCAACTGGACATCACCGACCCGACGTCCATCGAGGCCGCGGCGGCCGAGGTGGGCGAACTCGACATCCTCATCAACAACGCTGGCATCTCGACAGACGCGCCCCTGCTCGGCCCCTCCACGGAGAACATCCGCCGAGAGTTCGACACCAACTTCTGGGGCACCCTGAACGTCGTCCGCGCCTTCGCTCCCCGGCTTGGCGGGGGTGCCATTCTCAACGTCATCTCAGCGCTGAGCTGGTACACCTTCGCCCCTGCCAGCAATGGCTACGCCGCTTCCAAAGCCGCGGAATGGTCTCTCACCAACGGCATCAGACTTGAGCTTGCCGACCAGAAAACCCAGGTCACCGCGCTGGCCCTGGCGATAGCCGACACCGACATGATGGCCGCCTACGACATCCCTAAACTGCCACCCCACGAGGTGGTCGCCATGGCGTTGGACGGCCTGGAAGCGGGCAAGCTCGAAGTGATCGCCGACAGCCCCACCGCCAAGGTCAAGGCTTCGCTTTCCCGCGACCCGGCCCTCTTCTACGCCGACATCTCCGCCGCCCTCTTCGGCTGACACCACCGCCTCCCGCGCAGCCCGCCAGGGAAATGTAAGGCGGCTCAACACTCCAGCAAGGTGTCTGTTCTAACCGCGTCAGATACGAACCGGCCGGGTGGGTTGCCCCACCCGGCCGGTGTCTGGATCCCCGCAAACGGGCTCTAGTGCTTCTTGAACGCCGGCATGGTGTCCAGGGTGGTGGTGATGTTCTGCGTGGTGCCGCCCCGGTATGTCTTCCCGGTGAAGATGTCGGTCCAGGTGTTGCCCGGCGGGAACCACACCGACGTGGTCGCGGTGGTGCCTGGCGTCGTCACCGGGGCCACCAGGTAGTCCGGGCCGTAGAGGTACTGGGAACCGGCGGTGGCGTACGCGGCCTGCTCATTCGGGTACGCGAGGTACATCGAGCGGACGATGGGCGTACCCGTGCGAGTGGCCTCCTTGGCGGCGGCGTAGGTGTACGGCTGCAGTTCCTTGCGCAGGTTCAGGAACTTCTTGGCCGACGCGTTCGCCTCCGGGCCGTACTGCCAGGGCAGCCGGTCGCTGTGGTTGGAGTGCAGCCTGTCGATGGGCTGGAACGTGCCGAACTGCACCCACCGGGCGTAGAGGTCGTCGGGCAGCTTGGTGCTGCCCGGTTCGGTGCCCGGCTCCTGGAGGCCGCCGGTGTGCCCGCCGATGTCGTGGCTGACAGCGGCCAGCCCGGTCGCCGCCGACTCGCCCGGCGTGTAGCCGACCTCCATCTGCAGTGTCGACCAGTCGGAGGTGGTGTCGCCGGTGAAGTGCAACGTGGTGCGCTTGTCGGCCCACGGTCCGGTGGACACCGGGGTCGGGCTGCTGTATCCGCCGGCCTGCAAGGAGCCGTACGCCCGGGAGAACGCGAAGCCGGTCTTGTCGGCGTACTGCTTGTTGATCCAGGCGTCCCCGGTCACGCCGGCGAGCGACGACTTCGTGTTGTCGCAGCACCAGTCGAGCCACCACAGGTCCGGGCCCTTGCTGCCCTTCGGGATCATTCCGTCGTGCAGCTGCATGTATGCCTTGAGCTGGTCCGGGTCGCCGAAGTCGAAGGCGTAGCAGTCGGGACCGCCGTTGCAGCCGACGCGCTGGAGCTTGCCCTTCGCGGTGGCCTGCGCCTGCGCGAACTTCGGGTCCGAGCCGAGGATGCTGGGGTGGATGTTGATGCCGGTGTGCAGGCCCTGCTTCTTCGCCCAGTCGAAGAACGCCTTCGGGTCGGGGATGCGGGTGGGGTCGATGCTCCAGCCGTTCCACTTGTCCGGCGCCTTGACGTCGGTGTCGAGGACCAACACGTCCAGCGGCACGCCCTCGGTTTTGGCCCGGGTCACCAGGTTCTGGAACTCGGTGGCGGTGCGGTCGTAGTACTCGGAGTACCACACCCCGTACGCCCACTTGGGCAGCAGTTTCGTGGGCCCGGTCAGGGTCGACAGGTCCTTCAGAGCGCGGGTGAAGTCCTGCCCGTACGCGAAGACGTAGCCGTCCTGCTCGGCGGCGGGCCGCGGCTTGGTGGTGCTCAGGGCCGAGGCCGAGTCGTCGAGCAGGTACCAGCCGTCCTGGTAGAGCAGGCCCGGAGCGGTGAGGGCGGAACCGGTCACGCCGTCCAGGCCCCGGCGGTAGCCGCCGAGCGGCGCGTGCGGGGCGAGCAGCGGGGAGCTCTTGCTCGTGACGGCGACAGTGTCGACGTTGACGTTGCAACTGGCGTCCGTGGGGCAGCCCAGGACCACTGTGTTGGTGCCTCGGTTGAGGTGGACCGGGACGGAAACGGTGTTCCAGTAGTCCCATCCGCTGGTCGGCGGAAGGGTCGCCGTGACCGGCGCCGCCGTTCCCGCCGTGACCGACATGGTGCGCGTCTGGCTCGGCTGGGCGCCGGCCCGGCCGTTGGCGTAGCGGATCTGCACCTGGTAGTCACCGGCGGACGGAACATCCGTCACTGTCAGCGTGTCGGCTGAGCTGGTGCTCTCCAGGCCGGCCAGGAATCCCGTACCGGATGCGCCGTTGTGGTCGTTCGCGGGCCTCGCGCCGCCGGTCAGCGCGCCGGTCTCGGCCTCTCCCAGCGTGCCGAACCGCAGAGGCTGCGGTTGGGGCGGGGTCGGCGCCGGGAACGAGTCACCCGGGTTGACCACCGCGAGACTGTCGACGTTCACGTTGCCGGAGTCGTTGGGACCCCGCACGATGCTGATCTCGTGCCGGCCGGCGGTGAGGTCGACCGGCGCGCTGGCCAGGCCCCAGGTGTCCCAGTTAGCGGTGGGCGGCAGTGTCAGCGTGTGGCCGGCGTCGCCGTCGACCTGAATCGTCAGGGTGCGGTCCACGTTCTGGCCGTCGCCGCCGGTGCTGTTGGCGTAGCGGACGGCGAGCTGCTTCGTGCCGCCCTCCGGAGCGTCGAGCGCGAACGTGACCGAGTCGCCGGACGAGGCGAAGCCGGCCGCGAAGCCGCGTCCGGTGAATCCCTGGTGGTCGGTGGCCACGCCAGGGCCGTTCAACTGCAGCGATTCGGCCTCGCAGAGCGCGCCGAACGCGCAGGCCGGGGCGGTGTGACCGGCCCAGGGTTGGCCCTGAACCGTCTGCTTGCCGGCAGTGAGCCGCACGGTGAGGTTGTCGGCGGTGAACGCACCCGAGCCGACCCGGTACCGCAATGTCATCGCGCCGGTGTCGATGGTGAGCCAGCCGTGGTCGACGTGCTTGGTGAAACGCGTACGGGGGAAATCGTCGCGCCCGATGGCGTTGAACGTGGCGGCGTCGGTGAACCTGCCGTCCTTCTGGTACTCGGTGCGGATCAGTGTCGGGGACAGCACCTCGAAACGTGCGTCACCCGACCGTACGGCTCCGTCTTGCGCCCGGTGGTGGCTGGCCTGGGCCGGCGCGGACGGAGCGAGCGCCAGTCCCGTGATGAGAATGCCGACTGCGGCGACTGCTGTCGCGCTGCGGCGCGGTGAGTTCCGATAGAGCAAGATGCGCTCCTCGTCTCAAATGGAGGAAATGAGTCGATGACAACGCTGTCACTCGCTCGAAACGCATGTCAACGGGCCTCCGAGGGTGTCGCTTCTCTCTTTCCCGTACTGCCAGCGGCTCAGACGTACGGGGACCAGGGCTCGGGCTGTTCGGCGTCCCAGCCCAGCTCGTCGAGTGCGCGGTAGGTCAGCCCACCACGCGCATCGAAGCTCTCCGAGATCATCGCCGGATGGTACGACGGGGCACGGCGGCGGCAGCTACCAGATGTGCGCGCGTTCGTCGATGAACCGAGACGGTTCCCCGAGGAAGGTGTTGGCCGGGACTGCGCCATGTGCCAGGTTGAGGGTGTCCAACCGGTAGAACGTGGCACCGCCGTTCATCCCGGCGAAGCGGTAGTTGATGTGCCAGCGCAGCCATTCGCCGCGGGCGAGTCGTACCGAGGGCGACCGGCGGTGACGGCGCGGCGCGCCCCAGGCCGCGGCGATCAGTTCAACCTGGAGTTGACCAGCTACCAGTTGGAGGCGCACGTCGCTCCGGTACGGCGGGCGTGTCAGTTCCTCGCGCGGCTCGAACCCCACGGCCTCCGACATCTTGATCTCTTGAACGAACGGCGCCGCCCGTTCCGGCAGGACGAACGACACCGGTACGGCGTTACGCCGGGTCGCCTCGGCGCCGCCGCGCGAACGCTTCGTCCACGAGGTACGAACCCACTGCACCACGGCATCCACCCGGCGATGCTCGGTCGCTACGGGTCCTGACGCAACCCAGATTCACTCTGCCTGGCGCGCTACGCGGCCGACGTCAGCCTCCCCCCGGACGGCATGTGTCGGGTCCGAAACGGGGGCGACGCTGCGGTGTCGTTCACCGTCGTTGACACGTACCCGGGGACAGGTTCGGCTGGTTGTCGGGTTGGGCCCCTTGCTGGTCGTCTGGTTGGTGGGGGCTAATCAGCCAACGCTCGCTCCTGAGCCAGCGTCTCAACTGGGCCTGATGGGAGTGACACGCGTACTGCCTCGGTTCGCGAATGTGTCGTCAACCGCGTGCCCTCGTGCGCGTCGAGAAATCCGGTCAGTCCACTGAGCGGGGCAGCCTCCATCAGTGGGTGATCGTCGGCTTGCGGGGAGAACGCCGCGAGCAACGCCGACCGCAGGTCAGCGTCGAGCAGCGGCAAGACATAGGGTGCCGCGGCGTCGGGGTGGAAGCCCTCCGGGCAGGTGCCGCGTAGGAACATCAGGTCGAAGACCCGACGGGTGGGGCTGCCGAGTTGTGGCTCGTCAACCGTGGTCAGGATCGTCCCCAGCCGAAACCCGGGTGCGGACTCCACGCGGACGTCCAAGAACTCAGTCTCCGTGCTGTTCCACCAACGTCTGACCTCGTCGTCGGGTACGTCTTCGACGATCGCGACCAACCACAGGTCTTCGATCCAGCCATCCACTCGGGCATTGTGCCCGGTGGTCGCCGACGGTCACTGCCTGTCGCCGCTGCGGCTCGGTCAGCAGCGGGGGCGGTCGAGCGGAGCGGCGGCACCCGCGAGCGCTTCGACTGTCGCCGTCGGTGCGGCCGACTCCGTCGGCGTCGGTGCGGGCGCGATGGTGGGGCTCGGCGGGGCCGAGGGTGAGCCGCTGGGCGTGGGGGAGGCGCTGGCGAGGGTGGCCGTGCTGCGTTGCACCTGCTTGGTGACCAGGCGGATGCCGGTGGCTGTCGCCTGGCGTCCGTACACGTCGGTGACCCTGATGCTGTACGGCCCGGGGCCGATCCCGCCCTCGATGGTCCAGTGGTTGTCGCTCTGCCGGGCGGCCTTGCGGAAGCCGCCGCCGGCCCCCTGCGCCTCGACCGAGCGGAGTGGGTTGCCGTGGTTGCCGACCTGCACCGCGAACCAGTATTTCGAGGCGCCGCCCTTCATGCGGAAGGTGAGCCCTCCGTCGAGCGGTGGGTTCACCACCGCCCGGTACGTCACTGACGCGATGCCCTGCGACCGGTCGGCGATTTTGGTGAACGCCTCGGTGGAGAGGTCGATCTTGCTGGGTCCGCAGCCGCCGCACTGGTCCATCACCATGACCCGGACCTTGCCCTTCGGGCCGCTCACCTCCAGGTAACTGCCGCAGGCCGCCGATCCGGAGTACTGAGATGCGCCGACAGCCACGTAGAGCCGGTCCGCCGGCGGGCCGGGGAAGGAGCAGTTGCCGCCCGAGCGGCCCGCGTCGTAGAAGCTGGCCTTTCCCTTGTGGACGGCGTTGCCCGTCGGCGGCGCGGCGCAGGCCGGGGCGGCGCCACCCCGGACGGCGAGGGTGATGCCCAGGACGGCGGCCAGGGCGGTGACCCCGGCGCCGGCCACCCAGTGCCTGACCCGCCGACCCGACCGAGGTGTGCCGTTGTCGCCGGCCGGGATGTCGTTGTCGGGGGCCGTGCCTGGTGCCGTCACGGCGCCTGATGTTGCCGCACCGTGCTGTGGCAGCGCAAAGCCGTCCCACCGATCGTCACTCGCCGGATCGGCGTGGCCGCAGTCCGTTGAGAGCGCCGGTGGCGGCGACTAGGTTCGTCATCGTCATCGCGGTGGTGCCTCTGACCGCCGCTGCCATCCTGGCCCACGTTGCCTGGCGCCGGCCGCGACCTCCGCTTCCACTCCGCCACGCGGGCATGTCCTGAGAAGTCGAACCAGGTCACCACCGAGGAAAGGGGCACGAGGTGAAGCACTCCATCTCCGATGTGCAGGAGTACCTCTCACTGGAGCCGCTGACCACGCGGATCCAGACACATCAGCGCTACAGCGAAGTCCCGGACGACGTCGAACGTACGGTCCGGCAGGCGGTGTCGCTGTCCAGGGACGCGGATCTGCTCGATGTCGGCTGCGGCACCGGCGCCTTTCTCCGCAATCTCGCGGAGCGGGGCCATCGCGGCCGGCTCGTGGGGCTGGACACCTCACCGGCGGCCGTACACGCGCTCTCTGACGCCGCAGGCGTGTCGGCGCAACTCGGCAACGCGATGAACCTGCCGTATGGCGCGGCGGCCTTCGACGTCGTCACAGCGCGCCACATGCTCTACCACGTTCCGGATGTGCGGCGGGCGTTGGCCGAGTGCCGGCGGGTGCTCAGGTCGGACGGAGTCTTCGCGGCCGTGGTGAACAGCCCCGGCACGACACCTCGGGTGTGCGCGCTCGTCGCCGAGCTGGTCACGTCGGCGGGGATCGACATCCCGGTCGTGCCCAACTCGCGGGTCAACAGCGACAATCTGCCCGAGATGATCGAGTTGACCTTCGGCGCGGTCGCCGTACACCGATTCGACAACGCCCTCGTCTTCGACAGTCCGGAGCCGGTCATCGCGTTCGCGGCGGCCCAACTGTCGTTCTACGGCGTCGAGCCCGACTCGGCCCTGCGCCCGGAGTTGACGCGAGCCATCGGCGCGAAGGTGCGCGCCTGGTTCACCGCCGAGGCGGGGCCGTGGCGCGACCCCAAGGGCTACGTGATCTGCACGGCGCGTCAGGGTCGGCAGGGCTAGTCACTCGCCGGACCGGCGGGGGCGCAGTCCGTTGAGGGCGGTGGCGACGACGAGGTCGGCGTACTCGGCGGTGAGCGGGCCGCTGCGGTGCAGCCACCGGTTGAGTATCGGCCCCCAGATCATGTCCACCGCCACGGCGAGGTCGACGTCCTCGGCGATCTGGCCTGCCCGCTGGGCGCTGCGCAGGCGCTGCCGCTTCGCCTCCTTCAACGGCCCGTCCAACCGTTCGGCATACGCCGCTGCCAGCACGGGGTCGAGCGCGATCTCGGTGGCCAGCGCGCGCATCGGTTGCTCGTACCGGGGGTCGTTCATCTCCTCGACAGTCGCGTGCAGCACCACTGTCAGGTCCGCCGCCAGGTCGCCGGTGTCCGGCAGCGTCGGCGGACCACCCTCGGTGGCCTCGCTGAGCATGAGGAAGGCGTCGAAGATGACAGCGCCCTTCGACGGCCACCAGCGGTAGATGGTCTGTTTGCCGACGCCGGCCCGCGCGGCGATGCCCTCGATGCTGAGCTTCGCGTACCCCGTTTCCTGAAGCAGGTCGAAGGCCGCGGTGAGGATGGCGCGTCGGGAGGTCTCTCTCCGGCGGGCCGTGTTGGGCGTCATGGGCAGAAGAATAACAGCCGACGAGACGAACCGTCTCGTCTTGACGGCGATGCTGTGGCGGCCCTAGTCTCGGCACATCACGAGACGGACCGTCTCGTCTTGAAACGCTTGGAGAACACATGCGTACCTGGTTCATCACCGGTGCCAGCCGCGGCCTGGGCCGCGCCTTCGCCGACGCCGCGCTCGACCGGGGTGACCGGGTGGTCGCCGCCGCCCGCACCATCAACCAGGCCGACTTCGACGAGAAGTACGCCGACCGGCTGCTGGCCCTGACCCTCGACGTGACCGACCGCGCCGCGGTCATCGCCGCCGTGACCACCGCCGTCGAGCACTTCGGCCGGCTCGACATCGTCATCAACAACGCCGGCACCCTGTCCATGGGCATGATCGAAGAGTTCACCGAGGCCGAGGCGCGCGCCCAGTTCGAGGTCAACCTCTTCGGCGCGCTCTGGGTCAGTCAGGCAGTGCTGCCGCACCTGCGCGCCCAACGTTCCGGCCACATCGTGCAGGTCTCCAGCATCGCCGCGCTCGCCGGCTTCCCGAGCACCGGCCTGTACAGCGCGAGCAAGTTCGCCCTGGAGGGCATGAGCGAGGCGCTGGCGATGGAGGCGGCGGCCTTCGACATCACTGTCAGCATCGTGCAGCCGGGCGGATACTGGACCGACCTCTACACCAGCGTGCGCGCCACCACCCCGATGGACGCCTACGCGCCACTGCGTGCCGAGTTGGAGCGCCAGTGGGCGGAAGGCTCGATCGACAGCGAACCGCGGCTCGCCGCCGACGCGCTGCTGCGCCTTGTCGACAGCGACGAGCCGCCGCTGCGGCTCCTGCTCGGCAGCATGGTGTACGACCTGGCGTTCGACATCGCCCGTCGACGGATGGACACCTGGGCGAGCTGGGAGCAGGTCAGTCGCGCCGCCGAACACGCCGTGGCGGCCCCCGGAGCTGACACGTGAGAGGGCTGCTCGTATCGCCACGAGCAGCCGGTGCGGCGTTCTAGGCTCCGAGATATGGCGGCGGCGTGCCCATCGTTGGCACACAAGTCCGGGCAGAGCCTTTCACCCATGATTTCTCCTCGCGAGGCGCAAACCGAGACGGAGAGGAAACACGCATGGCTGTCACAACCAAGACTCGTCCGGGCACCACGGAGATTCGGCCTTTCTCGGTCGACATTCCGCAGGCCGACCTCGATGACCTGAAGAGGCGCATCAAGGCCACCCGCTGGCCGGACAAGGAAACGGTGGACGACCAGTCGCAGGGCGTGCCACTCGCGACCATTCAGGCCGTCGCCCGCTATTGGGAAAAAGAGTACGACTGGCGCAAGGTCGAGGCGCGGCTGAACGCCGTACCGCAGTTCATGACCACCATCGACGGAGTGGACATCCACTTCATCCACGTGCGCTCGAAGCACGAGGAAGCGCTGCCGCTCATCGTCACCCACGGGTGGCCGGGCTCGGTGATCGAGCAAATGAAGATCATCGAGCCGCTCACCGACCCGACGGCGCACGGCGGAAGCGCGTCGGACGCCTTCCACCTGGTCATCCCGTCGCTGCCCGGCCACGGCTTCTCCGGCAAGCCGACCGAGTCCGGGTGGAACCCGCAGAAGATCGCGACCGCCTGGACCGAGCTGATGAAACGGCTCGGCTACAACAGGTTCGTCGCGCAGGGCGGCGACTGGGGTGCTGTCATCGTCGACCAGATGGGCATTCAGGCGCCCCCGGAACTGCTGGGCATCCACACCAACATGCCCGGTGCGATCCCACCCGAGATCGACCTGTTGTTCCAGGGCGACACCACCGGCGCGAACAACGCCATGGGCTCGCTGCCAGCAGGGCTCTCCGACGACGAAATGCGTGCCGCCGAGGAAGCCAACTACGTCTGGAAACACGTCGCCTACGCCCTCATGATGGCGACACGTCCGCAGACGCTGACCGGGCTGGCGGATTCTCCGGTCGGCCTGGCGTCGTTCCTGCTCGACCACGACGCGAAGAGTCTGGCCCTGATCTCGCAGGTCTTCGACGGGGCCAAAGCGGGCCTCACCCGCGACGACATCCTGGACAACATCTCGCTCTACTGGTTGACGAACACGGCGATCTCCGCGTCCCGGCTGTACGCGGAGAACAAGCTCTCGTTCTTCGCCGCCAAGGGCGTGAAGGTCCCGGTCGCCGTGAGCGTCTTCCCCGACGAGCTGTACGAGGCGCCGCAGAGCTGGGCCGAGCAGGCGTACTCCAACCTCATCTACTACAACAAGCTCGACGTGGGCGGGCACTTCGCGGCCTGGGAACAGCCGAAGATCTTCTCCGAAGAGCTTCGCACCGCCTTCCGGTCGCTGCGCTAGATGGGCGTGCACCTGCCCCCGCTGAACGGGGCGGCCGAGTGGCTCAACTCCGAGCCACTCGACCCCGCCGACCTGGGTGGGCGCGTCGTCCTGGTCAACTTCTGGACGCTGACCTGCATCAACTGGTTGCGCCAGGAGCCGTACGTGCGGGCCTGGTCGCAGGCCTACAGCGATGACGGGCTGGTCGTCATCGGGGTGCACACGCCGGAGTTTCCGTTCGAGCACGAGGTCGACCGGGTGCGCCGCGCGGTGGCGGACCGATCGATCGACTACCCGGTGGCGGTCGACAACGACTACACGATCTGGAGCGCGTTCGACAACCACTACTGGCCGGCGCTCTACTTCGTCGACACCGACGGCGTCATCCGCGACGAACACTTCGGCGAGGGGCGCTACGAGCAGTCCGAGCGGATGCTCCAGCACCTGCTCGGCATCGAGCGCGAACCCGTACCCGTCAAAGGGATCGGCCCGGAGGCAGAGGCCGACTGGGACAACCTGCGCACGCCCGAGACGTACCTCGGCTTCAGTCGCGGCGAACACTTCGCGTCGCCGAACGGTCCGGCGCTCGACGAACGCCGCGCCTACCAGGTGCCGGAGAGCCTCGGCCTCAACCAGTGGGCGCTGGCGGGGGAGTGGACGATCGGGTCGGACAACGTCGTGTTGGACCGGGCCGGCGGCAGCATCGCCTTCCGGTTCCACGCCCGCGACGCGCACCTCGTGCTGGCCGCCGGGGTGGGAGCGTCGATTCCGTTCCGGGTGCTCCTCGACGGTGACGCTCCCGGCCCGTCACACGGCGTCGATGTCGACGAGGACGGCAACGGCGTACTCCAGGACGGCCGGCTCTACCAGCTCGTCCGCCAGGACGGCCCGGTCCGTGAGCGGACCCTGGAGATCACGTTCGGCGAGCCGGGCGCCCAGGCGTACGCCTTCACCTTCGGCTGATACGCAGATCGACAGTGCTCACAGTGCCGGAGACCGGTGAGAAGCTGCGTATTTGAGCGCCGGGACGCAGGCGAGTGTCGGTCGCGTACCTTGCGGCGAGCGCCTTCTCCGCCGCCTCGTCGCCGTCGTCGGCTTCGAGCAGCAGGGCGGCGATCTCATCGGCGAGCGTGAGGTCGGCGGCGGCGAGGTCGTCGGTCATCGCGCCGAAGCTGTCCCACAGCAGCAGCTCGTCCTTCAGCCGATGGGCCAGTTCGTGCAGGACGTAGTTGTAGATGAACCAGGCGCCGTGGACCGGCAGGCCGGGGGCCACGCCGTAGACGTCGGGATCGATCGTCCCGGCCCGGTACGCCGACCACACCCGCGCCGCCGAGTCGAAGAGCCCTGCCCCCGGGTCGATGTCGTAGCCGTCGAACCGCCAGTCGCCGGCCGGGTCGAGCTCCGGGTCGGCCCAGACCCAGCGCTCGCCGTTCCAGTACTCCATCACCACGTGATCGTGGTGCCAGCCGGGAGTGAAGTAGGAGGCGAAGCCGACCCGGCTGCGGCTGGGAATGCCGTGCTGACGGAGGATCGCGATCGATAGCAGCGTGTGGTCCCGGCAGCAGCCGGCCACCCGGTCCACGGCCGGGCGCTCAGCGCTCAGCGGCAGGGGAAAGCGGGACTGGTCGGTGTCGAGGACGCGGTCCACCCAGCGGTGGTTCACCTCGTCCAGCCGGTCGACAGGCAGGTCGACGCCGCCGGCCCGGTAGTGGACGATCACGTTGCGGGCGGTCGCGGCGACTGTGGGGACGTCGGAGGCCACGGCGTCGAGGAGCCCGCCGTGCCGCCCGGGGTCGCTGTAGGGGGAGTGTCCCCGGTAGTCATCAAGGTCCATGGAGCCAGTCTCCAGCCCGCCACCGTGTCAGGGTCAAGGCGCTTTTCCGGACAATGTCGACTGCCCGGCCGGCCGCCGGCCCGCGGCCCGCGGCCAGATCTTGGACAGTTTCCGTTAGCTGATAACGGAAACTGTCCAAGATCTACGTGTTGCCGCCGACTGCGCGGGGCGTCAGGCGGCGAAGATGCGCGCGTAGATCTCGTCGATGACGTCGTTCTTCGCGAGGCTGTAGTCGCGGGGCTGGTGCGCGGTGTCCCGGGCGAGGCGGCGCTTGGCCGCGGCGTACCGCTCACGGTCGTGCGGATGCGAACGCAGCCAGTCGCGGAAGAGCCGGTGCCGGACGGGTTCCGGCGCACCCGGCGGCCAGACGTGCAGGTTGACGTCCTCGCCGGGGCTGACGAGCATCCGATGCCCGTGCCACCAGGGCTCGCGCAGGACGAGCCGGTACCCGAGCCGCTCCAGCGCGGGGAGGTAGGCGGCCTCCTCGGCGGTGTCCTCGACGATGAGGTCGATGTCGATGATCGGCTTGGCCGCCAGCCCCGGCACCGCCGTGGACCCCACGTGTTCCACAGCGAGGGCCAGGTCGCCCAGCGCCTCGACGATCGACGTGCGGAGGGCGACGAATCGCTGCGCCCAGGCCCTGTCGTACTCCTCGATGACGACTGACGCCCAGGTCCGTGGCGGCTCGCCGACCAGGCCGGCGTCGACCTGCTCGGGGGTGCCGTGGAAGCGCTGCACGACGTCCTGCGGATACTCGGCCACGTCGACCTCCTCGGGAAGCAAAGCTACGACATGACGATCGGTGCGGCCGCACCCGACCGATGCGGGCATCGGATGTCGGGTGGGCCACCGGCCCCGCGACCTAACGTCGGTGCTGGAAAGGGAAGGAGGCCCGGGTGCTGGATCGGCTCAACGAGGCCATGGCGTACATCGAGCGCCACCTCGACCAGAAGATCGAGGTGGCCGAGCTGGCGCGGATCGCGCTGACGTCGGAGTACCACTTCCGGCGGCTGTTCTCCGCGCTGGCCGGGATGCCGCTGTCGGAGTACATCCGTCGGCGTCGGCTCACCGTCGCCGGTGCGGACGTGCTGGCGGGGGAGCGGACGTTGCTCGACGTCGCGGTGCACTACGGCTACGGCTCGGCGGAGGCGTTCGCCCGGGCGTTCCACGCCGTGCACGGCGTGGGCCCCGGAGAAGCTCGGCGTACGGGGGCAGCGCTGCGAGCCCAGCCCCGGATGTCCTTCCGACTCACAGTCGAAGGGAGCGGCAGCATGGAGTACCGGATCGTCGACAAGGACGCGTTCGCGCTGGTGGGGCGCAAGGCCCGGGTCCCGCTGGTGCACGAGGGGATGAACCCGGCGATCGTCGCGTTCATCCGGAGCATCGACAAGGAGACGACAGAGCGGATCGAGGCGCTCTCCGATCAGGAGCCGAAGGGAATCGTCAACGTCAGCGACAACCTCGCCGACAGTCGGCAGGAGGGCACCGAGCTGGACTACTGGCACGGGGTGGTGACCAGCGTCGTGCCACCGGAGGACCTTGACGCGTTGCCGGTGCAGGCGGGGTCGTGGGCGGTGTTCACCACGTCCGGTGCGTTTCCGCAGGCGGTGCAGTTCCTGTGGCGTGACGTGTTCACCCAGTGGTTTCCGTCCAACCCGTACCGCAGCCGACCTGGACCGGAGATCTCCCGGGTCCGGGTGTCGGCGGACGGCACCCAGGCGGACGCCGAGCTGTGGATTCCCGTCGAACGGGTACCCACCCCTATGTAGAATTCCGATACAGTGGCCGGATGCGGATGACCATTCCGGTCGCGAAGGTGCTCGCGGCGCTGCTCGCCGAGCCCGACGAGCAGCGCTACGGGCTCGACCTGATGCGAATGACCGGCCTGCCCAGCGGCACCCTCTACCCGGTGCTGCACCGCTTGCAGGGGGCCGGCTGGCTGGCCGCCGACTGGGAGGCGATCGATCCCGTCGCGGCCGGCCGGCCGGCCCGCCGCTACTACCGACTGACCGCCGTCGGTGTGACGCAGGCCCGGCAGGCGCTCGCCGACCTGCGGGCCGCGATCCCCGACGGCGGCCGTCGCTCGTGGGGCGGCACCGAGCCCACCGGAGCACCGGCGTGGTGACCCGCCGGGTTGTCGAGCTGCTGTTGGAGTTGGCAGCGCGCCGCTGGCCGGCCGAGGTCCGCGACGACCTGCGCCGCGAGTGGGCCGCCGAGCTGCACGTGCTCGCCGAGAGCGGCCGCCGGACGAAGATGGTCGGCTTCGCGGTGAGCCTGGCGGTCAGTCGCGCCGGCGCCCCGATCGTCGACCGCACAGTGCTGCGTGCTCGGACCGGTCGCACCATCGCCGCGCTACTGCTGTCCCCGATCGCCTGCGTCGGGATCGTGGCCCTCGGTGTGTTGGCGCTGTTCTCCGTCGACTCGTTGCTGGTGCGGGCAAGTTGGGTGGAGCGGGCGCAGAGGCCCATCTGGGCGGCGTTCACCATCGTGCTGGCGGTCGTGCTGGCGGTGTTCGCCGCCCGCTGGGCCCGGCACAACGCACTCGACGGCCCACTGCGTATCGCGCTCGGCGTGGTGCTCCCGGTCGGTGCGGCCGTCATCCTGTTCGTGTACGTCGTCAACTTCAGGTACGTCGTCAACGCCGAGGGCCTGGCCGACGCCGTACCCGGTCTGCTGCTCTGGTTGGCCGGCCTGACCCTCACGCTCTGGGCCGCGGCGAGCCTCGCCGCCCGGGGTCGCGTCCGCGCCGCCTGGTGGGTGGGCGTCCTCGGCGCACTCGTCGCCGCGGACCTCGCGGTGATCCTCGTCATCGTCGACGCGTACCCCGCCGGATTCGGCGCTGGGCCGACGATCGAGGCACGGGAGCGCGTCGACCCGATCTCCGCGCCGTTGTGGCTCTTCGCCTGCTGGACGGACTGGAACTTCGGCCTGCCCCGGCCGATCGAGTGGGAGATCTTCCTGATCACCAACCGGGTGTTGATAGAGCCCATGCTCTACCTGGCCTGCACGCCGTACGCGCTCGCTTACACCATCCGGGCGGCCCGGTCCGCGCCCACCGCGCCGGTCGCTCTGGTCCAGACGCGCAGCGCCACGGGCTGGACATACAAGGCGAGCGGAAAGCGTCATCGGGGTCCTCGAGCGGCGAACGAGTGAGGACAACGGGAGCAATCGGAGCGCCGGCATGGTGACCCGACGGATCGTCGAGCTGTTGCTGGAGTGGGCCGCGCGCCGCTGGCCAACCGACGTCCGCGACGACCTGCGCCGCGAATGGGCCGCCGAGCTGCACGTTCTCGCCGAGAGCGGTCGCTGGACGAAGATGGTCGGCTTCGCCATGAGCCTGGCCGTGAGCCGGGCCGGCGCCCCGCTTCTCGACCGTAGCATGATGCATCGGCGGGCCCGCCGTACCGCCGCCGCCCTGCTGCTGGCCCCGCTCGCCTGCGCCGGGATCGTGGTCGTCAGCGCGCTGGCCATGAGTCAGGTCTACAACTTGCTGTCGATGCGAGTGAGCTGGTCGACAGCGGCGCAGTTGCCGCTCTGGTCGACGCTGACCGTCGGCTTCGCGGTGCTGTTGGCGAAGTACACGTCACGGTCGGCCCGGCACACCGCACTGAAGGGCCCGCTGCGCATCGCGCTCGGCGTGGTGCTGCCCGTCGGTGTGGCCGCACTCGGGCTCATGTCCGTCATCAACGGCAATGTCTTCGGCAGCTTCGTACCCGGTCTGCTGCTCTGGTTGGCTGGCCTGACGCTGGCCCTCTGGGCTGCGGCGAGCCTCGTCGCCCGGGGTCGGGTCGGCGTCGCCTGGTTGGTTGGCCTCGTCGGCGCGCTCGTCGCGGCCGACCTGGCCGTGATTCTCTTCGTACTCCAGACCATTCCGGGACCCGGCACCGTTCCGGCCGACGCGATGACACCGGACAGCGTCGACCGGATCTCCGCGCCGTTGTGGCTCCTGGTCTGCTGGACCGACTGGAACTTCGGCCTTCCCCGCCCCACGTCGTGGGAGATCTTCCTGATCACCGACCAGTTGTTGCTGGAGCCGATGTTCTACCTGGCCTGCACGCCGTACGCGTTCGCGTACGCCATCCGGGCGGCCCGGTCGGCGCCCGTCGCGCCGCTGGCCCTCGCGCCGACCCCGGTGTGAACCTCAGTCGGGTACGTCGTCCCACGTCGTACCCGGCTCCAGGTAACCGGCCAGCTGGTTCTCGCGCAACGCGTACGCGATGACCAGCAGGGCGTGCTTGTCCAGCTCGGGCAGCCGGTCCAGTGGAAACCACCGCACGGCCAGCGACTCGTCGTCGTTGACGCGGGCCGTGCCGGCCACCAACCGGCACAGGAACCCCAGGTTGAGGTATTCGCAGCGGTCCCCGTTCGGGTACGTGTGCGGGTGCGACACGGCGCTGGACATCCGCACCGGCGCCACCTCAAGGCCCGTCTCCTCGCGCACCTCCCGGACCAGCGCCGTGGCCGGCTGCTCGCCCGGCTCGACGAAACCGCTGATCACCGACCAGCGCCCGTCGTCGGCACGCTGGCCGAGCAGCAGCTCACCGGCGTCGTTGCGGACCACCGCGCTGACGCTCGGCAGCCAGAGCAGGTCGTGGCCGACGTGCTTGCGCAGCCCCACGATGTAGTCCGGTGTCGCCATCCGGCGATCATAGATGTGCCCAGCAGTGATGCTCACCTGCGCATCTTCTGGAGTTTCAGTCCCACGCGTTTCGCCATTTCGGCCCGACGAACGCAATGCATATCTACTGTGGAGATCGTCGGCGACTTGTGCGATCCGGTGGCGGCCGGCCGGTTCGCGGTGCACAGTGATTCCCATGAGCGACAGCGAACGTGGTGGGCAGTTCTACTGGTGCACCCGGCATCACCGGGTCGAGACGGACGCCAACGTGTGTCCGGCGAAGCACGTTCTCGGCCCGTACGACTCGGCAGCCGACGCGGAGAACGCCCTGCAACGAGTGCAGGAGCGAAACGAGGCGTGGGATGCCGAGGACGCTCGTTGGGCCGGGGACGACAGATAGGCGGCGCGGGACGGGCTCGCGCCGAGGTATTCCGTGCTCCGCGAGGACGCACGCGAGAGCACGTCCCCCGAGGAGGGAACCACGATGGCCGAAGCACAGCAGGCCACCAAGCGCCCGGCCGCCCGACGCACCACCGCGAAGAAGACCGCCGCGGCGGAGCGGAACACGGCGGCGAGCCGGACCACCCCCGTGCGCAAGTCCACCGCGGCTGCCGCGAAGGCGCCGGCCCGCAAGGCCGCCGGCGGGGCGGGCCGCGCTCCGGCCAAGAAGACCACCACCGCGGCCACGAAGGCCCCCGCGAAGAAGGCCACCACCAAGACCACCGCCGCGGCCAAGAAGGCCCCCGCGAAGGCCTCGACCACCACCCGCAAGACGACCGCCGCCGCCAAGCGGGCCCCGGCGTCCACCGCGCGCAGGACCACCACCGCCGCGAAGAAGACCACCGGTACGACGAAGAAGACGGTGAGCGCGGCGAAGAAGACCACCGCCAGCGCGGCGAAGAAGACCACCGCCGCGGCGAAGGCCCCGGCGCGCAAGACCACCACCGCGGCGAAGGCATCGGCGCGCAAGACCACCAGCGCGGCGAAGGCCCCGGCGCGGAAGGTGGCGACCAAGGCGTCCGCCGCCAAGAAGACAGCGACGAAGAAGACGGCAGCGGCGAAGAAGACAGCGTCCACCCGCCCCAGCGGCGGCGCGCGCAAGGCTCCGGCCAAGAAGGCCCCCGCTGCGAAGGTGACGGGTACCTCGTCGACCACCGCCCGCAAGGCGGCGGCGAAGAAGGCCCCGGCGAAGAAGACCGTCGCGGCCAAGGCGCCGGCCCGCAAGGTGACCGCCCGTAAGTCTCCGGCCCGCCCGGTCGCCGCCCGAGCCACCGCCCCCAGGGGGGCTCGCAGCGCAGCCCGCAAGGCGACCGGCTGAACGCGGAGCATCCCCTCGCCGGGCGGATTTTCGGCCGGTCACCGGAAGCGGATCACCCGTGGCGCTGTCAGGATTGACCCGTGGTCATTCGACGCGTACTCGCGCCCCGCATCGACTTCGGCGCGTTGCGCCGCGAGCTCGGCCTGCCCGAGGAGTTCCCGGCCGACGCCCAGCGTGAAGCCGACAAGGCGGCTGCGGCACCGCCGCAGCCGCCCGTCGACCGCACCGACATCCCGTTCGTCACTGTCGACCCCGCCACCTCGCGGGACCTGGACCAGGCGATGCACCTCAGCCGCCGCCCCGGTGGGGGCTACCGGGTGCGGTACGCGATCGCCGACGTCGCCGCGCACGTCACACCGGGTGGGGCGTTGGAGGCGGAGACCTGGCGGCGGGGGCAGACCATCTACCTGCCCGACGGCAACGTGCCGCTGCACCCGCACACCCTCAGTGAGGGGGCGGCCAGCCTGCTGCCCGACGACGACCGGGCCGCTGTGGTCTGGACCATCGACCTGGACGCCGACGGCGGCACCGTCGCCGTCGAGCTGGAACGCGCACTGGTCCGCAGCCGCGCCAAACTGGACTACACCGGGGTGCAGGCGGCAGCCGAGGCCGGCCGGCTACCCGACCCGATCGCGCTGCTGCCGGAGATCGGCGACCGACTGACCGCCCGTGGGTTGAGCCGGGGCGCCATCAACCTGCCGCTGCCCGAGCAGGATCTGGAGCCCGACGGTGAGGGCTGGCGGCTGGTGCTGCGCGCGCCGGTGCCGATGGAAGAACACAACGCGCAGATCTCCCTGCTGACCGGGATGGCTGCCGCCGACATCATGCTGGCCGGCCGGGTGGGTCTGCTGCGGACGATGCCGGCGCCCAAACCGGAGGCGGTGCAGCGGCTCCGGGCCGCCGCCGCGCCGCTGGGCGTGCACTGGCCGGACGACGTGGGCCCGGGGCAGGTCATCGCCGGTCTGGACGCCGCCCAGCCGCGCGCCGCCGCGTTCATCGACCAGGCGGCCGAGCTGATGCGCGGTGCCGCGTACACCGCCTTCGACGGGGAGCTGCCGGAGCAGCCGGAACATGGCGGCGTGGCGGCCGCGTACGCCCACGTGACGGCGCCGTTGCGGCGGCTGGCCGACCGGCACGCCACAGAGGTCTGCCTGGCCCTGCACGCGGGCCAGGCGGTGCCCGACTGGGCCCGCGCCGCGTTGCCCCGGCTGCCCGAGGTGATGGCGAGCACCGACCGGGTCGCCTCGGCTGCCGCTCGTGGCGCCGTCGAGTTGGCCGAGGCGGCGGTGCTGGAGCACCGGGTGGGGGAGACCTTCGACGCGGCTGTCCTCGACGTCGACGCCCCGCCCAACGGCAAGTCCCGGCCCCGACCGCCCGGCGGCACCGTCGCGCTGGACGCCCCGCCGGTACGCGCCCGCTGCCTCGGCCAACTGCCGCTCGGCGAACGGGTCCGGGTCCGCCTCGTCACCGCCGACCCGGCGGCCCGTACCGTCCTGTTCGAGCTGGCCTGAGCGGGCCGCCGGCCCGGGCCCGGCCCGTCGTCCGTGGGCGTGGTCGCCGGCCTTGGCCCGGTCCTCGGCGGCGCTGTCGCTCGCGGCAGCGGGGATTCTCACAGCGCTCGGCGCTGCTGACCGGCCGAGCGGTTTGCGAGGATGAGGGAATGGCATACGACGCGAGCACCCTGCCCGACGTGTCCGGGCTTACTGTCGGCATCATCGGCGGCACCGGCGACCAGGGGCGGGGCCTCGCCTACCGGTTCGCGCGGGCCGGCCAGACGGTACTGATCGGGTCCCGGTCGGCGGAGCGGGCCGCCGAGTCCGCGGCCGAGATCGCCGCCCTGCCCGGGGTGCCGGCCGGCGGCAGCGTCACCGGTGCGGCCAACGACGAGGTGGCCCGACGCAGCGACGTGGTGATCATCGCGGTGCCGTGGGACGGGCACGCCGCCACCGTCGCCGCCCTCGCCGAGCCGCTCGCCGGCCGGATCGTCGTCGACTGCGTCAACCCGCTCGGCTTCGACAAGCAGGGCCCGTACGCGCTGACCGTCGCCGAGGGCAGCGCCGTGCAGCAGGCCGCCGCGCTGCTGCCCGACTCCCGGGTCTGCGCCGCGTTCAACCACGTCAGCGCTCCGCTGCTGGCCGACCCCGAGGTCGACCGGATCGACCTGGACGTGCTGATCTGCACCGAGGACCGCGAGCTGGTCGACATCGTCGGCGCGCTCGCCGCCCGGATCCCCGGCATGCGGGGCATCTACGCCGGCCGGTTGCGCAACGCCCACCAGATCGAGGCGTTCACCGCCAACCTGATCGCCATCAACAAGCGCTACAAGGCGCACGCCGGCATCCGCGTCACCGACCTCTGACCCGCGAGCGGCGCGATCCACTCCGGTTTCACGAAGACGGGGTGTCCCGGTGCCCGGGACACCCCGCTTTCGGCGCGACCGAGCGGATCACGCCGTGCCCGGTCCTAGAAGGTGTGTTCGGCGGCGGGGAACTCGCCGCCGCGGACCTCGTCGGCGAAACGGCGGGTGGCGTCGGTGAGAGCGCCGGCCAGATCCGCGTACCGCTTGACGAAACGGGGCGCCTTGCCCGTCCGCAGCCCGGCCATGTCCTGCCAGACCAGCACCTGCGCGTCCGTGTCCGGGCCCGCGCCGATGCCCACAGTGGGAATCGGCAGCTCGTGGGTGATCCGCTTGGCCACCTCGCCGGGCACCATCTCCAACACCACGGCGAACGCGCCCGCCTCCGCCACCGCCCGCGCGTCGGCCAGCACCTCGTCGGCGGCGTCGCCGCGACCCTGCACGCGGTAGCCACCCAGGGTGTGCTCGCTCTGCGGGGTGAAGCCGATGTGCGCCATCACCGGGATGCCGGCGCCGACGATCGCGGCGATCTGCGCGGCGTTGCGGCGGCCACCCTCCAACTTCACCGCGTGACAGCCACCCTCCTTCATGAACCGGACAGCGGTGCGCAGCGCCTGGGCCGGGCCCTCCTCGTATGAGCCGAACGGCAGGTCACCGACGACCAGCGCCTGCCGGGTCGCCCGCACCACTGCCCGGACCAGCGGAAGCAGCTCGTCGGCGGTGATCGGCAGGGTGGTCTCGTAGCCGAACACGTTGTTGGCTGCCGAGTCGCCGACCAGCAACACCGGAACGCCGGCCTGGTCGAAGATCGACGCCGTGTACTGGTCGTACGAGGTGAGCATCGGCCAGCGCTCGCCGCGCTCCTTGGCGGCCATCAGGTCGCGGGTGCGGACCCGTCGGGTGGCCGGGCCGCCGTACAACGCGGTCACCTCGTGCGGAGTGGACTCCACCATCTCTGTCTCCCTTCCTCGAGGCCGCCTGCGCGGTCCCCGGGTTCCGTCGCGATCGTCGCACCGCGAGACGGGCTGACGGCAGGGCCCAGTGCAAGATGTCACTCCACCAGCGCGGGGCCGCCCCACCTGGCCACCCGGGACCGCGCCGTGAGGTCACCGCGCGGCGGCGCCGGGCCGCGCCACCGACCCGGCACCCCCAGGGGTACGGCTCAGCCGTGCTCGCGCCACCGGTTGGTGATCGGCAGACGGCGGTCGCGGCCGAACGCCTTCATGGAGATCTTCGTGCCCGGCGCCGACTGCCGTCGCTTGTACTCGGCGGTATCCACCAGCCGCAGCACCTTGTCCACGATCGCCGGGTCGTGACCCGACTCGACCAGCCCGTCGCGGCCGAGGTCGCCGTCGACGTAGCCGATCAGGATCGGGTCCAGGACGTCGTAGTCGGGCAGGCTGTCGCTGTCGAGCTGGCCCGGGCTCAGCTCGGCGCTCGGCGGCTTGCCGATCGAGTTCTCCGGGATCGGGGCTGTCTCACCGCGCCGCGCCGCGTCCCTGTTACGCCACTTCGCGAGCCGCCAGATCAGCGTCTTCCAGACGTCCTTGACCGGGTTGAAACCGCCCACCGAGTCGCCGTACAGGGTGGAGTAGCCGACCGCCAGCTCACTCTTGTTGCCGGTGGTCAGCACCAGGTGGCCCTCCTGGTTCGACAGCGCCATCAGGATCACGCCACGGACCCGGGCCTGCAGGTTCTCCACTGCCACGCCGGACAGCGACAGGTTGGCCAGGAAGCCGTCGACCATCGGCTGGATCGGCTCGACCCGGTAGTCCAGGCCGGTGCGCTTGGCCAGGTCGGCGGCGTCCTCCCGGGAGTGCTCCGAGGAGTGCTGACTGGGCAGCGACACCCCGACCACCCGGTCCGGCCCGAGCGCGTCGACGGCGAGCGCCGCCACCACCGCCGAGTCGATGCCCCCGGAGAGACCGAGCACCACCGACGGGAACCGGTTCTTGTTGACGTAGTCGCGCAGACCCAGCACCAGCGCCTGCCACACCTCGGCCTCGTCGGCCACCGGCTCGATCAGCCCGCCGGTGGCGGCCGGGCCGGACGGCGTGGACGGAATGCCGTCCAGCGTGCTGTGCACGATCCGCATGCCGTCGGCCAGCGTCTCGGTGGTCGGCGCGGCGGCGGCGGCCGGCAACTCGACGTCGTGCACGAGCAGGTGCTCGACGAACTGCGGTGCCCGGGTGAGCAGCTCACCGTCGGCGGTCACGATCATCGAGTCGCCCTCGAAGACCAGCTCGTCCTGGCCGCCCGTCATGTTCACGTACGCGATGGCGGCGCCCGCCTCGGCGGCGCGGCGGCGGACCAGCGGCAGCCGGATGTCGTCCTTGTTCAGCTCGTACGGCGAGCCGTTGATGTTGACGACCAGGCCGACGCCGGCCCTCCGGGCGGCGGCGAACGGACCGCCGGCCTGCCACAGGTCCTCACAGATGGTCAGCGCGACGTCCACGCCGCCGATCCGCACAACTGTCAGCGCGTCACCCGAGACGAAGTACCGGTCCTCGTCGAAGACGCCGTAATTGGGCAGGTGGTGCTTGAAGTAGCGGGCGGCCACGACGCCCCGGTGCAGCAGCGCGGCGGCGTTGCGGGCACCTCGGCCCGGCTCGGCGTCCCCGCTGACCTGCGGCGGGCCGTCGGCGTCCAGGTAGCCGACCACGACCGGCAACTCGCCGAGACCATCGGCGGCCAGGTCGGCGGCCAACCGCTCCACGGCGGCCCGGGACGCGGCGACGAAGGAACGCCGGAAGACGAGATCCTCGACCGGGTACCCGGTCAGCATCATCTCCGGGAAGAGCACCAACTGGGCACCGGCATCGGAGGCCTGGCGAGTCCAGCTGCGGACCAGGTCGGCGTTTCCGGCGAGGTCGCCGACGCTCGGGTTGACCTGGGACAGGGCGAGACGCAGGGTGGGCATGCCTTCATCTTGCCCCAGCCCTCGCGCGACAATCCGTACCCTCGGACGAGATTGCCGCCACCCGCCGCGACGCCGCAGCGGCAGGAGCTCGGCCGTCGTGGCGGCGGACGCCGTGGTACGGCGGGGGCACGCGCTCGCCGGGCGGGACACGAAGGGACGGCCGGCGGCAGTTCGCGTAACGTCTGCGTAACCAGGCCCGGGAACACTGGGCGATCAGGTCGGGTGCAGCCCGGCCAAGGCGGACAAAAGAGTGTCGCGAGGGGTTGGGGAAGTGGACCGTCAGCAGGAGTTCGTCCTCCGCACGCTGGAAGAGCGGGACATCCGGTTCGTCCGGCTGTGGTTCACCGACGTTCTGGGCACGCTCAAGAGCGTTTCGGTGGCACCCGCCGAGCTCGAGGCGGCCTTCGAGGAAGGCATCGGCTTCGACGGCTCGGCGATCGAGGGCTTCGCCCGGGTCTTCGAATCGGACATGGTGGCCATGCCCGACCCGACCACCTTCCAGGTCTTCCCCTTCGAAGGCGGCGTCAGCGGCGAGAGCGCCCGGATGTTCTGCGACATCCTGCTGCCCGACGGCGGGCCGTCCTGGGCAGACCCCCGGCACGTGCTGCGCCGCGCGCTGTCCAAGGCAGCCGAGAAGGGCTTCACCTTCTACACCCACCCCGAGATCGAGTTCTTCCTGCTCGAAAACGGTCCGCAGGACGGCTCGGTGCCCACCCCTGTCGACACCGGCGGCTACTTCGAGCACACCACCCACGCGGTGGCCCGGGACTTCCGCCGTCAGGGCGTACTCGCGCTGGAACGGATCGGCATCTCGGTGGAGTTCAGCCACCACGAGGTCGCGCCCGGCCAGCAGGAGATCGACCTGCGCTACGCCGACGCGCTCACCACCGCCGACAACATCATGACCTTCCGGCACGTGGTCAAGGAGGTCGCGCTCTCCACCGGTGTGCAGGCCAGCTTCATGCCGAAGCCGTTCACCGACCAGCCGGGCAGCGGGATGCACACCCACCTGTCGCTGTTCGAGGGGGAGCGCAACGCCTTCCACGACGGCGGCGACCCGATGAAGCTGTCCAAGGTGGCGAAGTCGTTCATCGCCGGCCTGCTGGTGCACGCCCGGGAGTACACGGCGGTCACCAACCAGTGGGTCAACTCGTACAAGCGGCTCTTCCCGCAGCACCTGCCCGACCGGATCACCGAGAGCCCGGCGTACGTCTGCTGGGGTCACCTCAACCGGTCCGCGCTGGTCCGCGTTCCCGCGTACGGCAAGCCCAACTCGGCCCGCGTCGAGGTCCGCTCGCTGGACTCGGCGGCCAACCCGTACCTCGCCTTCGCGGTGCTGCTCGGCGCCGGCCTGAAGGGCATCGAGGAGGGGTACGAGCTGCCGCCCGGCGCCGAGGACGACGTCTGGTCGCTGACCAGCGCTGAGCGGCGTGCCATGGGCTACGAAGCGCTGCCGGAGAACCTCGCCGAGGCGATCGACGTGATGGCCGGCTCCGAACTGGTCGCCGAGGTGCTCGGCGAGCACGTCTTCGACTTCTTCCTGCGCAACAAGCGGGCCGAGTGGGAGCAGTACCGCCGTGAGGTCACCCCGTACGAGCGGCAGCGCTACCTGGCCCTGTAGACGCAGGGGCTGACGCCGTTGCGCGCTGCCGCTATCGTCTCGATCACCGCGCCGGTACCCCTCCGGGCGGAGAGTCGGGAGGCAAGTCGGTGCTGGAGGATCTGTTCAGCGGTGCCTGGCAGAGCGTCGTGTTCGGGATCGTCGGCGTCGGCCTGATGGCCGCCGGTTTCGGGCTCGTCGACCTGCTCACCCCGGGACGGCTGCGAGACCTGATCTGGGTCGAGCGCAACGCCAACGCGGGGTTGCTGCTCGCCGCCAACCAGCTCGGCATCGCCGGGATCGTCTTCACCGCGATCCTGACCAGCTACAGCGACTTCGGCAAGGGGCTCGCCTCCACAGTGGTCTTCGGCCTGGTCGGGTTGGCGATCATGGCGCTGGCCTTCCTGGTGCTGGACCTGCTCACCCCCGGCAAGCTCGGCGAGGTCATCTGCTCACCCGAGCCGCACCCGGCCGCCCGGGTCAGCGCCGCCACCCACTTCGGGGCCGCGCTGATCGTCTGCGCCTGCATCGCCTGAGGCGGCTTTCCGCGTCGCCGTGCGGGCGGTTCGTCGTGTGGGTGGTTCGTCGTGTGGGCGGTTCGCTGTGTGGGCGGTCCGTCGTGCGGGCGGTTCGCTTGCGGTCGTGCGTCCTGGCGGGTGTGCGCCTGCGGTCGTGCGTCCTGGTGGGTGTGCGCCTGCGGGCGGGCGGCTGGCGGCTGTGCGTCTGCGGCTGTGTAGATCTTGGACAGTTTCCGTTATCTCCTGACGGAAACTGTCCAAGATCTCTGGCCGGCGGGGGCGCTCGCGGTCTGTGGGCGGTCGCCGCGGGCGTCGTACCCCGGCCGTAGCGTGCCGGGCATGAACCGCACCGATCGCCTCTACGCGCTGGTCGAGGAGCTGCGGGCGGTGTCACCACGGCCGCGCAGTGCCAGCTGGCTGGCCGCGCGCTTCGAGGTGAGCAGCCGGACCATCGAACGGGACCTCGGCGCGTTGCAGGAGGCCGGGGTGCCGATCTGGGCCGAGCCCGGGCGCACCGGCGGCTACGTCCTCGACCGCGCCCGCACCCTGCCGCCGGTCAACCTGACCGCCGCCGAGGCGGTGGCTATGGCGGTGGCGCTGCACCGGCTCGCCGGCTCCCCGTTCGCCGGGCCGGCCGCCACCGCGCTGCGCAAGCTGGTGGCGGTGCTGCCGGCCGCCGACGCCGCCGAGGCACACCGCCTCGCCGGCCGGGTGCACCTGATCGGCGACGGGCCGGCCACGCCCGTCCCGGCCACCGTCGCCGACGCGGTCGCCGCGCGCCGGGTGCTGCGCATCCGGTACGCCGACCGCGCCGGCGCCGACTCGACCCGTGACGTCGAGCCACTCGGCTACCTCGGCAACTCCCGACACTGGTACCTGGTCGCCTGGTGCCGTCTGCGCGACGAGGTGCGCTGCTTCCGTACGGATCGGATCCGGAGCGTCCGTGCGCTGCCCGACGTGGTGGCCCGGGAGCTACGCCTGACGGATCTCGACATTCCGCACGAGCGGGTCCGCCCGCTGAGCCTGGTCTGAGACGGGCTCGGCTCTGAGAGGGGCTCGGCGCGGCGGCCTGGTCTGAGACCTGTCGGCGGGGCGGCGGGCCATGGTGAGTCTCGTCGCTGGAAACCCCGCCGGGTGATCCGAAAACACCGACAGGACGCTGTCGCCAACGACCCCGAGACTGCTCCAGACGACGGCCGATCGGCCGGCACGGAAATTCTGGAGGCATGAGATGTCCAGGTCCACCACGCCCATCACCTGGTTCGAGATCGGCACCGACCGGCCCGAGGACGCGGAGCGGTTCTACGGAGACCTGTTCGGCTGGACCTTCGAGGAGCAGGGCTCGGCCAACGGTGGGTCCTACCGCGTGACCGGGGCCGGCGGCGACACCGGGATCGGCGGGGCGATCCGGGCAACCGACGGGACGTCGCCCAACTACGCGGTGTTCTACGCCGAGGTCGTCGACGTGGCGGAAACCTGCCGACAGGCTCAAGCTGCCGGAGGGCGGGTGCTGGTGCCGGCGCGTACGACTCCGAGCGGTCTCACGTTGGCCCACCTCCTCGACCCGGCCGGCAACCACCTGGGCGTGTTCACGCCCCCGCCCCCGCAGCCCTGACCCCTTTCCGGGCCGCGCTCCTTCCCGGGCCGCGCTCCTTCCCGGGCCGCGCGTGATCGACTCGGTTTTCATGATGTCGGGGTGTCCGAGCGCGCAGGACACCGCGACTTCACGGAAACCGAGTCGATCAAGCCGGTACAGGCCCGGGCCGGCCCGGGCCCGACAGGTCGGAACGGGCCTGCTGCGGGCGTGGGCCGACCGGGCCTGCCCGGGGGTGTGTCGGGGGTGGCCCGGGTCTGCTGTGGGGCGTGTCGAGGGCGGACCGGGCCTTTTGCGGGGCGTGCCGAGGGCGGACCGGGCCTGCCCGGGGAGTGTGTCGGAGTCGGACCGGGCCTGCTGTGGGGTGTGCCGAGGGCGGACCGGGCCTGTCCTGGGGGTACCGAGGTCGGCCCCGGCCTGCTGGCGCCTGCCGGGGCCGGGCTCGTCGGACTACTTGCCGGGCGTACCAGCGCCGTGGTGGCCGCCCGGGCCGCGGTGGCCGCCGGGGCCGGGGAAGACGCCGGCCTCAACGGCGGTGGTGATGGCGTCGGCCTGCTCCTGGGTGAGCTTGCCGTCCTTGACCGCCTGGTCCAGGCGCTGCTTGAGCGCGGCCTGCCGGTCCTCGGCGGACGGGCGCTGCGGTCGGTCGGCCGGGCGGTGCTGCTCGCGGACCTTCTCCAGTGCGGCGGTCACCTTGTCGGTGGGAACGCCCAGCTCCTTGGCGAGCGCCTCGGCGAATTCGCCCTGCCGGTCGGCCTTCGCACCCGGGGCCCCGCCGGGCGCCGCGTCGGGCGCGAGGGCGGTGTTGGCGCTCGGTGTCGGCGTGGGAGTGTCGGCGGCGAACGCGATCGTCGGGGCCGCGATCCCGACGCCGAGGACGCCGGCGGTGGCCAGGCCGGCCAGCAGGTGCTTCCTGCGGATGGTGCGGGACATGCTGTCCTCCAGAGGTTCGGTCATCCTGCGCTGTCGTGACCGACTGTGACCGGGCAGTCTGGGCGGAAGCCGTGGCGACCCTGTCAGCGAGCTGACAATCAGGGCCGGGCGGTGGGCGAAATCGGTTGTGTCGTCGCTGGCCGGGGGGTCAGGGTGGACGATTCACCGACGGAAGGACACTGCGGCATGACCGTCGAGATTCGGGAGATTCCACTCGTCGAGCCGGGCTCCGGACCGTACGGCATCACCCCTGGCCCGGACGGCGCGCTGTGGCTGACGTTGGCCCATGCCGGCGGGATCGCCCGGTTGTCGCCTGACGGCGAGGTCCGGACCTACCCGCTGGATCCGGCCGGCGGTCGCCCGTTGATCATCACGGCCGGGCCGGACGGGGCGCTCTGGTTCACCCGCTCGGGAGACGACCGGATCGGTCGGATCACCGTCGACGGTGAGCAGCGCACCGTCGCCCTACCGGCCGGCACCGGGCCAGGCGGCATCGCGGCTGGGCCTGATGGCGCGCTCTGGTACGCCGGGATGACCTCCGACACCATCGGCCGGGTGGAGACCGACGGCACCCACACCGCGTTCCCGCTGCCGGTGACCGGCGGGTTCGCCTCGATGATCACTGCCGGGGCGGACCAGGCTCTCTGGTTCACACTCAACCAGGCGAACGCGATCGGTCGGATCGACCTCGACGGCACTGTCACGCTGCACCCGTTACCCACAGCGAAGGCGGGCCCGGTCGGCATCACCTTGGGCGATGACGGCGTCATCTGGTTCGTGGAGATCGCCGCCGGTCAGCTCGGTCGGATCGACAGGGATGGAGAGATCGTCGAGATCCCGCTGCCGGACCGGGCGGCCCGCCCGCACGCGATAGTGGCCGACCCGGATGGCGGCGTGTGGTTCACCGAGTGGGGTGCCAACCGGATCGGTCACCTCGACCCCGCCGGGCGAATCGAGGGCTACGCCCTACCCACCCCGAACGCCGAACCCCACGGCATCACCCGCACCCCCACGGGCATCTGGGCCGCCCTGGAAATCGGCGCCATAGCCCACCTGACCCACCCACCCGGCGGCGATCATGAAGTTATTGCCGCGACACGCCGTGGCGAGTGACAACAACTTCATGATCAACGGTGCCGGAGGTGGGCGCCCGGGGGCGGGCGGGGGAGCGGAGCCCGGTTAGTGGACTGCGGGGGTTGCGGTGAGGGTGGCGGTGGTGGTGTCGAGGGTGGCGGTGGTGCCCACCGGGACTGTGAGCTGGTTGGGGCCGTGGCCGATGGGGAGGCCGCCGAGGACCGGTACGTCCAGGTCGCCCAGACGTTCGGTGAGCACGTCGACGATTGTGGTGTCCCAGCCGTCGCCGCAGTCGGTGAACTGCCCGACCGCCACCCCGGCCAGTCCGTCCAGTGCGCCGGCCCGGCGCAGGTGGGTGAGCATTCGGTCGACCTTGTACGGGGGCTCCTGTACGTCCTCGATCAACAGCACCGCCCCGGTCAGGTCGGGCAGGTCCGGCGTGCCGATCGACGCGGCGATCATGCACAGGTTGCCGCCGAGCAGGGTGCCGGTGGCGCGACCCGGTACGCGTACGCCGAAGGTCTCCTCGGAGGGGACCGCGGTGATCGACACCGGTTCGGTGGTCATCAGTGCCGCGTGCAGGGATTCGGCGGAACGCAGTGGCGTCCGCTCGTCGCGCCAGGCCGCCCCGGGGCCGTGCACCCCGGCCAGGCGGGCGCCCCGCCAGAGTGCGAACTGCAAAGCGGTGATGTCCGAGAAACCGGCCACCACCTTCGGGTCGCGGCGGACGGCGGCCATGTCGATGGCGTCCACGATCCGCTGGGCGCCGTAACCACCACGGGTGCAGATCACCCCACGCACGTCCGGGTCGGCGAAGGCCGCGTTCAGGTCGGCGGCGCGCAGGTCGTCGGTGCCGGCGAGGTAGCCGTGACGGGCGTACGCGTTGGGCGCCGGCACCGGGCGCAGACCCCAGCCGGTGAGCAGTTCCATGCCCCGGGCCACCCGCTCCGGCGAGGTCGGCCCGGACGGCGACACCAGCAGCACCGTGTCACCCGGGCGCAGCACGGGCGGGCGTACGGCGGCGGTGTCCTCGCTGATCACAACCGCAGAGCCTAATCACCCCGGCGTGGTCGGGACCCGTGCACGGGCGGCGGGAGGCCGCGCAGCCCGTGCCGGGGCGTGGTGCCGTGCGGCGTACCGGCTAGCCTCGACGGGTGGCAACCGCGCTGGTGATCGAGAACGACCCGACGGACGACGCGCGCCGGCTGGGTGAGTGGCTGACCGAGGCTGGGCTGGAGCTGTGGGTGGTACGCCCGCACGCCGGCGACGAACTCCCCGCCGACCTGGAGGGGTACGCGGCGCTGGTGGTGCTCGGCGGCGACCAACAGGCGTACCCGTTGCCGGACGGCTCGCCCGGAGCACAGTGGTTTCCGGCCGTGGAGGGCCTGCTGCGCAAGGCGGTCCGGTACCGGGTGCCGACCCTGGCGGTCTGCCTGGGCGCGCAGTTGCTCGCCACCGCGCACGCGGGGCTGGTGGAGCGCAGCCCGTCCGGGCCGGAGATCGGCCCCGGCGTGGTCGGCCGGCGCGACGCCGCGGAGAACGACCCGTTGTTCCGGTACGTGCCGTTGATCCCGGACGTGCTCCAGTGGCACGCCGACGAGATCACGGAGCTGCCTCGGGGCGCGACTCTGCTGGCCGCCTCCACCCGCTACCCGCATCAGGCGTTCCGCCTCGGTGACCGGGCCTGGGGGTTGCAGTTCCACATCGAGTGCGACGCCGCGATGATCGCCGACTGGGCCACCGACTCGACCCAACTCGCCGAGCTGGGCTACGACCCGGAGCTTGTGGTCGCGGCCTGCGCCTCGGTGCTGGCCGACGTGGAGGAGGTCTGGCAACCGTTCGCCGCCCGGTTCGCCGCGCTGGCCCTCGGCGAGCTGGACGACAGTACGACGCGGCGCGGCCTGCCGTTGCTCGGGCACTGATGAGCCGGCCGACCAGGGCACCGGGCCGGCTCGCCCGGTACGGCTTCGGCACCGCCGAAGGCGATGGCGGCGCGCGCGCCGCGGACCTGCTCGGCCCGGAGGGGCTGCGGCTGTGGCAGCCGGCCGAGCAGGAGCCGGTCGACGAGGCCGCCGCGGAGCTGCTCGCCGCGCTGTCCCGGGCCGCCGACCCGGACCTGGCGCTGCGCCAACTGCACCGCATCGTGGAGGCCGAGAGCCGCGCCACGGGCGGCGGCGCCGGAAGCCGCGCCACGGACAACAGCGGCACGGACGGCAGCGCCGGAAGCCGCGGCACGGGCGGCAGCGCCGGAAGCCGCGGCACGGGCGGCAGCGCCGGAATCCGCGCCACCGAAGGCGGCACCGAATCGCCGCTTCTCGCGGACGTGCACGCCGATCCCGGGTTACGGCGGCGGCTGATCGCTGTGCTCGGCGCGTCGGCGGCGCTCGGCGATCACCTGGTGGCCCACCCCGAGCACTACCAGGCGCTGCGGACCGCACCGGACGGGCTCGCCCCGACCGCCGAGGGGCGGTTGGAGCCGACCGACGGCGGCAACGCGGTGGCGGCGCTGCGGATCGCGTACCGCCTGGCGTTGCTGCGGATCGCGGCGGCCGACCTGACCGGCGGTCGCGGCCTGGAGCAGACGATGGCAGCGCTCTCCGCGCTGGCCGACGCGACGCTCTCCGCGGCGTACGAGATCGCTGTCGCGGAGCTGGCGGAGGGGACCGAGCGGCCCCGCCTGGCGGTCGTGGCGATGGGCAAGTGCGGTGGCGGTGAGTTGAACTACGTCTCCGACGTGGACGTCATCTTCGTGGCCGCCGAGGACGCCGACCTGTCCGCCGCGACCCAGGTGGCGACCCGGTTGATCTACATCTGCGGGCTGGTCGCCTGGCCGGTGGACGCCGCGCTGCGCCCCGAGGGCAGCCGCGGCCCGCTGGTGCGGACCCTCGCCAGCCACCTGGCCTACTACCGGCGGTGGGCGCGCACCTGGGAGTTCCAGGCGTTGCTCAAGGCCCGCCCGGCCGCCGGTGACCTGCCGCTGGCCCAGGAGTGGATCGATCAGCTCGCGCCGCTGGTCTGGCGGGCGGCCGAGCGGCCCGAAGCGGTCGAGGACGTCCGCGCCATGCGCCGCCGGATCATCGACCACATTCCGCCGAAGGAGCTGGAACGCGAGATCAAGCGCGGTCCCGGTGGGCTGCGTGACATCGAGTTCGCCGTCCAGTTGCTGCAACTCGTACACGGTCGCGGCGACGAGACGCTGCGTCCGCCCGGCACCATCCCGGCGTTGCGCGCGCTCGTCGCCGGCGGTTACGTCGGGCGGGCCGACGGCGAGGCCCTGCTGCGCGGCTACCGTTTCCTGCGCAGCGTCGAGCACCGGCTGCAACTCCAGGGCCTGCGTCGTACGCACACGGTGCCCGCCGAGCCGGGCGCGCTGCGCTGGCTCGCCGCCGCGCTGGGTTTCACCGCCGCGCCGGGGCGCAGCGCCGTGGAGAGTTTCCGGGCCGAGTGGGTCACGCACGCCACCGAGGTACGCCGACTGCACGCCAAACTGCTCTACCGGCCGCTGTTGGAGTCGGTGGCCCGGGTACCGGCCGACGGGTTGCGGCTCACCCCGGAGGCGGCCAGGAACCGCCTGGAGATCCTCGGCTTCGCCGACCCGGCGGGGGCGTTGCGCCACCTCCAGGCGCTCACCGGCGGGGTGAGCCGCACGGCGGCCATCCAGCGCACATTGCTGCCGGTGCTGCTCAGCGAGTTCGCCGACGCGCCGGAGCCGGACCGGGGGCTGCTCAACTACCGCAAGGTCTCCGACAAGCTGGGCAGCACCCCCTGGTACCTGCGGCTGCTGCGCGACGGCGGCCCGGTCGCCCGCCGGCTGGCCCGGGTCCTCGCGTTGTCCCGGTACGTCGCCGACCTGCTCGCCCGCGACCCGGAGGCGCTGCGGCTGCTGGCCGAGGAGAACGAGCTGGCGCCACGCGCGCCCGAGGTGCTGCGGGAGGGGTTCCTGGCGGCGGCGGCCCGGCACACCGACCCGGTCGAGGCCACCAGCGCGGTGCGCGCGCTGCGACGTCGCGAGCTGGTCCGGGTGGCCTGCGCCGACGTGCTCTGCCGGGCCGGCGCGCTCGCGCCCAGCCCCACCCGGGCGGACGGCGCGAACCGGTCGGCCCCCAAGCTGTCCGACATCACCGCTGTCGGTACGGCGCTCGCCGACGTCACCGACGCCACTCTGGCCGCCGCGCTGCGGGCCGCCCAGGCCAGCCAACCGGCACCGGAAGGGCTGCGGTTCGCGGTGATCGGCATGGGCCGGCTCGGCGGGTACGAGTCGAACTACCTCTCCGACGCCGACGTGCTCTTCGTCTACGACCCGCCGCCGGGCACCAGCGAGAGCGCTGCCAGCGCCGCCGCGCACGCCGTCGCCGAGGAACTACGCCGGCTGCTCGGCGTACCCGCCCCCGACCCGCCGCTGGGCGTCGACGCCGACCTGCGGCCGGAGGGCCGCCAGGGTCCGCTGGTACGCAGCCTCGCCGCGTACGCGCAGTACTACGCGCGCTGGTCGCGGGTGTGGGAGGCGCAGGCACTGCTGCGCGCCCGGTTCGTCTGCGGTGACGCCGACCTGGGCGCCGAGTTCGAGGCGATGATCGAGCCGGTGCGCTACCCGGCCGACGGGCTGACCCGCGAGCAGGTCGTCGAGATCCGGCGAATCAAGGCCCGGGTGGAGACCGAACGGCTGCCCCGTGGCGCCGACCCGGCCACCCACACCAAGTTGGGGCGCGGTGGGCTCGCCGACGTGGAGTGGGCGGTGCAACTCGTTCAGCTCCGGCACGCCGGCGCGATACCGGCGCTGCGCGGCACACGTACCCTCGACGCCCTCGCGGCGGCCGAGCGGGCCGGCCTGATCGACCCGGCGGACGCCGCGGAGATGGCCGCCGGTTGGTCCCTGGCCGCGCAGGTCCGCAACGCGTTGATGCTGGTCCGGGGTCGGGCCGGCGACCAACTGCCCCGGCACGGGGTGGAGTTGGCCGGGGTGGCCCGGCTGCTCGGCCGCGACGACCCGGGGGAGTTCCTGGACGAGTACCTGCGCACCGGCCGCCGCTCCCGGGCCGCTGCCGAACGGGTCCTCGATGCCTGACGCGTCGCCGCGTCCGACCGGGCGGAGCGTCGCGGGTTGGGCGGCGGCGACCGCTGTGGCGGTGCTGCTCGCCGTCGCGTTCCTCCTCGCGCCGCCGATGGGCACCGACCTCGCCGCCCAGGTGGCCCGTGCCGGGTTCACCGAGCGGTACGGGGCCGCGCCGGTCGACTTCGGCTGGTACGGCGGCATCAACCAGTACGGCTACAGCCTCTTCACAGCCCGGTTGGGCGCGCTGATCGGGGTGCGTCCGCTGGGGGCGGTCGCCGCCGTGGTTGGCGCGGCAGCGCTGGGTTGGCTGTTCACCCGCAACCGGGCCCGCCGACCGCTGCTGGCCGGTGTTCTCGGCGCTGTGGTGCTGGTCGGCAACCTGGCGAGCGGGCGGATCACCTTCGCGGTCGGGTTGGCGTTGGGGCTGCTGGCGCTCTGCGCGGTCAGCGCGGAACGCCCGCCGCGCTGGCTCCGGTTGACGCTCGCCGCCGTCTGCGCCGCCCTGGCGACGGCGGCCAGCCCGGTCGCCGGGCTGTTCACCGGGCTGGCCGGCGCGGCGCTGCTGCTGGGCGCCCTGCGCACCGGTGACGGGCCGGGCCGCCCGCTGCCCGGAGGCTGGCGAGCGGAGCGACCACTGGCCGAGGGGTTCGTCCTGGCCGTGGCGCCCGCCGTCACGCTCGCCCCGATGGCGTTCGTCTTCGGCAACGGCGGCACCCAGCCGTACTCCGCCGAGTCGATGCGCATCAACGTCGCGCTCGCGGTGCTGGTGGCGGTCGTGCTGCCGCGTCGCCGCCGGGTGCTGCGCGTCGGCGCGGCGCTCACCGTGCTGCTCCTGATCGCCGCGTACTACGTGCCCAGCCCGATCGGTTCCAACGCGCTACGACTGCCGATGCTGTTCGCGCTGCCCGTGCTGGCCGGGTACGCCGCGTTGCCGGGGCCGTGGCTGGCCGCGCTGCTCGCCGCGACAGTCTGGTGGCAGTCCCCGGTGATGGTGAGCGACGTGACCCGGGCCGGTGCCCCGGAGAGCGCCGCGAGCTTCTACCGACCGCTCGTCGCCGAACTCGACAGGCGGCAACCGGCCGGGCGGGTCGAGGTGGTGCCGCTACGCGACCACTGGGAGTCCGCGTACCTGCCGCCGACAGTGCCACTGGCCCGGGGCTGGGAACGCCAGGTCGACAGCGACCGCAACGCGCTGTTCTACGACGGAAACCTGAGCGCGCAGACGTACGAGCAGTGGTTACGGCACGAGGCGGTGAGCTACGTGGTGCTCGCCCCGGACGCGCCGGCCGACAGGTGGGGCCGCGACGAGGCAGCGCTGATCCGCGGCGGCCTGCCGTACCTGCGGGAGGTCTGGCGTGACTCCACCTGGCAGATGTACGCCGTGGTCGATCCGAGCCCGCTGGTCGGTGCCCCGGGTCAACTCGTCGCCGCCGACCGCGGCGCGGTCCGGCTGACCGCCACACCCGGGGACGTGCTGGTCCGGGTGCGCTGGTCGCGCTGGCTCACCTTGAACGGCCCGGACGGGTGTCTGCGACAGGGCGCGGACGGGTGGACCGAGGTGCGGGTCCGCGCCGCCGGCGACTACTCGATCTCCAGTGGGTTGGCACCGGCGCGCCACTGCTGACAGTGCCTGCCGTCGGCCTCCCAGCGACGGGCTGGCAGCATGTCCGGCGTGCCTTCCCACCTCGCGCGCTGGACCGGCCTGGCCGGCTCGATGCTGCTCGCGCTCGCCGCTTTCCTCGGCGGCGCGTTTCCCAGCGGCCCCCTGCGCAGCACCCCGGTCAGCATCTGGCAGGGGCCCGACGGTCCGCTGATCCTCGCCGCCTGGTTGGTCGGCACCGGCCTGATGGCGTACGCCTGGTGGGCGCTACGTGACGGAGGACCCTCGACGCGCTGGGCGCTTGTCACAGTCGGGCTCTGGCTGCTGCCGTTGCTGATCGCACCGCCCTTCGGCAGCCGGGACGTGTACGCGTACGCCTGCCAGGGCGCCAGCTTCGTCGGCGGCATCAGCCCGTACGAGCAGGGCGTCTCCGCACTGCCCTGCCCCTGGCTGGACTCGGTCTCGGTCATCTGGCGCGACACCCCGGCGCCGTACGGGCCGCTGTTCGTGCTCATCGCGGGCGCCGTGGTGAAGGCCACCGGTTCGCTGACCGCCAGCATCGTGCTGTTCCGTGCGCTGTCGCTGGTCGGCGTCGTCCTCACCGCGTGGGCCCTGCCGACGCTGGCGCGTCGGGCCGGTGTGCCGGCCAAGCGGGCGGTGTGGCTGGCGTTGGGTTCCCCGCTGGTCGCCGCGCACCTGATCGGTGGCCCCCACAACGACGTGCTGATGCTCGCCGCGCTCGTCGGCGGGCTGGCAGTGGTGGCAGCGCACCCGGGCCGGCGCAGCATGCTGCTGGTCGGCGGGCTGATCCTCGGCATCGCGGTGGCGATCAAGGTGACCGCCGTGGTGGTGGTGCCGTTCGCCGCACTGGCGGCCACCGCAGGGCCGTACCGGATCCGCACGCTGATCCGCGACGGCGGCTGGGTGGTCGGCGGCACCATCGCCGCCGTGGTCGGCGTGACAGTCGTCGGTGGGCTGGACTTCGGTTGGATCGGCGGGCTGTCCCAGGGTGGCGCCGCCATCGCCTGGACGTCCCCGTCGACGGCCGTGGGGCAGACGGCCGGGTACGTCGCGGCGCTGTTCGGTGGTCACATCGACGCGCTGCCGGTCACCCGCGGGATCGCCGTGGTCGTCCTGGCCGTCCTGCTCGTCTGGCTCTGGTGGCGGGCCCGCACCCGCGACCCGCTGTACCACGCCGGCCTCGCGCTCGCCCTCACCGTCGCGCTCGCCCCCGTGGTGCACCCCTGGTACTGGACCTGGCCGCTGTTCGTGCTGGCCGCCACCGCCCAGCGGACCAGATGGTTCATCGTGGTCGCCCTGGTCGCGTCGTTCCTGGTGCTGCCCGACGGCACCGGGCTGCCCCGCTACACCAAGACGGTCGGGGCGCCGCTGATGACGCTGTTGGTGATCGTGCTGGTCATCCGGTTGGTACGGTCGGCTCGGGCGGCCCGTCAGCCGGTCGCCGCCGACTGAGGGAAGGTGCGCCGGTGACCGCTCCCGGCCCGCCCGCTGGCCCACCGGTTGCCCGCGTCGCCCGGTACGTCGGCCTGGCCGGCGCTGTCCTGCTCGCCGTGGCCGGATACCTCGGCGGGGCACTGCCCGACGCCCCGCTGGGCGTGACACCCGCGTCGATCTGGCGAACCCCGGACGGCCCGGCGACGCTGACCTGCTGGCTGATCGGCACCGTGCTGCTGGTCGGGGCGTGGTGGTCACTGCGCGAGGGTGCGCCGTCGACCCGTTGGGCGTACGTCACCGCCGGGCTGTGGGCGCTACCGCTGCTGGTCGCGCCACCGCTGGGCAGCCGCGACGTCTACTCGTACGCCTGCCAGGGCTGGACGTACGCGCACGGCGTCGACCCGTACGCCGTGGGGGTGGCGGCGGCGGGCTGCCCCTGGCTGGACACTGTGGCGCCGATCTGGCGGGACACCCCGGCACCGTACGGGCCGGTGTTCGTCCTGCTCGCGGCGCTCGCGGTGAGTGTCGGCGGCGGGCTCACCGGCACGCTCGTGACGCTGCGGATCATCGCCGTGGCGGGGCTGCTGCTCGCCGCGCTCTGCGTGCCCGCTCTGGCGCGGGCGGCCGGGGTGCCGGCCCGTCGGGCGGTCTGGCTGCTGCTGGCCTGCCCGCTGGTCGGCGTGCACCTGGTGGGCGGGGCGCACAACGACGCCGTGATGCTCGGGCTGCTGCTGTGCGGGCTGCTGGTCGTGGTCCGTCGACCAGGTCGCCCGGCGGCGCTGCTGCTGGCCGGCGCGCTGCTCGGGCTGGCGGTCACTGTGAAGGCCAGCGCCGTGGTGGTGGTGCCGTTCGCCGTGTTGGCCGCGGTGCACGGCCGGTACACCGTTCGGGCGTTGCTGCGCCACTGTGGTTGGCTGGCCGGAGGGCTGCTCGCCGCGCTGCTGATCACCTCGGCGCTGTCCGGCCTCGGCTTCGGCTGGGTGGGCGGGCTGACCCACAGTGGCGACTCGGAGCAGTGGACGTCACCGCCCACCGCCGTGGGCTTCGTGGTCGACTACGCCGGCGCGCTGTTCGGCCGGGACCCGCAGGCGGTGCCGGTGGTCCGGACGGTGGCGCTGCTGCTGCTCGTCGGGGTGCTGCTGGTGCTCTGGTGGCGGGCCTGGCATGTGCTGCGCGGGCTGAACGAGGCCGCGGCTCCCGAGGCGAGGGGTTCGGGGGCGGGGAGTTCCCTGGTCGCGTCTTCGGAGTTCGCTGGTCCTGAGGTTGGGTGTCCTCCGGCGGCGCGCTCCCGGGTGGCGCTGCACGGCGCGGCGTTGGCGCTGGTCGCCACCGTCGTCCTGTCCCCGGTCTTCCACCCCTGGTACGCGACCTGGCCGCTGGCGCTGCTCGCGCTCACCGCCACCCGGACCACCTGGTTCGTGCTGCCGGCCGGGGCAGCGACCTTTCTGGCCCTGCCCGACGGCACCAACCTGGCCCGCTTCACGAAGGCACCCGGCGCGGTGGCGATGACCGCCCTGCTCCTGTTCCTGCTCCTTCGGGTCCGGCAGAACGGGCCGAACCGCTCGTCACATCGACGATCCGATGCTCAAGATCGCGCCCGAACATGGTTGTAGTGGCATCGCCGGACGCCGACGCCACTACATCCTGAATCGAGCACGATCTTGGGAGCAGGTCAGGGGCCGGTGACATGCCGGGCGTGGGCGGTCAGCGGTGCGTGTTCCAGGTCGGGCCGAGGGTGGAAGGCCGGGCCAGCTGGCGCGTACGGCCGGCGGCAGAGCGGTATCCCCGGGGCGTTACGAAACGGGCCGGGCCGGCTCCGCGATCGCGGAGCCGGCCCGGCCGGTGTTCTAGCGACTGCTCAGCAGTCGTAGTACATGGCGAACTCGTGCGGGGTCGGGCGCAGACGCACCGGGTCGACCTCGTTGGCGCGCTTCCAGTCGACCCAGGTGGAGATCAGGTCGGGGGTGAAGACGCCGCCGTCGAGCAGGTAGTCGTGGTCGGCCTCCAGCGAGTCGAGCACCGCCGACAGCGAGCCCGGCACCTGCTTGACGTCGCCCCACTCCTCCGGCGGGAGGTCGTAGAGGTCCTTGTCGATCGGCGTCGGCGGCTCGATCTTGCTCTTGATGCCG
This sequence comes from Micromonospora sp. NPDC053740, assembly GCF_040677775.1. Classification (NCBI taxonomy): domain Bacteria; kingdom Bacillati; phylum Actinomycetota; class Actinomycetes; order Micromonosporales; family Micromonosporaceae; genus Micromonospora; species Micromonospora sp. NPDC053740. Next base: position 110,229 of record NZ_JBFASO010000007.1, read on the forward strand.
TCGAGGCCGGCCATCATCATGGCCGAGAAGGCCAGGTAGACGTTGGCCGACGGGTCCGGGACGCGGAACTCGACGCGCTTGGCCTTCGGGTTCGCGCCGGTCACCGGGATGCGGGTGCAGGCGGACCGGTTGCGCTGCGAGTAGACCAGGTTGACCGGCGCCTCGAAGCCCGGCACCAGGCGGCGGTACGAGTTGATCGTCGGGTTGGTGAAGGCCAACAGCGACGGCGCGTGGTGCAGCAGACCACCGATGTACCAGCGGGCCATGTCGGACAGGCCGGCGTAGCCGGTCTCGTCGTAGAACAGCGGCTCACCGTTGAGCCAGAGGCTCTGGTGGGTGTGCATGCCGGAACCGTTGTCGCCGAACAGCGGCTTGGGCATGAACGTCGCGGTCTTGCCGTTGGCCCAGGCCTCGTTCTTCACGATGTACTTGAAGAGCTGGAGCTGGTCACCGGCGTGCAGCAGGGTGGAGAACCGATAGTTGATCTCGGACTGGCCGGCGGTGCCCACCTCGTGGTGCGAGCGCTCCACGTTGAAGCCGGTGTCGACCAGGCGGCGCACGATCGAGTCACGCAGGTCGGCGTAGTGGTCGACCGGCGGGACGGGGAAGTAGCCGCCCTTGTACGCGGTCTTGTAGCCGCGGTTGCCGCCCGGCTCTTCGCGGCCGGTGTTCCAGGCGCCCTCGATCGAGTCGATGTAGTAGAACGACTGGTGCGCCGAGGTCTCGTGGCGGATCGAGTCGAAGATGTAGAACTCCGCCTCGGCCCCGAAGTAGGCGGTGTCGGCGATACCGCTCGCCGCCAGGTACGCCTCGGCCTTCTTCGCCACGTTGCGCGGGTCGCGGCTGTAGGCCTCACGGGTGAACGGGTCGTGGATGAAGAAGTTGAGCGCGAGCGTCTTCTGCGCGCGGAACGGATCGATGAACGCGGTGGCGACATCCGGGAGCAGGAGCATGTCCGACTCGTGGATCGCCTGGAAACCGCGGATCGACGAACCGTCGAACGCGAGGCCGTCGGTGAAGAGGTCGTCGTTGACGGACTCGACCGGCAGGTTGAAGTGCTGCATCACGCCGGGCAGGTCGCAGAAACGAACGTCGACGAACTTCACGTCCTCGTTCTTGAGGTATCGCAGCAGTTCCTCGGGGTTGGCGAACACACATCCTCCTGGCACGTCCACGGGGTGGCTAGGCTTCTGGCGACGCTAGGGCCGGGGGGTTGCCCGGCCGTGTCTCCGTTGTTTCTGCCGTGTTACGTCCCTCGCGGAGCGTCAGCGACGCCCCGGTCCGCGCCTCCGGCCCGCCAGGAACGCCGTACCGACTGTGCCAGTGTAATGACATCTGATGCCTTTGGCCTGAATCGGCACACAGCGGCGGCGGCACCCGGCAACCTCTCATCCCGGCGCGGATACCCTTGACCGCTGTGACCAATCCGCACCTCCCGGCAGCGCCGGCCACCGACCCCACCTTCGCCGCGCCGAGCCTCGGTCGGCGGTTCGGGGCGTTGATCATCGACTGGGTCCTCTGCCTGCTGGTGTCCAACTTCTTCGCCGACCCGGTACGCGACGGCTGGGCCCCGGTGCTGGTGCTCGTCCTGGAGTACGGCATCTTCCTGGGCCTGTTCGCCCAGACCCCGGGCATGTACATCACCAAGATCCGCTGTGTGAACTGGCTCGACGGTGGCCGGATCGGCGTGCTCCGGGGGCTGATCCGTGGCCTGCTGCTGGCCCTCGTCGTCCCCGCACTGATCATGGACGAGCACCGGCGCGGCCTGCACGACCGCGTCGCCGGCTCGGTCATCGTCGACGCCCCCCGCGGCTGAGCCAACCCCTCCGGCATCGCGCGAACCGCAAGATCGCACTCGATCCAGGATCCAGTGGCATCCGCCCCGAGCGAGGCCCCTACATCCAGGATCGAGCACGATCATGGCGTGGTGGGGGCGAGGACGATCACGCGTGGCGTGGGCGGAGCACGATCATGGCGTGGTGGGGGCGAGCACGATCATGGCGTGGTGGGGGCGGGGACGAGAGGTGGCTTGGGGCGGGCGGCGCGTCGGGGGTGGGCGCCTGAGGGCGTACGCGTAGAAGGAGCCGGGCCCGCGCGGGCCCGGCTCCTTCCATACGTACACCTGAGGGGTCAGCGGCCCCGCGACTGGCGGAAGGCGCCTGGCGGCCGCATGTTCTTCGGGATCGCGCCCTTGGGCATCTGTGGCCGGGCGGTGAGCGCCTTGAGTCGCTTGTCCAGCGAGTTGACGTCCTTGCCGGAGAGGGCGCGGGGCAGGCGCAGCAGCGTCGTCCGCAGCTTGCGGATCGGCAACTCGCCCTCCTCCTGCCCGATCACGTAGTCGTGCAGGGGAGCGGAGCCGATCACCTTCGACAGCCGCCGCTTCTCCTGGCCGAGCAGGCCGCGCACCCGCTGCGGGTTGCCCTCGGCCAGCAGGATCACGCCCGGGCGACCGATCACCAGGTGGACCATGTCCATCTGGGTGGTCGAGCTGACCGCCGGGGTCACCCGCCAGTCGCCGCGCATGTTCTCCATGATCTGCGCCGCCGCGCCGGGTTGCCCCTCGGCGGCGTTCATCATCGCCTTGTTGGACCGCAGGTTGAGCACGATCAGCACCGCGAGCAGGATGAACAGGATGCCCAGCGGCAGCCAGATCCAGCCCCAGAGGATGACAGCGACAACGGTGAGCGCGAGCGGGAGCAGCACCGCTGCGGCGACCAACGGCGCGAACCACCGGTCCTGCTTGGCGGTGAACTGGAACACCATCCCGATCTGCTTCAGCCGCTGGCCGAACGAGACCTTCTCCTGGGGCTTTGCCATGCCGCAGAGTCTAGTGGTCGCCGCCGGCCCGGTTGATCCGCGTCCGGGTGCCGGGGCAGCTGAGTACCTTACGTCGCCGTACGCGCCCGGAGCGGCCGGGTAAGGAGGCTGTGGGCGGGGAAGATGAGGCGCCATGCCCATGCCCGGGTGGGGCCTTCGCGCGAAGAGTCGTCAGCAGAAGACGACGACGCCACGAAGGAGCCCGACATGTTCGGCAACGACGCAGATTTCCTGCTCACCCTGCACCGCACCCACGCCGCTGAGCTGCGCGCCGACGCGGCCGCGGACCGGCTCGCCCGGTCGCTGTCCCGTCCGGTGAGCCGCGGGTGGTTGGGCCGGCGCAGGCAGGCCGGTCGCACCGGCGACGCCCGCCGGTGACCGCGCCCAGCTCGGCCGCCAGGCCCAGCTCGGCCGCCACGCCGACAGCGCTCGGCGCGGCCGTCACGTCCGCCACACCCGTCGGGCTGGCCGCTCGACCCGATCCGACCCCGCCGCCCGGCCGCCGGCCGATCGGCGGGGTCGGCGGGGTGGGCCGCCATGGCATGCTCGAACACGTGACCGTACGCGCCGCCAGCTCAGTCCTCGTCGGGCGCCACAGCGAGACCGGGGCGCTACGGGGCGCGCTGGGCCGGGCGCGGGCCGGGGAGCCGACCACAGTGCTTGTCGGCGGCGAGGCGGGTGTGGGTAAGACCCGGCTGCTGGAGGAGTTCGCGGGCTGGGCCATCGACGGCGCGGCGCGGGTGCTGGTCGGCCAGTGTCTTGAGCTGGGCGAGGCGGGTCTGCCGTTCGCGCCGTTCGCCGCCGCGTTGCGCACTGTGCTGCGCGCCGACGGCCCCGAGGCCTTCGCCGGCTACGAGGCGGAGTTCGCCCCGCTCCTGCCGGAGCTGGGCCGCGCCTCCGCGGCACTGACCACCCCGCGTGCCGTCCCGCTCAGCGACGCCCCGCGCGGATACCTGTTCGACCTGGTCGCCGAGCTGTTCCAGCGGCTGGCCGACGCCCGCCCACTGGTCCTGATCATCGAGGACCTGCACTGGGCCGACCGCTCCACCCGCGACCTGATCGGCTTCCTCGTCCGGGCGGCGAGGCCGGGCCGGCTGCTGCTGGTCTGCACCTACCGCACCGACGAGTTGCAACGCGGGCACCCGCTGCGCCCGTTCCTCGCCGAGCTGGATCGGGCCCGGGGTGTGGAGCGGGTCGAGCTGGCACGCCTGGACCGCGAAGGCACCGCCGCGATCCTCACCGACCTGCTCGGCGCCGAGCCGCTCGCCCGCACCGTCGACGATGTCCACGACCGCACCCAGGGCAACCCCTTCTTCATCGAGGAGTTGGCCGTGGCCGGTGACCCGATCGGCTGCGCCGCGCTCCCCGAGACGCTGCGTGACCTGCTGCTGGCCCGGGTGGACCGGCTCCCCGAGCCGGCCCAGCGGGTGTTGCGGATCGCGGCCGCCGGCGGCACCCGCTTCGCCCATGACCTGCTCGCCGAGGTCGCCGGGCTGCCCGAGACCGAGCTGGAGGACGCGTTACGCGCCGCCGTCGCCGCCCAGTTGGTGGTGGCCGACCGGGACGGGGACTACGAGTTCCGACACGCGCTGGTCCGCGAGGCGGTACACGACGAGTTGTTGCCCGGTGAGCACGCCCGGCTGCACGCCCGTTTCGCCGCCGCCATCGAGGCCCAGCCCCATCTGGTAGCCGCCGGCCGGGCCCCGGCCGAGATCGCCCACCACTGGCACGCCGCGCACAACCACCCGCGCGCCCTCGTCGCCGCACGAGCCGCCGCGTGCGCCGCCGCCGAGCGGTACGCGTACGCCGAGCAGCGCCGACTGCTGGAGCGGGCGCTGGAGTTGTGGGAGCTGGTGCCGGACGCCGCCGACCTGCTCGGCATGGACCACCTGGCGTTGCTGGAGCAGACCCTGGACGCCGCGGTGACCGCCGGCGACTTCAGTCGGGCCATCACCCTGACCCGCGCCGGGCTGGCCGAGGTGGACGCCGACGCCGCGCCGTTGCGTGCCGCCCGCCTGCTGGACCAGCGCGGTCGACTGATGGCCCTGCTCGGCAAGAGCGACGGCAGCCCCGAGTTGGATGAGGCGTACCGGCTGGCGGCCGCTGGCCCGCCCGGCGCGGAGCGGGTCCGGTTGCTCGCCGACATCGCCACCCACCTGGTCAAGATCGACCCGCAGAAGGCGGCCCGGGTGGCAGCCGAGGCCGCCGCCGACGCCGAGGCGCTCGACGAACAGGTGGCCCTGCTGTCGACGCGGATCGCGTTGCTCTGCCACGGCGAGCGGGACCTGACCGGCGGGCTGGCCGAGCTGGGCCAGGCGGCCGCCGCTGCCCGTGCGGCGGGGGACGCGCCGACGCTGGTGCTCGCCATGGTGTTCGAGTCGGACATGCTCTGCGAGTTGGGCCGCTACGCCGAGTCCGCGCAGGCCGCCGAGGCAGGTGTGGTCGAGGCGCGACGGGTGGGGATCAGCCGCTCCACCGGGGCGTACCTGCTCTCCAACCGGGCCGAGGCGCTCATCGCGTTGGGTAGGTGGGACGAGGCCGAGGCGGTCTGCGCGGAGGCCGCTCGAATCGACCTGTCCGGTGTCACCGGTCTGCACTGGCTCCAGTTGGGCGCCGGGCTGCGGCTGGCCCGCGCCCATCCGGGCGCCGACGAGTTGGTCGACCGGGCGCTCACCTTCCTCAACCGACCGTACCTGTGGCCGAACCACCGCCTGCCCCTGCACGAGCTGGCGATCGAGGCGGCGCTGGCCGCTGACGACAAGATCGAGGCGGTACGGGCGGCCCGCGTCGCGGTCACCGACGAGAGCCTGTCGCGGCTGCCCAGGGAGGGTTGGCCGGTGCTCAGCGCCGCCGCGCGTACCGCGGCACGGGTGGGCGACAGGGAGTTGGCCGCCGCGGTGGCGGCGCTCGCCACCGACCTGCCCGCGCGGCACCCGGCGGCCCGCGCGCACGCCGCCCAGGTCACCGCGCTGCTCGCGGTCGGCGACCAGGCGCTGCCGGCGTGGCATGCGGCAGTCGACGCGTGGCGAGCCGACGGGCAGCCCTACCCGTTGGGCAGGGCGCTGCTGGCGCTGGCCGAGGCGACCGCCGCAGCCGGGGACCGCGACAAGACGGCGGCGACTGTCATCGAGGCCACCGAGATCGGCCGGCGGCTGGGTGCGACCCCGCTGGTCGAGGCGGCCGCCACCCTGGCGCGGCGAGTCGGCCTGCGCTCCGGGGGCGGGGTCGGCGCGGACCTGCTGACCGCCCGGGAGCGGGAGGTGCTGCGCCTGGTCGCCGAGGGGCACAGCAACAGCCGGATCGCCGAGCGGCTGTTCATCTCGCCGAAGACGGCAAGCGTGCACGTCTCCCGGATCATCGCGAAGCTGGGTGTGACCAACCGGGTGGAGGCCGCCGCCCTGGCCCACCGCCTCGGCCTGCTCACCGAGCCCGCCGCGCCGCGCTGAGGCGCGCAGTCGAGCCGCGCCGCGTTGAGGCGCGCACCGCGCCGCGCCGCGTTGAGGCGCGCACCGAGCTCGCCGCGCTGACGCGCGCGCTGAGCCCGTCGCGCCGACGTGGGTGGTCGAGGTCAGCGTGGCAGGTAGATGCGCCAGCCCTCGATGGTGACCAGGTCCAGGCTGCCCGGCGTGGCCCGCTGCCGCTCGTCGAGCACCTCCGCCAGGGGCGAGCCGGCCGGCGCGACCCAGGCCGGTGCCGCCGCGTTGTCCACCTCCCGCCGGTACGCGGGGTAGCGGTCGAAACCCTGGCGCAGGGTGTCGTCGACGACAGCGCAGACCACCTGCTCCGCGCTGGCGAAGGTGAGTCGGTTGCAGGTCCAGTAGCCGGCGCGTACGTGCCGTACGCCGAGCTGACGCAGGGTGCTCACCAACTCGGTGTGCCGGGCCTCGGCGGCCCGGGTCGCCGGGGCGGTCTGGGCCGCCCGCCAGGTGGCGTGGGCGGCGGTGCCCAGCGTGGCGGCGAGCGACACCACAGCGACCGATCGGGCCAGCGTCGACCCGACTCCGCGCCGGCCGGTCGCCGCCGGACGAAGCCCGTGCCGGGCCACCGTCCACACCGGCCAGAGCAGCGCCGGCAGGGAGATGAGCAGGCAGGACAGGTAGCGGGAACTCTCCACCGGGGTGAGGCCGGCGGAACTGCTCACCGTGTACGCGCCGAGGGTGGCCACCGCGGCCAGCACGAGCGCCAACCGTGCGGCCGCCGCCACCCGAGGCGACACCGCGTCGGGGCCGACAGCGGCAGAGCCAGCAGGATCGGGGTCGGGGGTGCGTAGCGCCCGCCAGGCGGTGGTGGCGGCGATGACCAGCAGCAGCGGCAGGGCGAGCGACCACCACAGTTGCCAGGTGGCGCACTGGCCGGGAGCGCAGAAGCCCATGCCCAGTCCGGGGCCGAGCACCAGGCCGCCGTGCAGCCGGTCCGGCCAGCCCGCGCTGGCGTCCGCACCGCTGGCCGCGAGCACGGCGTGCAGCGGGTTTCGCCCGGTCAACAGGCTGTGCAGCAGCAGTGGGGCCGCCCCCAGCACGGCCGCCGCCCCGAGCAGCGCCCCGGCGGCACCCCACAGCTCCCGGCGGCAGAACCCGACGAGGACCGCGCCGGTCGCCGCGACGTACGGCAGCACCAGCGGGTCGACCCAGAGCATCAGCCCGGCCAGGAACCCCCACGCGGCCCAGCGCGCCAGCCGCCAGCCGGGTCGCCCGGTGTCTGCCGCCCGCCCGTCGGGTCGCCCACCGTCGGCCGGTCGCCGCCCCGGGCGACGGGTGGCCAGATCCACTGTGAGCAGGGCCAGCGCCGCCCCGGCCGCGTTCATCTCGGGGTAGCCGCCGCCGGCGATCAGCTGGTTCTTGATGACCCGGTCGGAGCCGAGGGCCAGCAGCGCCACCATCAGCAACCCGAACCACCGGTCCCCGGTCAGCCGCAGCGTCAACCGCCAGGCCAACAGCAGGAACAGCGCGTACAGGGCCAGCGTGGGCAGCCGCAGCCCGAGCAGCGACGGCCCACCGGCGAGGGCGAACACCGGCGCGGCCAGGTACGCCTCCAGCGTGCCCATGTACTGCTGGCCGTAGAACCAGACCGGAAAGCCCTCGCCCCGGGCGATGTGCAGCGCGGCCAGCCCCATGGTGGCCTCGTCGCTGTTCGTCGGCGGCGCGGCGTGCAGCAGGAGCCAGAGCCGGTAACCCACCCCGGCGAGCACGGCCAACCCGGTGAGCCAACCGACCAGGCCGGGACGTGCGCCGGGCCGCGGGCGGGGCGAGCCAGCGCCGCGCGGCTGCTCGCGTACCCCGACGGTCATCACAGGATCATGACACCCGGGCGTCGAACGGCCGTGCGGCGCTGCCGACGGAGTCAGCTGGCGGTGGCGACCGAGGCGGCGGCGCGGGCGTCGATGGCCTGCTTGTAGAGCCGGCCGGCCCGGTACGACGAACGCACCAGCGGCCCGCTCATCACCCCGGCGAAGCCGATCTCCTCGGCCTCCTCGCGCAGCTCCACGAACTCCTCCGGCTTGACCCAGCGGGTCACCGGGTGGTGCCGGGGCGAGGGCCGTAGGTACTGGGTGATGGTGATCAGCTCACAGCCGGCGTCGTGCAGGTCGCGCAGCGCCTGCGAGACCTCGGCCCGCTCCTCGCCCATGCCCAGGATGAGGTTGCTCTTGGTGACCAGGCCGTCGGCGCGGGCCTGCCGGATCACGTCCAGCGAGCGGTCGTAGCGGAACGCCGGCCGGATGCGCTTGAAGATGCGCGGCACGGTCTCCACGTTGTGGGCCAGCACCTCGGGGCGGGAGCCGAAGACCTCGGCCAACTGCTCGGGGACGGCGTTGAAGTCCGGGATCAGCAGCTCGACGCCGCAGCCGGGCTGGAGGGCGTGGATCTGTCGGACGGTCTCGGCGTACAGCCAGGCGCCGCCGTCGGGCAGGTCGTCACGGGCGACACCGGTGATGGTGGCGTAACGCAGCCCCATCGAGACCACCGACTCGGCGACGCGACGCGGCTCGTCGGCGTCGAACTCGGCCGGCTTGCCGGTGTCGATCTGGCAGAAGTCGCAGCGCCGGGTGCACTGGTCACCACCGATGAGGAAGGTGGCTTCCCGGTCTTCCCAACACTCGTAGATGTTGGGGCAGCCGGCCTCCTGGCAGACGGTGTGCAGCCCTTCGCGCGAGACGAGCCCGCGCAGTTGGGTGTACTCCGGGCCCATCTTGGCCTTGACCTTGATCCATGGCGGTTTGCGCTCGATCGGCGTCTCGGCGTTACGCGCCTCGATCCGCAGCAGACGCCGCCCCTCGGGGGCCGCCGTTGCGGTGCGCGCTGCCTGGCCGGTCGTCGGCGCGGAGTGCTCGATCGTCACGAAAATGAGCCTACGCTGGACGGCGGGTGTCTATGTGCGTCAGGCGACCGGCGTCACGCCCCGAACGTTGTGACGCCGGACACCGGCCGGTTGGAAAAGGGCGTCACAGATCGGGGAATCGGGTGCTACGGTCGCCGGCAACAGCGACGACGGAGCCGAGTAGCCCCCGACCCGCCAGTGCAGAGAGCCGCCGGTGCTGAGAGGCGGTCTGGCACCGGGGCGCGAAGACCCTCCCGAGCTGCGGGAAGAACGGCCGCGGGCTCCCCGCGCCCAGTAGAGCCCGCCCGGCTGGCCCCGGTCATCAGGCGACGAACGAGGCCCCCGCTTAGGCGGGGGCGAAGGTGTGGTGGCACCGCGAGGTTCCCGCTCGCCCACACCTCCCTGGGGCTGATGCGACGCTTTCGCCACCCCAGGGCGGCGACGGCGTGGCGATCGACCGAGGAGCAGCCCGCCATGCAACGAACCCTGTCCCAGCAACTGCCCGCCAGGATCGGCACGACAGTGCGGATCGCCGGCTGGGTGCACCGCCGCCGACTGCTCAAGTCGGTTGCCTTCCTGATCGTGCGCGACGCCACCGGCCTGGCCCAGGTGGTCGTCACCGACCCGGCCGTCCGCGCCGAGCTGGAGAAACTCACCGAGGAGACGGTCGTCGAGGTCACCGCGACGGCCACCGCGAACGGCGCCGCGCCCGCCGGGGTCGAGCTGACCGACCCGACGGTACGTCTCCTCGGGCCGCCCGCCGCACCGCCACCGTTCGACCTGTACCGGCCGGCGCTCACCGCGAGCCTGCCCACCCAGTTGGACAACGCGCCCACAGCGCTGCGACACCCCACCCGGTCGGCCGCGCTGCGGATCTCGGCGGCAGCGGTGTCCGGGTTCCGGGCCGCACTCGACGCCCAGGACTTCGTGGAGGTCCACACGCCGAAGGTGGTCAGCTCCAGCACCGAGAGCGGGGCGAACGTGTTCGCGCTGGACTGGTTCGGCCGGCCCGCGTACCTGGCCCAGTCGCCGCAGTTCTACAAGCAGCTGATGGTCGGCGTCTTCGAACGCGTCTACGAGGTGGGGCCGGTGTTCCGGGCCGAACCGCACGACACCGTCCGGCACCTCGCGCAGTACACGTCACTCGACGCGGAGTTGGGCTTCGTCGCCGACCACCGGGACGTGATGCGGGTGCTGCGCGACACCCTCGACGGGATGCTCGGCGCGGTGGGCGAGCGGGCCGGTGGCGCGCTGGCCACGCTCGGCGTCACGCCGCCGCAGGTGCCCACGGAGATCCCGGCGGTGCACTTCACCGAGGCGCTGACGATCGCCGGCGCGCCCGCCGACGAACCGGACCTGGCGCCCGCCCACGAACGGGCGTTGGGCGAGTGGGCCCGCCGCGAACACCTGTCGGACTTCCTCTTCGTCACCGGCTACCCGATGGCGAAGCGGCCCTTCTACACCCACCCGGACCCGGCGCGGCCCGCGTACTCGAACGGGTTTGACCTGCTCTTTCGCGGTCTGGAGCTGGTTACCGGCGGGCAGCGGCTGCACCGGCACGCCGACTACCTGGCGGCGTTGGCGGCCCGGGGCGAGCCGGTCGAGCCGTACGCCGGCTACCTGGACGCGTTCCGGCACGGCATGCCACCGCACGGCGGTTTCGCTATCGGCCTGGAACGGTTCGTGGCCCGGCTGGTCGGCGCGGCCAACATCAGGGAGGTCACCGCGTTCCCGCGGGACCTGCACCGCCTGACTCCGTAGCACTGTGCCCTGCCGGCCCACTCGTTCGCGTGGAGCGGGCCGGCAGGGGCTCAGACGGGACCGAGCAGGTCCCAGAGGTTGCCGGCGACGTCCCGGAAGACGGCGACCCGGCCATACGGCTCGGTGCGGGGCGGCTTGACGAACTCGACGTTCATCTCGGCCATCCGGCGGTAGGTGACGTCGAAGTCGTCGACCTGGAGGAAGAACCCGACGCGGCCGTGGGTCTGGTCGCCCACCGCGGCCTGCTGCCGCTCGCCGTCCGCGCGGGCCAGCAGCAGCCCGGTGCCGCCGCCCGGCGGGCGGACCACCACCCAGCGTTTCGGCCGCCCGTCGTTGGTCAGCGACGGGGTGTCCTCGGCCAGCTCGAAGCCGAGAACGTCGGTGAAGAAGGCAATGGCCGGGTCGTACTCGGTGACGACGACGGTGACGAGATCGATCTGCACCCGACCGAGGGTAGGCGACCCTCGGTCACCCGGCGCGCGGCCGGTGTCAGACAGTGACGAGGGTGGACAGCCGGCGCTCGACCACCGGCAGCACGTCGGCCACGGTGACCGGGCGGCCCAGCTCGGCGGTGAGCGAGGTGACGCCCGCGTCCCGGATGCCGCACGGCACGATCCGGTCGAAGTACGTCAGGTCGCAGTCACAGTTGATCGAGAAGCCGTGCAGGGTGACGCCCCGGGCCACCCGGATGCCGATGGCGGCGACCTTGCGGGCCGGCCCCCTGTCGTCCTCGGGAACCCACACCCCGCTGCGCCCCTCGACCCGGCCTGCGGTCAGCCCGAACTCGGCGCACACGTCGATGAGCAGCTCTTCGGTACGGCGGACGTAGGCGACCACGTCGACCGGGTCGGGCAGGCGCAGGATCGGGTAGCCGACGAGCTGCCCCGGCCCATGCCAGGTGATCTTGCCGCCGCGGTCCACGTCGACGACCGGAGTGCCGTCCGTCGGTCGGTCCCACGGTTCGGTGCGCTTGCCCGCGGTGTAGACGCTCGGGTGCTCCAGCAGCAGCACTGTGTCGCCGCGCTCGCCAGCCACCACCGACTCGTGCAGGCGTCGCTGCTCGTCCCAGGCGGCCTGGTAGTCGAGCAGGCCGGCACGGACGGCCGTGAGGCCGGGGGTCGTCGTCGTCACGGCAACCAGCCTAGTCCCGTCAGAGGCGTTCTTCCCTGGTGAGCCGCCTCACGAGGACGTCGTCGTGTCGCTCGGCCGCACCGCTCGGCGGCTCGTTGTCACTCCGGAGCAGGGACCGTCGCAGCGCGGTGGCGGCGGATGCGGCGAACGATGAGAGCGATCGCGAGCAGCGTCGGCACGCCCAGCGTCAGGTAGACCCACAGCGGGGCGGCGAACGGTGACGGCCGGGGCTCCGGCCCATTGAACGCGGCCCGGGTCAGCAGGTCGGCCGGCACCATCAGGTCGGTCGACCCGACCGGCGTGGTCACCAGCACCTCGCGACCGCCGTCGGGCGACAGCGCGGCGAGGAGGGCTTGCCGGTCCGTGTCCTGCTCCGTATCGCTGACATACCGCAGGATCGGGTCGTCCGCGCGCCAGCCGATGATCCCGCTGGCCGAGGTGCCGGCCGGCAGGGCCTGGCCGACCGCCTGACCGGTGGCCGTGTCCAGGAACTCGATTCGCCAGGTGCGCGCCGCCGCTTGCTCGGCCGTGCACCTGGGCCCGGCGCAGCCGTCGAAGGCGAGCAGCGCGAGCCGCCGGCCGTCGGGGTGCCAGGCGGCGGGGCCGGCCAGTGTCCGCCGGTCGCCCAGGTCGACCTGCCAGCGAGGACCGCCGCCGGCCGGGTCGACGACCACCAGTCGCTGGCGTTCGGCGAGCTGGGCAGGCACGTCCGGTGGGCCGGTGACCGCCACCAGGTCGCCACCGGGTGACCAGGCCGCCTGGTTGTGGGCGGCGAAGGTGCCGGCCGCGACGACCTGTTCGGTGCCCTGGTACGGGTCGACGACGAGCAGGTCGTCGGGCTTCTCCGGGTCGTTCAGCTGCTGGTTGTCCGGCCCGTAGCTGATCACCGAATCGTCGTTGCTGCGGGTGCCGAGCACGCGCCGCCCATCCGGCGACCAGGCGAAAGGGTGCAGCCCGGGTTTCACTGTGCGGCGCTGCCGGCCGGTGGTGAGGTCCAGCAGCTCGCCGGACTGCGGCCGCAGGTAGTGCCGCCCGTCGGGGGAGAGCAGCCCGTGCCCCTCGGCGATGCCGATCGGGATGAGCCGGTAGGCGCCGTCCCGGGCGACCAGCACGCCTGTCGACTCGAAGTAGCGGGTGCGGTCGGTGAAGAACACCAACGCGGCCGGACCGGCGGGTCGTTGCCCCACGGTGGCCTGCCACAGCCACGGATCGCGCACCCGGCTCGGCACCACCCCGACCGTGCTCCCGCCGGCCGTGCTCCCGCCGGCCGTGCTCCCGCCGGCCGTGCTCCCGCCGGCCGTGCTGTCGGTGGCAGTGCTGTTCGCGGCGCTGGCGGCTGGCGCGCCGAGCGCGACGCTGTTCGCGGCTGGCGCGCTGAGCGCGACGAGCCCCAGCGCGAGCCCGACCACGGCGGCACGCCGCAATCGCCCACCGGTCAATCTCATCGGCCCATTAGACGCGACGGCGGCCGGTCGTGATGCCCCGGCCGGCCGCGTCGCGGTCTACCGATCGGCGGGCGGGATGCGCCACACCCAGACGTCGTCGACCCGTTGCGGCTCGCCGAACAGGGCGGTGCCGGTACGCAGCAGCGCCTCCTCGTCAACCTCGAACTTCGCGCCGTGCACCTGGTCGGCGAGCACCACCGTCTCGATGCGCCAGTGCCGCAGATCCGACTGGACCTCCCGGATCGTGCCGTCGGTGACGATGGGCACCAGGCCCGTACGACCGGCCTGGTCCATCAGGGCGCTCAGGGTGCGCGGAACCGGACCGATCCGGCCCCGGCCGTCCGGCCCGCCGGGGCCGAGGAAGAAGCCGCCCGGGATGGCGAACTCGCCCTGCCGGTGCGACAACGCGTACGCCTGCCAGCGCTGGCCGTCCGGGTAGATGTCCACGGTCAGCGGCACCGGGGTCAGCACCCCGTCGGGTGAGACGTAGTCCCGCCACGTGCCGGAGGTGATGAAGCGCGGGATCGGCTCCCGCTCGTCGGTCAGCAGCGGGGTGGGCAGCAGCGGCACCAAGGCCACCGCGAAACCCAGCAGCCAGGCCAGTTCCGTGGAGCGGTGCCGGGGTGGTGCGGCGCGCAACTGGTCGACCGTGTACGCCAGCAGCAGCCCGATCACCGGCGCGACCACCAGCGCCAGCCGGGCGGGCAGCGCGGCGTTCACCACAGGCAGTTGGCCAAGCAGGTCGAACGGCATGGGGAGGTCGGTGCGTCGCCCGTCGACCTTGGCGATCGGGCCGAAGGAGAGCACCGAGAAGATCAGCGCGACGGCGCCCAGCGCCCAGAGGGTGGCCCGGCGGTGCGGGTCGGCCCGCCGCCAGAGCACGACGAAACAGAGCACGCTGAGCACCAGCAGCGGGATGCCGAAGAACGAGTTCTCCTCGGTCGGGTTCGGTGCCAGCGAGGTGCCCAGCCCCGCCTCACCGGCCAGCGAGCGGCGCGGGAAGGCGGCGAACGCCGCGATGTCCTCGGAGTGGATCACCGGGTCGAAGCCGGTGCCGTGGAACCGTTGCGGCCCGGCGAAGTGCAACCACAAGGGGTACGACAGCAGCACACCGGCGACCACGGCGGTCACCCCGAGCCCGCGCAGGAAATTGGGCAGCGCGACGCGGGCCTCGGCCCGGTTGGCCGGGTGCAGCGCCCAGATGGCGACGAACAACCCCAGCGCCAGCGCGGCGAAGAAAAGCCCTTCGGCGGCGATCGAGAAGGCCACCGCTACCAGCACGCCGAGGATCACCCCGTCCCGCAGCCAGTGCCCGGCGCGGCGTAGCGCGAACAGCCGCCAGATCAGCAGCGGCACCAGCCAACCGGCGGTCCAGTTCAGGTGCGCGTTGGCGTGCGACACCATGCCGGGGGAGTAGGCGATGAACAGCGCGCCGACCCCGGCGGCCAGCCGGCTGCGGACCAGGTGCCGGGAGAGCAGCCAGTACCAGACCAGGGCTGTGGCGAGCAGGTTCAGGGTGAGGATCACCAGGAACGTCGCCGGTGGCCCGATCAGGTACGTGAGTGGGGCGAAGACCACCGCGTACACGGTGATCGTCGTGTTGACCGCGAGGTTCACACCGTCCGGGACGTTGATCAGGTAGGTGAAGAGCGGGTTCTCCCAGTGGGTGACCGCGTGCCCGCCGAAGGCCAGCAACCATTCGAACAACGCCTGGTCGCTGGAGTTGACGGTGATGGTGCGGACGTTCGGGTCCCGCCACAGCCCACTGGTCACCCAGACGGCGAGCGCGAGCGCCACCAGCACGACGATCAGGTCGGCCCGGCGGTCCCGGACGGTGTGCGGCGGTGGCACGGGTGCGGGCCCGGTGGCCAGCGACGGGGAGGACGGCACGCAGCGGACGTTACCAACCGGACCTGGACGGGCCGGTCAGACCTGCAAGGACGGGACCGTTGGGGACGGATTCGGTCCGCCACGTCGACTGTCTGACGTACACAGCGTCCGTCGTGAATGTGTGAGTGTGCCCCATGTCATAGCGGCGACACATCGTCGTAACGTCTCGGCAACTCGACCGTGA
Organism: Micromonospora sp. NPDC053740; assembly: GCF_040677775.1. Taxonomy (NCBI): domain Bacteria; kingdom Bacillati; phylum Actinomycetota; class Actinomycetes; order Micromonosporales; family Micromonosporaceae; genus Micromonospora; species Micromonospora sp. NPDC053740. The sequence continues at coordinate 125,772 of NZ_JBFASO010000007.1, forward strand.
CCCAGTTCACAGTCCGCCCCTTCAGGAGGCCGCCGTGCGCCGCTCCTCGTCCACCCTCACCCGGCTGCTCGGTGCGGTCGCCGGGCTCGCCCTCGCCGTCGCGGGCGCGGTCGCCGTCGCCGCACCAGCCCAAGCCGCCACCCTCACGCAGGTCACCGGGTTCGGCTCCAACCCCGGCAACCTCGCCATGTACGCCTACCGGCCGGACGGCCTGCCGGCCAACTCCCCGGCCGTCGTCCTGCTGCACGGGTGTACGCAGAACGCCTCCGGCTACTTCGCCAACTCCGGCTGGCAGAAGTACGCCGACCAGTGGAAGTTCGCCCTGATCGTCGCCCAGCAGCCCAGCGGCAACAACGCCAACTCCTGCTTCAACTTCTTCGAGGCGGGGGACACCGCCCGAGGTCAGGGTGAGGCGCTGTCGATCAAGCAGATGGTCGACCACGCCAACGCGAACTTCGGGGTGAACGGCTCCCGGGTCTACGTCAGCGGGCTCTCCGCGGGCGGGGCGATGAGCGCGGTCATGCTGGCCACCTACCCGGACGTCTTCGCCGCCGGATCGATCATCGCGGGGATTCCGTACCGCTGCGCCACAAGCATGGTCAACGCGTTCAGCTGCATGAACCCGGGTGCGGACAAGACCCCCGCGGCCTGGGGCGACCTGGTGCGGGGCGCGTACTCGGGCTACACCGGCCCGCGCCCCCGAGTGGCCATCTGGCACGGCACCTCGGACACCACTGTCGCCCCGCTCAACGGCACCGAGTCGCGCGACCAGTGGACCAACGTGCGAGGCGTGTCGCAGACCCCGACCAGCACCTCGTCGCTGCCCGGCAACACCAGCCTGGAGGTGTACGGCAACGACGACGTACGCCTTTACCGGATCTCCGGGATGGGCCACGGCACCCCGGTCGACCCAGGCTCGGCGGCCGAGCAGTGCGGCACCGCTGGCGCGTACTTCCTGGACACCATCTGCTCGACGTACCGTGACGCGCTCTTCTTCGGTCTGAACGGCGGCGGGACCAACCCGACCCCGACCCCGACGGCCACCCCCACGCCGACCCCGACGGCCACCCCGACCCCGACGGCCACCCCGACCACGCCGCCGACCTGCGTGACGGCCAGCAACTACGCGCACGTGGCAGCGGGTCGGGCGTACCAGTCCGGCGGCTACGCCTACGCCAACGGCTCCAACCAGCGCATGGGCCTCTACAACACCTTCTACACCAGCGCCCTCAAGCAAACCGCCCCCAATTACTGGGTGATCGGCTGCTGAGCCCCCCACCCACCCGCCTGCCCCTGTTGATCAAGAGGTTTGCGTCAGATTCCGGCTCCCGAATGACGCAGACCTCTTGATCAACAGGGTTAGGGGGGCGGGGGCTCAGGTCAGGCGGGCCAGGACCGGCGCGAGCGGATCCAGCGCGTCGCTGCGGACCACGAACCGGGTCACCCCCCAGCGCCGTTCGTGCTCGGCGACCGCCGTGATGATCTCGCCCACCGTGCCGATCAGCACGAACGGGGTGGTCAGCAGTTCGGCGGCGGTCATGCCGTTGCGCCGGGCCTGTTCCACGGCGGCAGCCTCGGCGTCGTCGGTGATCACCACCGTCTGCACCAGCGCCTCCAGCGCCGGCGGGTCGGCTCGTCCGGCGGCGCCGGCGGCAACGCAGGCCAACTGCGCCTCGATCTGGTCGGCCCGCCAGCGCGCCTCATGCTGGTGGCCGTCGGCGAGGGTACGCCCGAACCCGGTCAGCCCGACAACGTCGGCGTGCGCGCCGGCCCAGCGCAGCAGCGTCGAGTTCGCCGTACCCATCGTCAGCGGGATCCGGTCCTGCACCGGCCGGGGTTCGCGCAGCACCGCCTCGCGCATCGTCAGCTCCGCCGAGTCGACGCTGACCGAGGCGCCGTCGAGCAGGGCACGGACCGCCTCGGCGACGGCCACGCAACGGCGGACCCGACCGGCCACGTCGGGGCGTTCCCGGCCCACAGCGCGCCACTCCGCCGGGGTGTGACCGGCGCCGACACCGAGCCGGGCCCGTCCGCGGGAGATCAGATCGAGGGTGGCCACGTCGGCCGCGAGCAGCATCGGTTCCCGTACGCCGAGGTTCGACACGTACGAGCCGAGCCCGATCGTCGAGGTGACCGGGGCGGCGGCGGCCAACGCCACGAACGGTGACGTCACGTCGCCGGGGTGGTCCGCGGCGAGCAGAGCGTCGAAGCCGGCGGTCTCGGCCCGACGGGCCAGCTCGGCCCAGCTCGCCGCGTCGGTCGGGGTGGCCTGGAGGGAGAAGGTCGCCATTGGTCCAGCATCGGCCCACGCCGGCCCACCGACGACCCGCTGGCAGCTGATTCTGCCGAGGGCCGAACCACCGGGGTCAGGGAGTCAGGGCTGCGTGGAGGGCTTCGGGGAGGGTGGGGTGCTGGTAGGGGTAGGCGGCCCTGGTGAGGACTCCGGGGAGGACTCTGGTGCTGGTGAGGGCCTCGTGGGAGAAGCCGCCGAGGACCACCTTGAGCGCCAACGCGGGGATCGGGATGATCGCCGGGCGGTGCAGTTGCCGGGCCAGCTCGCGGGTGAACTCGGCGTTGGTGACCGGGTTTGGCCCCACCACGTTCACCGGTCCGGCGATGTCGTCGCGGTCGAGCAGGAAGCGGGTCGCGTCAAGCCAGTCGGCCATCGAGATCCACGGCAGCCACTGTCGGCCACTGCCCAGCCGGCCGGCGATGCCCAGCTTGAACGGCAGCAGTTGCGGCTTGAGCAACCCGCCCTCGCTGTGCAGCGGCAGACCGGTACGCAGCCGGACCACGCGTACCCCGGCGTCCTCGGCCGGCCGGGTCGCGGCCTCCCACACCCGGCAGACGTCGGCCAGGAAGCCCTCGCCGGCCGGTGCGTCCTCCTCGACCGCCCGGTCGCCGGTGTTGCCGTACCAGCCGACGGCCGATGAGTTGAGCAGCACGCCGGGTCGGTCGGCGGCGGGGAGCCCGGCGATGGTGGTCGCCAGCGTGGTGGTGGTGTCCACCCGGCTGGTGCGGATCAACCGTCGGTAGTCGTCGTTCCAGCGTTTGTCGCCGACACCCGCGCCGGCCAGGTTGACCACTGCGTCGGCCTCGGCGACCACGGCCGGATCGAGCTGCCCGGCGGCCGGGTCCCACCGCCGCTCCTTCGAGTCACGCGGCGACCGACGGACCAACCGGGTGACCTCGTGCCCGTCGCGGACGAGCAGGTCGGCCAGTCGTGTGCCAAGGAAACCGGAAGCGCCGGCCAGAAGGATCCGCATACCCCCATCTTCGTCCAGAACGCCGCCGACGGACGCACCCCCTCGCCGATCTTGCACTTTCTGTCGCCGTTACACCCCGACACATCCGTTTCGTCGGGACAGCAACTGCAAGATCGGCGAGGGGGAGGGGGTTAGGGGGTGCGCAGGTCGGCGAGCAGTCGCTCCACCTCGGCGTAGGACTCGGCACTCAACGGGCCCTGCTCCAGGGTGGCCAGGTTCTCGTCGGCCTGGGCCACGGTGCGCAGACCCGGGATCGGCACGGTACGGGGGCTACGCGCCAGCAGCCAGCCGAGCGCGCCCTGCGCGAGGGTGCGCCCGTCGGCGGTAAGCGCCGCGCGGACCTGGTCGACCCGGGCCGCCCAGCGTGGCGTCGGCCGGCCGTCGGTGAACCATTCCAGCCACTCCGGTGCCCGCCCGCGCACATCATCCGCCCCGACCGCCCGGGTCGACCCGGTGAGCAGCCCCATCGCCAGCGGCCCACGGTTGAGGCTGGCCAGGTCGTGTTTGTCGCAGACCGCCAGCACCGCCGCGTTGTCGCGCAACACCGACTCGTCGTGCTGGACAGCCGCGCAGTGCGGGCCGGCAGCCGCGAACGCCTCCGCGGAGGCAGGGTCGTCGGTGCTCCAGCCGTACGCCCGGATCTTGCCCTGGTCGACCAGGGCCTCCATGGTGTCGACAAGATCGAGCGCGGCGGGTACCGGCAGTGCGTTGATGTGCAGTTGGTAGAGGTCGACGTGGTCGGTGCCGAGCCGGCGGAGCGAGTCTTCCAGGCTGCGCACCGCGAAGGCCGGGCTGGCGTCCGTGCCGAGCGCCCGCCGGGTGCCCTCCTCGCTGACGTTGCCGAACTTGGTGGCGATCACCACGCTGTCCCGCCGCCCGGCCAGTGCTTGACCGAGGATCCGCTCGCTGTGCCCGGCGCCGTAGTTGCTGGCGGTGTCGAACAGGGTCACCCCGAGGTCGAGCGCCCGGTGGATGGTGCGGATCGACTCGTCGTCGTCCACCTCACCCCAGCCGAACGGCTGCCCGTCGTCACCCCAGAGCGGGCCGCCGATGGCCCAGCACCCCATTCCGATCGCGCTCACCGTGATGCCGCTGCGTCCCAGCGTCCGTGTCGTCGTCATGGTCAGCAGCCTCCAACCTGGAGCGCGCTCCAGGTCAAGCACTACCATCTCGCGACATGAGCGGTTACGCCCCCTCGGAGGCCGCCCGCCGCAGCGGCTTCAGCCTGGACACTCTGCGGTACTACGAGAAGATCGGCCTACTCGCTGACGTTGAGCGCACGTCGGGCGGGCAGCGGGTCTTCACCGACGACGACCTCGGCTGGCTGGTGCTGTTCCGCTGCCTGCGCGACACCGGGATGCCGATCGCGCAGATGCGCCGCTACGCGCAACTGGCCCGCGACGGTGAGCACACCACAGACGAGCGGCACGAGTTGCTGTGCCACCACGCGGCGCGGGTCGAGGAGCAGATGCGCCTGCTCCAGCGCCAGTACGACCACCTCCGGGAGAAGATCAGCTTCTACGAGCGGCCATCCGGCACCGCAGCGGGGTCGGAGGCCGGCTAGCGGGAACCGGGCGCGCCCAGACCGAGCAGTTCCTCTGTCGTTCCGGTTCGACCGGTGAGCGCGTTCAGGGCGGTGACCAGACGCTTCTCCTCGTAGCGGAAGTGCGACTCCAGCAGGGCGGCCAGCCCGCCCAGCTCGGCGCGCACCTGGGCGACCGGCACCTTCGCGTCGCCGCCCAGCAGTGCCTCGACCCGTTCCAGGATCCCCGCCACCACCTCGTGATCGGTGATCAGGTTGTCGATGACCGGCCGCAGCTCGGGGGCCTCCTCGGCCAGCAACCGGAACGCGCCCGCGTCCTCACCGGTGTGGTGTCGGCCGAGCGCGGCGCAGAAGGTCAGGCAGTGCGCCCGCAGGTCCCGGGACGGGGTGTCGAGGCTTGCCTGCAGTCGGGCCAGTTCCGCACTGAGCCAGAGGTGGATCTCGATCATCTGATTGCCGACGGCGGCGAGCCGGCCGGCCGGTGAACCTGTTGGGTGCACGTTTCGTCCCATGCTGTCCCCGCGCCTCCATGCCCACGGCGGCCTTCGGGCCGGGTGCACTGCGACGCTGCGTCGAAGTCTAGGGCCGGCCGGTCACGCCCCCCAACCCGGGAACGCCGCAGTCACGGAGTGGTCGGTTCGTCGGTCTCCCGGACGTCGTGCCAGCGCGCCCGCCATTCGGCCTCGTGGGCCTCGTGGGTGGTCCGCTCCTGGAAGACGGCGGCCCGCAACGCGTGCCGGGACTGCGCCATCACCATCACCTCCACGGCCACCAGCGCCACGCAGATCACTGTCGCGAGGGTGAGCGCGCCCAGCGCCGGCAGGTGCTGGCCGACCGGGAGGGCCGCGGTGAGCGCCACTATGACGCCGACGCGGGTCCAGGTGACGGTGTGCAGGGTGCGTAACTGGAAGAGCAGGTTGACGGCGAAATAGCAGATCAAGCCGCCGAAGAGCATCGGCACCGCCGGCCCCTCGACCTTCTCGGCGAGCCCGCCGGCCGGGTCGGTGATCTTGTGGAGGACCTCCTCGTTGCCGATCGAGAAGAGGATCACCCCGGCGATCATCGGCAGGTAGAGGTACGCGTACGCGTCGCGGGCCATCGCCACCCGGGGGGCGCCCTCCGCCGCGTGCAGGGCGATCCGGGCGGCCGGCCCGATGAAGTCGAAGTGCGCCCACCAGAGCGCCGCGGTGACCACGATGCCGAGCGCGGCGGCGGCCACCGCCGGCCAGGTGACCGGCTTGCCGAGCAGGTTTCCGCCCACGCCCGTCGAGATGATCGACTCGCCCAGCGCGATGATCAGGATGAGGTCGTAGCGCTCCGTCCAGTGCTCGGCGCTGGTCACCCCCCAGCCCCAGGTCCCGACGATGAAGCCGGTGGCGTACTGCACCACCACCACGGTGATCCACAGGCCGTCGCGGACCATGGCGGCCTGGTCGGGGTCGGCGATCTGCGGCGGGATGAGCGCGGCGGCCAGCAGCAGCACGATGCTCACCGCCAGCTCCGGGGCGAACCGCCGCAGTTGCCGCCGCTCCTGCGGGCTGTCCCGCACCACGTGCTGATAGAGGACCCAGTGGATGCCACGGACCACGACGTAGCTGATCGCCACCAGCATCGGGCCGGCGGCGCTCCCCTTCGGGTCGGTGAACGCCTGTGGCAGTGCCAGCGCGAACGCGAACAGGGCGACCATCGCGATCACCATGAGCACCGGCACGTAGCCCTCGCCGAGCCGGACCCGGGTGGCGACCAGGCTGTGCACCACCCAGATCCACCACAGCACGGCGAGCACCAGGCCGGCGTGCAGCAGTTGCCGGCTGGTGATGTTCGCGGCGGTGGCGCGGGTGATGATGAAGAACGAGAAGACGAAGACCAGATCGAAGAAGACCTCGAACTTGTCCACCCGCGCGCCGGGGGCGATCGGGACGGCCGGTCCCAGCTGTCCACCCCGCCGGTAGCCGCCCACGATCCCACTCTGGCAGCGTCGGGGCTGGTCGGAGGCCGAACGGCGATGGCGAAGGAGTCCGGCGTTACCTCCGGCCAGGGTCGGGAAAACACCGGGACCGCGGCCTCCCGCAGCGGGCCGGCCGGTCCGCCCCACCCCGGACAAGGATGGACAATGACCACCAATAACCCGATCACCACCTCGTTCGCCCATCACTCCACCGCCATGGACGTGATCCGGGGCGTGGACCTCGTCGGGCGGCGGGCGGTCGTCACCGGCGGGTCCTCCGGGATCGGCGTGGAGACCGCCCGCGCCCTGGCCAGCGCCGGCGCGGAGGTCACATTGGCCGTCCGCAACCCCGACGCGGGTCAGCAGGCCGCCAACGACATCACCGGCACCACCGGCAACGACCGCGTGCTGGTCGCCCCGCTCGACCTCGCCGACCAGGGATCGGTCGCCGACTTCGTGGCCAACTGGGACGGCCCCTTGCACATCCTGGTCAACAACGCCGGCATCATGGCCGCACCCCTGTCGCGCACCCCGCAGGGCTGGGAGATGCAGTTCGCCACCAACCATCTGGGGCACTTCGCACTCGCCAACGGTCTGCGCCCGGCACTCGCGGCCGGCGACGGCGCCAGGATCGTCTCGGTCAGCTCCGCCGCGCACCTGCGCTCACCGGTGGTCTTCGAGGACATCCAGTACGACAAGCGGGAGTACGAGCCGTGGCAGGCGTACGGGCAGTCCAAGACGGCAAACGTGCTGTTCGCCGTGGAGGCGACCCGCCGCTGGGCCGACGACGGCATCTACACCAACTCGCTGATGCCCGGCGCGATCCAGACCAACCTCCAGCGCTACGTCAGCAAGGAGGAACTGGACCGGATGCGGGCGGGCAACGCGGCGGCCTGGAAGACAGTCGAACAGGGTGCCGCCACCTCGGTGCTGGTCGCCGCCTCGCCGCTGCTCGACGGAGTGGGCGGGCGCTACTTCGAGGACTGTCAGCGGGCCGCCCCCGCCCAGCCCGGCGGGCGGACGGGTGTCGCCGACTACGCGCTGGACCCGGAGGCCGCCGAGCGGCTCTGGCAGGTTTCGACGGATCTGCTCAAGGGCTGAGCGGCGCAGACGAAGGGGCGCCCCGGTCGACGACCGGGGCGCCCCTTTCGGCGTTACGGCGGATCAGGCCAGGCCCAGCTCCGCCTCGAAGTTGCCGCCCTCCAGCCGCTCCTTGACAGCAGTCAGGAAGCGCGCCGCGTCGGCGCCGTCGATCAGCCGGTGGTCGTAGGACATGGCCAGGTAGACCATCGACCGGACCGCGATGACCTCGCCCAGCTCCGGGTCGTTGACCACGACCGGACGCTTCACCACGGCACCCGTGCCGAGCATCGCCGACTGCGGCGACGGCACGATCGGGGTGTCGAAGAGCGCGCCCCGGCTGCCCGTGTTGGTCAGCGTGAAGGTCGCCCCGGCCATCTCGTCCGGGGTGATCTTGTTGGCCCGGGTGCGCTCCGCCAGGTCGGCGATCCGCTTGGCGATGCCGCCCATGTTGAGGTCACCGGCGTTGTGGATGACCGGCACGAGCAGCCCGCGCTCGGTGTCCACGGCGATGCCGAGGTGCTCGGCGGCCGGGTAGGTGATCGTGCCGCCGTCCAGGTCCATGCTGGCCTGGATGATCGGGTGGGTCTGCAACGCCTCGACGGCGGCGAGGGCGAAGAACGGCAGGAAGGACAGCTTCACGCCGTGCTTGGCCTGGAACGAGTCCTTCGCCTGGACCCGCAGCTTGGCGACCTTGGTGACGTCGACCTCGACGACAGTGGTCAGCTGCGCCGTCTCGTGCAGCGACTGCTGCATCCGCTTGGCGATCGTCGCCCGGATCCGCGGCAGCTTCTCCGTGGTGCCCCGCTTGGTGCTCGGCTGCGGCTTCGCGGCCGGCTTGGCCGCGGGCGCGGCGGCGGGAGCAGCCGCCGGAGCCGGAGCGGCCTTGGCGGCCTTCGCCTTCTCGGCGGCCTCCAGCACGTCCTGCTTACGGATCCGACCACCCACGCCGGTGCCGTTGAGCGCGGCCAGGTCGACGCCGTGCTCACTGGCCAGCTTGCGCACCAGCGGCGTGACGTACCCGGCGGCCTCCTCGCCGGCACCAGGTGCCGGGGCGGACGGACGCGGCGGCGTCGAGGTCGACGCGGCCGGCTGCGCGGCCTGCTCGGTCTTCGCCGGCTGCGCCGAGCTCTCGGTCTCCGCGGCGGGCTCGTTGTACGACATGCCGGGGGTCGGCTCCTCGACCTTCGGCGCCGGCTTCGGCGCCGGCTTGGCCTCCGCCTTCGGCTCGGGCTTCGGCTCGGGCTGCGCCGGGGCGGAGGCCCCGCCGGCAACGCCGATGATCGCCAGGTCGGCGCCGACCGCGGCGGTCTCGTCCTCGGCGACCTTGATCTCCAGCACCGTGCCGGCGACCGGCGACGGGATCTCGGTGTCCACCTTGTCGGTGGAAACCTCCAGCAGCGGCTCGTCGACCTCGATGGTCTCGCCGACCTGCTTCAGCCAGCGGGTGACGGTACCCTCGGTGACGCTCTCGCCCAGGGCGGGCATCTTCACCGCGGTGCCCTCGCCCGACGAGGCGGCGGCCGGAGCCGGCGCCTCGGCCGGGGCCTCGTCCTGGGCCACCTCGTCGGCGGTGCCCTCGGCGGCGGCCGTCGGCTCGGCAGCCGGCTCGACCGACTCGGCCGGGGCCTGCTCCTGCCCGGCGGCCTCGCCACCGCCGGTCGACTCGCCCTCACCGGCGATGACGGCCAGCTCGCTGCCGACCTCGGCGGTCTCGTCCTCGCCGACCACGATCCGGCTCAGCACGCCGGCAGCGGGTGACGGGATCTCGGTGTCGACCTTGTCGGTGGAGACCTCGAGCAGGGGCTCGTCGACCTCGACCGTGTCGCCCTCCTGCTTGAGCCAGCGAGTGACGGTGCCCTCGGTGACGCTCTCGCCGAGCCGGGGCATGGTGACCGATACCGGCATTTTCTGAGACTCCTTCATTCCCCTGGTGGGATCTTCGCCCGTCGCCGGACGCCGCGGTTGTGGATGATCAGGCGTGCGAGTGCAGCGGCTTGCCGGCGAGGGCCAGGTGCGCCTCGCCCAGGGCCTCGTTCTGGGTCGGGTGGGCGTGCACGAGCTGGGCGACCTCCGCCGGGTAGGCCTCCCAGTTGTAGATGAGCTGCGCCTCACCGATCAGCTCACCCACCCGGGCGCCGATCATGTGTACGCCGACCACCGGGCCGTCCTCGACCCGAACCAGCTTCACGAAGCCGGTGGTCTTGAGGATCTGGCTCTTTCCGTTGCCACCCAGGTTGTAGTTGTACGTCTTGACCTTGTCGGCGCCGTACTGCTCCTTGGCCCTGGCCTCGGTGAGGCCCACCGACGCCAGCTCCGGGTCGCAGTAGGTGACGCGCGGGATGCCGACCTCGTCGATCACGGCGGGGGTCTGCCCGGCGATCTCCTCGGCGACGAAGATGCCCTGCTGGAAGCCCCGGTGTGCGAGCTGGAGGCCGGGCACGATGTCGCCGACCGCGTAGACGTTCGGCACGCTGGTGCGAAGCCGCTCGTCGGTCAGCACGTAGCCGCGGTCCATCTTGACGCCCTGCTCCTCGTACCCGAGGTTGGCGGTGTTCGGGCCGCGACCGACGGCGACGAGCAGCAGCTCCGCCTCGACGGTCTCGCCGCCCTGGATGGTCAGCTTGACGCCGTTGTCGGTCTTCTCGACCTTCTCGAACGGCTTGCCGACCTTGAAGTTGATCTTCCGCTTGCGGAACGCCCGCTCCAGCGCCTTGGACGACTCCTCGTCCTCGGCGGCGACCAGCCGGGGCAGCGCCTCGACGATCGTCACGTCCACACCGAAGGACTTCCACACGCTGGCGAACTCGACGCCGATCACGCCGCCACCGAGCACGATCACCGACGACGGCACCCGGTCCATCGTGAGGGCGTGGTCGCTGGTGATGATCCGCTCGCCGTCGACCTCCAGGCCGGGCAGGCTCTTCGCGTACGAGCCGGAGGCCAGGACGATGTTGCGGCCGGTGTAACGCTTGCCGTCCACCTCGACCACGTTCTTGCCGACCAGCTTGCCGGCGCCCTCGACGATCGTGATGCCCTTGTTGCCCTTCAACATGCCCTGCAGGCCCTTGTACAGGCGGGCGATCACGCCGTCCTTGTACGAGTTGACCCCGGCCATGTCGATGCCGATCAGCTCGGCCTTCACGCCAAACTGCTCCGACTCGCGGGCCTGGTCGGCGATCTCGGCGGCGTGCAGCAGGGCCTTCGTCGGAATGCAGCCGTTGTGCAGGCAGGTGCCGCCGAGTTTGCCCTTCTCGACCAGCGCGACCTTCAGGCCCAGCTGGACGGCGCGCAGCGCGGTCGCGTAGCCGCCGCTGCCACCTCCGAGAATGACAATGTCGAAGGTCGCTTCGTTCGGCTCGCTCACGTCCAACTCCCAGGTCGCGTCGCTGCATCGGGGGTCACAGAGGTGTAACACGGACACACCCCACCTCGGTCATCTTGTCACCACTGGGCACAGGGTGCGTACCGAGGTGCCCAACGACACGTCATCGACACGTACCCTTGGCACCGTTGTCGATGACGCACGGTGGGGGAGAGATCCGGTGGGCTTGTTCCGGCGCCGCAAACAGACGGCTGTGCCGAGCCATGACCGTGCTGCCAGTCGCGGCGATCTGGACCATTTGGAGAACTTCATCCGGAGTCGGCGCGGCGTCGAGGCGTTCATCGAACCCCGTACGACGGTGACGGAGACCACCGTCATCCTGATCGCCGACGACGGGGAGTGGACCCGTCGGCGCATCGACGGCCCGGACGGAGCCCGACGCTTCGCCTACCGGATGGGCATCCCGGTGTACGACGTCCGGCTGATGGGCTACCCGCAGCGGATGCGCGACTTCAACGAACGGCGCAAACGTCGCCCCGAGCGGTAGTGAGCAACGCGGAAGGGGCCCCCTTGAAGCAGGGGGCCCCTTCCGCGTGTCCGGTCAGCCGTTGGCGGCGACATCCTCGACGAGCTGCACCAGTGTGCGGACCGGAACGCCGGTGCCGCCCTTGGTCCAGTAGCCGGTCGGCTCGCCCGAGTGGTAGCCCGGCCCGGCGATGTCGATGTGCGCCCAGGCGACGTCGTCGGCCACGAACTCGCGCAGGAACACGCCGCCCTGCAGCATGTGACCGGCCCGGTCCATCCCGGCATTGACCTGCGAGATGTCCGCCACATCCGACTCCATGCCCTTACGGACGTCGTCGGGCAGCGGCATCGGCCAGGCCGGCTCGCCGACGGCGTCGCCGGCCACCTTCACCCGGTCGCACAACTGCGGGGTGCCCATCACGCCGGCCATCCGCTTGCCCAGCGCGATCACTTGGCCACCGGTCAGCGTGGAGGTCTCGAACAGGTAGTCGGTGCCGTCCGCGCAGGCGCGGGCGATGGCGTCGCCCAGGATCATCCGGCCCTCGGCGTCGGTGTTGAGCACCTCGACCCGCTTGCCGTTGAACATGGTGATCACGTCACCCGGCCGGTAGCTGGTGCCCGACGGCATGTTCTCCGCCATCGGCAGGTACGCGCTGACCGCCACCGTCGGCTTCAGCGCGGCGATCGCCAGCATGGCCGCGCCCACCGCGGCGGCGCCCGCCATGTCGGACTTCATCTCCCACATGCCCTGCGCCGGCTTGATCGAGATGCCGCCGGTGTCGAAGGTGATGCCCTTGCCGACCAGCGCGACCCGCTTGCCGTTGCCGCCGCCCTGCGGGGTGTAGGTCAGCTTCACCAGCCGCGGCGGGGCCTCAGAGCCCTGCCCGACCGCGACGATGCCGCCGTACCCGCCGGCGGCCAGCGCCGCCTCGTCGAGCACCTCGACGCCGAGGCCCGCCTCGCGCGCCGCGGTGGCGACCGCGTCGGCGAACGACGGCGGACGCAGCTCGTTCGGCGCGGTGTTCACCCAGTCCCGGCTGAGCCGGACCGCGCCCGCCACCGCCTGCGCCCGGGCGACCTCCGCCTGGGCGCCCGCGTCGCCGGCGTCCGGCACCGCGATGAGCACCTCGGCCACCGGCTCGCGCCGGGTCGGCTGGGGTCGGGTCTTGTAGCCGGCGAACCGGTACCCACCCAGCAGCGCGCCCTCGGCGATCGCGCGCAGCTCAGCCGACGCGTCCGCGTCGTCGGGCAGCGGCAGCGCCAGCGCGACAGTGGGTGCGCCCGCCAGGGCCCGGATCGCCGCACCGGCGGCCCGGCGCAGCGTCTCCGGGGCCGGGGCGGCACCCGACGGCTCCGGGCCGAGCCCGACCGCGGTGACCAGCGGGGCGGTCACGGTGCCCAGGGTGGCCAGCTTGATGACCTCACCCGGCCCGCCGGTCGCGCCGAGCAGCGCGAGGGTCTCGGTCAGCTTGCCGTCGAACGCGGCCGCGATGCTCTCCGCGCCGCTGGCGAGCAGCAGGGTGCCGGCGAGGCCGCTGGTGGCGCCCTGCTCTCCGGTCTGGCTGTGCACGCCGATCACGATCGCGTCGACGGCGAGCTCGGCCGGGTCGGTGTCGACCAGGCTCAGGTTGGTGGTGCGGGGTGAAGTCACTGAAGCTACTCCGGGCGGGCCGGGCCGGTCGCGGCGTCGCGTACCAGCGGTGAAGGTCTCCGGCGGAACCTACCCGCCGGACGTCATGGCTGTCCCGCCGACAGCGCCAGCGGGCTCCCGCCGATGCTAACCAGCGACGTTGTCCCCGGTAAGTTGCCACCCATGACCGACGTGACCTCCGACGCCGCCGCGACCCGGCTGCGCCGTTCCCCGCTGCACGAGCGGCACACCGCCGCCGGCGCCAAGTTCGCCCCCTTCGGGGGCTGGGAGATGCCCCTGGAGTACGCCGGCGGCGGAGTGCTCAAGGAGCACACCGCGGTGCGTACGGCGGTCGGGGTCTTCGACGTGTCACACCTGGGCAAGGCCCGGGTGAGCGGCCCCGGCGCGGCCGACTTCGTCAACTCCTGCCTCAGCAACGACCTGGGCCGGATCGGCCCGGGTCGGGCGCAGTACACGCTCTGCTGCGACGACGCCACCGGCGGTGTGGTGGACGACATCATCGCCTACCTGTACGCCGACGACCACGTCTTCCTCATCCCGAACGCGGCGAACACCGCCGAGGTGGTGCGCCGGTTGCGCGCCGCCGCTCCCGCGCAGGTGACAGTCACCGACGAGCACGAGGCGTACGCGGTGCTGGCCGTGCAGGGCCCCCGCTCGGCCGAGTTGCTGGCCGCCCTGGACCTGCCCACCGAACACGGCTACATGAGCTTCTCCGCCGCGAGCCTCGAGGGGGTGGAGCTGACGGTCTGTCGTACCGGCTACACGGGTGAGCTGGGCTACGAGCTGGTGGTGCCGGCGGAGCACGCGGTCGTCGTGTGGGATGCGCTGTTCGCCGCCGGCGCGGCGTTCGAGCTGCGCGCCTGCGGGCTGGCCGCCCGGGACACACTGCGGACCGAGATGGGTTACCCGCTGCACGGGCAGGACCTCTCCTTGGACATCAGCCCGGTGCAGGCCCGCTCCGGCTGGGCGGTCGGCTGGGACAAGCCGGCTTTCTGGGGCCGCGACGCGCTGCTCGCCGAGAAGGCCGCCGGCCCCCGGCGTACGCTGCGCGGCCTGGTGGCAGTCGACCGGGCCATCCCGCGTCCCGGCATGACCCTGCACGTGGGGGACACCCAGGTCGGCACCGTGACCAGCGGCACCTTCAGCCCGACGAGGAAGCAGGGCATCGCCCTGGCCCTGCTGGACACCGACGCCAACCTGACCGACGGCGACGAGGTCGAGATCGACATCCGAGGCCGCCGAGCCCCCCTGACCCTGACCAAACCCCCCTTCGTAACCCCCTCAGTGAAGTAACCCCACCCCCACCCCCACCCAAGCCCTGGTTGATCATGAAGTTATTGCCACGACACGCCGACGGCGGTGGCAATAACTTCATGATCAACGTGCGTGCGTGCGTGGGTGGGTGGGTGGGTGGGGCTGTGGAAGGTCAGCGGGAGGGGGTTGGGGGTTCGCCTGAGTCCAGGACTGCTTGGGTCCAGCCGCCTTCTATGACGCCTGTGGCGTCCAGGACGGCCCAGTCGACCACGTCGGACGTCTCCACGACCACTGGGGCGCCGATGCGGACGCTCTGGTCGGTGTTGGCGTCGCTGGCGCTCACGCCGACGATGCGTTCCGGGGTCTCCCACGAGGTGACGCCCGCCCAGACGTACTCCGGGCCGTCGTCCCCGGGCAGGCCGTACTTCACCACCAGTTGCGACTCGGTGGGGAACTGGCCGGCGACGAAGCGGGCCCGCGCGTCATCCAACGCGTCCCGGGCGGTGGCGACCGCACGGCTCATCGCGTCACCGGAGCGGGCGTAGCGCACGTCCGGCTGGATCCCGGAGAACAGGGTCGCGCAGGCGGCGGCGTAGTAGCGCCCGTCCGGGCCGGGGTGCCCGGCCGGCGGGCGCAGGCTGAGGAACGAGTCGGCCTCCGGGTCGGTCGCCGGGTCCAGTTCGAGGCGCAGCAGCACCGGGGCGGTGGCGCCGTGCTGCTCCGGGTTGCCGTACGCCACAGCGATGTCGTGCCCGGTGACAGTGGCCAGCACCGGCAACTGCACGAACGCCGGCACCTCCTCGCCGGTGAGCCCGTCGGTCCAGTCCCGCAGGAGTCGGCGGGCCGCCCCGGTCATCACCGCACCCCAGGCGCGGGTGAGGTGGTCGGGCACCCCCTGGGTCTGCAACTCCAGGAGACCGAAGCGGCGCAGCCCCTTCGTGGTGAACCACAGGCCCTCGGTGTCCGAGGAGTACGGCACCAGCACCCAGTCGACAAGCCGGATCCGGCCGTTCTCGTCGGGGAGCGAGCGCAGCGCGGTCGCCGGGTCGAGGAACTGGAGGCCGAAGACGTCCACGACGTCGCTGTCGACGGATTCCGCCACGGCGGCCGCGACCGCCCGGGCGGCCCACTCGTGCGCGGGTGGCCAACCGGGCCGGTACTCGGCCTGTACGACCACCAGGTGCGTCGCCGCCGCCAGCCGGTCCAGCTGCTCCTTCGTGGCACCGAACGCGGTGAGCAGGTCCGGTGGCAGCTCGGGGAACTCGGCGATCGGCCGGGTGTCGACGCTCATCAGCGGGCTGTCGAGCATCTGCCGGGCGAGCCCGTGCACCGGCTCGGCCAGCCGGCCGGTCAGGGCCGCCACCGCGGTCTTCGCACTGACCTTCGGTAGCCCCGCCATCGGCACCAGGTAGGTCGCGCTGAGCGACTCCGGCACCGGAACGGGCAGGAAGTCGTCCGTGATGAGCATTGTGGGTTCCCCCGGTGGCCGCGCCGGTGTTGTCGAGCCGAACGCTACCCGGCCCGCCGGGCCCGGTTCAGCCGGACAGCACCAGACCCAGGTAGACCAGCGTGGTGACCACCTCGACGGTCGCGCCGAGGACGTCGCCGGTGATCCCGCCGAGGCGGCGTACCACGTGGTTGAGCAGCGGTAGCGCGACGGCGATCGCGGCGACGACGGTCAGCGGCCCCTGCCATGGGCGGCCCGGCACCGCGGGCACCGCCAGCAGCACGACCGCGATCGCGCCGGCGGCCACTGCCACCGGGCCGACAGTGCCGGCGACCAGCGCGCCCAGCCCGTCGGGTCGGGCCGCCGGCACGCCCCGCCGGCAGGCCACAGTGACACCGAGCCGCCCGGCAGCGGTCGCCGCGACCACCGCCGCGAGGCACGCCGGCCAGGACCGACCGGCGAGGTCGGCGAGCGCCGCCGCCTGCACCAGGAGTACGACCACCAGGGCGACCACCCCGAACGGGCCGACGTCCGGCTTCTTCATGATCTCCAGGGCGGCCTCGCCCCGCCGGTACGAGCCGAGCGCGTCCACTGTGTCGGCCAGCCCGTCCAGGTGCAGCCCCCGGCTGAGCAGCGCGCCGACGCCGACTGTCACGCCGGCCGCCACCAGCGGTGGGGCGAGCGCCCCGGCCAGCAGCAGCACACCGGCCAGTAGGGCGCCGAGCAGCGCGCCGACCACCGGGGCGAGGGCCATCGCCGTGCCGGCGACCGGGCGGTCGATGCGCCCGGCCCGCACCGGCAACGTGGTGAACGTGGTGACCGCGAGCCGGGCCCCGGCGAGCAGCCGTGGCTCAGCCGGCACGCCAGCTCGACGCCGGCTGCTCGTCCGCCCCGGTGCTGGCCGGTCCCGGTCCGGCCGGCTCCGGTTCGGCGAAGTCGGGCTCGGTCGGGTCGGGCTCGGTGAGATCCGGGTCGGCGTAGCTCGGGTCGGTGGACTCCGGCTCGTCGGCGGCCGGGTCGGTGTCGTCGGTGCCGGTCAGCGACGGGTGCACCGGAAGCGCGGCGGACAACGCCAGCACCGAGCGCAGCAGCGGCAGCGCGACCAGCGCGTTCGCGCCCTCGCCGAGATCCATCCGCAGGTCGAGCAGCGGGGTGAGACCCAGCACGTCGGCGGCGAGCCGCACGGCAGGGTGCCCGCCGTGGTCGGCCAGCAGACACCAGTGCCGGGCCTGCCCGGCCAGGTCGCGGCTCACCATGCCGGCGGCCAACCCGACCGGCCCGTCGAGCAGCACCGGCACCCGGCGGGCGGTGGCGCCGAGCAGCACGCCCGTGGCCACCGCCACGTCGCCGCCGCCCAGCTCGGCCAGGATGTCCTTGGCGCCGCGCGACGAACGCCGGGTGCGGTGCAGCGCGTCGCGAACCGCCGCGCAGCGGATCATCCACGCCGCGTCGTCGATCTCGCCGGAGTCGGTGATCACCCGGCCCAGCACGGCGGGTGGCTCCGCGCCCGCGGTCGCCGCGAGCACCGCCGCGGCCGCCGCCTCGGTGCCGGCGCCGCACGCACCGAGCACCAGCAGTTGTACGCCCGCGTCGGCGGCCTGCTCGGCCAGTCGCCAGCCGTAGCGCAGCGCGGACTCCACCTGCTCCGGCGCGAGAGCCGGCTGGTCTTCGATCGGCGCGGAGGCCGGAGTGTCCACCACCTGGAGACTCGCGCCGCTCTCGGCGGCCAGCCGTGCCAGCGCGCCCTGACCGGCGCGGGCCTGCGCGGCGCGGCGCGCCGACTCACCGGCGACGGTGCCGGCCGCCGCCCCGCCGGCGTGGTCGCCGTGCAGCAGCAGCACCCGCACCGAGCCCCAGGCGACAGGGGTCGAGGTGCCCTGGGTGGCGGCGGCGAAGCCCACCACCCGGTCCAGCACGCCCAACCCGGCACCCGGTACGTCAAGCGTGGCCAGCCGGTCGACAGCCTGCGGGCCGGCGTACTCGTCGGGCATCGGCAGTTCCATGCCGGGCTGGATGACAAGCCCGGTGGACACCATCGGCAGCGCCATGGTCGGCGCCGCCCACGGGTTGCCCGACTCCGCGGTCGGGGCGGCCGGCGGCGTGGGGGTCAGCACGTCGGGCAGCTGCACCTCGGGGGTGGGCTCGGTGTCGGCCAGGCTCGCCACGACCGGTGCGGTGGCGGCGGCCGTCGGCGCGGTCACGGTGGCGGGAGCGGACCGCTCGGTCGAGGTGACGGCCGGCTTGAGCCAGACCGGCTGACCGGCGACGACCAGTACGACAGCGTCGCAGGCGTCGGCGACCGCGCGGTTCGCAGCGCCCAGCGCGTCGGTGAACGCCCGGCCCAGCGGGGTGGTCGGCACCAGCGACAGCCCCACCTCGGGGCTCACCAGCACCACCCGGGCGGCACACCCGCGGATCGCCTCGGCCAGCTCGGCGATGGTCGCCACGTCGTCGGCGGGCTGGTGGTCCGGGTCGAGCAGCACCGTCACCCAGCCGCCCAGGTCGTCGACGAGCAGCATCTCGTTGGGCTCGGCGGACTCGAGCACGTCGGCCAGCCGGCGCGGGTCCTCGGTGGTCTCCTCGGTGGTCCAGCTGCCCGGCCGTCGGGCGCGGTGCGCTGCCAGCCGGGTCGCCCACTCGGTGTCCTCCGGGTCGCCTTCGGGCGCGGTGGCGACGTAGCGGACCACCGGCGCGTCGGTGACCAGGGACTCGGCGAACTCGGACTTGCCGGACCGGATACCGCCGAGCACCAGGACCGTGTTCCACCCGTCTACGGACATGCCCGTACCTTAGTTCTCCCGCCTTGGACCCGGGCACCTCGCCCCAGCCCAACCGAAGATCGAAAGTTCGTCCTGCGTCCGTCGCGGGCCGATGTTCCCAACCGTCGGCGCGGCACCGAGCCACGCGCACCTCAGACCGTCCGTACCCGGGTGCGCCTGGGGTGAGGTTGGGCGTGCGGATTCCGCGTCGAGAGAGTTGGTCGGGGAACCCCTTCCACGACCACGACTCCGGCGCGCTGGACGTAGACCTCGCGCTTGTCGGTGGCGTTGCCCTTCGGGCCGAGGACGTAGCCCGTCAACCAGATCCAGTCGTTGTACGGGTCGGGCTCCCCGACAGCCACGAGTCGAAGCCGCAGCACCCGGTCCCCGGTGAACTGCACCGAGCACGCCAACCCGATGCGGACGATGTCGCCGGGGTGGAGCGTGGTCACGGCACCCACCCGAGGAAGCGGCGGCGGAGCCCGTCTGGCTGAGCCCAACTCAGGTCCTGCTCGGCGGAGACCAGATAGGTGCCCATGTAGACGGCCAGCGTGAACGAGGCGTCGGCGTACTCGCCCAACAGTTCTTCCCGGCGGGTGACGCAGGGCCACGGCTTGCCACACGTCTCGCAGAGCCACAGGGGCAGGACCGGTCCATGCCGCGTCATCGGCGCTCACCCGGCCGGTGCCCCCGGTTGATCGGGATGCGGTGGCGGGATCGGCAGGGTAGCTCCGCGCCGCAGCGGCAGACGTTCCGCCACCGGATCCACGACCAGACCGGCCGGTGGCGGCGCGCCAGCGTCAATGCCGCTGAGAGGAGGTAGTCGTCGAACCAAACTCTCCGCACTCGAACTCCTACGGTCGGTCGCTCATCCGCAACCAACCGTAGTTGTATACGTCTGTGTACGTCTATAGACGTACCGAAAGACTAGACGTCTATGAACGTCTCCTATGTTTGCGTCCATGATCGACCCGCTGTCTCCGACGCCGATTTACGTCCAACTCGCAGACGTGATCGCCAAACGGATCGAGGACGGAGAGCTGCCTCCCCGGCGGCCGATCCCGAGTGAGTCGACGCTCCAGCAGGAGTACGGCGTGGCGCGTGGAACGGTCCGGGCGGCGGTGCGCCTGCTCCGGGAGCGCGGACTGGTGATGACCGTTCCCCAGCGCGGCACCTACGTCAGCGACAAGTAGGCAGGCGGACAACCCCTCGATGCCGCGCCTGCGGGCCCGGGTGCTTACCGGTGCTCAGTCGCAGTGTTCGAACCCGCTGCCGTAGCTGACCCCGCCGGTGGAGCCGCCCCACTTGACGCACGTCCCGGCGGCGACCGCCTTCACCGGTCCGGCGTAGTAGTCGAAGGACCCGCTGTCGGTGCTGCGTGTGCGCCCCTGCACCTCCAGGTACGCCGAGGCGGCCGACTTCGCGCCCACCGCGCTGTCCTTGAGGGTGACCACGCAGTTGGTGCCGGTGCCCGAGTGGTACAGCAGGAAGACCCGACCCTTGCGCTGCCCGTCCCCGCCGGTCAGCGTCGCCGAGTCGATCACCTGGTAGCCGCTGCCGCACGCCTGCGCGGCCGTGTACGGGTTGGGCCGGCTCGACGGCTTGCCGCTGGACGTCGGTCGGCTGCTGGCCGTACCGGTGGGTGCGTTTCCCGCTCCCGGGGTCTCGGCCGGTCCGCCGCTGGCGGGCGCGTCGGCGGGGGATCCGGTCGGGTCGGCCGGCGCGGTGCGGGTGGCGCCCGGCGTGCCGCTGGGTCGCGGCCCGGTGGTGGTCGCGTCGCCGGCCGGCAGCGGGGCGTCGGTCGCTACCGCTGACTCCCCGGCCAGTGCGGGTGGTGGGTCCGCCGCACCCGGGTTCGCCTCGGGTCGCAGCGCCACCACGGCCGCCGCGACGATCACCGCGACGAGGACGGCCGCGCCGGCCCCGAGCAACAGCGGCAGACGTCGGCCGCCCGGCCCGGCCGGGAGCGCGTCCTCCCGGGTGGGCTTCGGTTCGGTCGTCGGTTCGCCCGCGACGCGCGCCGGTGGCGGGGCGGCGGCGAGCCCCGCCGACACCGGCCCGGCGGGCGGGGCGGGAACCGGCCCGGCGGGGGCCGGGACCCCAGGCGTGGCGGGGGCCGAGGCACGCGGGGTGGGAGCGGCCAGCGCCCACGGTGGGCGGGCCGAGACCGGAATGCTGGCCAGTGTCGCGTCGCGGGCATCGGCGGCGGCAGCGGCCAGCTCAGCGGCGCTGCCGAACCGGTCCTCCGGACGCTTGGCCAGCGCGCGGGACACCACGGCGGCAACCGCCGGTGGGGTGTCCGCTGGCAGCGCCGCCGGGTCCTCCTGGGCGTGCCGCAGCGCCACCGCGAGGGGGTTGTCACCGTGGAAGGGCGGCTGCCCGGCAAGACAGAAGTACGCGACCGCGCCGAGCGCGTAGATGTCGGTGGCGGCCGAGACGGGCTGCCCGGTGGCCTGCTCGGGAGACATGTACGAGGCGGTGCCGAGCACCATGTTCGCGGCGGTGAGCCCGGCCATGTTGCGGGACCGGGCGATGCCGAAGTCGACCAGCACCACGGTGCCGTCGCCCTTGACCAGCAGGTTGCCCGGCTTTACGTCGCGGTGCACGATGCCGGCGAGATGGGCGGTGTGCAGCGCGTCGGCGGCCTGGGCCAGCACCGACATCGTGGTGGCCGGATCCAGCCGCCCCACCGTGCGCACCCGGGCGGACAACGGCTCGCCCTCGACGTACTCCATCACCAGGTAGTCGACCTGGCTGCCGTCGTCGAGCGCCGCCTGCCCCACGTCGTGCACCGGCACCACGCCGGGGTGCCGCAGCGCGGCCAGCATCCGCGCCTCGGCCCGGAACCGGGCGGTGAACTCCGGATCGGCGACCAGCGACGGCAACAGCACCTTCACGGCGACCTCGCGTTCCAGCAGCACGTCAGTGCCGCGCCAGACCGCGCCCATCCCGCCCGTCGCCACCCGCTCGCCCAGCCGGTACCGGTCGCCGAGCAGCACTCCCCGTGTCAGCACCGAGCCACCGTACCGGCCGGCGTCGATCGGATTGATCCACCCCGTGGGTCCCGCCGGGGCGAGCGAGCGGCCGTTGCGCGCCGGGCCGACTACGCTGGCGAGGGTTCGTCCCACGGGGACTTCAGCGGCGAGGGGAGACGCGGCATGGCGTGGAGCTGGCGGTACGAGGGCACGGACGGCCAGACGGTCGAGGGACCGGCGGAGTCGTTCGGCAGCCAGGCCGACGCCGAATCCTGGATCGGTCAGACCTGGCGGGAGCTCGCGGCGTCCGGCGTCACCTCGGTCGCGCTCGTGGAGGACGACCGGGTGGAGTACCGGATGAGCCTGCTGCCCACGGCCGAGTGATGGCCTACGACCGCCCGGGTGACGGGCTGGTCCTCGGCGTGCCCAAGGCGGCGTTCCGGCCCAGCCCGGTCTTCCTCGGCCTGGTCGCGCTCTTCGCGGTCAGCGGGGTGCTGACCTGGAACGGGTACGGCAGCGTCCGGTTCAACGTGTTCCTCTTCGTGGTGTCCGGCTGGCTGGTGTCGCTCTGCCTGCACGAGTACGCCCACGCGGTGGTGGCCTACCGGGCCGGCGACCGGGACATCGCCCATCGTGGCTACCTGACGCTCAACCCGTTGAAGTACACCCACCCGTTGCTGTCGATAGTGCTGCCGGTGGCGGTGGTGCTGCTCGGTGGCATCGGCCTGCCGGGTGGCGCGGTCTGGGTGGACCGGCACGCCATCCCGGGTCGACTGCGGCACACCCTGGTCAGCCTCGCCGGCCCGGCGACAAACGTGCTGTTCACGTTGGTGCTGGTGGCGGCGGTGCGGCTCGGCACCCAGTCGGGTGGCCCGGTGGAGTTCTGGGCCGGGGTGGCGTTGCTCGCCTTCCTCCAGCTCACCGCCAGTGTGCTGAACCTGCTGCCGGTGCCCGGCCTGGACGGCGGCAACATGATCCAGCCGTGGCTCAACCCGCAGTGGCGCAAGATGTACGACCTGTTCGCGCCGTACGGCTTCATCCTGCTCTTCGCGCTGCTGTGGAACCCGCGCATCGGCGGCTGGTTCTTCGACGCGGTCTTCGCGGTCGGTGACCTGCTCGGTCTGCCGTCGTGGCTCTACGCCACCGGCCTGGAGCTGATCCGCTTCTGGCGGGGCTGATCGGGCGGGGCTGATTGCTGACCCGGCCCGGTCGGCGCGAGGGTTTCGCGCCGGCCGGGCCGGAACGGCGTCAGGGACGCTGCGCGGGGGACTCGGTCTTCGCCGGGTCCCGCTCGACGATCGGGCCGACGATGTCGTCGATCGCCTTGAGCAGGTCGGCGTCGAGCTTCACCCCGGCCGCCTTCACGTTGTCGTGCACCTGCTCGGGGCGGGACGCGCCGATGATCGCCGACGAGACGTTCGGGTTCTGCAGCACCCACGCCACGGCGAGCTGGGCCATGCTGAGCCCGGCCTGCTCGGCGAGGGGCTTGAGCTGCTGAACCCGGGTCAGCACGTCGTCGTTCATGAACCGGGAGATGAAGCCCGCACCCGACTTCTCGTCGGTGGCGCGGGAACCGGCCGGTGGCGGCTGGCCCGGCAGGTACTTGCCGGAGAGCACGCCCTGCGCCATCGGTGACCAGACGATCTGCCCGATGCCCAGCTCCTCGCTGGCCGGCACGACCTCGGTCTCGATGACCCGCCAGAGCAGCGAGTACTGCGGCTGGTTGGAGACCAGCGGGATGTGCAGCTCCCGGGCGAGCGGGTGGGCGGCGCGCAGCTGGGCGGCGGTCCACTCGGAGACGCCGATGTAGTGCGCCTTGCCGGAGTGGACGACGTCGGCGAACGCCTCCATCGTCTCTTCCAGCGGGGTGCTGCTGTCGTAGCGGTGGGCCTGGTAGAGGTCCACGTAGTCGGTGCGCAGTCGGCGCAGCGAGCCGTTGATCGACTCCATGATGTGCTTGCGGGACAGGCCACGGTCGTTGCGGCCGGGCCCGGTCGGCCAGTAGACCTTGGTGAAGATCTCCAGGCCCTCACGGCGCTCGTTCTGCAACGCCCGGCCGAGCACGTCCTCGGCCCGGGTGCCGGCGTACACGTCGGCGGTGTCGAAGGTCGTGATCCCCGCGTCGAGAGCGGCGCGGACGCAGGCGAACGCCGCGTCCTCCTCGACCTGCGAACCGTGGGTGATCCAGTTGCCGTACGAGATCTCGCTGACCATCAGGCCGGAACGGCCCAGGTGTCGGAATTCCATGCACCGACAGTAGCTCCAGTGGATCACCAGTGGCGACCGGTGCCTCAGAGCACCGGGTTGGCGTCGGTGAGTAGCCGGTCGATCTCCTCCATCACCTCGGCGCGATCGCGGTGCACCGGGTCGATGAGCGGCACGCCGCGCCGGTCCAGCGCGCCCCACCGCCCGCTGTCGCTCTCGACCAGGAACGCCACCGGGTGGATGACCAGCATCGGGTGCGCCGGCGGGACCAGCACCGTGCCGGTGCGGTCCACCACGCCCCGCCGACCCGCCACGTCGACCACGGCGAGCCCCTCGTCGGTGAATCCGTCGATCTGCTGGCCGTCGGCCAACTCGGTGACGAAGCCGTGGTAGCGGGTGGGCACGATGACCCGACCGGTCCGGTCGACAGCCCCCCACCCCTCGCGCCGCACCGCTGCCAGCCCACGACGGAACGGTCGTACCTCGGCGAAGTTGGGCGCGACCTGCACCGCCCCGGTCGCGTCGATCGCCGTCCAACCACCGTCGCCGACCACCCAGGCCAGGCCGTCGCTGAACGGCTGCGCGGCCCGGAAGGACGGCGGGATCACCGTCGTACCGAGCAGGTTGATCAGCGACCAGCGGTCGGTGTCCGGCCGGCGGACCCAGGCCAACCCGTCGTGGAAGGGCTGCGCCTCGGCGTACCGGGCGGGGACGACAACGTCGCCGTCCTGGCTGGTGTAACCCCACAGCGGCCCGTCCTGGTCCGGCAACGGGGGTCGGTCCCGGTCGAGCACCTCGTCCCGACCCCGGGGGTACGCCCCGAAGCCATCCGCCTCGGCCCGGACGGTGACCGCGTCGAGGGCGATCCGGACCCGGTCCAGCAGTTCGGCGTCGCCCGCGCCGCGCAGGTCGAGTGCCTTCTCGAAATGCTCGCAGGCCTCCATGAGCCGCCCCTGGTCGTAACACGACCGCCCGGCGTGCTCGTGCAGCGCGGCCCGTAGCCGGTCGGGCAACTCGACCGAGTTGGCCTGGGCGAAGAGCTGATCGGCCTCGGCGAAGTCGCCGCGCCAGCGCAGCACGTGGGCCAGCCGGGCCTGGGCCAGCGCGGTCCGGCGCAGCTCGCCGGTGGCTTCGGCGTAGGTGAGGGCGAGCCGACCGTCGGCCAGCGCGTCGTCCAGGTCGCCGAGAATCCGCGAGGCCACCGCCCGCAGGCTGAGCAGCCGGGCCCGGGCACGGTTGTCGACCGCCGAGCCCAACTTCTCGGTCAGCCGCCGCCGGATGGCCCGCAGGTCGTCCGGCTCCGTCAACTCCTCGCGCAGGGTGACCGGGTCCAACCGCCACCGGTACGCGGCCAGCACCTGCTCCGGGTCGCCCGGGTCGGCCAGCGACGGGCGGGTCACCACCGGCGGCGCTGCGTCGGATGGCGCCTCGTCGGATGGCGCCTCGTCGGATGGCGCGGACACCTGCTCGTTCTCCCCGTCCGAGCCGCTCCTCGGGCCGGGTACGGCCGAGGCGGGTGGCCCGGACGTCGGCACCACCGACGCCGGCGGCCCGGATACGGGCACCGCGGCCGGCGGTGGTGTCGAGGCCGGTGGCGCCGTCATGGGCGTGGCGGCTGGCGGCGCGGAGACGGGCGCTGCTGCGGCCGCTGGCGGTGCGGAGACCGGTGCTGCGGAGTACGGCTGTGCCGGCGCGGGTGGCGCGGAGACGGGCGCTACGGAGTACGGCTGCGCTGCGGCGGGTGGCGCGGACACTGGTGCTGCGGTCGGCGCCGGTGGCGCGGAGACGGGCGCTGCGGGCGGGGCCGATACCGGCGATGCCGGAGGAGCGGAGACGGGCGTGACCGAGGCGGGCGGTGCGGAGACCGACGGTGCGGAGACCGGTGGTGCCGAGATGGGCGGGCTCGTGTCGTCCACGGCCGTGACATGCAGCGTCGCGTCGTCCCGCCACTCGTCGATTCGCGAGCCATCCGCCGGGCTCGCGCTCGGATCGTCGATCGCTTCCGTCGGCTCCTCGGGTGGTGCGAGTTCGTCCGTCGGGTCGTGCTCGACCGGATCGGTGTCCTCGCTGGGCGAAGCGGTGAAGGACTCCCGGTCGACCTCGGCTTCGGTCCGCTGGTGGGGCATCGCGACGACAGGTACGCCGGGAACGGGCTGGTCGCCGTCCACCGTTCCCGTGTCGAAACCGGGCCGCGGCTCGTCGTCAGGGTCGTCCGCCCCCAGTCGACGGTCGCCGGAGACCGGGTGGGCGGGCGGCGCGGAGACCGGGTCGAATGCGTCGTCTGATGTCGACCCGCCGGCGTGCTCGTCGGCCACGTCGAGGTGGGTGTCGGCTGCCGGCGTCGACGTCTGCGCGACCGGTGTCGCGGAGAGGTCGGGGTCACCGGCCGTCGACTCGTCGTCGACCGGGTCGAACGACCGCCGGTCCGTGGCCGGCTCGGCCTGGTCGGATTCGGCGGGCTGAGCGGGGCTGAACCACGCTTCCGGCCCGCGGGTACCCGGGACGCCGTCCGGCTCGCGAACGGGGGCCACCGGCTCTTCGGAGGGCGGCGGGGGCACGTAGCGGCGCGGCGTACCGGGGGCCGGCGGAAGCACCGGCGCGACCTCCGCCGCCGGTGGCTGCGGGTCGGCCGGAGCCGGGGCTGCCGGGGTCGGGTCGGATCGGGTCGTCGGTGGCTGCGGTGCCTGCCAGGTGGGTGGCGGGGCCGCCGACGGGCGGGCGTCCGCCGTGGGTGCCAGTCGCTCCGGCGAGTACGGGCGCTGCTGCGCGGCCGGTCGATCCGGCACGACTCGGCGATCGGCGGGGTGCGGCCGCTCGGCCGCGGGCGGGCGGTCCGGGGAGGACGGGCGGCGGTCGGTCGGTGGGGTGCCGGCCAACGGGTCGCCGATCCGACGGCGGTCCGGGCCCGGCTCCTCGCCGCGCCGCTGGTCCGCTGGACGGTCACTGGTGTCCGGGCCTGGATAACGCGGCGGCGGGGCGGGATGCGCCCCGGATGCCGGTGGCGGTTCGGCCAGCGGCCGGCGTCCCGATGCTGGCGGGGCGTCCGGGCGCTCGTCGGCGCCGGGTGGGTCCACCGGCGCGGGCAGGTATTCCAACCGCAGACGCGCGGCGGGTGGCCCCGAGACGGGCCGATCGGAGGCGGGAGAGACCGGGACTGCCGACACCGGTCGGTCCCAGCCGCGCGCGGCGGGGGAGTCGGGTGCTGGGGACACCGGTCGTTCCGGGGTGGCCGGGGCGGCTGACACCGGTCGGTCCCAGGCGGGGGAGACGGGTGCTGGGGACACCGGTCGTTCCGGGGTGGCCGGGGCGGCTGACACCGGTCGGTCCCAGGCGGGGGAGTCGGGTGCTGGGGACACCGGTCGTTCCGGGGAGACCGGCATGGCGCGGCCGGAGGCGGGCGGCGCCGTCGCGGCCGGGCGTACCTGTCGCTCGTCCTGCCGTGCCGGAGTGGCCGCCGGGCGCTCCTCGGGCCGGGACGGCGTGGCCGCCGGCCGGTCGGGTCGGGCGGCCGGCCGCGACGGCATGCCCGGGTCGGGGCTGCGGTGTGGGTCGGCGCTGCGGTACGGCTCCGCGGTGCGGTGCGGCTCGGGGCTGCGGTGTGGGTCCGCGGTGCGGTGCGGGTCGGTGCGGTGGCCGGGCTCCCGGGTGCGGTCCGAGGTGCGGTCCTGGCGCACCGGACCCGGCGCCGGCCAGGGCAGACTGCCGTCCGACCGCTGGCCCGGCTGTGGCCGGGGCTCGCGGTACGCGTCCTCACGAGACGCGTCCTCGCGGTACCCGTTGTCGCGGTACCCGTCCGGGCGGGCCTGCTCGCGGGGTCGCCGGTCCGGGTACGCCTCGGCGCGGGCCGCCGCCTCACGGGGCTGCTGCCGGTGCGGGTCGGTGTCGGGCCGCCGCCGGTCGTCGTCGAGGCGCGGCTGGTCGGGCAGGTCCGGCTCGGGGCGACGCCGTCGTCCACCGTTCGGTGAGGGCGCCGCGCCGATTCCGTCGTCCGGGCGGTAGCGCGGCTCTGGGCGGCGCAGGTCGTCGGCGGCCCGGTCCGGGTACCCGTCGGCGCGGTATCGCGTGCGGCCGTCCACGGGTGCCCACGGGTCGGCCGGCTCGGCGGTCCGCCCGTCGTGGTCGCGGGTTGGTCGGACGCCGTACCCGTCGCCCGGGTGCCGCTCGTAACCGGCGGCTGTTCGCTCCGGTGTACCGCGCCGACGTGGTGTGTCGTCCGGCTCGGGCACCCAGCCGGGTTCGGGCCGGGGCGCGGGGGAGACTGGCGGAGAGCCCCGGTAACCCCGATCCCGCTCGGTGGGCTCCTGCCGGGGGCGGCGGCTGTCGTACCGCTCGGTGGTGGGCTGGTCCCGGTGCCAGGCGGCTTCCCGCGCGGGCCCTCGCTCGTCGGCGGGGCGTCGGTCGGACCAGGCGGTACGTCGGTCCGACTCGGGCGAGCGGCGTTCGTCGCGGCGGGGTGGCTCGGGCAGCGGACGACGGTACGGCTCATGGTCGTAGTGGCGGGAGTCAGCGCTGTCGGGCCGGCCGTAGGCGGACGTGTCCGCTGAGCGCTCGTCGCTGCCGAGTCGGCCGTAGGCCGATGCCCCGCCTGGCTCGTCGTCCACCCAGGAACGGCCGTGCGGTGTCTGTTCCGCCGGTGGTTCGTCGGACCAGGACCGGCCGAGGTAGGTGCCGTCCGGGCGGGTGGGCGCCAGCGGCGGCACCTCGGCGCGACCGGACACCGTCGCGCGGCCGCGCGGTGGCGGCTGGTGCGGCATGCCGATGTCGCCGGCGTAACGCTGGCCGGGGAACTGGGGGTGCCACTCGGCGGTCGGCTCGCCCACCCAGGACGGTTCGTTCGGGTCTGACCACCGGTCGGTGTAGCGGCCGTTCATCCGCCGAGCCCGTCGCCACACCCGGCCGCTGGGCCGATTCTCGCCGGGGGTGAGGTGTCCGCAGCCGCCGTCGGGTGACCGCTGGGCGTCCGGTCGCCGCCTGCCACGCCCCGGTGGCCGGCTCGCGTCCGCTCGCTCACGCGTTGTCACCTCGTTGCAAATTGTCGCGCTGGGGCCGCACGTGCCGGTCAGATCGCCGCTCCGGCAGGCCGTAGCTGCGGATGGAGGGTAACGGCGTGGGCTCGCTCACCGCCACTGTGGTGCCGCCCACCGGCGCAAACGTTATCCCATTGGTTTCGGACATTTGGTCCTATAAGCGAATCTGGCCTCCGACCCTATCGCACTCGAAGACCGCCAGGCTGCGGCGGGATCGCCGTCCTCGTTCAGGGGTGCTCCATGATGAGGACGGCGAACGTACCGGGAGCGAGCGCCTCGTAACGGTGCGGGGCGTCGCCGGGGAACGTGGCGTAGTCGCCCGGTTCGAGTTCGACAGGTGCCCCCTCGGGCCCCACCCGCAGCCGGCCGGCAGCGACCACCACGTGCTCGATACTGCGCGGGGTGTGTCCGTGCCCGGCTCGGACCGCGCCGGGCTCAAGCGTGATCAGGTAGACGTCCCGGCGCAGGTGCGCCGCACCCGCGCTGAGCAGTGTTCCGCTGAAGTCGGCCTGCTCCGAGCGGACGTGCGGCCCGTCCCCGGCCCGGATGACCCGTACGCCGTCGTCGACGGGCTCCACCAGCCGGCTGAACGGCACACCGAGTGCGACGCCCAGCGCCCAGAGCGTCTCCACACTCGGGTTTCCGGTGCCCGACTCCAGTTGGGAGAGGGTGGACTTGGCCACCCCTGCTCGGCGGGCCAGCTCGGTCAGCGAGATACCGACCCGTTCCCGCTCCCGGCGCAGGGCGGCGGCGATGGTGGCCAGAGGGGCAGTCGGTTCCGAAGGCATGCCTTCGCTCCATTGGTCACACGTTCGGTCTGTCGAACAACGACCCGTTCAGCATGATGAACGCACGACAAGATCCGCGCAGTTACGGCAAAACTGCTGCCCCGCAGATGTCTGAGGCAGCAGTTTCGCCGTTGTTGCGCGGATCTTGGAGGGCGTGGGAGGCCGGGGTCAGACCTTGTCGCCCAGCTTGACCTGGGGCGCCGGAGCGCGCATCCGCCGGAAGGTGATCGACCGCATGACCGCGTAGAGGAAGAGCGAGCCCATCCGCTGGTCGGTCTTCGGGAAGCGCTCCCGGACCAGCTTGCTGATCTTGCGGCAGATCAGCACCGAGTCGACGACCACACCCAGCGCCAGCGCGCCCCAGAGCACGTTGGAGATCAGTCGGACCAACGGCGGCATTGCCGCGTTCGACCCGACCAGCACGATCAGCGCGCCGCCGAAGAACCAGGTGCCGACGGTACGCCGGGAGTCGACCACGTTGCGGGCCAGCAGCCGCTCCGGGCCACGGTCGCGGGGGCCACCCTCACGGCGGAACTCCGACGCCGCCTCGGCGCGCAGTTGACGGCGACGCTCCCGCTCCTCCTCCTTGGTGAGGGGACGGGTGGGGCCGGCCGGGCGACGGCCGACGGTCGGCCGCTTGGGCGTCTCCCGACCCTTGGCCGGGGTGTAACCCCGGGAACGCTCAGCGGTCTCCTCGGGGGTCACCGAGGTGACGGCCTCGTCGACGAGGTCGGTGGACTTGCGGCGAAAGAGCGACGGCACGCGGCAAGGGTAGCCAACGGTCCGCGCCCACTGCACATCGCGGTACAGCGACCGACGGCTCCAGGTCGCAGGGCGACCTGGAGCCGTCGTAGCCGAACGATGGGTGAGCGAGGTTACGGACGCTCGGCGTGCGCGCCCAGGTCGGCGAGCTTCGCCTCGAAGTCCTCGTAGCCCCGGTTGATCAGGTCCACGCCGTACACCCGGGAGGTGCCCTCGGCCGCGAGCGCCGCGATCAGGTGGCTGAACCCGGCCCGCAGGTCCGGGATGACCAGGTCGGCGGCGTGCAGCTTGCTCGGCCCGGCGATCACCGCGGAGTGCTTGAAGTTGCGCCGGCCGAAGCGGCACGGGGTGCCGCCGAGGCAGTCCCGGTAGACCTGGATGTTGGCACCCATCGAGTTGAGGGCCTCGGTGTAGCCCAGCCGCTGCTCGTAGACCGTCTCGTGGACGATCGACAGGCCGCGGGCCTGGGTCAGCGCCACGACCAGCGGCTGCTGCCAGTCGGTCATGAAGCCGGGGTGCACGTCGGTCTCCAACGCCACAGCGTTCAGCTCGCCACCCGGGTGCCAGAAGCGGATGCCGCCCTCCTGACCGGGGTCGCCCAGCTTCGGCGCGCGGGCGTCGGTGACCTCGTACTCGCCGCCGACCGAGCGGAAGATGTTCAGGAAGGTCATCATGTCGGCCTGCTGCGCGCCCAGCACCTCGACGTGACCACGGGTGGCCAGGGCGGCGGCCGCCCAGCTCGCCGCCTCGATCCGGTCCGGGATCGGCCGGTGGGTGTAGCCGTGCAGCTTGGGCACGCCCTGAATCTCGATCACCCGGTCGGTGTGGACCTTGATGATCGCGCCCATCTTCTGCAGGATGCAGATCAGGTCGATGATCTCCGGCTCCACTGCTGCGTTGCGCAGCTCGGTGACGCCCTCGGCCATCACTGCGGTCAGCAGCACCTGCTCGGTGGCGCCGACGCTCGGGTACGGCAGGGCGAACTTCGTGCCGTGCAGCCCGTTCGGCGCGGACAGGTGCAACCCCTCGGGCCGCTTCTCGACTGTGGCGCCGAACTCGCGCAGCGCCTGGAGGTGGAAGTCGATCGGGCGCGGGCCGATGTGGCAGCCGCCCAGATCCGGGATGAACGCGTGCCCGAGGCGGTGCAGCAGTGGGCCGCAGAACAGGATCGGGATCCGGCTGGAACCGGCGTGCACGTTGATCTGGTCGGTGCTGGCGCTCTCCACGTTCGCCGGGTCGAAGACGAGCTCGCCGTCCTCGGTGCCGTCGGTGACCTTGACGCCGTGCAGGCCGAGCAGACCTCGCACCACCTCGACATCACGGATCTTGGGCACGTCGAACAGTCGGCTCGGGCTGTCGCCGAGCAACGCGGCGACCATCGCCTTCGAAACCAGGTTCTTCGCGCCGCGCACGCGGATCCGCCCTTCGAGCGGAGTACCTCCGTGCACAACCAGGACGTCGTCGGTCAACGCAACCTCCAGCGCGTCGGGTGCTGCCGTGTTGATGGTGGGGCGCCTGAACGTTGTCGCTACCCCGGATGCGGCCATGTCGAAACGGCCCGCGTGTGTCGTCGCTTGGGCAGCATAGCCCTCGGTGACGAAAAAGGACTCGGTCACATCGGCGTGTGTGGCATTAATCGGTGATCCGGCACTTTTGCGTACCAAGAGCGCTACGGATCGTGATCAGGACACCGTCGGCGGCGGAGTGTCCGCGCCGGGCAACGCGAGCATCTGATCGAGCGCCACCCGGGCGTGGTACGCGGTGTCGGCGTCCACCGTGATCTGGTTGACCACCCGGCCCGCGACCAGCTCCTCCAGGGCCCAGACCAGGTGCGGCAGATCGATCCGGTTCATCGTCGAGCAGTAGCAGACGGCCTTGTCCAGGAACATGATCTGCTTGTCCGGGTGCGCCAGCGCGAGCCGGCGGACCAGGTTCAGCTCGGTGCCGAGCGCCCACGCCGAGCCGGCCGGAGCCGCCTCGATGGTCTTGATGATGTATTCGGTGGACCCGACGTGGTCGGAAGCCGTGACCACCTCGTGCCGGCACTCCGGGTGGACCAGGACGTTGACCCCGGGCACCCGCTCCCGCACGTCGTTGACGCTCTCCAGGGTGAACCGGCCGTGCACCGAGCAGTGCCCCCGCCACAGGATCATCTTGGCGTCGCGCAGCTGCTCCGGGGTGAGCCCGCCACCGGGCTTGTGCGGGTCGTAGAGCACACAGTCGTCCAGCGACAGGCCCATCTCCAGAACCGCTGTGTTGCGGCCCAGGTGCTGATCCGGCAGGAAGAGCACCTTCGACCCCTGCTCGAAGGCCCAGTCCAGGGCGCGCTTGGCGTTTGACGAGGTGCAGACCACGCCGCCGTTGCGGCCCACGAAACCCTTGATGTCGGCCGAGGAGTTCATGTACGTCACCGGCACGGTGTCGCCGGCGATGCCCAGCTCGGTCAGCGTGTCCCACGCGGCCTCGACCTGGCCCAGCACCGCCATGTCCGCCATCGAGCAACCCGCCGCGAGGTCCGGCAGGATCACCCGCTGGGTGGCGGTGGTGAGGATGTCGGCGCTCTCGGCCATGAAGTGCACGCCGCAGAAGACGATGTACTCCGCGTCCGGGCGGGCCGCGGCCTCCCGGGCCAGCTTGAACGAGTCGCCGGTCACGTCGGCGAACTGGATCACCTCGTCGCGCTGGTAGTGGTGCCCCAGCACGAAGACCTTGCTGCCCAGCTTCGCCTTCGCGGCGGTGGCGCGGGCCACCAGATCCGGATCGCTGGGCGCCGGCAGGTCGCCCGGACACTCGACGCCGCGCTCGGTGTCGGGGTCGCTGCCCCGGCCGAGCAGCAGCAGAGCCGTCGCCGTGTTGGAGGGTTCCACCCAGGTCGAAGTCACGTAGCCCATGGTCCCACAGCGCGAGCGCGGCGCAGCCTCGCTCGGTGTGGGCTGCCACACTGCTCGGCATGCGCGTGCTGCTCTGCCCGGACAAGTTCGCCGGCACCCTGTCCGCACCGGAGGTGGCCGCCGCCGTCGCCGTCGGTTGGCGGACCGTCACCGACGGAGACGATCTGCTGATCCGGCCCCTCGCCGACGGCGGACCGGGCTTCGTGGAGGTGCTCGCCGAGGCCCTCGGCGGCCGGCGGGTGCCGGTGTCGACAGTCGATCCGCTGGGCCGCCCGGCGGCTGGTGAGATGCTGCTCACCGCCGACGGCTCGACCGCCTACCTGGAGAGCGCGCAGGCGTGCGGCCTGCACCTGCTCTCCGCGGCCGAGCGCGACCCGAAGACCACCACCTCGTACGGGCTGGGTCTGTTGGTGGCCGCCGCCGTGGAGAGCGGTGCCCGCACGGTAGTGATCGGGCTGGGCGGCTCCGGCACCAACGACGCCGGCGCCGGAATGCTGGCCGCGCTGGGCGTGACCCCGCTCGACCAGGGCGGCGCCGCGCTGCCGTACGGCGGGGCGGCGCTCGCCGCGGTCGACGCGCTGGACGGCGCGCCACGGCTGCGCGGCGTCCGGCTGGTCGCGGCCACCGACGTGGACAACCCCCTGCTCGGCCTGCACGGCGCCAGCAACGTGTTCGGCCCGCAGAAGGGCGCTGACCGCGCCGACGTGTTGCTGCTCGACGCGGCCCTGGAGCGTTTCGCGGCGGTGCTGGAACGGGACCTGGCCGGCTGCCCGGCGGGGCTCGGCGCGCTGCCCGGGGGCGGGGCCGCCGGCGGCATCGGCGCCGCGCTTCTCGCCCTGGGCGGCGACTGTGAGTCGGGGATCGGCCTGGTCACCCGGGCCACCCGACTCGACACCGCGCTGGACACCGCCGACCTGGTGATCACCGGCGAGGGGTCGTTCGACCACCAGTCACTGCGCGGCAAGGTCGTCGCCGGGGTGGCCGGCGCCGCCCGCGACCGGGGAGTGCCCTGCGTGGTGGTGGCCGGGCAGGTGAGCACCGGCCGGCGGGAGGCCGCCTCGGCCGGGGTGACCGACGCGTACAGCCTGGTGGAGCACTTCGGCGGCGAGGAGGGCGGCGGGCTCGACGCGGCGCTGAGCCGGCCCGCGGAGGGGTTGCGCGAGCTGGGCGCCCGGCTGGCCCGGCAGTGGAGCCGCTGAGCGCCCCGAGCCCCCGTGCGCCCGCGTCGACTGAGGGTCGACCTGCGGCGGGGGTCACGCCACGCGGGTGAGCTCGGCCAAGGCGGCGTACCATCGGTTGAGGACCACAACCGGGAATCACTGGACGGCGCGCGACGTTGGCCAGTACGTCCGGACCCAAACCGCGCAGGGAGACTTCCACGTGACCACGCCAGCGCAGACCGAGTCGACCGAGGCCCAGGCCCCTACTTCCGTCGTCCTCACCGACGTCGCGGCGCAGAAGGTCAAGGCCCTGATCGAGCAGGAGGGCCGCGACGACCTGCGGCTCCGCGTCGCCGTGCAGCCGGGCGGCTGCTCCGGCCTGCGGTACCAGCTCTTCTTCGACGAGCGTTCGCTCGACGGTGACGTCGTGACCGACTTCGGTGGTGTCGAGGTCGTCGTCGACCGGATGAGCGCCCCGTACCTTTCCGGCGCGACGATCGACTTCGCCGACCGGATCGACGCCCAGGGCTTCACCATCGACAACCCCAACGCGGGCAGCTCCTGCGCCTGCGGTGACTCGTTCAACTGAGTCACACCACACACCAGCGACGATGGGGCCGTTCTTCGGGACGGCCCCATCGCCGTACCGGTCGGCTGTCGCACCGGTCCGGGAGGGGCCGTGGCGGGTCGGTTGCCGTTGTCCGACCGAGCGGTGACCATCGCGTTGCCGTCCCGGTAGGCTGACCGCGCCCTGCTCCCGACCCCGAGGGTTGACATGAAGATCGCCGTCACCGGCTCGATCGCCACCGATCACCTGATGAGCTTCCCCGGCCGCTTCGCCGACCAGCTCATCGCCGATCAACTGCACAAGGTGTCCCTCTCCTTCCTGGTGGACGACTTGGTGCTCCGCCGCGGTGGCGTGGCGGCGAACATCTCCTTCGGGATGGGCCAGCTCGGGCTGCGCCCGGTGCTGCTCGGCGCGGTCGGCGCCGACTTCGCCGACTACCGCTCCTGGCTGGAGCGCCACGGTGTGGACTGCGACTCGGTGCACATCAGCGAGGTGGCGCACACCGCCCGCTTCGTCTGCACCACCGACACCGACATGTGCCAGATCGCGTCGTTCTACGCCGGTGCGATGAGCGAGGCCCGCAACATCGAGCTGGCCCCGGTCGCCGACCGGCTCGGCGGTCTGGACCTGGTGCTGGTCGGCGCGAACGACCCCGAGGCGATGCTGCGGCACTCGGCCGAGTGCCGCACCCGCGGGTACGCCTTCGCCGCCGACCCGTCCCAGCAGCTCGCCCGGATGCCCGGCGAGGACGTGGTGGCGCTGATCGAGGGCGCCGAGTACCTGATGACGAACGACTACGAGAAGTCGCTGCTGCAGAGCAAGGCGCAGCTCAGCGACGACCAACTGCTGGACCTGGTCAAGGTGCGGGTCACCACGCTGGGCAAGCACGGTGTGGAGATCGCCGGGCGTGGCATCGACCCGATCCACGTGCCGATCGCGCGGGAGATCCGCGCGGTCGACCCGACCGGCGTCGGCGACGGCTTCCGGGCCGGCTTCTTCACCGCGCTCTCCTGGGGTCTCGGCCTGGAACGCGCCGCCCAGGTCGGCTCGCTGCTGGCCACGCTGGTCCTGGAGACCGTCGGCACCCAGGAGTACGACGTCCGCCGCGACCTGTTCGTCAAGCGGCTCGCCGAGTCCTACGGCGACTCCGCGGCAGAAGAGGTCCGCCCCCACCTCCTCCCGGCGTAACCCCCGCCCCCACCCCGGCGATCTTGCACTTTCTGTCGCCGTATCGCGGCTTCTGCACCCCTTTATCCACGCAGAAACTGCAAGATCGCGGGGAGCGGGGCAGGGTGGGGTTAGTGGGTGCGGCGTACGTCGTAGGCGGGGCCGTCCGGGCCGTTGACGGAGCCGAGGAACTCCTGGCCGCGCATCCGGCACCAGGCGGGGATGTCGACCGCTGCCGCCGGGTCGTCGGCCAGCACCCGGACCACAGTGCCGACCGGCACCTCGGGCATCCGTCGCGCCGCCGCGATCACCGGTAGCGGGCAGCGTTGCCCCCGGCAGTCGATCACCTCGTCCGGCGCTGTCACAGCCCCACCACCCCGGCCTCGGCGCGCAGCCCGGCGACGATTCCCGGCAATTCGGTCAGGAACCGCTCCACGTCCGCCTCGGTCGTCTCCCGGTGCAGGCTGACCCGCACGTTGCCGTGCGAGAGCACCCCCATCGCCTCCAGCACGTGCGACGGACGCAACGTGGACGACGTGCAGGACGAGCCGGACGACACGGCGAAGCCCCGCCGGTCCAGGGCGTGCAGCAACGCCTCCCCGTCGACGTACAGGCAGGAGAAGGTGACCAGGTGGGGGAGCCGGAGTACCGGGTCGCCGACCACCTCGACGTCGGGCACCTCCGCCGCGACCCGCTCCCGGACCCGGTCCACCAGGGCGGTCAACCGGGTCGCCTCGGCCGCCGCGTCGGCCGCCGCCGCCCGCAGGCTCGCCGCCGCCGCCACGACCGCGGGCAGGTTCACCACCCCGGGGGTACGTCCGCCCTCCCGCTCGTCGGCCGGCCAGGGTG
Source organism: Micromonospora sp. NPDC053740 (assembly GCF_040677775.1). Lineage (NCBI taxonomy): Bacteria > Bacillati > Actinomycetota > Actinomycetes > Micromonosporales > Micromonosporaceae > Micromonospora > Micromonospora sp. NPDC053740. The sequence goes on from NZ_JBFASO010000007.1 coordinate 162,962, forward strand.
ACTCCCAGCGAACGCCCTTCCGGACCGCCAGCACCCCCACGCCGGGTGGCCCACCCCACTTGTGGGCGCTCGCCGTGAGCACCGACCAGCCGGCCGGCAGTGGCACGCGGCCCACCGACTGCGCCGCGTCCACGTACAGCGGCACACCCACGTCGGCGCAGGCCGCCGCCGCCTCGGCGACCGGCTGCACCGTCCCCACCTCGTGACTGGCGGTGATCAGCGCGGCCAGCGCGACCCCCGGGGCCCGAACGGCTGTCGACCACGCCGTCAGGTCCAGCCGGCCCAACCGGTCGACCGGCACCACTGTGGCGGTCCCGCCCGCGCCGACGTGCCGCTCCGCCGCGTGCAGCACCGCCGAGTGCTCGATCGCCGAGTGCACCAGCGTCGACCCGACCCGGCGTCGCCCCGTCAGGCCGCCGAGCACCGCCCCGTGGGCCGCTGTCGTACCACTGGGGGTGAAAGAGACCTCGTCGGCGCGGACGCCGAGCGTCAGGGCGGTGGCCTCGCGGGCGGCGTCGAGCAGTTGCCGGGCCCGGCGGGCCTGCGTGTACAGCTTGCCCGGGTCGGCCCAGCCGTCGTCGAGCGCGGCCAGCAGAGCCTGCCGCGCGACCGGATGCATCGGCGCGGCGGTCGCCGCGTCCAGGTAGACCGGGGATGCGCTCACAGACCCGCCTTCGTTCGTGGCTGCGGGGCTCGCAACCCCGGCTCACTCCTCGCCTTCACAGACCAAGACGCTATCGCGGCGGTATGCCCAGGATCCCCCCGATGGGGGTCGGACAGTGACCCCACCACGGCCGAGTCCGTCATGGTCGAGTAATCTGCGACCGTCGGTGACGCCTTTGCCGCGGGTGCCGAGGAAAGACGCACCGCGGCGCGCTAGGGAGGCAGGACCAGGTGGTCGCAAGGAGTTCGGAGGTACGGCCGTCGGCCGTACGGCACAGCGCTTCCCCAGGGGTTGGTGGACGCCGGGGGCGTGGTGCTGGTCGCCTGGCCGGGCTCGGTCTCGGTGGCGTGGCGTTGCTGGTTCTGCTCACGGGCTGTGACGTCGGTCGGACGTTCGACGGCTTCGGCTGGCCGCAGGGCGGCATCTCGGCGGAGTCCAAGCGGATGTACGACCTGTGGATCGCCTCCTGCATCGCCGCGCTCGCCGTCGGCGTCTTCGTGTGGGGCCTGATCTTCTGGTGCGTCGTGCGTTACCGCAAGCGTGGCAACGCGCTGCCGGTGCAGACCCGCTACAACATGCCGATGGAGTTCCTCTACACCATCGCGCCGATTCTGATCGTCTCCGTGCTCTTCTACTACACGGCGATCGTGCAGACCGACGTCGACAAGTTGTCGAAGAACCCGGACGTCACTGTCGAGGTCGTCGCGTTCAAGTGGAACTGGCAGTTCAACTACCGGGACGGCCAGGGCACGGAAGCCCGCACCACCGCGTCGACGCTCGGCACCAGTGAGGTCATCCCGGTGCTGGTGCTGCCGACCAACCGGTCCATCCGGTTCGAGGAGACCAGCCGCGACGTCATCCACTCGTTCTGGGTGCCGGAGCTGCTCTTCAAGCGGGACGTCATGCCGGGCAAGATCCGCAACGTGTTCGAGGTCTCAAGCCTGGACGCCGAGGGTGCCTACGTCGGCCGCTGCGCCGAACTGTGCGGCAGCTACCACGCGTTCATGAACTTCGAGCTGCGGGTGGTTTCGCCGGAGAAGTACGACCAGTTCCTCGCGGCCAAGCAGAGCGGCAAGTCCACCCAGGATGCGCTGTCCGCGATCGGTGAGCAGCCGTACGCGACGACCACGCAGCCGTTCGACACGCGGCGGACGCAGGACAACTTCAACCCGGACGACGTTCCGGCCCGCACGGGAAGCTGAGGCAGCCGCATGAAGACCGAGTGGCGTATCTTCCTGATCATCGCCGGGTTCCTCTTCGGCGCCACCATCCTCTACGGCGCCTGGACGAACGGTGAGTCGGGCGGCGTCGAGTGGGTCGGCACCGTCGCCCTGCTGCTGTCGTTCCTGCTCTGCTCGATGTGCGGTGGCTTCTTCTGGTTCGTCTCCCGCCGCATCGACCTGCGCCCGGAGGACCGCCCGGACGCCGAGATCGCCGACGGCGCTGGTGAGGTCGGCTTCTTCAGCCCGGGCAGCTACTGGCCGTTCGGTCTGGCGCTGGCCGCCGCGATCGCCGCGCTCGGCCTGGTGTTCTGGCAGTACTGGCTGATCGGTGCCGGCCTGGTGGCCGTCGTCTTCTCCGCCTGTGGGCTCCTGTTCGAGTACTACAGCGGCACCCGGCGTACCGCCGAGCACTGACCCATCCGGTCGCCGTCGCGACCGACCAGGCACGACGAAGGCCCGTTCCCCGAGTGGGGAGCGGGCCTTCGGTCATGCGCCATCTCGGCTCGGCTGGCGCGGCGCGGCGGCTAGGCGGCGCGGGCGGTCAGGCGGTGCGGCGGTGCGGGCGGTCAGGCGGCGCGGGCGGTGAGGCGGTGCTGCCGTCGGGCGGCGCTGAGGTCAGGCGGCGCGGCGGGCGGGCTGGCGTCGGCGGGCGGCCAACCGGGTGACCGGGAAGGCGAACGTGCCGACCACCACGGCGGCGCCGCAGTCGGTGCAGATCAGCTCTGGACAGTCGGTGCCGTGGCTGTCGACGCAGGGCGGCGCCTCGAACAGCGCCACGCCCTCGCAGACGTCGCAGTAGAGCTCGCGGTGCGACACGGGCGTCTCCTCTCGGATACCAGGCGGACCGCCCCCGGATGCGACAACGACGCACCGACGGCAGCAGAGAACTACTCACCTGTAGTTTCCCAGACGGGTCCGACAAATCTCCGCGCACCGTCGCCCACCGGTCGGCACTCACGCGTGATCCACTCGACTTCAGTGAAGTCGGGGCATTCGAGCTGCCCGGACACCACGGGTTCAAGGAACCCGAGTCGATCACCGGCCGAGACGCCGCCGCCCGACGGGTCGGGTGGTGGTGAGGTCAGGCGGTGGCGGTCTCGATCCAGCGATCCAGGGTCGCGGCGGCCGCGCCGGAGTCGATCGACTCGGCCGCACGGGCCAGGCCGGCGCGGAGCGCCTCGGTCAGGTCGCCGTCCAGCGGGCCCTGGGTGGCCAGCGCCGCCGCCGCGTTGACCAGCACCGCGTCCCGGACCGGGCCCGTCTCGCCGGCCAGCAGGCGACGAGCCACGCCCGCGTTGTACGCGGCGTCACCGCCCCGCAGGTCAGCGAGGGTGGACCGGGGTACCCCCAGGTCCGTCGCGTCCAGCACAGCCTCGCGTACGGTGCCGCCCTGGGCCGCCCAGATCCTGGTCGGCGCGGCGGTGGTGAACTCGTCCAGCCCGTCCTCCCCGCGCATCACGATCGCCGAGTCGCCACGGGCCGCGAACACGCTGGCCATCACCGGGGCCATCCGCAGGTCGAAGCAGCCGACCGCGCCGGCCCGGGGGCGGGCCGGGTTGGTCAGCGGGCCGAGGAAGTTGAAGAAGGTGGGCACGCCCACCTCGCGGCGGACCGGGCCGGCGTGCCGCATCCCGGGGTGGAAGCGGGCCGCGAAGCAGAACCCGATGCCAGCCTCCTCGACACAGCGGGCAACCTGCTCCGGGCCGAGATCCAGCGGGATGCCGAGGAACTCCAGCAGGTCCGCGGTGCCGCACAGGGAGGAGGCTGCCCGGTTGCCGTGCTTCACGACACGGACACCCGTGCCGGCGACCACCAGCGCCGTCATCGTGGAGATGTTCACAGTGTGGGCGAGGTCACCGCCGGTGCCGACCACGTCGAGCGCGGTACGGCGCAGCTCCTCCGGGAGCGCCACCGGGACCGCGCGACCGAGCATCGCCTCCACCAGGCCGGCCAGCTCCGCTGGCGTCTCACCCTTGGCCCGCAGCGCCACGGCGAAGGCGGCGATCTGCGCCGCGCTCGCCGAGCCGGTCATGATCTCGTCCATCGCCCAGGCGGTGTCGGCGGTGGAGAGTTCGTCACCGCGCAGCAGCGCGTTGAGCAGGTGCGGCCAGGTCCGATCGCCCATGGCGGGCCTCCCGAGCATGCGAAGTGCGGGTGGGCTGGAACCGGCGCCGAGGAGATCCGGCGCCGTGGGGGTGCCGGAGGAGCGTGGGACGTCAGGCGGGTGCGTGCGTCCGCAGCAGCTCGGCCACCGTGCCGCCGGTGGTCACCGGGTCGAGCGGGTGCACCAGCGTCGCGTCGACCTCGGCGTACGCGGCGAGCCATCGGTCGGCGGCGCGGGCGATCACCAGGCAGGTCGGGGGAGCGTCGTCCCGGTCGTCCTTGACCTGGCGGGCGATGCCGATGCCGCCGCCCGGGCTCGCCTCACCGTCGAGCAGCAGCAGGTCGATCTCGTAGTCGTCGACCAGCCGGATGGTCTCCGCGTAGGTCGACGCCTCGACGAATTCGATCTGCAGACCAGGAGCTGGCCGGGTGCCGACAGCCATCCGCATCCGATCACGGACCTGCGGGTCGTCGCTGTAGAGCAACACGGTGCAAAGACGATCGGTCATGCCGGAACTCCCACCTCGTAGCTGCCCGCAGATCGTACCGGTCGGCGTGACGTAGCCGACATCCCGCCCGGCGTCACGCGTCGGGGCGTACCGTCCGGGCAGCTCAGGCGGGCGCGGCGTCGGCGGCGCGTTCGCGGGCCTCCTGGCGGTCCAGTTCGCGGTCCACCCGGCGGGCCTCCCTCTCGGACTGCTTGACCCACTGCAGCACGAGCACCGCGAGCATGGTCACACTGACGAACTCGCCACCGGCCCAGAGGATGCCGCCGGCCACCACCTGGTCCTGCCACGGGTCGACCCAACCGAGGTTGAGCGACGGGTACCAGTCACCGCCGAAGAGCGTGCTGCTCTGCATGACGGTGAGGCCGAGCACTGTGTGGAACGGCACGGAGAGCAGCATCAGCAGCGCACGCGCCGGGTACGGCCAGCGGCCGGGCAGCGGGTCGAGGCCGAGCAGCGGCCAGAAGAACACGCAGCCGGTCATGATGAAGTGCGCGTGCACCAGCTCGTGCGCCCAGGCGTGTTCGAGGGTGTAGCGGTACAGATCACTGAAGTACAGCACGAACGGGTTGACCACGAAGATGGCGAACGCCACCAGCGGGAAGCTGTAGACCCGGGCGACGCGGCTGTGCACGATCGCGAGCAGGCGCTTGCGCGGCCCGACCGGCAGGGTCCGCAGGGCCAGGGTCATCGGCGCGCCCAGCGCCAGGAAGATCGGCGCCACCATGGAGAGCACCATGTGCTGGATCATGTGCACGGACAGCAGCGCGGTGTCGTACGCGTGCAGCCCGCTGACAGTGACCAGCGCGATGCCACCCAGGCCGGGGCCGAGGAAGAACACGGTACGGGTGATCGGCCAGCGGTCACCGCGCAGGCGCAGCCGGTACACCCCGTAGAGGTACAGGCCGGCGGCGAGCACCAGGCCGAGGGCCAGCCAGCTGTCCAGCCTGGTCTCGGTCAGCACCGCGCCGACGGTGAACGGCGGCGGGGCCGAGGTGGCGGCGAAGATCGGATCGACGTGCAGCACGCTTTTCAGGCTAGGCCAGGCGAACCGGACCCTGACGCTCGGGCCACGGAAGGCGCAGGTTTGCCACCCCGCTGATCGGCGGCCCCGGTCAGGGGCAATAATGACGGCGTGACTGCGGCCCCAGCCATTGACAAGAGCCGGATCCACTCTCTGACCCGACCAAACATGGTCAGCGTCGGGACGATCGTGTGGCTCTCCAGCGAACTCATGTTCTTCGCGGCGCTGTTCGCGATGTACTTCTCCATCCGCGCGGCTGCGCCGGAGCAGTGGGAGAAGCACACCGAAGCGCTGAACATCCCGTACGCGACCACCTTCACGGTGATCCTGGTGCTGTCCTCGGTGACGTGCCAGCTCGGCGTCTTCGCGGCGGAGAAGGGTGACGTGCACGCGCTGCGGCGCTGGTTCACCGTCACCTTCGTGATGGGTCTGATCTTCGTCCTCGGCCAGTTGAACGAGTACCGGCACCTGGTCGCCGACGGCATCAAGATCAACGGAGACGGGTACGGGTCGGTGTTCTACCTGACCACCGGCTTCCACGGCCTGCACGTGACCGGTGGACTTATCGCCTTCATCATCTTCATGGTCCGTACGACCATGGGCCGGTTCACTCCGGCGCAGGCGACGTCGGCGATCGTCGTGTCGTACTACTGGCACTTCGTCGACGTCGTGTGGATCGGGCTGTACGCCATGATCTACTGGCTCCAGTGATCTTGCGCGTCACATTCCGCGCTGCTGCTCCGTCCCCTGAGACAGGTCCAACCGGTTAAGGACACCGCTCATGACTTCTGACAACGACCGCCGACGCGGTCTGCTCGCGCGGTTGCGTGAGCGGCCCGCCGTGCGCAGCAGGGGCCGCCGCCGGCTGGGCGCCGCGGTCCGGCTGATCGCCGCGCTGATGCTCGCCGGTGGCGCGTACACCGTCTTCGCCCCGGGCGCCCAGGCACAGGACAACCCGCAGCTGACCGGCGCCGCCGCCGAGGGCAAGGCGCTGTTCGACGTGAGCTGCGTGACCTGCCACGGCCGCAACGCCCAGGGCGTCGAGGGTCGCGGGCCGAGCCTGATCGGCGTCGGCGCGGCATCGGTCGAGTTCCAGGTCAGCTCCGGGCGGATGCCGCTGGCCCGCCAGGAGGCCCAGGCGCACCGCAAGCCCCCGGTCTTCACCGACGAGCAGACCCGTCAGCTGGCCCAGTACATCCAGGAGCTTGGCGGCGGCCCGGTCGTGCCCGAGGGCGACGACCTCCGCGAGGACGGCAACATCGCCGCCGGCGGTGAGCTGTTCCGGATCAACTGCTCGCAGTGCCACGCCTTCGGTGGCGGCGGCGGTGCGCTCTCCTCGGGCAAGTTCGCCCCGAGCCTGCACCCCGCGACCGACCGCCAGATCTACGCGGCGATGTTGAGCGGCCCGCAGAACATGCCGGTGTTCGGCGACAACCAGCTCCGGCCGGAGCAGAAGGCCGACATCATCGCCTACATCCAGGAGACGCTGAAGCACGACCAGGACCCGGGTGGGTTCAACCTCGGACGGTACGGCCCGTCCACCGAGGGCCTGGCGATCTTCCTGGTTGGCATCGTGGCGCTCGTCTTCGCTAGCCTGTGGATTGCGGGTAAGTCGTGATCGAGCAGGCCATCCGATTCAGTGCTGTGGTGCCGCTCGGCGCCACCCGTAGCGAGGTGACGGCATGAGCACCCACACCGAGCACCAGGCCCAACAGGGCCCGGAGCCGCTCGACGTGAACGACCCCAAGCTGACCCGGTTCGACATCGTCCGCGAGGGCGCGCGTCGGGACGACATCGAGATCGTCCACTACGAGCCGCAGGTGCTGCCGGGCACCAAGGCGGAGCGTCGGCTGACCCGTGTGGTCGCCGGCTTCTTCCTGATCACCGGCCTGGCGGCGACCGCGTTCCTGGCCATCTACATCTGGTGGCCGTGGCAGTACGAGGCGGGCCGGGGCGGCGACAAGTTCTACACCCCGCTGCTCGGCTTCACCCTCGGCGTGGCGCTGCTCGCCGTCGGCTTCGGCATCCTGACCTGGGGCAAGAAGTTGCTGCCCAAGGAGGTCTCGATCCAGGACCGGCACGAGGGCCAGGTGGACTCCGAAGGCCGCACCATCACCGGGCAGACCATGCTCTACATGGCTGACGAGTTGGGCGTGAAGCGTCGCCCCCTGCTCGGCATCTCGCTGTTGGCCGGTCTCGCGCCGGTCGCCGCGGTCGCAGCGGCGCCGCTGGTCGGCGGTCTGATCTCGCAGCCGCACAAGAACAACCAGATGTTCACCACCGGGTTCGCCGCGGCCGAGGGTGGCCAGCGGATCCGCCTGGTCCGCGAGGACGGCCGGCCGATCCGCCCGGCGGACATCAGCACCGGTGGGCAGCTGACCGTCTTCCCCGGCATCGACCACGGTGTGAGCAACAAGCACGCCGACTCGCCGACGCTGCTGATCCACCTCCGCGACTCGGACGCGCAGGAGTCGCGCCGGGCCAACGAGAAGGTCGGCCACGGCGACTACATGTGGGGCAACTACGCGGCGTTCTCCAAGATCTGCACGCACGCGGGATGCCCGGCCAGCCTGTACGAGCAGCAGACCAACCGGCTGCTCTGCCCGTGCCACCAGTCCCAGTTCCTGATCACCGACAACGCCCGGCCAGTCTTCGGCCCCGCCAGCCGGCGGCTGCCGCAGCTGCCGATCGAGGTGGACTCCGAGGGCTTCTTCGTGGCGAAGTCCGACTACACCGAGACCGTCGGGCCTGATTTCTGGGAGCGGCCATGAAGCGTCGAAAGTTTGACCTTGCGGCGACGCCGGGCAAGGCCGCGGTGGGAGTGGACGACCGCTTCGCGGTGGCCACCCCGCTGCGCAAGCTGCTGAACAAGGTCTTCCCGGACCATTGGTCCTTCCTGCTCGGCGAGATCGCGCTGTTCTCGTTCATCGTGCTGCTGCTGACCGGTGTGTTCCTCACCTTCTTCTTCGAGCCGGCGATGACCGAGGTGGTCTACGACGGCAGCTACGCGCCGTTGCAGGGCACCCCGATGTCCGCCGCGTACGCCTCCAGCCTGGACATCTCGTTCGACGTCCGCGGCGGTCTGGTGATGCGGCAGATGCACCACTGGGCGGCGCTGCTGTTCATGGCCGCGATCGTCGTGCACATGCTGCGGGTCTTCTTCACCGGCGCCTTCCGCAAGCCGCGCGAGACCAACTGGATCATCGGTTCGCTGCTGTTCTGGGTCGGCTTTCTGGCCGGCTTCACCGGCTACTCGCTGCCGGACGACGGCCTGTCCGGCACCGGCCTGCGGATCGCCTCGGCGATCATGCTGTCCATCCCGGTGATCGGCTCCTGGGTCACCTCGTCGGTCTTCGGCGGCGAGTTCCCGGGCACGATCATCATCAGCCGGTTCTTCATCGCCCACGTGCTGCTCATCCCGGGTCTGCTGGTCGCGCTGATCAGCGTCCACCTGGGTCTGGTCTTCAAGCAGAAGCACACCCAGTGGCCCGGCCCCGGCCGGACCAACAACAACGTGGTCGGCGAGCGGATGTTCCCGCGGTACGCGCTGAAGCAGGGCGGCTTCTTCATGGTCGTCTTCGGCGTCATCGCGCTGATGGGCGGTCTGTTCCAGATCAACCCGATCTGGCTGTTCGGCCCGTACGAGGCGTGGGTGGTCTCGGCCGCCAGCCAGCCCGACTGGTACGTCATGTTCCTCGACGGGTCGACCCGACTCATGCCGGCCTGGGAGATCCCCATCCCGATCGGCGACGGGTACGTCATCCCGCCGCTGTTCTGGCCGACGGTGGTGCTGCCCGGCATCCTGGTGGGCCTGTCGACGATGTACCCGTTCCTGGAAGCCCGGCACCTCAAGGACCGCAAGAGCCACAACCTGCTCGAGCGTCCCCGGGACGCTCCGGCCCGGACCGCCGTCGGCGCCATGGCCGTCTCGTTCTACATCGTGCTGACGCTCTCCGGCGCCAACGACGTGATCGCGGACAAGTTCCAGATCAGCCTGAACGCGATGACCTGGGCGGGCCGCATCGGCCTGCTCGTGGTCCCGCCGCTGGCGTACTACGTCACCTACCGGCTGTGCCTGGGTCTGCAGCAGCACGACCGGGAGGTGCTCGCGCACGGCGTGGAGACCGGCATCATCCGGCGCCTGCCGGACGGCCGGTTCGTCGAGGTGCACCAGCCGCTCAGCGCGTCCAACGGTCACGCGGACGGTCACGGCCAGCTGGACTACGTCGGCTGGGTCGTGCCCAAGAAGATGAACCGGCTGGGGGCCCTCGGCCCGGCCATCCGGGGCTTCTTCTACCCGATCGAGAAGCCGGTCGAGGCGCCGGTCTCGCCGGGGCACCCGCCGGTCGAGGCCCGACCCGAGCGCGAGGAGATCGGCAGCGGCGAGAGCCGCCGCTGACCGCCCAGTCACACAGTTAAGGGGCGCCCGCCGGATTCCGGCGGGCGCCCCTTCCTATCCACACCCCCCGACCCATCCGACCAGGAGTCGGACGGCCCTGACGGGACCGGTCGACCCCGGGCGACGGGCGATCGCAGGAATAACCCCGGTGAGCCGGGTATCCGTGCGGTCCAACGTCTCAAGGGGGGGAAGCATGTTGGGTATCAAACGCCTCGGCCTGTTGGCCGCGCTGGTACTTGTCGGTGTCGCGCCGGCTGCGGCCGCGCAGGCCGCGGCACAGCCGTCAACGCAGGACACCCAGTACCTGCAGGCGGTACACCAGGTCAACCTGTTCGAGATCACCGCTGGTGACCTGGCTCAGCAGAAGGGCCAGGACCAGGGGGTCAAGGACCTGGGCGCGATGCTGAAGACCGACCACACCCAACTGGACCAGACGGTGCAGCAGACCGCGTCGCAGCTCGGGGTGGAACTGCCGAACGAGCCCAGCGCCGATCAGCAGGCGGTCATCGACAAGCTGAACAACGCCAGCGGCGCGGAGTTCGACAGGCTCTGGGTGACCAGTGAGCTGGCTGGCCACGTCCAGGCCATCCAGGCCACCCAGACGGAGATCTCGCAGGGCTCCGAGCAGTCGGTGGTCCAGTTGGCGCAGACGGCGCTTCCGACGCTGCAGACGCACTACGACGAGTTGGTGGCGCTCGCCAACAAGCTTGGCATCCCGGTTCCGCAGACCAGCGCCAGCGGTACGCCCAGCCCGGGTGGCACCGGCACTGAGTCCCCGGCTCCGGGTGGCACTGTCACCGAGTCGCCGGCTCCGGGCGGCACCGGCACCGAGTCGCCGGCTCCGGGTGGCGGCAGCACCGAGGTTCCGGCTCCCAGCGAGAGCTGACGTAGCCACAGCAGACGGCCGGTCCACCCTCGGGGTGGGCCGGCCGCCCTGTGCGCGCCACGCGCCGCCATGCGGCCGGCGCGGACCCGAAACGGCGAGCGGGTCAGTCGGAGCTGGCCAGACCGATCGCGAACGCCTCCTCCAGGTCGTGCTGGGAGTACGCCCGGAAGGCGATGTGCGACTCGGTGTTGAGCACTCCCGGGACCTTGGAGATGCTGCCCGCGATGACCTGGGCGATCTGGTCGAACTCGCGGACCCGGACGATGGCGATGAGGTCGACGTGCCCGGCCACCGAGTAGACCTCGCTGACACCGGGAAGGTTGGCCAGGTTCTCCGCCACCTCGGGGATCGCATCGGTGGCGCAGTCGATCAGCACGATCGCGGTGATCACGGGGCATTTCTCCGTTCGTCGGCGTCGTCGCCCATGCTAGATGTTCCGGCCCGAGACCGGAGGCGGGAGCCGTCGGGGCTCAGCCCTCGGCGGGGCAGGGCACTGTCAGGTCGCGCCCGGCCCGGATCACGTTCCGCAGCCGCTCACCGGCCCGTACTGTCGCGCCCGGCCACACCACGGTGCGGGACACGTCACCGTCCACCCGCGCGCCAGCGCCGACGACCGACTCCACGCAGTGGCCGGTCACCGTCGCGGACTCCTCGACGAGAACGCCGCCGGCTGCGGAGTGCAGGTTGGCCGCCAGGTAGTCGGCCGGGGTGCCGGTGTCGAAGAAGGTGCCCGGGTAGGGCACCACAGTCAGGTCGCCAGCCGCCTCGGCCGGACGCCACACGGCGCGTACCAAATCCGAGAAGACGACAGGCAGGTCCCGGACCAGCCGCCACGGCAGCAACGAGAAGCCGGTGAAGCAGTGCCCGGCGAAGGTGCCCGGCGCCGTCGGGTCCGCGGCGGGCTGGCCGAGCAGGCGTACGGTGTGCCCGTCCCAGCCGTCGAGCAGGGCGGCCACGTCGGGGCCCGGGGGCGCAGCCGGGTCGGCGAGGTACGCGTCGGCGTTGCCGACCAGCACCGGTCGCCCGTCGATCCAGTCCCGCAGGTTGGCCACCCCGCCCGCGGTGCCCAGCGGGTCGCCCGGCTCCACCGACAGGTGTGCGCGGTCACCGACGTGCGCCACCACCTGGTCGCCGAGGTAGCAGGCGTTCACAGCGACCCGGTCGGGACCGGTCAGGCCCAGGCCGGCCAGCCGCGTCAACGCCCTATCCAGCAGGGGCACGTTGCCCACCGGGCAGAGCGCCTTGGGTAGCCGTTCGGTGAGCGGGCGCAGCCGTGTGCCCTCGCCGGCGGCCAGCACCACAGCGCACAGCTGCGCTGGCACACCGGCCGCGCCGGTCACGGGGTGTCGTCGGGCACCGGCGGCGGGAACTGCCCGGCCAGCGGCCCGATGTCGTAGTAGGCGAGCAGCCGGGCCGTCGGCCAGGTCAGCTTGGGCAGGTCGTCAAGGGGGTGCCAGGCGGCCTCGAAGACCTCCGCGCCGTCAACTGTCAGCTCGGTGCTGGACGCCGGCACCTCGGCCTCGAAGACCATGTCCACCCAGCCCTTGGCGTGCACGATCGCGTTCGGCACCGCCGGGCGCAGCCGGGACGGGGGGAGCCGGACCCCGGACTCCTCGAACAGCTCACGGGCCGCGCCCACCACCGGGGGCTCACCCCTGTTGAGCAGGCCGGCGGGGAGTGACCAGCCCTTGCCGGGCGGCTGGCGAAGCATGAGCAACCGACCCGCGCCCGTCGCCTCGGTGTCCCGGACCAGGGTCACCGCGCCGACGATGTACTTGGGCACGGCCAGCCGGACCAGGCGTCGACGCACCGGCAGCGGCAGTCGGTAGAAGGCCTGGTAGAAGAGGGCCCGACCGGTGGCGCGGGAGCGGGGGATCATGACTCCAGGCTAGTGGTCGCGAATGTCTTTCGGTCGCGCTGGGGCCCGCCGGGTCACTGTCGATGGTCGACCAGGTCGATGAGCTGGCGGACCACGGTGTCCGGTTCGATGGCCCGGTCGAAGACCGCTACCAGCAAGGTCTCCAGGTCGGGGTAGCCCAACTCCTCGGAAAGGCGCAGCAGCGGCAGGTCACTGGCGAGGCCCCGGTTGTGCTGGCGCAGGGCGAGCCCGATGGTGGCCCGACCGAGGCGCACCTTGTCGCTGATCGTGATGCCCGGCTCGGTGTGCTCGGCGAACCACCTGTTGATCTGCATCTGCGCGTGCGGCGACTTGACGAAGGTCAGCCACTCCCGTCGGGGACCGCGCGGCGCCACACCGGCCTCGAAGCCGTTGTCGCCGTCGTTCTCGGTGAAGATCTCCACCACGTCGCCCTCGTCCAGCTCCGAACTGAGCGGGGCCAGCCGACCGTTGATGCGGGCGGCGAGGCAGTGGTCGCCCCGGTCGTTGCCCAGCTCGTAGGCGAGGTCGACGGGCGTGGCACCGGCCGGCAGCACTACCTGCCGGCCGTCGGCGAAGACCTGGATCTGCCCCTCGGCCAGGTCGCAGCGCAGCGACTCGTAGAACTGTGCCGGGTCGGCGGCGTCCGGCTCCCAGTCGAGCACCCGGCGCAGCCAGTCCAACTGTTCGGCACGGGCCGCGGTGCTGCTGCTGCCGGAGCTGGGGAAACGGAAGTCGGCGGCGATGCCGTACTCGGCCGAGCGGTGCATCTCCTCGGTGCGGATCAACACCTCCACGGTGCGGTCCTGGGGGCCGCAGACGCTGGTGTGCAGCGAACGGTAGAGGTTGTTCTTCGGCGAGGCGATGAAGTCCTTGAAACGGCCGGGCACCGGTCGCCAGGTGCCGTGGATCGCGCCCAGCGCGGCGTAACAGTCGGTGGCCGGGCCGTCGACCACCACCACGATGCGGGGCAGGTCGTACGGAGCCGTGTGGCCGCCGGCGATGGTGTCCTTCCAGATCGAGTAGAGGTGCCGGGGACGGGGGCTCACCTCGGCGTCGACCCGGCTGCGGCGCAGCGCCACCCGGGCCCGGGTGACCACCGAGTCGAGGTACGAATCCCAGCCGGGCCGATCGTGCACGTGCCGGGCCAGCCGGGCGTGCTCGTCGGGCTCAAGGTGCAGCAGCACCACGTCGTCCAGCTCGCGTTTGAGGGTCTGGATGCCCAGCCGGTCACAGAGCGGGACCAGCACCTCCTGGGTCTTGCGGGCGATCCGTTCCCGCGACGACGCGGAGCGCACCCCGAGCGTGCGCATGTTGTGCAACCGGTCAGCCAGCTTGATGATCAGCACCCGGACGTCCTTGGCGGCCGCGACGATCATCTTGCGGACCGTCTCCGCCTCGGCGGCCTTGCCGTAGAACGCCTTGTCGAACTTGGTCACCCCGTCGACCAGGTGGGCCACCTCGCCGCCGAAGTCCTCGGAGAGCGCCTGGAGCGTGTAGCGGGTGTCCTCCACGGTGTCGTGCAGCAGCGCCGCGACCAGGGTGGTGGTGTCCATCCCCAGCTCGGCGCAGATCTGCGCCACCGCGAGGGGGTGGGTGATGTACGGTTCCCCGCTCTTGCGGAACTGCCCGCGGTGCATGTTCTCGGCGATCGTGTAGGCGCGGCGCAGCACCGCGGGGTCGGTGCCGGCATGGATGCCCCGGTGGGTGCGGACCAGCTGGGTGACCGGGTCCGAGTCGGTGGTCGGCCAGCTGAGCAGCGACCGCAGCCGGCGGGCGAGCGGCAGCTCACCCGGCTGTGTCGGCAGGGCGCCCCCCAGGGCGGCGCCGTGTCCGGCGTCGACGTCCACGAGGGACACCTCCTCACCCCGGCTCCACATCGCCGGAACCCGGCGGGGGAGCAGGCCCACGAATCGGGCAGGACTGCACTTCTCTAACAGCCTAAGCGAGTCGACGTAGTCCGATCGGTCAGTTGGTCATGAGCGTTCGGTCGAGAGTTGGTGGGACGCGCCGCCTTCGGCCTTCGCCAGCAGGTCACGGAACCGGCCCGCGCCACTCGCGGGAGACGACCAACCGGAGGACAACTCGACGAGTCGGGTCTCCGGTCGCTCCAACCAGGACAGGATCCGCTCCGACTCCTCGGCGGTCGCGGCCGGCACCGGACCGTGCCCGCCCGACACCGTCTCGGCGGTGGCCCGGATCGCGGTCAACGTGGGACGCGGGTGGACGCCCGGCGGGGACACCCCCGCGCCGGCCAGTCTGCCGTGCCGGACCAGCGCCAACTCCCAGCCGCCCCGGGCAGCCGGCCGGGCCGCGGCCAACTCGACGATCCCGGTCAGCGCGGCCAGCCGCTGCATCCGCACTGTGGCCCGCAGCACGGCGGCCAGCCGGGACCGCACCACTGCGGCCTCCTCGTAGCGCTGGTCGCGGGAGAGCACGTCGATCCGCGCGAGCAGCGCGTCCACCACCGGCTGGGGGTCGCTGGACGTCGCGGTACGGAAGGGCGCGGCGGCGCTGTCGTCGTACTCCTCGGGGGTGATCTTGTGTTCGCAGGGTGCCGGGCAGCGACCCAGCTCGGCCAGCGCGCAGGCCGGCGTGACGGTGCGCAGCGAGAGCCGGTGCGTGCACTGGCGCAGCGGCACCGCGTCGTGGAAACCGGCGGCGGCCAGCTCGGCGGCCCGCCGGGAGGTGAACGGTCCGAGGTACGCGGTGTCGGTGGGGGAGAGGTCGCGGACGATCGACAGCCGAGGGTACGGACCGTCGGTCAGCTTCAGCCAGAGCATTCGTTCCGGGTATTTGGACCGGCGGTTGTACGGCGGGGCGTGCGCCGCGATCAACCGCAGCTCGCGGACCTCCGCCTCCAACGAGTGGGCGCACACCACCGCCTCGACCCGCTCGGCCGCGCCCAGCATCTCGGAGATCCGGGCACGCTTCTCGCCGGCGGTGAAGTAGCTGCGCACCCGGGTGGCGATGTCGACCGAGGTGCCCACGTAGAGCGGCCGGTCATCGGCGGCCCGGAAGATGTAGACCCCGGGGACCTTGGGCAACCCCTCGGCCAGGTGCCGTTTGCGGCGCTGGGTAGGGGTGACCGCGCGGGCGAACTCGATGGCGTCGCCGACGGTGTCCACCCGGTGCCCGCCGAGCCGGCCGATTAGCCCGTGCAGCACGTCGACGGTGGCCTTCGCGTCGTCCAACGCCCGGTGGGTGGGATGGGTGGCGGTGCGGAAGTAGGCGGCCAGGGTGCCCAGCTTGCGGTTGGGCACCTCGTCGCGGGTCAGCACCCGGCGGGCGAGCGCCGCCGTGTCCAGGACCCGGGGGTTGGGCCAGCGGTAGCCGTGCTTGGCGCAGGCGGCCTTGAGGAAGCCCACGTCGTACGGGGCGTTGTGGGCCACCAGCACCGCGTCGTCGATGAACTCCAGGAAGCTCGGCAGCACCTGCTCGATCGGTGGCGCCGGCACCAGCATGGCCTGGGTGATGCCGGTCAGCACCGTGATGAACGGCGGAATCGGCTGGCCCGGGTTGACCAGGGTCGCCAGCACCCCCAACTGCTCGCCGCCGCGCACCTTGACCGCGCCGATCTCGGTGATGCCGCCGCCGTCCGGCGCGCCGCCGGTGGTCTCCAGGTCGACCACCACGAAGGTCGTCGCGTAGAGCGGCAGCGCCGGGTCCACCCCGCCCACCGCCGGGTCGAGACCGGCCAGTGACTCCTGGACGTACTCCGCCTGTGCCATCGGCGGCACGCTAGCGCCCCGGTCCGACACTCCCGTCGCAGCCGTCCCATCCGTCACCATGGGGCTAGGATGAGAGATCGGCTCACTCACCGGGCGGTGGGCCCGGTCGCGGTGGGAGACTTGCCACATGCCCCTCACCGAGCCTTACGACGACCACCTCCCGCAGGAGGATCCGGTCGCGCTCGACGGTGCTGTGGGCAACCCGGACGACAACGTAGTCACCGACACATCGGGCGCATCGGACCCGACAACGGACGACGGCCCCACCGCCGAGCCGGAGCCCACCCTGCCCGAGCCGGTCCGGCAGCGGATCGTGACGCTCACCGCTGCGGTGCTGCCCACCCTCCCCACCGACGAGGTCCCGGTGCCGTTGCGCCGGGTGGCAAAGTTCGCCCCCAACCGCCGCGCCCGGCTCGGCGCGCCGGTCATCGCCGCCCAGCTCACCGCCGACCCGCTGTTCCGGCAGCGGGTCACCGCGCGGGTCCTGTCCGACGCCGGTGACCTCGGCGCGGCAGTGGTCGAGGGCACCGCGCCGGCCGCCGCCGACCCGGTCGAGGTGGCCGCGCTGGCCTACCTGGCCCGGCCCCGCGGCTGGCGGGGGCTGATCGACGCCAGCGGCGCGGCCGTGCGCGCCGAGGCGGACAGCGCCGTCGTCGCCGAGTTGGTCCGCGAGGCCGAGCAGCGGGCCACCCGGGCCGAGCACGACCGCGCTGTGGCCCGGGTCGAGGCCGAGAAGCTCCGCGACGAGTTGGCCCGCGTCCGCGAGGAGCTGGGTCAGCTGCGTGAGGAGTCCCGACAGGTGGCCCGCACCCTGCGGGAGACCCAGGCCCGTGAGCGGAAGGCCACCGAGCTGCTGGCCACCGAGCGCGGCCGGGCCGCCCGGGCCAGCGCCGACGTGGACGCCGAACTCCGCCGTGCCCGGGCCCGGCTGGCCGAGGCCGAGGCCGCCGCCGGGGTGGCCCGGGCCAGCGCCAAGGAGGCACGCTCGGTCGACGACGCCCGGCTCTGGCTGCTCCTGGAGACCATCGGTCAGGCCGCCGTCGGGCTGCGCCGGGAGCTGGCGCTCGACCCGGTGGACAAGCTCCCCGCCGACTTCGTCGCCGACGCGTTCGCCGAGCAGCCGGGCACCGCCCCGGCCGGCCCCGCCGCCCGCGCCCGCGACACCGACGACCCGGCCCGGCTCGACCAGTTGCTCGCCCTGCCCCGGGCGCACCTCGTGGTGGACGGTTACAACGTCACCAAGCGTGGCTTCGGCGAGATGTCCCTGGAGCAGCAGCGCAAACGACTGATCACCGGGCTGGGCGGGATCGCCGCGCAGACCGGCGACGAGGTCACAGTGGTCTTCGACGGCGCCGAGCGGATGCACGGGCTGCCGCCCGCGCCGCGCGGCGTACGGGTGCTCTTCTCCCGCAAGGGTGAGACCGCCGACGAGCTGATCCGGCGACTGGTCCGCGCCGAGCCGGCGGGCCGGCCGGTGGTCGTGGTCTCGTCGGACCGCGAGGTCGCCGACGGGGTACGCCGGCACGGCGCGTACCCGCTGGGCGCTGACTCGCTGCTGCGGCGGCTCGCGCGCTCCTGAGCGCAGCGGGCCGACAGGTCGACGGGTCGGTCCCGGCGAGCCCGGCCGGTGCGCCACACGTCGCGCTGTGTCTCACCTGTCCCACCCCGGCGCTATCATCGCCGCGACCGCCGAGGGACGGGAGTCGCCATGGCACAGGACGACGTGAAGGTCTTCGTCGACCGGGACCTGCGGGGTGCCCGGTTCAACAGGTCGACGCTTGCCGGTGCGGTGATGCGCGGCGTCGATGTGGACGCTCTTGACGTCGACGCGCCGTGGCTGGCCGAGGGCACGTTCCTGATCAACGGCGTCGATGTCGTGCCGCTGGTCGAGGCCGAGCTCAACCGACGATTCCCCGGGCGCGACCTCCGCCGGGCCAAGAATCCGGACGACCTCCGCGAGGCGTGGGCGGCACTCGAACGGGCCTGGGCGGCGGCGGTCGACAGGGCCGTGTCCATGCCCGAGGGTGCGGTCGACGTCTCGATCGACGGGGAGTGGTCGTTCGCGCAGACGCTGCGCCACCTCGCGTTCGCCGCCGACACCTGGTTGGGAAAGGCGATCCGGCGCCTGCCGCAGCCCTTCCACCCGCTCGGGCAACCACATGCCGAGTACGAGACGGACGGCTTCGACATGTCGATCTTCGCCGTCGAGCAACCGACGTTCGCCGCGACCTCGGAGCTGCGAGCCGAGCGGCAGGCGATGGTGCGCGACTTTCTCGCAGCCGTCACGCCGGATCTGCTCGCCGAGACTCGGCCGGCCCCCTGGTGGCCCGAGAAGCAGGTGTCGGTGCTGCACTGCCTTCACGTCATCTTCGACGAGGAGTGGCAGCACCTCCGCTTCGCCCTGCGTGACCTCGACGCGCAGGGCTGAGCCCTCGCCCCGACGGCTGCTCGGCCTCTTCGGCGCTCGCCGGTCGGACGCTCGGCCGGCCGCCAGTCAGGTGGTCGGTAGTCGGCGGCGGTTCCTTGATGTCGGGGGTTCCGGCCGGGTGGGATACCCCGATATCGCTGATCTGGAGTGGATCTAGCCCCGAAACGGGCGGTCGGACTGGGTTCCTGTCGTACCCGGTGGTTAGTGTCGATGTCACCGACGGTGCTCGCTCGGCGACGGCAGGAGTCGCCCGAGCGCCGCGAGCCGATCAGGAGGGCGTGATGCTCATCGACTGCGACGGGTGCGCGAAGCGGGCCGACGGCTGTTCCGGCTGCCCGCTGACTGCCCTGTTCGACGAGACGTCCCCGGCGGCCGGGCTGGTCGCCGCCGAGGTCGAGGCCATCGAGGTGCTCGCCCGAGCCGGCTTCGACGTGGAGGTGCTGGCCGCGCCCGCGCGCCCGCAGGCAGCCCGCCGTCGCGCCACCCGCCGCGTCGCCTGAGCGCGACACCGCGCCCGGAAGCGGGCTTTTCGCGGGCCATAGGATGATCGGTCACGGCGGGAGGAGCGGCGCGATGAACGGGGAACAACTGGTGGTGACGCGGTGACCCCGCGCGGCTGGGCGCTGTTGACCCTGGCCGGGCTGGCCCTCGCGCTGGTCGTGCTGGCCGCGCTGCTCATCCCGTGGCACCGCCCGCCGGCACCCCGGGCCGACCAGCTCGCCGCGCTGGGCGACCTGCCGGCCGAGCAGGTGGCCAAGGGGCGGGAGTTCCGGGCCGCGCTGCGTCCCGGTGGCTACGCCGCGCTCGCCGTTGGGCTGCTGATCGCCCTCGCGCTCGGGTTGACCCCGTTGGGCGGTCGCCTGGTCGAGCTGGTGGGCCGGCCCTTCGGTGGGCACTGGGCAGCGCAGGCTGTGCTCGGCGGGCTGGCGGTGGTGCTCGTCGCCGACCTGGTGACGCTCCCGTTCGCCGCCTGGCGGCAGAGCGTGCTCACCCGCTACGGGATGAGCACCAACGGCTGGAGCGGCTGGGCTGTCGACCTGCTCAAGTCGTACGCCGTCAGCGCGGTGATCGGCGCGGTGGCGCTGTTCGCCTTCTACGCGGTCATCCGGCTCGCGCCACGCTGGTGGTGGGCGTTCGGGGCGGCCGGCGCCGCGGTGCTTGTGGGGCTGCTGTCGTTCGTGTTGCCGGTGCTGGTGGAGCCGGTGTTCAACCGGTTCACCCCGATGGAGCAGGGCCCGCTGCGCACCGAGCTGATGAGCATGGCCGCCCGCGACGGGGTGCCGGTGCGTGACGTGCTGGTCGCCGACGCCTCCCGGCGCACCAGGGCGGTCAACGCGTACGTCTCCGGTCTCGGTCCGACCCGACGGGTGGTCGTCTACGACACGCTGCTGCGTGAGGCGACCCCGGCCGAGGTGACCGCCGTCGTGGCGCACGAGTTGGGGCATGCGAAGGACTCCGACGTGGCAGCCGGCACGCTGACCGGGGCGCTGGGTGCCGCGGCCGCCGTGGTGGCGCTCTACCTGCTGGGCTCGTGGGGGCCGCTGCTGCGGCTGGCGGGTGTCGACTCGGTGGCCCAGCCGCGCGCGTTCCCGCTGCTGGTCGCCCTGGTCACGGTGGCCGGGCTGGTTGCCGCTCCGGTGCAGGCGCTGATGTCCCGCCGGGTGGAGGCGCGGGCCGACGCGCACGCGCTCGCGCTCACCAACGACCCGGAGTCCTTCGAGTCGATGCAGCGCCGGCTCGGCTCGGTCAACCTCGGCGACCCCGACCCGCCCCGCTGGGAATACCTCTATTCGGCCTCACATCCGTCGACAGTGGAGCGGATGGCCGCCGCCCGCGCGTACGCCCGGGAGGCCGGCCGATGAACCGCACCCTGCTGATCACCAATGACTTTCCGCCCCGTCCGGGTGGGATCCAGTCGTTCGTGCACAACCTCGCGGTCCGTCAACCGGCCGGCTCGGTGGTCGTCTACGCGTCGAGCTGGCGCGGGGCAGCGAAGTTCGACGCCGACCAGCCGTTCGAGGTGATCCGGGAACGTACCCGGGTGTTGCTGCCCACCCCGTTGATCGCCCGCAGGGCGGCCCGGTTGGCTCGCTCGTACGACTGCGACACCGTGTGGTTCGGCGCGGCGGCCCCGTTGGGCCTTCTCGCGGCCGGCCTGCGGCGGCGTGCCGACATCCGCCGGGTGGTGGCGCAGACCCATGGCCACGAGATCGGTTGGGCGGCGGTGCCGGCCGCCCGGCCGGCGCTGCGGCGCATCGGTCGGGGTGTGGACGTGACCACCTATCTCGGCGAGTACACCCGTAGCCGGTTGGCCCGGGTGCTGGACGGGGTGACTGAGCTGCGCCGCCTCGCGCCCGGGGTCGACGTGGACACCTACCACCCGAGCGTGGACGGTGAACAGGTCCGGGCCCGGCTCGGGTTGACCGACCGGCCGGTGGTCGTCTGTGTGTCCCGGCTGGTGCCGCGCAAGGGTCAGGACACCCTGATCCGGGCGCTGCCGGAGATCCGCCGCCGGGTGCCCGACGCGGCGCTGCTGATCGTCGGCGGCGGGCCGTACCGGGCGACCTTGGAGAAGCTGGCCCGCCAGACCGGTGTGGAACGGGATGTGGTGTTCACCGGCACGGTGCCGTCGGTCGAGTTGCCGGCGCACTACGCGGCCGGTGACGTCTACGCGATGCCGTGCCGCACCCGCAACCGTGGCCTCGACGTCGAAGGGCTGGGCATCGTCTACCTGGAGGCATCCGCGGCCGGTCTGCCGGTGGTGGCCGGTGACTCCGGGGGCGCGCCGGACGCGGTCCGCGAGGGGGAGACCGGCTACGTCGTGCGCGGTCGGGATGTCGCCCAGCTCGCCGACCGGGTAGCCCGGCTGCTCGCCGACCGGGACCTGGCCCGTCAGCTGGGCGCGGCCGGCCGGGCGTGGGTGGAACGGGAGTGGCGCTGGGAGGCGCAGGCGGAACGCATGGCGGCACTGCTCGCCGGCTGATCGCCGCCCGCGTTCAGCTCTCCCGGGCGGGCGCGTAGCGCGGCACGTACTCCTGGCCGGTGAGCTGCTGGATCGCCGCCATCACCTCGTCGGTGACAGTTCGGATGTCCCGCGGCCCGTTGATCCGTTCGGCGACCGGGATCGGCGGGCCGAACCGCAGGGTGATCGGGTGTCGACGGGGCAGCCGTGCGTCGACCGGCAGCACCTCGGCGGTGCCGAGCACGCCGACCGGGATGATCGGCACCCCGGCGTCGCGGGCCAGTCGGGTCATCCCGACCCGCCCCCGGTAGAGCCGCCCGTCCGGGGAACGGGTGCCCTCCGGGTAGACGGCGACCAGGCCGCCGGCGCGCAGCACCGGGACGGCGGCGTCGAGGGCGCGCAGGGCGGCCCGGCCGTCGGTGCGGTCGACCGGGATGGCGCCCATGCCGGCGACGATCCGCCGGTTGAGCCAACCGGCCGGGCCCTGGCCGTTGAAGTACTCGACCTTCGCCCAGAAGGTGACGTGTCGGGGTGTCGAGGTGACGAGAAACAGCTCGTCGGCGACCGAGAGGTGATTGCCGGCGAGGATCGCGCCGCCGTGTCGGGGCAGATGCTCAAGCCCTTCCACCCGGGGCTGCCAGCCAAACCGCAGTGCGGCGCCGACGGTCAGCTTGGTGACGTCGTACAGCAGGGGCACGTGTCCTCCGGGTCGGGTTTCAGGCCCGCGCCGGGCCGAGGTGGGCGTCCAACGCGGCGCGCAGCAGGGCATCGTCGTCGGTGGCGCCGGTGGCCAGCGGCAGGCTGCCCCAGGCCCAGAGTTGGGCGATGCCGTGCAGGTTCGCCCACAGCACGCCGGCCAGCACCGCCGCTGGCGCGTCGGTGGGCCGGCGCGCCTGCGCCACCAGATCGGCCAGCACGGCGAACAGCGGCAGGCTCGTCTCGCGCAGCCGCAGTCGGCCGCTGTCCAGCAGGTCGTGGCGGAACATCAGCTCGAACATGCCGCGGTGGGCCGCCGCGAAGTCCAGGTACGTCCGGGCCAACGCTGTCAATTGGGTACGGGGATCCGGGTCGGCGTCGCGCAACGTTCGCTCGACCCGGGCGGTGAGGTCGGCGAAGCCCTCCCGGGCGATGGCGGAGAGCAGGTCGACGTGGGTGGGAAAGTAGCGGCGCGGTGCGCCGTGCGAGACCCCGGCAGTACGGGCGATCTCCCGCAGCGACACCGCCGACTGGCCCTCGCGCAGCACCAGGTCCACCCCGGCGGCCACCAACCGCGCCCGCAGCCCTGTCTCGTCCGCGTCCATAGACACTGTCTACCAGTCGAGGTAGACGCTGTCTACCTCCGTGCCGGATCTCCCCGGTCGGTCTGCCGTCCGCAGACCGGTGAGGGGTTTCGTGAAGTCGGGGTGTCGTGGCGCGAGGGATACCCCGACATCATGAAAGACGAGTGGATCATGTGCGTCGGTCGGGGTGGTTGGGCCGGGCAGGTTCAGCGGATGCGGGCCAGGATGCGATCGGCGGGGGCCGGGCGGCCGAAGTGCCAACCCTGAGCCGCGTCGCAGCCGATCGCGCGTAGCCGCTCGGCCTGCCCGGCGGTCTCCACCCCTTCGGCGGTGACGGTCAGGTCCAGCGCGTGCGCCAGCGAGACCAGGGAGGCGAGAATCCGCTCGTCGGTGCGGCCGACGGAGGGCGACCGCAGGCCCGCCACGAACTCCCCGGCCACCTTCAGTTCGGTCACCGGCAGATCCCGCAGGTACGCCAGGTTGCTGTAACCGGTGCCGAAGTCGTCGATGGCGATGCGGACCCCGAGGTCGGCGAGGACCCGCAGGGCGCGGACCGGCTCCTCGGCGGTGCTCATCATCGTGCTCTCGGTGATCTCCAGTTGGAGTCGCTCCGGTGGCAGGCCGGTCCGCCGCAGCAGCGCGCGGACCTCCTGCACCAACCCGGGCCGGTGCACCTGCCGTACCGCCAGGTTGACACTTACGAAGGGCGCGGCGACACCCCCGGCCGACCACGCCTCGGCCTCGCGGCACGCCTCGGCCAACACCCAACCGCCCAACTGGACGATCAGGCCGGTCTCCTCGGCCAACCCGATGAAGCTGTCCGGGCGCAGCACCCCCAACTCGGGGTGGCGCCACCGGACCAGCGCCTCCACGCCGACCAGGCTGCCGTCGCGCAGCGAGGTCAGCGGCTGGTAGTCGAGGTAGAACTCGCCCCGCTCCAACGCCGCCGGGATGGCCGCGGAGAGCGCGTACCGGGCCAGTTCACGTTGGTTGCGCTCGGCGTCGTACAGCGCCCAGCGCGCCCCACCGGCGGACTTCGCCCAGTGCAGGGTGCTGTCGGCGGCCCGCATCAGGTCCGTGGGGTTCGCCCCGGCCACCTGGCGCTCGACGATGCCGATGCTCGCCGATATCTGAAGCTCGTGCCCGTCGACCAGGGCCGGTGTGCGTACCGCGGCGAGCGCCGTCTCGGCCACCGCCACCATGTCGTCGGTGCCGGCGGTGCGTTCCACCAGAATGACGAACTCGTCGCCGCCGAGCCGGGCCACCAGGTGCTCACCCATTGACTTGCGCAGCCGCTCGGCCACAGTGGCCAGCAGCAGGTCACCGATCTGGTGCCCCAGCGTGTCGTTGACCACCTTGAAGCGGTCCAGGTCCAGGAAGCAGACCCCGACCCGCTGCGCGCCCCGGCCCGGCTCGTTGAGCGCAGCGGCGAGCCGTTCGGTGAACAGCGTCCGGTTGGGCAGGCCGGTGAGCGGGTCGTGGGTGGCCTGATGTCGGAACCGGGCCTCGCTGGCCCGCAGCGCCCGCTCGGCCTGGGTGCGGGCGCGCATGGCGGCGCGGCGGATCGACTCCTGCTCGTCGAGGGTCCGGTCGCGCAGGGCGCGGGCGTAGCCGGTCGTCACGGCCGCCAGCAGCCGGGCCATCCGGTCCTCGACGTCCTCGGCCACCAAGCCCAGGTCGCGCACCAGGCGGAGCTGGATGACCTCGACGGTACGACCCAGCCCCTCGGCGGAAGCGATGTGCGCGGCGACCAACTCGGCGCCGACCCGGTGCCCGGCACGCAGGTCGAACGGCTCGGTGAGCAACGCCCCGGCCAGTTGCCCGGTGAGCCGGTCCAGCAAGGACTCCAACTGGGCCTGGGTCATCGGTAGGTAGCTGGTGCCGGAGACCGCCTTCGCCCAGGCCCGGGCGAACGTCCCCGGGCAGGGGTTCGCCCCGGGCGACTCAGCCACCGAGGCGCCCGACGCCGCCCATGAAGACCGCGCGCTCGGCGTCCTCCGCGCTCTCCGGGGTGTCCGGTCGCCACTGGGGCACCCAGACCACGCCGGGGTCGAGCAGCTCGAAGCCGTCGAAGAGCGTGGTCAGCTCGGCGCGGCTGCGCACCGACAGCGGGTTGTCGGTACGCCGGTAGACCCGCTCCGCCTCGGCGCGTTCGTCCTCGCTGCGCCCGTCGTCGCTGGCCTGCGACAGCACCAGGTAGCTGCCGGGCGCCAACGCGTCCCGCAGCGTCCGCAGCAGCTCCGCCGGCCGGTCGTCGTCGGAGACGAAGTGCAGGACGGCCACGACCATCACGGCCACCGGTTGGCTCAGGTCGAGCAGCTTGCGGACGTCCGGATGGGCCAGGATCGCCTCCGGGTTGCGCAGGTCCTCCTGTACGACTGCGGCCTGCTCGTTGCCGGCGAGGATCTCGCGGCTGTGCGCCACAGCCACCGGGTCGACGTCCACGTAGACCACACGCGCCTGCGGGTCGAGCTGCTGGGCGATCTCGTGCACGTTGCCGACCGTCGGGATGCCCGAACCGATGTCCAGGAACTGCTTGATCCCGGCGTCGGCAAGGTGGTGCACGGCGCGACGCAGGAACGCCCGGTTGGCCTGGGCCATCAGAGGTGCCTCGGGCACCGCGGCGACCATGGCCTGCGCGGCGGCCCGGTCGGCGGCGAAGTTGTGCGAGCCGCCGAGGTAGTAGTCGTACATCCGCGCGACGCTCGGGCGCTCGATGTCGATGGTGTCGGGTGCCCAGTCCGGCCGCTGCATGCGTTTCACCCCTCGAATCCGCGACGCGAGCATCGTCGCCCGCGCGGGTATTGTGCACCCGCCACGCACGCCAGACCATAGCGCGCCGAAGGTTGCTCGCCGACGTCGGTCGATGCGCGACGGTCCGCGCCGGGGAGAAGCTGGCGCGGACCGTCGGTCGTTTCGTCCCGCTCGACGAGCGGGAGGCAGGTCAGAACTTCGGCGCGTCCGGTGCCTCGAGCAGGCCCAGCCGGAGCGCGGTCATCAGGGCCTGAGCCCGGTTGGCCGCGCCGAGCTTCTCGTAGAGCTTCGAGATGTGCGTCTTCGCCGTGGACTCGCTGACGAACAGCTGCTTGGCGATGCCCGCCACGCTCATCCCGTCGGCGAGCAGCCGCAGCACCTGCCCCTCCCGCGGAGACAACTGCGGGCCGGACGGGGCGAGCCGGCGCTTCATCGCCTCGGCCAGGTCGGCCGCGGTGAACGCGCTGGGGGAGGAGGCGGCGTGCCGTGCGGCGGCCACCACCTCGTCGGCCGGGGCGGTCTTCGGCACGAAGGCGCTCGCGCCGGCCTCCAGGGCCCCGAAGAGCTGGTCGTCGCCGGCGTACATGGTCAGCACCACGATGCCCATCGACGCGCTGGACTTGCGCAGTGCGCGGGTGGCCTCCAGGCCGCTGCCGTCGGGCAGCCGCAGATCCATGATCACCACGTCCGGCTGCAAGGCGCCGGCCTGGCGTACTCCCTCCGCCGCCGTGGCCGCCTCACCGACGACCTCGAACTGGCGGTCGCGCTCGAAGGCGTGCCGCAAACCCTTGCGAATCAGGTCATGATCGTCGACAAGGAGGACCTTGGTACGGGTGGCCGGTATCGGACTTGTGGTCATCCTCGGGTTACTCCCCTTCTGGTGCTGCGCTGCCGCGCACGTTATCGCGCCGGGCCGAGGTGCCGAGAACCACCGCCACGGTCGTGCCGCTGGGTTGCCGCGGCCTGATCTCCAACCGGCCCCGGATACGTTCCGCCCTCTCGGCCATGATCGCAAGACCGTACCGCCCGTCCGGGCGCTGGTCAGCCATCCCCTGACCGTCATCCGACACTTCTATTTGCGCGTACGGGGGGTCGACCTCACACGTGACCCACAAATTCGACGCCCCGGCGTGCTTGCGCGCGTTGGTCACCGCCTCCTGCGCGATGCGCAGCAACTCGGCTTCGGTGGCGGCCGGCAACCGGGCGGTGGACTCGTCCAGCGAGAGGTGCACCCGCAGCCCGCCGGACGCGCCCACGGTGCGCGCGTACTCGGCGATCGCCGCGGCCAACCCACCCTGCCGGTCCACCTCGCTGCGCAACTCGAAGAGGCTCAGCCGCAGCTCCTGGATCACCCGGGTCACCTCGCCGCGCAGCGTACGCAGGGCCTCGGCGGTCTCGTCGGCGTCGTCGTAGACGGTGGCCAGGGCGTTGTCGATGCCGTAGCCGACCATCACCAGCTCCTGGGCCACCCCGTCGTGGATCTCCCGGGCCAGCCGCTGCCGTTCCTCGTTGGTGGCCAGTGAGCGCACCTCGTCGAAGAGCAGCGCCGCCTCCAGCCGCAGCGCGGCCGGGCGGGTCAGCGCGGTCACCCGGGACACCACCGGCGGTGGGTACGCGTGCGCGGCGTCAGCCTCCAGCACCACCAGACCCACCGTGCGCACCCCGGCGACCAGCGGAATGATCAGCGCGGACACGTCGCCGCCGCGGTGCGAGCGGGACTGCGACCGGGCGGCGGTGGTGGCCTGCTGGGTGGCCCAGGCGTCGGCGATCGCCGAGTCGGCGTCCAGCGTCGTCTCCCAGTCCACCCGGTCGACGCCGGCCTGGGCGAGTACCACGAGCCGACCGCCGCCGCTGGCCGACAGCACCGCGCCCCGGTCCGCGCGGGCCACCGTCCGCAGCTCCTCCAGCAGGTGCTCGGAGATGCCGCCCGGGTCCAGGGTCGCCCCGGGCAGCTGCCGGGCCACCGTCCGCAGTTGGGTCAGCAGCCGGGTCGCCTCGGCGTACGGCTGGGGTTTGCCCTCACCGCGGACCGCCATCACCCGGTGCAGCGTGCCGGCGGCATAGAGCCCCAGCGCCGCCAGGATCAGCCACTGCGCGCAGACCGCGAGGTAACCGAGCTGGCCGAGCTGGAGACCACCGTCGACCCGGGTCAGCGCGCCGCTGAGCAGCAGGGTGGCGGCGGTGACCACGAGCAGCGCGGCGCCCTCCGGGAAGCGGCGGCGCAGCGCGGTGACGGTCACCGGAACCGCCAGGTAGGGCAGCACCGCCGAGGCGCCCAGGCCGTCGACAGTGCCACCGATCGACGCCACCGCGGCGACGTGGCTCGCGGCCAGCCCCAGCACCAGCACCTCGGCCACCCGGCTCAGCGGGCCGACCAGCCGGTGCTGCGGTGCCAGCAGTGACGGCAGCCCGGCGACCGCCAGCAGCGCGATCCACCACAGCTGGGTGACGTCGCGGGTGGCGAACAGGGTCAGGATGGCGACCAGCGCCAGCATCACCACGCGGGCGGCCGCGGCGAGGGGATGCGGGTGCGGGGCGGTGGCTGTGGATGCGGGCACGTGACGGATGGTAGTCAGCCTCGGTAGATATCGGCGATCTCCGCCGCGTACGTCTTGTGGACAACCTGGCGCTTGACCTTGAGCGACGGGGTCAGCTCGCCGGTCGACTCGGTGAAGTCGCGGGGCAGGACCCGGAACACCTTGATCGCCTCGGCCTTCGACACGGCCTGGTTCGCGGCGTCGATCGCGGCCTGGATCTCCTTGCGGAGGCTCTCGTGCTCGCGTAGCTGCTCGACAGGGGTGTCGAGGGGCATCCCGGCGCTCTCCAGCCAGGTCGGCAGCGCCTCCTCGTCGACGGTGACCAGGGCCGCGATGAACGGCTTCCGGTCGCCGACCACGACACACTGGCTGATCAACGGGTGCGCCCGGACCAGGTCCTCCAGTACCGCCGGGGCGACGTTCTTGCCACCGGCGGTGACGATCAGCTCCTTCTTGCGGCCGGTGATGCTCAGGTAGCCGTCGGAGTCGAGCTGGCCCAGGTCACCGGTGCGGAACCAGCCGTCGGCGCTGATCGTCTCGGCGGTCGCTGTCTCGTTGCGCCAGTAACCCTGGAAGATCAGCGCACCGGAGATCAGGATCTCGCCGTCGTCCTCGATCCGCACCGTCACACCGGGCAGCGGACGGCCGACGCTGCCCATCCGGGTGCCGCTGGGCAGGTTCGCGGCGGCGGCGGGCGAGGTCTCGGTGAGGCCGTAGCCCTCCAGGACCGTCACGCCGATGCCCCGGAAGAAGTGGCCGAGCCGGGCGCCGAGCGGTGCGCCGCCGGAGATCGCGTCCCGGCACCGGCCGCCGAGCGCGGCGCGCAGCTTGCGGTAGACCAGCCGGTCGAAGACCACGTGCTGGGCGCGCAGCGCCAGGCCCGGTCCGCCCGGGGTCTCCAGCGCCTCGCTGTACGCGATGGCGACCTGCTCGGCGCGGGCGAAGACGCCGCCCTTGCCGTCCGCCTCGGCCTTCTGCTTGGCGGCGTTGTAGACCTTCTCGAAGACCCGGGGTACGGAGAGCACGAAGGTGGGTCGGAACGCCTGCAGCTCGGCGACCAGGTTCTTGGTGTCGGCGCAGTGCGCCATGGTGGCCCGCGCCTGCACGACGCCGATCTGGATGAGTCGGGCGAAGGCGTGCGCCAGCGGGAGGAAGAGCAGGGTGCTCGCGCCGGCGTTGAACAGGTTCGGCAGCACCGGCACCGCGTTGGCGATGTCGGCGTACATGTTGCGGTGGGTGAGCACGCAGCCCTTGGGCCGGCCGGTGGTGCCGCTGGTGTAGATGATCGTGGCCAGGTCGTCGGCGCGGACGGCCTTGCGCCGCTGCTCGACCTCGGCCAGCTCGATCGCGGCGCCGGTGCTGACCAGCTCGTCGACGCCGCCGCTGTCGATCTGCCAGACCTGGCTCAGGTCGGGCAGCCGGTGCCGGACACCGGCGACCAGTGCGGCGTGCGCCTCGCTCTCCACCACGACGGCGACCGCGTTGGAGTCCTCGAGGATCCACGCGGCCTGCTCGGCGCTGGACGTCTCGTAGATCGGTACGGTCACCGCGCCGACGGTCCAGATGGCGTAGTCCAGCAGCGTCCACTCGTAGCGGGTGCGGCTCATCAGCCCGACCCGGACGCCGGGCTCGATGCCGGCGGCGATCAGCCCGCGGGCCACGGCGGCCACCTCGTCGCGGAACTGGAGGCAGGTCACCTCGGTCCATTCGGTGACGGTGCCGTCGGTGCGTGGAGTGGGGCGGGCGAACTGGACGGTGTCGGGCGCGACTTCGGCGTTGTCCCAGACCGGATCGGTGAGGTTGGCCGCGTCGCCAACGGTGACGATCGGCGGGACGGAAAACTCGCGCACCTGCACTCCTTCGTGCTCGCACTGGTCGGGCTGGCCGCCGCCGTGGGCGTCGGCATGTGTCGAAACCTACCCGGCGGGCGGTCGGGGTGAGACAACCAGGAGGCGGGTAGCCTCCCCCCATGGCGGACTCCTCCACCCAGTCGATCATCATCGGCGCCGCACCGGATCGGGTGACGGCGGTCATCTGCGACTTCGCGCGCTACCCGGAGTGGACCGAGGCGGTGCGCCGCGCCGAGGTCGTCGAGGAGTACGAGGACGGCTACGCCAGTCAGGTGCGATTCACCATCGACGCCGGGGTGATGGCCGACGAGTACGTGCTCGCCTACGAGTACGCCGAGGACCTGTCCCGGATCGAGTGGCACCTGGTCGCCCCGTCGAAGATGCAGAAGGCCCAGCGTGGTTCGTACGACCTGGTGGGTAACCAGGACGGCAGCACGACGGTGACCTACACGCTGGAGGTCGACCTGTCGGTCGGCATGCTCGGGATGTTTCGGCGCAAAGCCGAGAAGATGATCATGGACACCGCGTTGAAGCAGCTCAAGCGCCGGGTAGAAGCAACCGGTGCGGCGCAGTGACGTGTCCGGTGGCACGGTAGAGGAGCCGACGGTGGGCGGAACGGATCCGGGTTCGGCCCGGGAAGAGGCGGAGCGGCTGGTCGCCACCCTGCTGGCGGGGGCGCGACTGGCCTCCGCCGGCTCGGCGGGCGGCGCGCTCGGCTCGTTGGGCGGGATGCTGTCCGGTGTCCTCGGTCACAGCGCCGGGCCGGACGCCCGCCCCGGCGCCGGTGGTGCTTTCGCCACCGGTTCGGCCGAATGCTGCGTCTGTCCGGTCTGTCGGGGCATCGCCGCGTTGCGGGACCCGAGTCCGGAATTCGCCGAGCGGCTCGCTACCGGCGCCGGAGACCTCGCCGCGGGCGTCGCCAGCCTGCTCCGCGCGTTCTCCCCGACGGAACCGGCCGCGCCGAGCCCCGCCGAGCCGGCCGCCGAGCAGACCAGCCCGCCCTCGCCGGCACCCGCCGCGAGCACCGACGACGTGCTCCCCGAACCACCCCCGAGCGCCCCGCCCACCGCGACAGTCGACGACCACGTGTGGCGCGATGCCACCCGTACCGGGCATGATTCTCAGCCGGCGCCGGAGCGGGATGTCTGGTCGGTCGCCACCCGGACGGCGGACCCACTCGCCCCGGCCGCCGCACCACCCGTCGACGAGGCCGGGACGGCGACCGTACCGGCACCGACCACCCGTCCCGTGGTGCCCGCCTCGCGGGTGCCCGATGACGCCGACGCGGAAGCATCGGGCGACGGCGCCTGAGCGCGGGACCTTCCGACCCGGACCGGCACTGTGCCGGAACCTGGGCCGGACAGCACAGCAGAGGGGGGCGGTAGCGGTGACGCTGACCATCGGAGTCGACGTCGGTGGCACGAAGGTGGCCGGCGGTGTCGTGGACGACACCGGCACGGTCCTCGTGCAGACCCGACGGGACACTCCCGCCGATGACGTGGCGAAGACCCGCGACGTCATCATCGAGTTGGTCGGCGAGCTGGCTGCCGGGCGGACCATCGAGGCCGTCGGCATCGGCGCGGCCGGTTGGATCGACGCCAGCCGTTCGACAGTGCTCTTCGCCCCCAACCTGGCCTGGCGTGACGAACCGCTGCGCGAGTACGTCAGCGAGGCCGTCGGGCTGCCGGTGATCGTGGAGAACGACGGGAACGTCGCCGCGTGGGCCGAGTTCCGCTACGGCGCGGCCCGCGACGCCGACGACTCGATGATCATGTTCACCATCGGCACCGGTGTGGGCGGCGGCATCGTCCTCGGTGGCGACCTGATGCGCGGCGCGCACGGCATCGCCGCCGAGTTGGGCCACATGCTGGCCGTGCCGGACGGGCACCAGTGCGGGTGCGGCCGGCTGGGCTGCATCGAGCAGTACGCCAGCGGCAGCGCCCTGGTGCGGTTCGCCCGGGCCGGCGCCCGGCAGGAGCCCGACCGGGCCACCGCACTGCTGAAGCTGGCCGGCGGGGAGGCCGAGGCGATCACCGGCCCGATGGTGACCGCCGCCGCGCAGGGCGGCGACCCGGTCTCCGCCGAGGCGTTCGCCCAGATCGGCCGGTGGCTGGGCACCAGCCTCGCCGACATGGCGCAGATCCTCGACCCGCAGACCCTGGTGGTCGGCGGAGGCGTGATCGACGCCGGTGACCTGCTCCTCGGCCCCACCCGCCGCTCGTACCTCGACGCGCTCGCCCAGCGCGGTCGCCTGCCGGTGGCCGAGGTGCTCCCGGCGGAGCTGGGCAACAGCGCCGGGGTGATTGGCGCCGCTGACCTGGCCCGCCGGATCTGAGGCGGTCCGGGATGGGCGTGCCGCTGCGCGCGGTGTCGTACAACATCCACAGCCAGCGCGACGACACCGCCGCGCTGGCGGCGGTGGTCCGGGCCGCGACGCCGGACGTGGTGATCGTGCAGGAGGGGCCGCGCCGGTTCCGGTGGCGGCAGAAGTCCGCCACGTTGGCCGAGTCGTTCGGTCTGGTGGTGGCCGCCGGTGGGCTGCCCGCCCTGGGCAACCTGCTCCTGACCAGCCTGCGGGTCCAGGTGCTGGGCACCCGTTGCCAGCGCTTTCCGCTGACCCCCGGCCGGCACCTGCGCGGCGCTGCGTACGCCGACTGCCGGATCGGTGACGCCCGGTTCACACTCGCCGGGTCGCACCTGTCCACCGACCCGGCCGAGCGGCCCTCCCAGGCCACCGAGTTCAAGCGTGGCCTGGACGCGGCGACCAGCCCGGTGCTGGCCGGGGCGGACCTCAACGAGGGGCCGGACGGGCCCGCCTGGGCCACCGTGTCGCGCGGGTTGACCGACGCGGCGGTGGCGGCCGACCGGGCCGAACGGCTCACCTACTCCTGCGCCGACCCGCGCCGACGCATCGACGCGCTCTTCGTCGACCGGCGGATCACAGTGGTGGACTACGACGTGGTGGACACCCCGCAGACCCGCCGGGCCAGCGACCACTTCCCGGTCCTGGTCGACCTGCTGCTACCCACCACCGGCTGACCCCCGACCCCGGCTCGACCGTCGGCGCGTCCGGCTCAGGACTGGACATCCGGCCCGGTTGTGGAGAGGATTTCGCGGCGACCGGCACGCCTGCCGTACCAAAAGGAGATGTCCCCGGTGTCCACCTCCACCGACCACGGCCGGCCCGACCCGGAGGCGACCTCGCCCGCGGCGAACAGCGACGGCCGCCCGGTCTCCGACCGGGGCGACACGGTCTGCGTCATCGGGGCCGGGGCCAGCGGCCTGACGGCCATCAAGAACCTGCGTGAGCACGGGTTCGGCGTGGACTGCTACGAGCGGGAGACGGGCGTCGGCGGCGCCTGGAACTGGCGGCACGACCGCAGCCCGGTGTACGCCAGCACCCACCTGATCTCGTCGAAGCCGTTCACCCAGTTCCCCGACTTCCCGATGCCGGACTCCTGGCCGGACTACCCGCACCACGGTCAGCTGCTGTCCTACTTCGAGCGGTACGCCGACCACTTCGACCTGCGTTCGCACATCTGGTTCGGCACCGAGGTGATCCGGGTCCAGCCCGTCGACGGAGACCGGTGGGACGTGACCACCCGCTCCACCGGCGGGTACGGCCCCGAGCGCACCGCCCGGTACGCCGCCGTGGTGATCGCCAACGGCCACAACTGGTCGCCGAAGCTGCCCCGCTACGAGGGCCTGGAGGAGTTCCGCGGCGAGATCATGCACGCCTCGTCCTACAAGGACCCGGCGCAGCTGCGCGGCAAGCGGGTGCTAGTGGTCGGTGCCGGCAACACCGGCTGCGACATCGCCGTGGAGGCCGCCCAGCAGGCGTCGCGCTGCTGGCACTCCACCCGGCGGGGCTACTGGTACGCGCCGAAGTACGTGCTCGGTCGCCCCGCCGACCAGGTGAACGACAGCCTCTTGGCGCTGCGGGTGCCGCTGCGGGTGCGGCAGTGGCTCTACCACTGGACGCTGCGGCTGACCGTCGGCGACCTGACCCGCTTTGGCCTGCCCAAGCCCGACCACCGGGTGTACGAGACGCACCCGATCGCGAACAGTCAGCTCGTCTACTACGTGGGCCACGGCGGAATCGGCCCGGTGCCGGACGTCGCCCGGTTCCACCCGTACGCGGTGGAGTTGGCCGACGGCCGCGAGATCGACCCCGAGGTGGTCGTCTTCGCCACCGGTTACCTGCCGCGCTTCGAGTTCCTCGACGCGTCGGTGTTCTCCGACAGCGCGGGCACGGGCCGGCCCACGCTGTGGCTCAACGCGTTCACCCCGGGGCATCCGACCCTGGCCGTCGCCGGCCTGCTGCAACCTGACTCCGGGTTGTTCACCCTGTCGCACTGGCAGACGGTGCTCTTCGCCAGGCTGCTCCAGGCCCGCCGGGACCGGCCGGAACGGGCCACCGCGTTCGCGTCTCGGGTGCGGGAGCGGGCGGGGGAGCGGTACTCCGGGCCGGTCAAGGACAGCAGCCGGCACTGGTTCGAGGTCGGGCACGCCGACTACCTGCGCGCCATCCAACGCGCACTGGTCGAGCTGGAGGGCAAGTGAGCGCGAGGAGTGAGCTCGCGAGCACCGCAGTCGCGAACGAAAGGTTGGCACCGTGAGCGCGAGCGAGCTGCGGATCATGCGGGGCCGGGAGTGGTCCCGGCCGGTACGGCCGGCCCGGCGGGAGGTGCTCAGCGCGGTCCCCGAGCTGGAGGAGGGGCGGCCGCCGCTGCTGTTCGTCCCCGGGTTCGGGCACGGCGCGTGGGCGTTCGCCGAGCACTGGTTGGGTCACGTGGCGTCGCGCGGGTTCCCGGCGTACGCGGTGAGCCTGCGCGGGCACGGTGGCAGCGAGCCGGCGCCGGATGCGACGCTGCGGGCGTACGCCCACGACGTGGTCCAGGTGGCCGCGAGCCTGCCGCGGCAGGCGGTGCTGGTGGGGCACGGCGCCGGGGCCCTGGTGGTGGCACACGCGTTGGCCCGCTACCCGGCGCGGGGCGCGGTGCTGGTGGCTCCGGTCTTCGGCGGCTGGGGGGTGCTGGGCGCGGCGTTGCGTCGCAACCCGGCGGGCACGTTGCCGGCGGTGTTCGGTGGGCCGTTGCGGCTCAACCGGGGGCAGCTGTTCAGCCGCGAGTTGCCCGACGAGGAGGCCCGGCGGTATGTCGGACGCCTCGGTCGGGCGGGTCGGCGGGCCCAGTGGGCGCTGCTGGGCGAGCCGGAGGCCGAGCCGGCCGTGGGCTCGCCCCCGGTGTTGGTGCTGGGCAGCCCGGACGACCGGGTGGTGCCGGCGTCGACATTGACCCGGGTGGCCCGCCGGTACGGGTCGGCCCCGCTGCTCTTTCCCGGAATGGGCCACGACCTGATGCTGGACGCGCGGTGGGCGGAGCCGATCGACGCGATCCTGGACTGGCTGGAGAAGGAGCCGGTGACGCGCTGAGAGGCCAGGCCGTCGGAGCTCAGCCGTCGGCGCTCAGCCGCCGGCCGGGTGGACGGCCGGGCTGCCGGCCGGGGTGGCCGGCCGGGGCACCCGAGCCGCGCCGTCGGAGCCGGTGTCGGTGCCGGCCAGGCGACTGATCAGGCTGCCGCCCTCGTCCAGGGCACGCAGGTAGGAGCGGGCCCAGGCCCGGATGTCGTGTTGGTGCAGGTGGGCGCGCATGGCCCGCATCCGCTGGGTGGTGTCGGCCGGGTCGGCCCGCAGCGCCGCGCGCAGGCCCTGCTTGAGCCCTTCCAGGTCGTGCGGGTTGACCAGGTACGCCTGGGACAGTTCGGCGGCGGTGCCGGCGAACTCGCTGAGCAGCAGTGCGCCGGTGTTGTCGACCCGCGCGGCAACGTACTCCTTGGCGACCAGGTTCATTCCGTCGCGCAACGGGGTCACCGCCATCACGTCGGCGACCCGGTAGAGCGCGGCCAGCTCGGCCCGGTCGAAGGGCTGGGTGAGGTAGTGGATCGCGGGCTCACCGACCCGGCCGAACTCGCCGTTGATCCGGCCGACCTCGCGTTCGATGCGCTCGCGCAGGATCTGGTACTGGCCGACACGTTCCCGGCTCGGCATGGCGACCTGCACCAGCACCGTGTCGCGGACCTTGACGTCACCGCTGGCGAGCAACTCGCTGTACGCCTTGAGGCGCTGCTCGATGCCCTTTGTGTAGTCCATCCGGTCCACGCTGAGGACCACCTGCCGGGGATCGCCGAGGTCCTGACGGAGCCGGTGGGCCCGGGCGGCCACGTCCGGGCGGTCGGCGAGCGCTGCCATCTCGGCGGTGTCGATGGAGACCGGGAACGCGCCGATGCGGACGACCCGGTCGTCGATGCCGATCCGCCGGTCGGTGGCCGGCAGCTCCAGCACCCGGGTCACCAACTGGGCGAAGTTGTGCGCCGCCTGCACCCGCTGGAAGCCGACCAGGTCGGCGCCGAGCATGCCGCGCAGCAGTTCGGCCCGGCGGGGCAGTTGCATGAACAGCTCCGGTGGCGGGAACGGCACGTGCAGGAAGAACCCGATGCGCAGGTCCGGGCGGAGCGCGCGCAGCAGACCGGGGACCAGTTGCAGGTGGTAATCCTGCACCCAGACCACGGCGCCCGGCTCGGCCACCTCCGCTGTCGCCTCGGCGAAGCGCTGGTTGACCCGCTGGTACGCCTCCCACCACCGGCGGTGGTGCTGTGGCTGTTCCACGGAGTCGTGGTAGAGCGGCCAGAGGGTGGCGTTGGCGAACCCCTCGTAGTGGTCGCGCAGGTCTTCCGGGCTGAGCGCGACGGTGTGCATCCGCACGCCGTCGACGTCCGGCAGGGCGGGGGCCGGCCCGGTGCCACCGGCCCAGCCGACCCAGGTCGCCGGGGTGTGCCGCAGGAGCGGGTGCAGCGCGCTGACCAACCCGCCCGGGCTGCGCCGCCACTCGCAGGCCCCGTCCGGGGCCTGGTTGTCGTCGATGGGGAGGCGGTTGGCCACCACCACGAGAGAACTCTGTCGCATCTCGGGCATTCCGATCAGCAGAGGACTGACCGCCGCGAGCAAGGAAAAACCGGTCAGTCAGCGGGGGAAGTGACGTACAGCGGTATTCCTACTGACAGTAAGTTACACCACTGTTACGCACCCGGCGGGGCGCTGCTGTCCCGGGATGCGGGCCGACCGTCAGACGACGGCGCCGTTGTCCGGGTCGTCGTCTTCCTCGTCGCCGGGACGCAGCCGCCAGATCAGCGTGACGAAACCGGCCAGGATGCCGGTGAAGCCGAACAGCGTGACCGCAGAGCGGTCGATCGGGAGCAGCCACGGGAAGAGGAACAGCACGAACCCGACGACCACCCCGAGCACGCCGATCACCGCGTACTTGCTGACCCGCGGCAGCGGCGGCGGTGGCGGCGGGTGGTAGCCCTCGTCGTCCTCGTCGTCGGGCAGGTCGGCGCCGAAGGTGTCCAGCCCGTCCAGCAACGACGGCTCGTCCGGTCGGGTGCCGCGCCCGACGGAAATCCCGGAGATGTCCGTCGCGGACGGCAGCCGGCGAACGTCGGTGGCGGTCGGACCGGGTTCGTCGGTGCCGGAGCGGGCCAGCGGCCCGGAGGTCGGCTCGTCCCGGCTGTCCCGTTCGTCCACGTCCTCCGAGGCCGGCCACGGGTGGTCACCGGGCGTGGAGGTGGTGTGGAAACCCGCCACGATCCGCGCCCACTCGGCGTCGATGTCCGGTTCGTCGCGAGCCGGCGGCTGCTCCGGAGCGGTCTCGTCGGCGAGCTGGGTGAGGTAGTCCCGTGCGGTGGTCAGGTGCGAGCGGTCGACGTAGAGCCTGTCGACCGGCCGGGCCGGCACCGTGGTGGTGCGGGTGACCGGGTTGAGGTCGGCGGAGGGCTGGAGGTAGGCGGCGATCCCACCGGCGGCCAGCACGTCGAGCAGGTGCTCACCGACGCGCGGATCGACATCGCCGACGACGGCGTACTCGTTCGCGTCGAGCCCGTTGTCCCGCCGTCCCCGGCGGGCCCCACCCGCTGACACCCGGACATCCCCCTTAACGCGCCTTCCGGCGCGGCCACCGCTGCCCTTCGGCGCCAGTCCGCACGCCGTGCTCTGAATCGTGACACGTCAGGGCATGGTTCCGGGAGTGCGTTGTGTCGCGTCTTCCAAAGTCACGGCTGCTCCCGCAGGTCGCGGCGGGGCTCCTTTGTCCGTTCTTGCGCGACAAGTGCGATCTCGGTGATCGCGGGAAGGGTCGATGCCTCAGCCCCCGAACGTCGTCCGTTGTGGTGAGAGCGCTCGCTTCGTAGGCTCGGCGGCGACGACGGCTGGCGCTGTCGCGGGCACACCACGGGAAAGGACGCCGGTGCTCTACTGGCTGCTGAAGTACGTCATCCTCGGTCCGCTGCTCAAGCTGATCTTCCGCCCGCAGGTGGAGGGCCTGCGCAACGTGCCGGCGACCGGTCCGGTGATCCTCGCGAGCAACCACCTCTCCTTCTCCGACTCGATCTTCACGCCGTTGATCACCGCCCGGAAGGTCACCTTCGTCGCCAAGGCCGAGTACTTCACCGGCAAGGGAATCAAGGGCTGGCTGACCAGGATGTTCTTCGTCGGCACCGGCACGATTCCGGTGGACCGCTCCGGTGGCCGGGCCGCCCGCGCCGCCCTGGACACCCAGTTGCAGGTGCTGCGGGCCGGGGGAGTGGCCGGCATCTACCCCGAGGGCACCCGCTCCCCGGACGGGCGGCTCTACCGGGGCAAGACCGGGGTGGCCCGGCTCGCCCTGGA
This sequence comes from Micromonospora sp. NPDC053740, assembly GCF_040677775.1. Classification (NCBI taxonomy): domain Bacteria; kingdom Bacillati; phylum Actinomycetota; class Actinomycetes; order Micromonosporales; family Micromonosporaceae; genus Micromonospora; species Micromonospora sp. NPDC053740. The sequence continues at coordinate 201,907 of NZ_JBFASO010000007.1, forward strand.
GAGCGGCGCGGTGGTGGTGCCGGTGGCGATGCTCAACGCCGACGAGATCCAGCCGCCGGGCAAGCTCATCCCCAGGATCGACCGGGTGAGGATCCGCTTCGGGGCGCCGCTGGACTTCTCCCGCTACGCCGGGCTGGCCGGCGACCGGTTCGTCGAGCGCGCTGTCACCGACGAGATCATGTACGAGTTGATGGAGCTCTCCGGTCGGGAGTACGTCGACGTCTACGCCCAGAAGCTCAAGCAGCCCGTCCCGACGCCGCTGGCCGCCTGAGTCGTCGCCGTGCCGGCCCGCTCGGTGCTCAGGGCAGGTGGAGCAGGGCGGGGGCGTGGTGGTGGGTGGCGAAGTCGTGCAGGCGGGCGCGGGTCGCCGCGGCGGCCTGTGGGTCGGTCTCGGCCAGCGGGCCGACGGCCAGCGCCAGCGTGATGACCTCGTCGGTCACGTCGGTCATCCGGGCGTAGCTCGCCGCCGCCGAGCGCAACAGGTTCGCCGCTGTCGAGGCGTCCCCGGCGTGCCGGGCCAACGTGGCGTCGGCGACCTGACCGGCCGCGTGAGCCCACGGGGTCATCCGGGGCGCCCGGTCGAGCAGTTTCCGGACCAGCCGGGCCGCGTCCGCGCCGAGCACCCCGGCGACGTGCCCGACGGCCGGCACCCACTCCGCGAACGGAATCATCCGGGTCCGTTGCCAGTCCTCGTCCAACTCGGTGAGCAGCGCCATCGCCTCGGCGCGGCGGCCCTGCACCGCCCGACAGAGAGCGGCGTGCGCCAGGGTGGAGCGCAGCACCCGGTGGAATCCGGTGCGCCGCGCCGCGACCAGCGCCTGCTCGACCAGATCCCCACCCGTTGCGTCCGACCCCGCAGTTTCGTCGGGCCCGTCGGGTCCGACCAGCTCGGCTCCGGCCAGCCCGCGCATCCAACCCGAGACCGCCACGATGTGCAGATCCCACTCCGCGGTCGGCCGTCGGGTCGACTCAGCCGCCATCGCCAGCGCCGCCGTCCAGTCACCCGCGTAGTACGACCGCGCCCACTGGTCGGCGAAGCTGGTGGCGAGGCTGTGCTCACCGCCCAGGTCGAGGGTGAGCTGCTCGTCGACCAACCGGGCCGAGCCGGCCAGGTCGCCCTCCTCCTGCAACGCCCAGGCCAGGTTCTGCACCGCCCGGCGTCGACTGGTCAGCCGCTCCACCCGGCAGTGCTCGGTCACCTCCGCCAGCTCCGGGAACGCCTCGGCGGAGCCGGCCAGGTAGCGCGCCACGGCCAGGGTGATCCGCGCGTTGGCCTGGACCTCGCGCAGCTGGAGCCGCTCGGCCAGGGACGCCGCCGCCCGCGCCGCCGTGCACGCCGGCTCGGTCTCCGCGTTGAGCATGTGCACCCGGGCCAGCTCCAGCAGGGCCCCCGCCTTCTCCTGACTGTCCGGCAGGTCGCCGTAGATGCCGATCGCCTGGTCCAGGCAGTGCAGCGTCGTCGAGCGGTCGGCCCGACTCCAGGCGGCGGTGGCGAGCAGCGTCCAGGCACGCGCCGCCCCCGTCCGGTCGCCGCTCGTGGTGAGCCGCCCGGCCAGCCGGGTCAGGGTGTCGGTGCCCCCCGCCACCAGGAAGGCGTCCCCGTCCCGGTAGAACGCCAGCTCGGCGTCGAACAGCTCCAGCGCCGGGTCCGGCCCGACGTCCAGGGCCAGCGCCCGGCCCACCAGCGCGGCGGCGGTGTCCAGCGCGTGCAGCTCGTACGCGCGGCGGGCCGCCCGGTGCAGCGCGGCCCGCGCCGACGGGGCGTAGGGGGCGGTGTCCAACCCGACGGTCCGGGCGATCTCGTGTGCCGCCCAGCGATGGTTGGCCAGCACCTCGGCCAGGTCGTACTGCCGGCCGTCGGTGAGCTGTGCCATCCAGTCGGCGGTGCGTTGGTGGCGCAGCACCCGTTCGGCCCTGGGCAGCCGCTGGTAGCAGACGTCGCGCACCAGGATGTGCCGGAACCGGTACTCGGGCTGGCCGGGCATCGTCGACGTGCTCTGCTCGTACACCAGGTCGCGGCGTTGCAGGCGGTCCAGCGCACGCTCCACCCACTCCACCGGCCGTCCCAACGCCATCGCCACCGGCGCGGCCCAGAACACCACGCCGACCACGGCGGCGGCCTGGAGCACCGCCCGGTCGGCAGGGTCCAGCAGGTCGAGCCGGTTGGCGATGACCGCCTGCACGGTGCGGGGCATCTCCGCGCCACCGTCGAGGTCGGGTCGGGCGGCCGAACCGACAGCGTCGAGCAGGCCGCCGTCCAGCAGCATCCGGGCGTACTCCTGAGCGTAGAGCGGGTTGCCGTCGGCGAACTCGATCAACGGGGTACGCGAGCTGGAGGGCAGTGTCGCCTGCCCGAGGAGCAGCGAGTAGAGCGTGTCGATGTCGGTGTCGTGCATCGGCGGCACCGAGATGGACATCGCGCCACTGATCGTGCCGGTCCAGGCCGGGTGTCGTTCCCGCAGCTCCGGCCGGGCGGTGGCGACGACCAGCAGCGGTACGCCGCGCGCCGACGCGCCCAACTGCTCGACGAAGGCGAGCATCGCCTGGTCGGCCCAGTGCATGTCCTCGAAGACCAGCACGGTCGGGCCGGTGGTCGCCAGGGCGAGCAGGAACCGCCGCCAGGCGGCCTCGGTCTCGCCGGGGGTGAGCCGTTCACCGGGTACGCCGATCAGCGGCCCGAGCGCCTCGGCCAGCCGGGTCGCGTGCGGGTCGGCGAGCTGCCCCAGCCGGGAGCGCAGCCGCTCGCGCAGCGCAACCGGGTCGTCGACCTCCGGCACGCCCACCCAGGTCTTCACGATGTCGGACAGGGCGGCCCAGGTGACGTTCTCGCCGAACGGCGGGCACTGCCCGACGAGCCAGGTGATCGGCGGGCCGGGCAGGCTGCCGGCGTGCCGGGCCAGTTCGCGCAACAGCCGGCTCTTGCCCACACCGGCCGGGCCGAACACCGTCACCAACTGGGAGGTTCGCTCGGTCACCATCCGGTGCAGCGCGTTGACCAGCAGGCCGCGCTCGTGTTCCCGGTCCACCATCGGGGTCAGTTCGGCGCCGCGCGGGTCCCGGTGCGGTCGCACCTGGACGGCCAGCCAGATCCGGCTCACCGCGGACCGGCCGCGCAGGGTGACAGGTGGTTGGTCGGCGTACTCCATCTCGTGTCGGGTTGCCGACCAGGTGCTCTCGTCGACGACGACACCGCCCGGCGGGGCGAACCCCTGTAGGCGGGAAGCGGTGTTGACGACGTCTCCGGTCACGAAGGCCTGCCCACCGTCGCGGGTGGCGGAGAGGTCGACCAGGGCCTCGCCGGTCGCGATGCCGACCCGGAAGCTCAGCGGCGGCTGCGGACCGGCGGGCTGGCGGGCCAGGCTCCGTTGCAGCTCCAGACCGGCGCGGACGCACCGCAGAGCGTCGTTGTCGGTGGCCACCGGCGCGCCGAACAGCGCCATCGCCGCGTCGCCGATGTACTTCTCGACCACCCCGCCGTACTGGTGCACGATCCGGCGGACGGTGGCGAAGTAGGTCTGTTGCAGACCGCGGGCCTGCTCCGGGTCGGCCCGCTCCGCGTAGCTGGTGAAGTCCACTATGTCGACGAAGAGCACGCTGACCTGACGCCGGTCCTCCTGCACCGCGACGGCGTGGTCCCGCAGCGGTTGACCGCAGCTGGTGCAGAAATTGACCTCGGTGCTGTTGGCATGCCCGCAGTGCGCACAGTTGACCCCGAGCGGCTGGCCACACCCGCCGCAGAAGCGGTCGTCCGGCCCGGCCGCGCGTGCGCAGTGTCCACACTTGAGGTCGATGTTCAGCTCCGTCGGCGAAAGAGGTCAGTATCACGGCCGATCGGCCCAGTCGGGTACCCGACGTGCGGACGGGCAACGGCATCGATCGGTCGGGGTTAGTGTTCCGTACCAGGAAGTTTCATGTCAGGGAGAGTGCCGTGCAGGTACGACTGTCCGCCTCGTGGACCGATCCGGGTGGCACGCTGTGGGCGCCGGGGGACACGATCGACGTCGATGCGGTCACTCTCGCCGAACTGGAGGAGCAGGGCATGGTGGAAGAGCCTGAGGGTCAGTCGGGCGGGTCGGGGGAGACCACGACCACCTCGTCGAGCACGTCCACGGCTGGTAAGCCGACCGATCCGAAGAAGATCGGGCCGGGGCCGGGTGCGCCGCCGGCCGACAGCACGGAGAACTGATTTTCCCGGGTGCGGTCGGCGGGCCATCGGTCCACCGGCCGCACCCGTCTGTCCAGCCCGTTCGTTGATGCCGGTTGCCAGTGGCGGCCGGCATCAACGGTGCGCGCGGGTGGGTTGGCCGGCAACGGATGACGGGCGTCCACACCGGAGACCGGGTCGTCGGGACGGCCGGCGCGGGCCGGTCGGTCAGCGGTCGGCCATGCCGGCGCGGCGGCGCAGCGCTGCCACGTCGGTCACCACGATCCGGCGGCCCTCGGTACGCAGCCAGCCACGGCTGGCGAACGAGCCGATCGCCTGGTTGACGCTCTGTCGTGAACCACCGGCCATCTCGGCCAGTTGGCTCTGGTTGAGCTCGATCGTGATCATCGGCGCCTGGCTCTCGCCGGCCAGCCGCACCAGCGTCTTCGCCACCCGACCAGGCAGGTCGAGGAAGACGTGGTCGGCGTTCTGCTCGGTGAGCCGGCGGATCAGCCCGCCCAGTGAGCGCATCACCGCGTCCAGGATGCGGGGGTTGGAGTGCACCAGCTCCATGAACGCGCCCCGCGAGAGCGCGAGCGCCGCGCAGTCCTCGATGGCCTCCGCCGAGGCGGACCGGGTGGACGCGTCGAGCAGGGAGACCTCACCGAGCACGTCCGGTGGACGGATAACCGACAGCACTGCCCGCTCGCCGGTGGGTGCGGTGCGGAAGACCGCCACCGCGCCGCGGCGCAGCACGATCAGGGACTCGCCGGGGTCGTTCTCCACGAAGAGCAGTTGGCCCTTGCGGTAGGTGCGCGGAACGGCGGCAGCGATGACGCGCTGCCGCACCTCGGGCTCCAGCCCGGCGAACATCTCAACACCCGTGAGCGCGTCACCCGGCTCCGGCAGGCGAACCTCCACGGCCCAACCCCTCCCCCGGTCATGGACCACAACTCGCTCACCGGGCGAACCTGATGGGCCCCGACAAGGTGAACTGACACCGATTCGGCGTCCGGTAGCGGTACACATCAGATCATGACGGTCCGGTCGCTTGCTGTACACCCCTCGAAGCACTTCCGTGACCGTCACGAGCTGCGACGCGCCGTTCACGAGGTGTCGCCGTGACCCGGTCGCCCTCCGGGCGGGCCCCGCCGGACGCGGCCGCCCGGCGGTGGGCGAGGATGCCCGGAATGGTCTACCGCTACTTCTACGACTGCGAGTTCATCGAGGACGGCACGACAGTCGACCTCGTCTCGATCGGTGTCGTCGACGAGTACGGCCGCGAGTTCTACGCGGTCTCCACCGAGTTCGACGACTCCCGCGCCGTGCCCTGGGTTCGACGCAACGTGCTGGACAAGCTGCCCTCCCCGGCGGACCGGGCCTGGCGCTCGCGTGAGCGCATCCGCGACGACCTGTACGACTTCCTGATGGAGCCGATCCGGGACCGGCCGGGGGAGCAGTTGGAGCTGTGGGCGTGGTTCGCCGCGTACGACCACGTGGTGCTCGCCCAGCTCTGGGGCGCGATGCCGGCGCTGCCCCGGGAGATTCCCCGCTACACCAAGGAGCTGCGGCAGCTCTGGGACGACCGGGGTCGGCCGCCCCTGCCGGACGCGGACGCGGCCCGGCACGACGCTCTGGTCGACGCCCGGCACAATCTGGCCCGCTGGCGGGCGATGACAGCCCGTTGAGTGGTGGCCGCGCCGCCGTAGGTTTGACCGGTTCTGTCCCGGGCAACGGTTCGACCAGCCGAGCCGAGGGAGATTGCCATGAGCGACCAGCCGAGCAGTGCTGCGGAGGCACGCGCCCGGGTCACCGGCCTGGCCCGGGCCGCGCGGATCTGCATGCTCACCACCACTGCCCTGGACGGGCGGCAGGTGAGTCGACCGATGGGGCTCCAGGAGGCCGAGTTCGACGGCGAGCTGTGGTTCTTCGCCTACGCCGACTCGGCCAAGGTCCGCCAGATCCGGGTGAACCCGGAGGTCAACGTCGCCTTCTCCGACCAGAGGCACAACGCCTGGGTGTCGATCTCCGGCACCGCCACCGAGGGGTTCGACCGGGCTCGGGCCGAGCGGCTGTGGAACCCGCTGCTCAAGGCGTGGTTCCCCGACGGGCTGGACACCTCCGGTCTCACGCTGATCAAGGTGCACGCCAGCTCCGCCGAGTACTGGGACTCGCCGAACAGCACAGTGGTGAACCTGCTCGACTACGCGAGGGCCGCGGTCACCGGCCGGCCACCGAAGGCCGGCGAGAACCACGAGGTGACCTACTGACCGGGGGTGGATGCCCGGGGCGCGCTGTCGTCGTACTGGCGGGCCGACTACAGTTCGCAGTGACGGCCCGCCCCGGGCCGGCAACGGCGCCGATGGTCTGACCTGACACATACCCTGGGGCATATCGGGCTTTACCTGATGCTCCAGGAGGATGAGCGGATCATGCGTATCGGCGTGCTCACCGGCGGCGGCGACTGCCCCGGTCTCAACGCGGTCATCCGGGCGGTGGTCCGCAAGGGCGTCGCCACTTACGGTCACGAGTTCGTGGGCTTCCGGGACGGCTGGAAGGGCCCGCTCGAGGGTCTGTCCCGCCCGCTGGACATCGCCGACGTTCGCGGCATCCTGCCCCGCGGCGGCACCATCCTCGGCTCGTCCCGGACCAACCCGTTCAAGATCGAGAACGGCGTCGAGCGGATCAAGGACAACCTCGCCGCCCAGGGCGTCGACGCGCTGATCGCGATCGGCGGCGAGGACACCCTCGGCGTGGCCACCAAGCTCTACGAGCTGGGCGTGCACGTCGTCGGCGTGCCAAAGACGATCGACAACGACCTCGGTGCCACCGACTACACCTTCGGCTTCGACACCGCTGTCAACATCGCGATGGAGGCCATCGACCGCCTGCACACCACCGCGGAGAGCCACCACCGCACCCTTGTCGTCGAGGTGATGGGCCGGCACGCCGGCTGGATCGCCCTGCACGCCGGTCTTGCCGGCGGCGCGAACGTGATCCTGCTGCCCGAGCGTCAGTTCGACGTCGACCAGGTGGCCGGCTACGTCGAGAAGCGCTTCCAGCACCAGTACGCCCCGATCGTCGTGGTCGCCGAGGGCGCCCAGCCGCTCGACGGCCAGATGGTGCTCGCCAACCAGGAGCTCGACTCGTTCGGCCACGTCCGCCTCGGCGGCATCGGCCAGTGGCTCGCCGAGCAGTTGGAGGCCAAGACCGGCAAGGAGGCCCGCACCGTGGTGCTGGGCCACATCCAGCGCGGTGGCACCCCGACCGCCTTCGACCGGGTGCTCGCCACCCGCCTGGGCCTGCAGGCCATCGACGCTGTCAACGACGGCGACTGGGGCAAGATGGTCGCGATGCAGAGCACCGACATCGTCCGGGTGCCCCTCGCCGAGGCCACCCGCGAGCTGAAGACCGTGCCGCTGGAGCGGTACGCCGAGGCCGAGGTCTTCTTCGGCAGCTGATCGATCGTCGGCGGCGCGGCGGGCCGGCGGGGCCGGCGCGCCGCGCCCCCAAGCGAGGGGGGTAGCGGCGACAAGTCAACCCGGGTGGCGACCGGGGCGGGGTTGGGCGCGGGCCAGAAAGGTGT